>CALESQ010000019.1 GCA_937907455.1 uncultured Caldilineales bacterium
CCGATGAGAGCGTTTGGCTTGCCGGACTTCACGCAACAACTTTGTTTACGATGTACTCATCTACTCTTGTCTTCAGGTTTACTTCTTTACTTGCCTACTTGCCTACTTGTGTACTTGTCTACTTGCCTACTTGCCTACTTGCCTACTTGCCTACTTGCCTACTTGTGTACTTGTCTACTTGCCTACTTGCCTGCTTGCCTGCTTGCCTACTTCTTTACTTGTCTACTTGTCTATTTCTTTACTTGTCTACTTGCCTACTTGTCTACTTCTTTACTTGCCTACTTCTTCACTCTCTCGCCAAAAATCGCGGTTCCAACCCGCACGATTGTTGCGCCTTCGGTGATGGCGGCCTCGAAGTCGTGGCTCATGCCCATGCTGAGTTGCTGCCACTCAGCCTGTGGATAGGCCGCGGCCAGTTGATCGCGCAAGTGGCGCAAGCGGGCAAAGTACGGGCGCGCCGCGTTCGGGTCATCCGTGTAGGGAGGTATGGTCATCAAACCGTGTACACGCAGCCGTGGCAGGGCTAGAATCGCCGCGGCGGCCGCCACTAATTCAGCCGGTGCGAAGCCCGCTTTGCTGGCCTCACCGCCAACGTTCACCTCCAACAGCACAGCGAGGGTGACGTCGGCTTCTGCCGCGGCCTGATCCAGCCTGGCCGCGATCTTCAGGCGATCTACCGAATGAATCAACGCCGGGCGACAGGCTACCGCCAGCGCAGCCTTGCGGCTTTGGATCGGGCCGATCAGATGCAGCTTTGGCGGGGTGGCCTGGGCCGCGCGATACGCAAAGCCCGCAGCTGTGGCGGGATCGGCAAACTTGGCCCATGCTTCTTCCGCACGGTTTTCGCCAAAAGCATACTGCCCCGCGGCCCATGCCTGCTCGATCAGCTCTGGCGGATGCGTTTTGCTTACTGCCAGCAACGTCACCGCATCGGCTGCGCGGCCTGCGCGCACAGCCGCCTCAGCGATGCGGGCGCGGATCTGGGTGAGCGCAGTGGGAAGCGCGGGGGGAATGGAGTGGGACATAAACAATCGGTAACTCGTAATGCGTACCCCGTAGCTCAGAGTGCAACTCATCTTGCAGCCACAGAAGTCAATTCTGGGTTACGGGTTACGGGTTACTTATCACTTCAACATCATCACCGCGCCGAAGCGGCCTGTTAGCGGGCCATCGCCACGATGCGAGAAAAAGGTGTCGCGGTGGCAACGTGTGCATAGCCCTGCAACCTCAACTTGTGCCACGCCCGCGCGGTGGAGTTGTGCGGCGTTGGCTGCCCACAGGTCGAAATGTGGGCGTTCGGCAGGGTGATCTTCAGGCCAATGCAGCAGTGTCGCGGCATCGGGCAGGGTGGCACGTACCGCGTTCGTCACTTCAGCGCCTACTTCATAGCAACAGGGGCCGATGGCCGGGCCGACCAGTGCCACTAAATCTGTCGGACGGCTGCCGAAGGTTTCATGCAGCGCTTGCACCAGCGCTGCGGCCATGCCATCTGCTGTGCCGCGCCAGCCGGCGTGGCCCATGCCGATTACATGTCGCTGCGGATCGTACACCAGCAACGGCGTGCAATCGGCAAAGCGCTGGGTGAGCGGCAACCCCGGCAGGTCAGTGACCATGCCATCTGCCTGATCATCAATACGGCCTACATGCTCGTGAGTGGCGCGCACCACGCGCGTGCCGTGTACCTGCCAGGTGGTGGCAAAGCTGCCGCGCGGCAATGTTAGCGCATCGGCTAGCCGATGATAGTTGGCACTGACATGGGCCGCATCGTCGCCGGTGCTGGTGCTGAGGTTCAGACTGGCGTAGGGGCCGGTGCTTATTCCGCCGTGGCGTGTGGTCACTGCGTGCAGCAGCGCGGCATCGTGCGCGGCTAGCACGGGAAAGTGTAGAAGAGGCAATGGCTGCATGAGTGGAAGATAGAGGCGCTGGCAAATCACCCCGCGGGGCTAGTGCGAACTGAGCGCCCAGAACCGCTCCCAGGTAGCTGCTGCGGCGGTGCGGCTGCGCGCGGCAATGGCGGCTTCATCCAGCGTTAGCAGCGCGCGCTGCTTCATCAGCCATTGACCGGCTACCATGGTATGCGTGACGTGGCTGCCGCTGATGCCAAAGAGGATGTGCCAGGGCAGATTGTCGGCTGTAAGCGGGGTGATGGGACAGTAATCCAGCAAAATGAGGTCGGCCCCTGCACCTGGGCTGATTTCGCCTAGCGGCTGGGGAAAATGCTGCGCGGCCAGGCGGGCATTGTGGTGGTACGCCATGCCGATCACCTGATCACCGGGTAGGGTGCGGGGGTCGTTGCGCCATGCCTTGTGCAGCAGATAGGCCGTTTTCATTTCGGTGAACATATCGTTGGAAAAGCCATCGTTGCCCAGCAACACAGGCATATTGCCGCGCAGCATGGCGGGTATGTCGGCCACGCCGACAGCATTGTTCATGTTGCTGCGTGGTTGATGGGTGACCCAGGCACCGCTTTGGCGCAGCGCAGCCATCTCCCAGCTATCAATGGCAGTGACATGAGCCACAATGCTGTGCGGGTTGAGAATGCCGCGGGTGCGCAGTCGGTCTATGGTTCTCATGCCAAAGCGTGCCAGGCTGTCTTCCTCATCTGCCGGGCCTTCGGCAGCATGAACGTGAAAGCCTACATTGCCCAACGTTTCGGCTTCGGCCACGCACTGGGCCAACGTGTCATCGCTCAGACTGAGCGAGGCGTGCAGGCCGAACAGCGCCGACAAACGCACGGTGTCGGGGTGGGCGCTGGCCTCGGCGCGGGTGCGCTTCAAAAAACGCATGTTTTCGGCAATACCCGCGGCGCTGCCCTCCGGCCCGTTGCGGTCGGTTACTTCGTAACACAGCACTGCGCGCAGTCCGGCGCGTGTTACCGCATTGGCAATGATATCCAGGCTGCCATGAATGCACATCGGGCTGGCGTGATGGTCGAACAGCGTGGTGGTGCCGTTGCGAATGGCATCAGCCAGGCATACTTCGGCGCTGAGTTGCACGCCTTCTTCATCCAACGCGCGATCCAGCGTCCACCATAGCCGGTGCAAAATTTCAGGGAAGTCCTTGGGAGCCGGGCCGGGGATGTAGAGGCCGCGGGCAAATGCGCCGTAGAAATGGGTGTGCGAGCAGATGTTGCCGGGCATCAGCAGCTTGCCGCCGGCGTCCTCGCGTGGCGTGTCAGGGTAGGCAGGCAGTAGCTCGGCGCTGGAACCGGTGGCAGCAATCCGGCCATCCTGCACCAACACAGCCCCGTTTTCAATCACCTGGTTGGCTGTGCCCAGAGTGCAAACCAGCGCATTGTGGAGTAACAGGGATGAAGTCATTGGGCGGTCCTCAGGCTTCCTCGGCGGCAGCGCCGCCTGTAACAATGACCGGGCCGACGTTGTCACCGGTTTCGGCGTTGATCTGTTTGTGTGTGCCGTCGCAGTGAGGAAATTTGGCTGATTGCCAGCAACGGCAAAAGGCTGCGGTTTTGCCTTCGGCCACGGTTTCACTGTGACGCATGGGCTGGTTGTGAGTATTGATCATGGGAAGTTCCTTGTCTGAGATGAACCGTTTTATGCCTGATAGGTGCTGGCCGTGATGTTGCCGCCGACACCGCTCCAGTTGGTGTGGAAGAATTCGCCGCGCGGCCGGTCAAGCCGCTCATAGGTATGAGCACCGAAGTAGTCGCGCTGTGCCTGGATCAGATTAGCGGGCAGCCAGCCGCGACGGTAGCCATCGAAGAAGGCCAGGGCACTGCCGAGAGCCGGGGCGGGAATGCCGCGCTGCGCGGCTGTGGCTACAATGCGCCGCCAGCCAGCCGCGGCTGTCTGGATTGCATCGGCAAAATAGGGAGCGATCAGCAGGTTAGCGAGATCGGGGGTGGCTTCAAAGGCTTCCTTGATCTTGCCCAGGAACACCGAACGAATGATGCAGCCACCGCGCCACATCAGCGCGATGCCGCCATAGTTCAGGTTCCAGCCGTATTCCGTGGCTGCGGCGCGCATCAGCATGTAGCCCTGGGCATAGGAAACGATTTTGCTGGCATAGACGGCTTGCTCCAGATCGGCCAGAAACGTATTCTGAGCGGGCGCGCGGCCGCGGCGCGGGCCGTGCAACACGGCGGCTGCGGCCACACGCTCTTGCTTTAGCGCCGAGAGCGCGCGGGCAAACACGGCTTCACCGATCAAGGTCAGTGGCACGCCCATTTCCAGCGCAGCTATGCCGGTCCACTTGCCGGTTCCTTTTTGGCCCGCGGCATCTACGATCAAATCCAGTACGGTTTGACCTTGTTCGTTGCGATAGGCGAGAATATCGCGCGTGATTTCGATAAGGTACGATTCCAACGGGCCGCGGTTCCAGCGGTCGAATACGGCGCTCATGGCATCGTTGTCAAGCTGAAGTGTCTCTTTCATCAGATGGTAGGCTTCGGCGATGATCTGCATATCGCCGTATTCGATGCCGTTATGTACCATTTTGACGAAATGGCCGGCGCCGTTTTCACCCACCCAATCGCAGCAGGGTGCGCCGTTTGGGTCGCCTTCTGGTACTTTGGCGGCGATGGCCTGGAAGATTGGCGCGACATGCGGCCAGGCTGCGGGAGAGCCGCCCGGCATGATGGAGGGGCCATGTCGGGCGCCTTCTTCACCGCCGGAAACACCGGTGCCGATGAAAAGCAGCCCTTTGCTTTCCAGATAGGTGGTACGGCGCATGGAGTCCTGATAGTTGGAGTTGCCACCGTCAATGATGATATCGCCTGCTTCGAGGTGCGGCAAAAGCAGCTCGATGAAATCGTCTACCGGTTGGCCGGCCTTTACCATCAACATCACGCGGCGCGGCCGCTTGAGCAAAGCGGCCAGCTCTGCCAACGAATGCGCGCCGATTACCTGCGTGTCGCGGGCTTCGTTTGCCAGAAATTCATCTACTTTAGCCACGGTGCGGTTGAAAACAGCCACTACGAAGCCGTGGTCGTTCATGTTTAGCACCAGGTTTTGGCCCATCACGGCCAGACCAATCAGGCCGATGTCAGCCTTTGCAGTGGTCATGCTTGTTCTCCTGATATCCCAAGCCAGGCTTTAGCGCGTCTGGCTGCGGTTGAAGCGTCGGCGGCGTAGATATCGGCGCCAATCTCCTCGGCAAAGGCGTCGGTGACGGGGGCACCACCTACCATCACGGCGAGGTTGCTGCGCAGGCCGGCTTCTTCCAGTGCGGCGATGGTGTTGCGCATCTGCGGCATGGTGGTGGTGAGCAGCGCGCTCATGCCCAGCAACTGCGGCTGATGGGTGCGCACCGCCTCGACAAAGCGTTCGGGCGAGATGTCTACGCCCAGATCAACGACGGCAAAGCCCGCGCCTTGCAGCATCATACTCACCAGGTTTTTGCCAATGTCGTGCAGGTCGCCGCGCACTGTGCCCAATACCACCGTGGCGATGGGTTGCACATCCGCGGCTGTCAGGTGCGGGCGCAGTATCTCGATGCCTTGTTTCATGGCGCGGGCTGCAACCAGCATCTCTGGCACGAAGAATTCCTGGGCCTCGAACAGCGCGCCTACTTCGCCCATGGCATCAATCATGCCGCGGTTGAGGATATCGAACGGGGGGATGCCTGCGGCTAGTGCAGCTTGTACACCGCGCTGCACACCCACTGCGTCGCCATCTACCAGGCTGTCGAAGATGTCTTCAAGAATTTCCTGCATGGGGTGAGTACTTTCTATGGGGGTGTCTGGAAAGCTCTGCGCCCTCAGGCGCTGGGGAAACAGGCCCTGAGGGGCCTTCGTGCTTTGAGCCGTCAGGTTTTTAACCACCGGTCTGGGGTCTTTTAAAAAGTTTTTAAATTTGCCAGCAGCGGGCAAAATCCGCGGCAATGCGGTCACTAAGCGCATCTACCACGGGATTGATCTGCTGACGGCTGCGGTCGGCTTCGTACCACGCCACAATCTCCTGCGCGCCTTGGGCGAAGGGCACGGTACAGGTGAAACCGGCGGCGAGCTGCCGAATCAGGCTGTTGTCGAAGATCATGCTGTGGCTTTTGTCGCCCAGCAGCGCCTCACCCTGAGCTGAATCGTAGGCGTTGACCACCGAGCTGGGCACATGCAGCAGGTGTGGTGTCACTCCCTGCGCTGCCGCCAGTGTGTGATAGATTTGGTTCCAGGTGAGCCATTCGTCGGAGGTGATATGGACAGCCTGGCCGATGGCCGCGCGGTTGCCCAGCAACGGCGTGAAGCCGCGCGCAAAATCGCGGTGATGCGTTAGCGTCCACAGCGATGTGCCATCGCCATAAACCAGCACCGGCTTGCCCTGTTTCATACGGTGCAGGCTGGTGTAGCCGCCGAACAGCGGTACTTTGGTGGCGTCGTAGGTGTGCGAGGGGCGTACGATGGTGACGGGGAAGCCGGTTTCGTGGTAAGCCTGCATCAGCAGGCTTTCACAGGCGATTTTTTGGCGCGAGTATTCCCAGAACGGGTTGTCAAGGGGGGTGGCTTCGGTGATGGGCAGGCGCGCCGGGGGCTTTTGGTAGGCCGATGCTGAGCTGATGAAGATGAACTGGCCCACGCGGTCGCGAAAGAGCTGAAGGTCGGCGTGGATATGGTCAGGGGTGTAAGCGATCCAATCCACCACCACATCGAAGGTGTCGTGGCCGAGTGCGGCCGCGGCTTCGGCGGGGCGGTGGATATCTGCGCGGTGCTGCTGCGCGCCGGGGGGGGCGGGGCGCTCGGTGTTTTCGCCGCGGGTGAGCAGATGCAGCTCAATGCCCTGCTGTACCGCCAGCTGCGCGCAGGCTGAGCTGATCACACCGGTGCCGCCGATGAAGAGGACTTTCATGGCGCGCAGTATACCATCGGCGGCAAAGATGGACAATTGGCGAAGTCACTGCCACCGCTGCGCTCCCCTATACCTGCCACCGCGGGCGATACTGGATCGCCTCGGCCAGGTGCGCCGTTTCGATGCGTTCTACGCCGGCCAGGTCGGCGATGGTGCGTGCCAGCTTTAGCGTGCGGTGATAGGCGCGCGCGCTCATGTGCAGCTGGCGCATGGCCGCGCGCAGCAGGCTGTGCCCGGCCTCATCCACCGCGCAGAACTCGCGGATCTCTCCGGGGCCCATGTCTGCGTTCGTGAGCAATGCACCGTGTCCCTCGGCATAGTCAGCGAAGCGCTCCCGTTGGCGGGCACGGGCGGCCTCCACGCGGGTGCGGATCGCGCGTGAGCTTTCGCCGCGGTGGGTGTCGCTGAGTTTTTCAAAGTCTACCCGAGGCACCTCGACATGAATATCAATGCGATCCAGCAGTGGGCCGGACAGCCGCTTCTGATATTTGCTCACTGCTGCCGGCGAGCAGGTGCAGTCATGTTGGGTATCGCCGTACCAGCCGCAGGGACAGGGGTTCATAGCACCTATCAGCATGAAATTAGCTGGAAAGCTCAGGCTGCCTTGGGCGCGGCTGATAGTCACCACCTTGTCTTCCATGGGTTGGCGCAGCGTTTCCAGGTTGGCTGGGCCAAATTCAGGCATTTCGTCCAGAAACAGCACGCCGCGGTGCGCCAAGCTGATTTCGCCGGGCCGCGGCAGGCGGCCTCCGCCGACCAAACCGGCGTTGCTGATGGTGTGATGCGGCGCACGGAAGGGGCGATGTGCTACCAGGGGCGTACCGGGGGGTAATTGCCCCGTCACCGAATAGATGCGGGTGATGTCCAGCGCTTCGTCCAGGTTGAGTTTAGGCAGGATCGAGGGCAGTGAGCGCGCCATAAGCGTTTTGCCCGCGCCGGGGCTGCCGGTCATCAGGCAGTTGTGCGCACCTGCCGCGGCGACCTCCAGCGCCCGCTTGATGTGTTCTTGCCCCTTGATGTCGGCAAAGTCCACCGTGTAGAGCGCTTCCTCCAATTGCCGTGTGGCTGCGCTATGGCGAAAAGGGGGAATGGTGTCGAAGTCGCGCAGGTGCGACACCAGTACTGCCAGCGAAGCCACCGGAATCACATCCAGCCCGGGAATCAGCGCGGCTTCCGGCGCATCGGTGGCGGGCAGATACACGGTTTTGATACCCTGCTGTTGCGCCATGTAAGCCATTGGCAGCACGCCGTCAATGTGGCGCAGGCTGCCGTCCAGGCTCAGCTCACCGATGAAAAGCGATTGTTCCAGCGTGGCCGGGGTGATTTGGTTGCTGGCGGCCATCAGTCCCACGGCAATGGGCAGATCGTATACTGGCCCCACCTTGCGCAGGTCAGCCGGGGCCAGGTTGATGGTGACGCGCCCGCGTGGATAATACAGCGCCGAGTTGAAGAGCGCCGCGCGTACCCGCTCGGTTGATTCCTTCACCGCGGCATCCGGCAGGCCCACCAGGACAATCGAAGGCAGCGCGCTGTCGTATATGTCTACTTCTACCTCGATAGGGGTTCCTTCCAGGCCGATCACCGAACAGCTCAATACTTTTGCCAGCATACGCGCCCCCTCCTCAAGGTTGGCACTAGGATTAATGAATGCTGGGGCGAATTTTACCAGAATGTTCGGCAGCGCACAAGTGCCGAGGGCTGTATCTTGTCCTTTCGCGCATATCTTGTTGTGATAGCCTGGTGCGGTTTAGTCCATCTGAAAACGCCGCCCTCTGTCTAATGAACCAGCCTGTTGGTCTTCAAGGGGCCATTGTTTCGCAGGACGGCTATCCTCACCCCGGAGCCAAACCGACCAGTCGTTGGCTGCCGGGCCTTATACGCTGATCATGGGGCTGTATGATCTTCAGGCCGGAGTACAACGGGTGCTGTTGCAAGATGCTGCCGGCGTTGCCTTCCCCGATAATTAATTTCAACTGACGCAGATTGAGGTTGAATAGAAACACTGCCGATTGGCTTGGGAGGAGGCTTGGAAATTTATCCTACAGGGAGCGGCCAAAGCAGCGTGTTGGGGGTGTGTAATCAGGCTGGATGGCTGGCCCATTCTCCGCTGATTGCTGCGGCAATGCACTGTTCCAGGCTGCCGTAGCGCATTTTGACCTTGCTGTGCGCCGGAGCATAGCAGGCCATTTTGCCGGCATTGGTGGCCATGCTGGTGATGCCCAGGCTGCGCATTGGCGCCACCACGCCGCAGGTGTCAGCCACCACCTGGCCCCCCGCGGCTTCAATCGTTTGTACCCAGCCGGCAGTGCGCGCCCGTTGCCGCGTGATGCCCGCGGTGGTCACCCACAACTGCGTGGCAAGTTGTTTCCCTGCCAGCAAACCGGCAATTTGCTCGATCTCGCTCAGGCTGGCATGGGGGCAACCCACGGTCACCAAGTCAATGTGGCGCAGGTCAGGGTCGGCATCCATCACCGTATAGCCGGTATCGAGGCTGTCTACCAGCAGTCGCCGCGCGCCTGGCTTGATCAGCCGTGTCCCCAGATCGCGCGCCTCTGGTGTGTAACCGGCGACGTGAAACAGTGCCACTGCGCCGTAGGCAGCCAGCCCTGCGCCCAGGGTTTTCAGCCGATCACCCGCTGCACCGCCCAGTGAGAGATCAGCGGGCAGTGGCGGCAGCCAGGCGGCCAGATCCTCCCACCACAGCACAGCTTGTCCCACTTGTTTGCCCACGATGTAGCTGAGCGCGCCAAAATCGGCCACATCGCGCAGCGCGCAGCGCACTTCAATCACGACATCAGCCAGGCGGCCAGCGGCGAGGTGATAGCCGTAGCGCGGGGTGCGTCCTGCAATAGCCGCGGCCAAAGCCGAAGGCCCGCCTTCGCGGTTGCTGGCTGCTCCCAGGATTGAGTTGGCGAAAATCACCGCGGAGCTTTCGGCCCATGCCAGGTGATCGCCGCGCTGAGGGATGTAACCCGGAAACAGGTAGGGGGTGCAGCTCATGGTGGGGGTGATGCCCATGCGCTCGAACGCGGCGATGGCGCTCAGTTGCGGCTGAGCAAAGTCGGGCTGGATGCCCATTTCCTGCCAGCGTGCCAGCTCCATGCCAGCAGGGTTGAGCGTGGTGGGTACGCGCACCTGCGCGCCCTGCTCTGCCCAATCCAGCAAAAACTGCACGCCTGCATCACCCAGGTTCTTGTAGCTGACACCGGCGATTTGCGCGTGGGTGATGGGCACCAGGTCGGGGGCTTCGTAGATGCGGCCCAGCGTAGCCACAATCTCCATGGCGCGCTGCACGCCCGGCCCTTCGGCGCCATCCAGTAAATGCTGCTCTTCAGCGGTGAGATGAAAGGTCATAAAACAGGCACTGCCTACTTCGAGCGATTGAAGAAGTGGTCGAGACCGAGGAAGATCGCCACAGCCAGCACACCGAACAGCAGCAGGATCTGCCAGAATTCGGCGTGAACCCACACCACAATGCGCAGCTTGCTCCAGATCAGCCAAAAGGCGATGAGCACGGCTACGGTAACCAACAGCGGACGACCTACACGGTTCATAACGCTTTCTCCTGAGGGAATGCCACGGCGGGCGCGGCAACCAATGCCACCCAGTCGCCTTCGTCTAGCTGATCAATGACCTGAAGCCCGGCGACATGCAGGGCGCTCAGTACCTCGGCGGCCCGTGGTTCGATGATGCCGCTGACAATCAGGCGGCCTTGCGCGGCCAGCAGACCGGCCATGCCCTCTACCAGCAACTGCACAATGACATCGGCCAGGATGTTGGCTATGATCACCGGCCAGCCCGCGGGCTGCTCGGCGCGTTCAGGCAACGAACCGGCGCGGGCTGTGATGGCCGCAGCCACGCCGTTGCGCGCTGCATTCTCTTCGGTAGCGGTAATGGCAATGGGGTCAATGTCGGTCGCCAGCACCGCCTCTGCACCCAGCCGCACCGCGGTGATAGCCAGCACTCCAGAGCCGCACCCTACATCCAGCACCGTCTCATGTGGCTGCAGATGCCGTTCCAGCGCGGCCATGCACAGCCGGGTGCTGGGGTGCAGCCCGGTGCCGAATGCCATGCCAGGATCGAGGATCACCGGCAGCAATGTTTCGTTGTTGTCGCCCGCAGGCAGGGGATGGCTGTCATCAGCCTGCCATGCCGGTACGATCAACAAGCGCTGCCCAACACGCGTGGGGTGATAGTGCTGGCGCCAGGCATTGGCCCAGTCCTCTTCGGCCAGCTCGCGCAGCGTGGGGTCAGGAATGGGGTAGATGCGTCCCAGAAACCACAGGCCATGCTCCAGACGTTGACGCAGCTCGTGGTCGTCGGCAGGCAGGTAGGTGCGCACGGTGACGCGGGTGCTGTCGGCTTCACCGTAGGGGCCGAAGCCGCCGACCTCGATCACGGCGCCGCTTTGGCTTTCGCCGGGGCGGCTGTTGTAGCGGTTGAATAGCTCTGCGACGGCCTCGGCGGCCTCGCCGTCACAAGCTACGCTGATTTCAAGCCATTGCATGAACAGGGGTACTCCGTTGGAGACAACGCAACCGCGCGGGCTGCGTTGCACAGGTTAGCCGCCGAAGGCATCATTCAAGGCATCGGCCAGCTTGTCGAAAAAGCCGCGGTCGCTGCCCAGGTTGGGCGTGCCCAGGGTTTCGCCTAGCTCTTCCATCAGCTTCTTTTGCTTGCCGTTGAGCTGCGTAGGCGTGACCACCTTGACCGCAATGAGCTGGTCGCCGCGGCGGTCGCTGCGACGCAGGTGCGGCACGCCCTTGTTTTTCAGGCGCAGCACCTTGCCGAATTGAGTGCCCGGCGGAATTACCAGCGTTTCGTTGCCGTCCAGAGTTGGCACGGTGATTTCTGCACCCAGCGCAGCCTGGACAAAGTTGACCGGCAACTCCATCACAATATCGTTGTCACGGCGCTGGAATACAGCGTGTGGTTTCACGGTAAGCGCCACAAACAGGCTGCCTGCCGGTCCACCGCTTAGGCCCTGATTGCCCTCACCAGCCAGCTTGATTTGCGTGCCGTCATCTACACCGGCGGGCACGTTGACTGCCAGTCGGCGCGTGGCTTGAACTTGCTTGCGTCCCTGGCAGTCGTGACAGGGAGTTGTGATCACCTCGCCGCTGCCGTTGCAACGGGTGCAGGTGGTGCTGGTAAGGATGGTACCGAAGATGCTTTGCTGACGGCGCTGCACTTCGCCTGTGCCGCTGCATTGGGGGCAACGCATGGGGCTGGTGCCTGGCTCTGCGCCGCTGCCTGAGCAATTGCTGCATGTTTCCAGGCGATTAATCTCGACCTCGCGCTCCACGCCGAACACGGCTTCTTCAAAAGTCAGGGTCAGACCCACGCGCAGATCGGCACCGCGGCGCGGGCCGCGCTGCGGCCCACGCGTGGCTGTGCCCATGCCAAACAGATCTTCAAAGATTGAGCCGAAATCGCCAAAGCCACCGCTGAAGCCACCACTGAAGCCACCCTGGGCACCGGCATGGCCGAAACGATCGTAGGCAGCACGCTTGTCGGCGTTGCTAAGCACTTCGTAGGCTTCGTTGGCCTCCTTGAAAATGGCTTCGGCACTGGTTTCTTTGTTGACGTCGGGGTGATATTGGCGCGCCAGCTTGCGGTAGGCGCTGCGGATTTCATCGGTGCTGGCGCTGCGCGCCACACCTAACACCTCGTAGTAATCGCGTTTGGTACTCATCTAGCTTTCGTTATCGCTTTCCCAACTGATAATCCATGTACAGGCCCCGGCCAGCGCCACGGTGGCAGCGACCAGCGCCGCCCATTGCCGTGCCGTGAAGCCCACGTTGCGCGCTGAAAACGCCAGGATAAGCACCATGCCCAGCGCAAGACCGGCCCATAGCAACAAGTTCGGGTGTTTTTGATACCACTGTTGTAATGTTTTCATAGCACAAGCCGTTTCTCGGTTGATGCAGCCAGGTGAGGTTGCACATGCTGTTGCCAGGCGTTTTGCACCTGTCTCTGCATCTGCGCCAGACTGCCGGCATTTTCGATCACTACATCGGCGCGGGCGATTTTTTCGGCCTGGGGCGGCTGGGCATCAATGCGCAGCGTGGCTTCAGCTTCGCTCAGGTCGCGGGTGGTCATCAGTCGTTCGATCTGCTGGTGGCGCGGCGCAGTGACAACCCACACCTGGTCGCAAAGCTGAAGGCTCAAGCCTGCCTCTAGCAGCTTGATCGCTTCGATGATGGCTACCGGTACGGTACATAGCGCCAGGCGGTGACCGATTTCTTGAAACACCGCGGGATGCACTAATTCTTCCAGATCGGCCAGTGCCGCGGGATCGCTGAAGACAATTTGGCCGAGACGGGCACGGTCAATAGCACCGCCCGCAGGCGCGATGGCTGCGCCGAAACGGCGCACAATCTGGCGGTAAGCCGGTTGGCCCGGTTCCATCACCTGGTGGGCGATTTTGTCGGCGTCGAGGCCCTGAGCGCCCAGCGCAGCCAGCATGGTCATCACCGTGCTTTTGCCCGTGCCGATGTTGCCGGTAAGGCCGATGACAAGACGCAGAGAGTTGTTTGGTGCGGTGTTCATAATTCAGAAAGCAAGCCGATGGGGCAGACCGATGCTAGGCAGCCAACTCGGCCCAGGCTTCCATCACTTGGTGCAGTTGCAGGTCGGCGTCGTGGTACTCACGGCCCAGCCGTTCGATGCGGGTGGCATCCTGTGCGGTGCTGGCTGCGTTGAGTGCGTCACCCAGCTCGGTCAGGCGTGCTTCCAGCGTTTCGATGTGTGCTGCCAGGCGGTCGGCCTCGGCGGCGCGCGCTTCAGCTTGCTTGCGCAGACGACGCTCGTCACGGGCACGCTCGCGGTGAAGTTGCGCTTCCGAAGGCAGTGCCACGGCAGAGGTACCGTTTGAAGCCGCAGCCGCACTTTCTGCTGCCGCGGCCGCCAGATAGGCGGAGTAGTTGCCCGGGTAGGCGCGCAACTCGCCCTGATCAATCATCCACACCTGCGTGGCTACGGCATCTACCAGATAGCGGTCGTGTGTTACCAGCAGCACGCTGCCGCCGAAGCCTTGCAGCACGGTCTCCAGCACCTCTTGCGAGGTGATGTCGAGGTGGTTGGTGGGTTCGTCCAGCACCAGCAGGTTGGCGCCCTCCAGGGTGAGGCGCGCCAGTGCTATACGGCTGCGCTGCCCGCCGCTGAGTACGCTGATCGGCTTGAATACGTCGTCGCCGGAGAAGAGGAAGCGCCCCAGCAGGCCGCGCGCTTCGCCGATGTCCATGCGTGGGGCCTTGGCAAGGATCGCCTCCAGCACGGTGATTTCCGGGCGCAGCTCGGCATGAGCTTGCGCCAGATAGCCGATTTGCACGCCAGCGCCTACCCGCATCCGGCCTTGCAGCGGCGGCGTTTGGCCCAGCAGGGTTTTGAGGAAGGTGCTTTTGCCTGCACCGTTGGGGCCAAGCAGCGCGGCCCGTTCGCCGCGCTTCAGCTCCAGGTCTTCGCTGTAGAAAAGCAAGGTGTCATCCGGCAGGATGGGCGTGCGTGCTGCCAGATATTCGTGGCCGCCAGAGATGTCTTCGCGCTGCGCGGGCGGTGCTGCCGCGGCGCGGTAGCCCACGGCTAAATCCAGAGTGCGCAGCACGATGTTGCCGCTGCGCTGCCGCGTTTCCATCTGCAGGCGGATGCTGTGCGTGTTGCGCGGCTGCTCAATCAGCCCATCTTCTGCCGCCAGGCGTTCCAGCCGGGTGCGGCGTCCCTGCGCCTGTTTGGTGTTTTGTCCGGCGATGTTGCGGCGGATGAAGTCTTCTTCTTTGGCGATGAACTGCTGCTGGCGCTGCCATTCCTTGCGTTGCCGCTCGCGACGCTCTTCGCGTTGTAGCACATAGGCACTGTAGTTGCCGCGATAGTTCTCCAACCGCTGACCGGCCAGCTCCCATACACGCGTGGCAACCCTATCCAGAAAATAGCGATCGTGTGATACGGCCAGCAGGCTGCCGTGCCATTGCAGCAGCGTTTGTTCCAACCATTCCGTCGCATGGAGGTCAAGATGGTTGGTAGGTTCGTCCATCAGCAACAGATCGGGTTGTTGCAGGATCAACCGGGCCAGCAGGCCGCGGGTACGCTGCCCACCGCTGAGATGCGCCAACGGCATGTGATGTTCGTCTGGTGCAAACCCCAGGCCGGTGAGTACCTGCTTCATGCGCAGCTCCCAGGCATAGCCACCTGCAGCCTCGAAGGCGGCCTGGCGCGGGCCGTATTCGGCCAGTGCTTCTTCGTAGGTGGCGGGGTGGGCCATGCGCTCTTCCAGCCGATGGAGTGCCTCAGCCTGGCGGCGCAGCGGCTGGAACTCGGCGGCCACATCGTCCCACAGGGTGACATCACCGGGCAGAGGCGGGTCTTGCGGCAGGTAGCCGATGGTCAAGCCGCGCATGCGGCTGAGTGTGCCGTCAGTGGGCGCGTCTAAACCGGCGAGAATGCGCAGCAGCGTGGTTTTGCCTTCACCGTTGGGGCCAACCAGGCCGATGCGGTCGCCCTTTTCAATGCGCACTTCCACCCCCTGGAACACGTCCAGCGGGCCAAAGCGTTTACTGAGAGCTGAGCCGATCAGAATAGACATAGAAGTAAAATTATACCACGGGCCTGAGGGAGTGACCAAAGCTGTGAGGGTGCAGGTTTGCAGGGCGGGAGTGAGGGGTGACACGGTGATGATGGGTGTTTTCTGTTTGCTGTGTACGGTTTATAATGCGCTTAGTACATCGTAAAAAAGTCATTGTGTCAGGTATTAGTACGCTGAGCGCTTTCATCCTGTCACTCCGAACGCAGTGAGAAGTCCCCCGTGCGTTGATGAAGGAATTCCTCGGCCCTGCCAGCACCTGCTACAGGCAAAACTTGATCTAAGCACTTAGTCCTGGTCTTGATGCCGCTCGTTAATCGGAGGTTCTTCATGTCTGACTCTCATCCCTGGTCATGGATTACAGCACGCGCCCAATTGTGGGTATTTGTGTCGGCTCTGGGGCTGACGTTGCTGCTGATGGCCGCGTTGCAATGGCTTGATGCCCCGCTGAAGACTGCGGCAGCACCGGCAGGTATTGTTTCCTTTGAACTGGCAGGAACGCTGCCTGCTGCTGAAACAATCTTGCAAAGCTGGGATGCGCATGCACGCTTGTACGCCGGTGTCAGCCTGGGCCTGGACTATTTGTTTATGCCCCTGTATGCTACGGCCATCGGCCTGGGCTGTGTGTTGGCAGCACGCGGCTTGCATCTGGCTTCCGGGGCATACAAGCTAGGCCGATTGCTGGCGTGGGGAATGCTGTTGGCTGCTTTGGCCGATGCGCTGGAGAATCTGGCGCTGCTGCGCCTGCTGCTGGCGGCAGAGGCGATGGGGCCCTGGCCAGCGGTGGCGCGCCTGGCCGCGCTGCTGAAATTTGCTTTGCTGGCTGTTGGCCTGTTGGGTGCGGTGGCGCTGTGGGCGTGGCGGCATCGCCGCGCCGCGATGAGTGCGACCACGCCCTGGTTGTGGTAGAGCAGGCAGTTTCCTGCTTGCAGCGCAAAGTGTGTATAATGACACAAAGTCAGTACGGGCTGTTCGCGGCCTGTCATCCTGTAGCCAAAGGAACTGCTGTGAAAATCATTACCGATTGTGCGGCCGACATACCCTCGGCCGAGTTACAAAGCCTGGGAATCATCGAGGCCCCGCTGTACATTCAATTCCCTGATGGCGAGGTCAACTCGGCGGCGCTGAGTGCCGATGCTTTTTATGACCGGCTGCGTGCCATGCGACCGGATATCCCTACCACGGCGCAGCCCTCCAGCGGCCAATTTGCCCAAATCTATCAACAGGTTGCGGCCGAGGCAGAGCACATTCTGTCAGTGCATATTTCATCCGGCCTGAGCGGAACCGGCCAGTCAGCCCATTTAGGTGCAGAGCAAGCTGGCCTGGCCGGGCGGGTGACGGTGTGGGACACCATGACCTTGTCTGGCGCGGAACGGTTCCAGGTGCTGGCCGCGGCTGAAGCCGCGCGGCGTGGCTGGTCGCTGTCCGCCATCACTCAGCGCCTGACAGAACTGCGCGAAAAGTCTGAGATTGTGTTTACCCTGGAAACGCTGGAGTACCTGGCGCGCGGCGGGCGCATTGGCCGCGTGCAGGCACTTGCTGGTTCGCTGCTCAAGCTAAAGCCCATCATCAGCGTGGAACACAGTGACGGTAAATACAGCACGGTGGGCAAAAGCCGCCAGATCAGCCAGGCGCTGGACACCATCACCGTCCACTTGCAAAAGCTGTATGGCAACACCAGCTTGTGGGCCACCGTGTTGCACGGCCAGTTCGCCGATCAGGCCGATGCCTTAACCAATCTTCTGATTGGTCGCCTCAACATTGCCCGGCTGGAAACCTTGCGCGTATCGCCGGTGCTGGGCGTACACACTGGCCCGGGTGTGGTGGGCGTCGCGGTGGTTCCTATGAACTTGATGGAAGATCTTTTCCCCGTTTAGCTCGTTGCTTTTTGTGAAAGGAAAAACGCCATGTACAAACTTGTTTTGATCCGTCACGGCGAAAGCGTGTGGAACCAGGAAAATCGCTTCACCGGCTGGACCGATGTTGATCTGTCTGAGCGCGGGCTGAAGGAAGCACACAAGGGCGGCCAGCTTCTGCGCGAGGCTGGCTTCACCTTTGATGTGGCCTATACCTCAGTGCTGAAGCGCGCCATCCGCACCCTGTGGATTGTACTGGATGAAATGGACCTGATGTGGATCCCCGTGCATCGTTCCTGGCGCTTGAATGAACGTCACTATGGCGCGTTGCAGGGGTTGAACAAGGCCGAAACCGCACAGCAATTCGGGGAAGAGCAGGTGTTGATCTGGCGACGCGCTTATGCCACGCCGCCGCCGGAGCTGGCAGCCGACGATGTGCGCTTCCCCGGCCATGATCGCCGTTATGCCGAGCTGAGCGACGAAGAGTTGCCGCTCACCGAGTCGCTGAAAGATACCGTGGCGCGCATGGTTCCCTACTGGCTGAACACTCTGGCCCCGGCGGTGCGTTCTGGCAAGCGGGTGGTGGTTGCAGCGCACGGCAACAGCCTGCGCGCTCTGGTGAAGCACCTGGACGGCATCAGCGACGATGAAATTGTCGGTCTCAACATCCCCACCGGAACCCCGCTGGTGTACGAGCTGGACGAAACCCTTAAGCCGATCACGCATTACTATTTGGGTGATCCTGAAGAGATTGCCCGCGCCGCCGCGGCTGTGGCTGCACAGGGCAAGGCCCAAAAGTAAGAAGACAGCAGTAAAAGGTAAAAAGAAAGGAGCAAGGAGAACGTTCTCCTTGCTCCTTTTTTGTTATTGCTGGCACTTACGCGGTTGATAGTAAAGTGGTTGTTTCGATGCCGTCGGCGCGAAGGGGCGGGAAATCCCGTCCATCTTTACGGGTCACAGGCCACTGTCGCCCGTGGGAATCAACCGCCCATTTCCTTCAAGCGTTCTTCCCATTTAGCGTATAGCCGGTTGTAAACGCTTTCGCTTAATTCGCCGTTCGCCAGGCGCATGTCCAGGTTATCCAGCAGCGTGCGTACTTCGGCGGGGGTTTGAGGATTGGCCGTGCCTGCTGCCGGCGCGGCACTGTCTGCGGTCTTGCCTTGCGTGGCTTGCTGCATGGCCTGTGCCATCAGCCCGGCCATGCCTGCGCCCATGCCAATGCCTGCGCCCAGGCCCATGCCGGTTTCGGCCGCGCCGCCGCCACTGCCGCCCTGCGCCGCACCCTGGCCTACGCCGCCAATCGCCATGCCGGTTTGATATTCGATAAAGGAACCGGCTCCCACGGCGCCCATCGCTGCGCGCTTGTCAATGGCAGCCTGCGTTTCTTCGGTGGGGCTGATCGCTTCGATAAAAAATTGTTTGATGGCAATACCCAGCAGGGCGAAGTCATCCGTCACCTTCACGCGCACCGCCGCACTCAGTTCATCGAACATCGAGGGGAGGTCGAACAGGCCCTTTTTGCTCTCGCCCAGCACATCGGTCATTTTGGAAACCACGATGCCGCGCAGATAATTCTGGATCTGGCTGGTCTGGTACAGGCCCATGGTGCCGACAATCTTGGTGACGAACAACTGCGGATCGGCAATAGCCATGGAATAGGCGCCAAACGCGCGCAGCCGGGCCAGTCCCAGATCAGGATCACGTAGGGCAATCGGTTCCGAGGTGCCCCACTTCATATCCAGAAAGTCACGGCGGTTGACGAAGTACACCTCGGCGGTGAAGATGTCTTTGCCGCCTGTCACCAGATGCAGCAGGTTGGTCAGAATCGGCAGGTTGGCGGTGGTGATGGTATGGCGGCCAGCATCGAAGCTGTCCAGCGCCTTGCCGTCGCGGAAGAACACCGCAGTTTGGTTTTCGCGCACAATCACCTGCGAGCCGAATTTGAAGTTGCCTGAGCCGCTTTCCGGCTTGCGCACTACCATTTCATTTGCTCCCTGGTCGGGAGCTTCAATCACATTGATAATCGTTGGCATGGGTATGTCTCCTTGTGCCGGTTGGCGGCACGTTATTCCTCGGACGGCACGAGGTCGGTTGGCACCGTTTGCAGGATCACTTCACTGCGATGGCCGAACTCGGTGTTGAGGGTGGCAAGGGCAGTGTTCAAGCCACGGATTGCCTCCATCCAGTCGCTATCAGGGTGACCCGCCAGCGATTGCATGGCATTCAGGATGGTTTCGATGCTTTCCACATCCTTGAACATGGCTTCATCGAACTTGGCAAGCTGCTCCAGCTCGGCTTCTTTCACGCGGGCATCATCGAACAGCGGGGCATAGCCGTAGCTCGCCGTGCGGATGCGGTCAATCAGGGTTTGCAGCCGGGTTGCGGCCCGCTCCATATCATCCAGCAAACCCAGTTGGCCGCTGTTGATCACGTCCATTTGCAGATTGCTGAGGCGGATTTTCTGGTCGTCCAGCTTGCGTGCTACCAGCAGGCGCACGGTCTTGTCGGCTTCGCGGCGCTGTTCCTTTTCTTTGTAGCCTTTCACACCAGGCAGTCCGGCGAAAAAGCCTTCCACGCCGCCCATTTGTTGTTTGGCTTTACCAATCAGGCTGTCTAACATGGTTTGTCTCCTTGCAAAACTCTGTCACATGCAGGCAATCCAGCCGCTGCCCGCGGGCGGCGGTTAATTTGCCAGAAATATCTCTGTACCGCAATAGGGGCATGCTACCACGCCCTTGCCGCCGAATTCCATTTGCCCACCACAGTTGGGGCATTTTTTGGTTTCGCGCAGCGCTCCGGCCTGTCGTGAGTATAAAACGCCGTCGTTCCAGTTTACATAACCACTGAATAGACCTTTACCCACAAGATCGTAGATCCAGGCTTTGACCTGCTCGGTAGTAGCACCCAAGTCCAGCACCAGATCAGAAATGGTGGCCTGGCCGCGGGTCAGCACAATGTTCAGCAGTTTGCGCTGTTTGTCTACTTCGGCAAACTGTTTGTTTTCCTGTTGACCGCGCACCAGCATGTAGATGCCTGCACCCAGCGCGGGGACCACTGCCACAAAGAAAACCAGAGCCAGCCCCAGCGCAGCGCCGCCCAACGTCATGGTGCTGTTGGCGCTGGCCATCTCACTAAAGGCCCAGGCTGCGGTGACGAGCAACGCCGCCAGGCCAAAAACCACCAGCAGAATACCGACTAAACGACCCGTACCACGCATCGCATACTCCTTTCAAAGATCAGGCTTGGCCCTGCATGGCTGCAAGGGCACGCTGCCTGCTGTATCCTTATCCAAAGCTGCTGCCGCCGCCGCCACCACCGCTGAAGCCGCCGCCGCCGCTGAAGCCACCGCCGCTGAAGCCGCCGCCGCCGCTCCAACTGCCACCGCCGCGGCTCCAACTGCCGGAGCCGCTCTGCCCGGCCGGCTGGCTGGTGAGCACACTGCTGGCTGATGTGAGCATGCCGGCCAGGCCTGCGCTCATACCGGTGAGGCCCGCGCCCATGCCGCGCGACACATCGCTCATGCCGGGCAGCGAGGGTTTGTTTTCGCCGCTGCTCACCGGGCCCATGCTTGGCCCGCTGGTCATCGGGCCGCTGCCCCACCAGCCCCAGCCGCGCGGGCGTGGCCCCATGTACGGCCCAGGATAGTACCACGGCGGTGCCGGGGTATCCACCTGGCTGAAGCGGGCGATCCAGCTTTTTTCGATGCCGAAGGCGATGGCATAGGGCAGGTAACGGTCGAAGATCTGCTTGACCTCGTCTACCTGGGTATACTGTTCGATATTTTCCATGTAGCGTTTGAAGGCCAGCCATTTGGCGGCCTCTTCGGCCCCTTTGTCGCTTTTGCGCGGCATGTAGCGCGCCAATACGATCATCCCCAGGGCGGGCACGGCAAAAGCAGCCGGCAGACACAAGGCCAGATCACTCCACTGAGCCAGCGCCGCCATGCCGAAGCAGCCCACCAGGCCAGCGCCGGTGAGCAGCGCAATGCCCAGAATGCCATAGGATGAGCGGACGCGCTCAGGATTGCGCGGGAAGTAAGCTTCATCCACCACACTGGTGTACAGGCCCTGCTGCAACGACTTCATCACGGTGAAGAACTTGTTGCGCAGGTCAGACAGGCGCTTGCTTTTCTCTTTGCCGAACAGTTTGGTTATCAGCAGTTGTTCATAGCTGCGCATAGGCAGCTTGTCGTTTTCCAGATGATAGATGAAATCTTGCTTGCTGCCAATGCCGAACGCGCCGGGTTTGGTTTCTTCTTCAATGGCTAGCACGCCGCGCCGCGCCAGATCAACCAGGGTAGCGATGACATCTTTGGTGTCGGCGTGTTCGTCAATCAGCGTGCCCACCATCCCTGCCGGTAAATCGCTGGGTGGTTCGGGAATCCAGTCTGCGGGCAGTTTCACCGGCAGATCGCGGCCTTTGTGATACCACAGCAGGTACAGCCCCAGCAGTCCGCCGATCAGTGCCAGCGCCGAAAGGGCCAGCACGCCCAGGTTAGCCAGCGGCTTGATCTGGTCTGTGCGGTCCATGCTTTGCTGCCATTCGCTGGCCTGCCCAGCCACCAGGCCGTGCGGCCACTGCACGCGCACGGCAAAATCGTTGCTGCCAGCACGAATCGGCTCATCAGTCACAAAGCGCACGGCATTGATGTTGGCAAGCACGCTTGCTGTGCCGCGCGGGCCGGTAGCGTCATAGTTGTCCAGCGTAGCGCCTTCCGGCAGATGCACGGTCACCGATGCGTTTTGAATGGGGAAGTTGCTGTTGCTGGGCACAGCCTTCCACACCAGTTGATCGCCGCCGTCGTAGTAAAGCAGGCCGCCGCATACCAGGTAGCTGATGATGATGGTGCGGCTGCTGTCGCTGGAGGGCGGGAAGTTGTAGCGCACGTTGACCGTGTTATCCACCTGGTACACTTCATAGGTGTACGGCTCGCCGCTGCCAGAGATGGTATAGGCTGGCCCGTCGGCTTCGCTGACTCTGAACTCGGTCATGCTGCCGGTGTAATCGTTGGGAATGGAGCGGATGCCATAGCGAAACGTCCCCACGGTAAAGGTTAGTTCCTGGCTTTCCACCACGCGAAAACAGCCATCCTGCTGGATGGCAATGTCAACATCGTAGTTCTCCCAATACAGGCGTTTATCCTGGGCTAGTGCCGGATTCACAAACAAGGTAGCCAACAGACAGATCAGCGTCAGAAAACTTATCCATCGTAAAACACGCATAGCAATGCCTCCAAGAGGGGAAGACAGATAGCAGTCGTAACCGCGACATGGATCATAGTAGCACAACTTGCCCTAATCTGCCAGACGCCGTATCCTTCCTCCATACGAACGGTTTGGTCATTCGTTTCACCTGTGGCATAATCGCGGCAGCCCGCGCCTTGCGGCTCATGCGCCATCCCCTGCTTTATTTCTGATTTCCAGTTTTTACTTTCGAGGCTCTTTTGACTTATTCCCGCCCTACACTACGATGCAGTGTTGGCATTACTGCCTACAACGAAGAAGACAACATCGGCCCGCTGCTTGATGCCATGCTTGATCAGCATCTGCACGATGTAGAGATTGCAGAAATTATTGTGGTAGCCAGCGGCTGCACCGATAACACCGTGCCGATCATCCGCAGCTACATGGCGCGCGAGCCGCGTCTGAAGCTGATCGAGCAGCCGGAACGCCGCGGCAAAACATCGGCTATCAACCTGTTCTTGCAAGCCGCTGGTGAGTCTATTGTGGTGTTGGAGAGCGGTGATACTCTGCCCCACGAGAACGCCGTAGAGAACCTGGTGCGTGTGTTCCAGGATGCTACCATCGGCATGACCGGCGCGCACAAGATACCCGTCAACACCCCCGATCACCTGGTGGGGTTGTTTACGCACCTGCGCTTGCGCATGGAGCATGAGCTGTGCCTGGATATTCCCCGCCTGGGCGAGATGATCGCCTTTCGTCGCGTGTTGGAGCAAATCCCTTCTGATGTGGCGATGGACGAAGCCTTTGTCGAGGCTATCGTCATCAAACGTGGCCTGCGTGTGGTCTATTCGCCGGATGCCGTGGTGTACAACACCGGCCCCGATACGGTGAACGATTTCGTGCGCCAGCGCCGCCGCAACCATGCCGGCCATCTCTATCTCAACCGCAAGTACGGGCATCAGGTCGCCAGCATTCAGAACAGCCGCGTAGCCAAAATTGCCCTGCGCGAGATTTGGGGGGCGTTGCGCCTGATTTACAGCTTGTTTGCCCTGGCTTTTTTGGAAGGCTGGAGCCGCGTGCTCGGCTGGTATGATTTCGCCGTGAAGCATGATCGCCATATCGTGTGGGATATGGCGATGACCCAGAAGCAAAACGTGCAGGAACTGCGCAGCGAGGACGAGGGCGACACAACGTTGCGTCCCGTGGCGCTATCGCGGGGAGCCAACAGTCAGTAACCTGTGTCCTGGAAATATTCTCTTTGAACCAACGTCGCCTGCTTAACCTGGCAAAAATAGCAATTACAGTTGGGCTGCTTGCTTATATCTTCACCAAAGTTGATCTGGCACAGGTGAAAGCCTATCTGGTCGCTGCCGATTATCGTCTGGTAGCGCTGGCTCTGGCCTTTTACCTGCTGGCTATTGTGGTGAACGGCCTAAAGTGGCAAACCCTGCTGCGCGCCCTGCAGGTGCGCGTGCCCTTTAGTTCTATGTTGCAGTTCATGTTTGTTGGCTTTTTCTTCAACAATGTCCTGCCTGCCAACATTGGCGGTGATGTGATGCGCGGCTATGGCTTGGCACGTACCACCGATCGCACCGCCGAAGCCGCGGTGTCGGTGGTGGTGGATCGTTTGGTAGGGTTATTGGCTTACATGAGCACCGCAGTGGTCACGGCAATTGTGGTGGTGCGCACCATGCGCCATACCGAGCTGCAATGGCTGTTTAATGTGGCGGTGCTGGCCGCGGTGCTGATCGCGCTGGCTCTGGCCGTGCTTTTCAGTCGGCGATTGCGCCTGCTGGTGAGCAAGCTGTTCCAGCGCGGGCCACTACAGCGGCTCCAGCCTCTCTATGCCAGTATTTCAGACGCTTTGGATGCCTATCGCTTCCACTACCGCGCCTTGTTGGTCGCCTTTCTTTGGGGCCTGGTTGGGTTGATGGCTGCCAACATCGTCAATTGGCTGCTTTTTCAGGCCGCAGGTGGCGGTGTACCCTTTGTGGATGTGATGCTTTTTAACCCGCTGATCGCTCTGGCCTTGCTGGTGCCTGTCAGCGTGGGTGGACATGGCGTGATCCAAAATGTCTACCCTGAGCTGTACGGCTTGCTGGGCGTGCCCGAAGCGCAGGCCACGGCCGTGAGCGTGCTGATGTCGTTGATCATCATTGTGGGCAGTTTGCCCGGTGGCTGGCTGTGGCTGCGTGGTCAGCGCGCCACCGCCAACCGCAAGGAGTAGCATGATTACTGTTTCTCAGGCTCAGGCTTTGTACGATGGCGCTGATGTAGCCCATGCCTTTGACCACGTGCTGCGCGTGCTGGCCCTGGCCGAGCATATTGCCTGCGCCGAGGGGGCCGACCTGCGCATTGTGCGCACCGCCACGCTGCTGCACGATATGGCGCGCAGCGAGCCGGATCATCACCTGCGCGGGGCTGAGCGCGCCCGCTTGCTGCTGGCTGCTCATCCCGCGGCTCAGGTGGATGCAGTGGCGCACGCCATCGAGGCCCATCGCTTCCGCAAGCCCCCGGCCCCGGCCACGCTGGAGGCGGCTTGCCTCTTCGATGCCGATAAACTGGATGCCATCGGCGCGGTGGGTGTGGCCCGTGCCATTGCCTACGGCGCTACCCACGGCCAACGCCTGTGGTCACAGCCATTGGCTGAAATTCGTCCCGACCAGCCGCCCCCTGGCAACGACCGCTACACGCCCAGCCACGAATTTGTGTACAAGCTGGCTTCACTGGAGCAACGTCTGCTCACGCCTACGGCGCGCAGCATTGCCCGCCAGCGCCACGAGGTGATGGTGGCCTTTTTTCAGCAGCTTGACGCCGAGGCTTTGGGTCAGCGGTGAGCGTTGCCGCCATTCCCGCGATAGTGCTGTTTGATGGCGTGTGCGCGCTTTGCGCGTGGAGTGTGCGTTTTGTGACACCGCGTGACTGGCGCGGCTATTTTCGTTTTGTGGCACTGCAATCCTCGCTGGGGCAGCAGCTTGTGCAGGCGTATGGACTGACTGCGCTTCACGCCGACAGCGTGGTGTTGATCGAACACGGCCGCGCCTGGTTACGCAGTGACGCCGTTTTGCGCATCGCCCGGCGGCTGCGTGGCTTTTGGCCGCTCACGGGGCTGCTGCTGGCTGTGCCGCGGCGGCCGCGCGATGCCGTGTACCACTTTATTGCCGCGCGGCGCTATGGCTGGTTTGGCCGCGTTGAGACCTGCCCGTGGCCTGGGCCAATCCACAGTCGCCGGTGATGCAGCGGCATGGCCTGGTAAGGCGCGGCCCGCTTTTGTGTGAAATTAAGCTATGAATTCAGATTTTCGTGACCGTATCAGCATTGCCGTATGGGCGGTGATGATTGTGCTGGCCGCTGGCGCACTGATCAGCCTGCCGGGACGCGGTGCGCCTATTACCTTTGGCTCGTTCAACTTCGAGTTGCCCTTTGCCGCGGCCAGCCTGCTGCCAGTGCTGCTGGCGCTGGTGGCGGCTGCAGGCACGCAAGCAGTAGTGAGCGCGCACCCGTTGGTGCGTCAGGGGCGTTTTCGTCTGATGCTGCGCTTTGCCGCATTGCCGGTAGCCATCAGCCTGATCACGGCCATTCTGCTGCCGCGTGCTCCTTCGGTGTTGTATTGGGGGGTGCTGCTGTTGGGCATGGCCGGGTTGCTGGCGATTGTGCTTTTTGCTTTGTACGTCAGCCTGGATTGGGGCGGCCCCGGTTATCGCCGCGCCCGCACTGTGCTCAACCTGGCAGCTTATGGTGCGGCCGTGGCGATATTTTTGCTGATCCCTGCGACCTGGCCGGCCTACAGCCGTGCCCTGATCCTGGGTGGCACTGCCTGGTTGCTGGCGCTGGAACTGCTGCGCGGCACACGCGCCGGGGCGGGGCAACTGGCTTTGTATTCGCTGATTGTGGGTGCAGTGATAGCGCAGGTGGCCTGGGGCCTGCTGCTCATCGGCCTGCATTCCATCAATACCAGCGTGCTGCTGCTGCTGATCTTCTATCTGATGGTGGGGATGATCCGCCAGACTTTGCTGGGACGCATCACCCGCCGCGTGATTGTGGAATATCTGGCGGTGGGCGGGCTGGGCTTGCTGATTGTGCTGTTGCTGCGCTAGAACAGGGCTGACATGTCTCGCATTCACTATGCTGTGGCTATGCCGCAGCCGCAAACGCATCTCTTTCATGTCGAGCTGCTTATCACGGGGTTTGCCCAAAGCAGCTATGAACTGGTGTTACCTTCATGGACACCCGGTTCCTACATGATCCGTGAATTTGCCCGCCATGTGCAGGAGTTTGAGGCGCTGACAGCGCAGGGCGAACCGCTGGCATGGCACAAGCAGGACAAGAACACCTGGCAGGTCACAGCTTCTGCCACGGGAGCCGATGTGCTGATCCGCTACAAGGTGTACGCCAACGACCTTACTGTGCGCACCAGCCATCTCGACACCAGCCACGGCTATTTCAACGGGGCTAATCTGTTTCTGTATGTGGAGGGTCAGCGCCATCACCCGCTGACCCTGGCCGTGCATCCTTTTGGCGATTGGCAGGTGGCTACCGGTTTACCGGTTGATCCTGCGGCTGGGGCCGAGGTTTCAACGGCTGTTCATTTCCTGGCTGATGACTACGATCATTTGGTGGACTGTCCGATGGAGTGCGGGCGGCATCGCCTGCTGAGTTTTGTGGTGGACGGCGTGCCCCACAATATCGCGTTGTGGGGTCACGGCAATGAAGACGCCGAGCGTTTGCGCCGCGACACGCAGGCCGCAGTGCAGGCCACACGCGACCTGTTCGGCAGTCTGCCCTACAATTACTACCTGTTTATTCTGCATCTCACCGAGCGCAGTCGCGGTGGGCTGGAGCATCGCAACTCCAGCAGTAATGCGGTCAGCCGCTGGAGCTTTGCCAAAGCCGACGACTACGAGGATGTGCTGGCGCTGTTGACGCATGAGTTCTTCCATGTCTGGAATGTCAAGCGCATTCAGCCTGCTGGCTTCCGCACACCAGACTATCGGTTGGAAAGCTACACGCGCCTGCTGTGGGTGATGGAGGGCTTTACTACGTATTACACCCCGCTGCTGCAATGCCGCGCCGGGCTGATCACCCCAACGCGCACGTTGACAGCCTACGCCCGGCAAATTTTGCGCTTGCTGCAAACCCCGGGACGACATTTACAAAGCGCCGAAGCTGCCAGCTTCGATGCCTGGATCAAGTTTTATCGCCCCGACGAAAACACCGTCAACACTTCGGTGTCGTATTATCTCAAGGGCAGCCTGATCGCCTTGCTGCTGGACCTGGAGATTCGCAACCGTACCGCCAATCGGCGCTGTCTGGATGATGTGTTGCTGGCTATGTATCACACCTATACGTTGCGCGGCGAGGGCATTCCGGAAGACGGTTTCCAAACTATTTGCGAAACGGTGGTCGCCGGCAGTTTGCAGACATTCTTTGATGCCTATGTACGCGGTGTAGCTGAACTGCCTTTTGCCGAGATGCTCGGCCGCGCCGGTTTGCAGTTGCGCTTTGGTTGGAAAGGTGAGCCAGACGCAGCAGTGCAGGCCGGGTTGGGGGTTCGTTTGCGGCAAGAGGAAGGTCGCACTCTGGTAGATACGGTGTTTGTGGATGCACCCGCCTACGCTGCGGACATCTCCGCCGGGGATGAGCTGGTGGCGCTGGATGGTTACCGCATCAGCAAGGCTGTTATTGGTGAGCGGTTGGCCGGGCGCCGCCCCGGTGATAGGGTGATGCTCACCCTGTTTCGTCGCGATGAGCTGCGCCAGGTGGAAATTGTGCTGGCGCAACGCCCCTACAACAAGCTGGACATTGTGCCGCTGCCCCAGGCCACCGCCGAACAGCGCGCACTTTATGAAAGCTGGCTGCGCGCGCCGTGGCCGGCAGTGTCTTGAATCTACAGGATTTTTACCATGTCTGACCTTTCCCTTTATCAACCTCGCCCCGCGGTGCGCGTGCAGCATCCTGAATGGAGCAAGCACGCCGTCATCTATCAGATCAACACCCGTCAGTTCACGCCGCAAGGCACGCTGGCCGCGGCACAAGCGCAACTGCCGCGCCTGCGGCAGTTAGGTGTAGACATTCTGTGGCTGATGCCCATTCACCCTATCGGTGAGAAAAACCGCAAAGGCAGCCTGGGCAGCCCCTATTCGGTGCGCGACTATTACCAGGTCAATCCCGAATTCGGTACACTGGAAGACCTGAAGCGCTTTGTGCAAGCCGCCCACGATGCGGGCATGTACGTGATTCTGGACTGGGTGGCAAACCATACCGCCTGGGACAACCCCTTGGTGACTGAACATCCCGACTGGTACGCGCGCGATTGGAAGGGCGATTTTCGTCCTACACCCTGGTGGGACTGGCCCGACATCATTGACCTTGATTACAGCTTGTCAGAGGTGCGCCGCTACATGACCGAGGCGCTGTGCTACTGGGTGCGCGAAGCTGATGTAGATGGTTTTCGCTGCGATGTGGCTGGCTTTGTGCCTACCGACTTTTGGAACACCGCCCGGCGCGCCCTGGACGCTATCAAACCCGTGTTCATGTTGGCTGAATGGGAGTCGCGCGATCTGCACGAAGAGGCCTTTGATATGACCTATGGGTGGAGTTGGAACGACACCATGCACCAGATCGCGCAGGGCAAGGCCAACGTCAACAGCCTGTACGTGTACTACTCGTGGAACGAAAAAGCCTACCCCCACGACATTATGCGCATGTTGTTTGTCTCGAACCACGACCACAACGCCTGGGAGGGCACCGAGTTCGAGCGCTTTGGCCCCGCTCTGGAGGCCACAATCGCGTTGTCGGTAATCAGCGAAGGCATGCCGCTGATCTACAACGGTCAGGAAGCAGGCAACGAACGTCGGCTGGCCTTCTTCGAAAAGGACCCTATTGTCTGGCGCGGGCATCCGATGGGCGAGCTGTATCGTCGGTTGATTGCCTGCAAAAAGGCCAACCCCGCATTGTGGAATGCCTGCTGGGGCGCGCGTATGGTGCATGTGCCCAACCACGCGCCGCAGCAGGTGTTTAGTTTTGTGCGCGCTCAGGGTGCCAACAAGGTGTTCGCGGTGTTCAATCTGAGTGCTGTCGAACAGACGGTGCAGTTTGAACAGGGACCGCACCACGGCGCTTATACCGATGCCTTCGGCGGCGAGACCTACCGTTTTGATGCAGATACGCTGCTGACATTGCCTGCGTGGGGTTGGCGCGTGTTTGTGGCTGCCTGAGCGCTTGCGCTCAGGCGCGGCGCAATTCGTTCTCGATGCGACGGTCAGGGATCAGCCACATCACGGCTACGAGTATCAGCAGCGCGCCGGCCAGCAGCGGGGCTATGAGGGCTGTCGCCATAGCCAGCAGGTACAGCACCAGCGATATCTTGCCTTTGTTGTCTTTGCCCACGGCGCGTGCCAGGGTTGAGTCGCTGCCGTGCAGGCTGATCAGCGCGCGCACCAGTACATAGTAGGAAAGCCCGGCCATCAGCAGCACCGTGGCGTAGGGCAGCATCGGCCACGCGGCGAAGTGCGTTCTACCCATCCAGGCTGTGGCGAAGGGAATAAGGGACAGGAAAAAGAGCAACAGCATGTTGGCCCACAGCACGCGGCCATTGGTTTCCTTGGCCGCTTGCAGCAGGTGATGATGGTTGTTCCAGTAGATGCCGACATAGGCAAAGCTAAGGACATAGCCAAGAAAAACCGGCATGATCGGCAGCAGGGCCTGCGGCGTTGTCTCGTGCGGCGCTTCCAGTTCCAGCACCATGATGGTAATGATGATGGCTAGCACGCCATCGCTGAAGGCTTCCATTCGACCTTTGTGCATAGGGGCTCCTTGCGGGAAAGATTGGCATGCAGCGCAAAGCTTGCTTTGCGCTGCCAATTCGCTGGGTCAGTTTCCCAGCGGCTGAGGCTGCTTCGTGCTGTCAGCCCCGTGAATTCTCATTCACGGGGGCGGGTCATCTGTTGGCTCAGGCGGGCATTCGGACGTCAGTATATGCACCTTTCTTTTCCTGACAAAACCTGGCCATAACCCACGCGGCGTGTTTGGTGCAAATCGCCTTGCCGCAGTATACTGTACTCATCAGCCGGTTTCGATGCGGATTCGGGCTTCTGCCGGATATGCTGCCGAAGCCGGCAAAAGCCCCAAAACCGGCTCAAGTCTCGAAGAGGCTGAAGCCCCCAACTCCGCGGAGGATAGCCCTATGTTCGACTTCATCACCGATGAGCATCGCATGATCCGCGATGCCGCGCGCGACTTCGCTCAAAAAGAAATTGCTCCCATTGCCGCACACTTCGACGAAACCGGCGATTTTCCGCTGGATACGGTGCGCAAAATGGGCGCGTTGGGTTTCATGGGTATTGAAGTGCCAGAAGCTTACGGGGGCGCAGGCATGGATACCCTGGCCTACGTCTTGGCTCTGGAGGAAATCTGTCGGGTGGATGCCAGCCACGGCGTGATTATGTCGGTCAACAACTCGCTGTTCGCCCACGGTCTGGTGAAGTATGGCACAGAAGCGCAAAAGCAAAAATATCTCAAACCGGTAGCCAGTGGTCAGAAAATTGGCGCCTACAGCCTCACCGAACCGATGAGCGGCTCGGATGCGGGCAACATGCGCACACGCGCCACCCTCACCGCCGATGGCAGCGCCTATTTGCTCAATGGCCGCAAGTCGTGGGTTACCTCCGCGCCCTACGCCGATATCATCGTGGTCTTTATGATGACCCAGCCGGAGAAAAAGCACAAAGGGGCCACTGCCTTCATCATCGAAACCGATAAACCAGGCTTTTCGCGCGGTAAAAAAGAGCCGAAGCTGGGTATTCGCGCCAGTGCTACCAGCGAAATCATCTTTGAAAACTACGAATGCCCTGTTGAAAATCGCCTCGGCGCAGAGGGCGAGGGCTTCAAGATCGCCATGACCGTGCTGGATGCCGGACGCATCGGCATTGCCTCGCAGGCGCTAGGTATTGCCGAAGCCTGTCTGGAAGCCAGCATCAGCTACGCGCGCGAGCGGGTGGCTTTCGGCCAGCCCATTGGTCAGTTTCAGATGATCCAGCAAAAGTTGGCTGATATGAAGTGCCGCGTGGATGCCAGTCGCCTGCTGATCTATCAGGCGGCATTGGCCAAGATTGCCGCCACGCACAGCGGCCAACGCTACACGCTGGAAGCCAGCATGGCCAAGCTGTTTGCCAGCGACACTGCCAACTACTGCGCCACCGAGGCCGTGCAGATCCACGGCGGTATGGGCTACAGCCAGGAATTGCCGCTGGAGCGCTACTTCCGCGACGCCAAGATCACCCAGATCTACGAGGGCACCAACGAAATCCAGCGTATGGTGATCGCGCGGCAATTGACTGGTCTGTAGAATAGCAAGCGGTATCTTCGTTGCTGCATCAGCCAGAGCCTGTTACACGCGGTATTGTGCACTATTCGTGACCATCCAGGTAAAACATTTTTCATATTCCCAAATCTGAAGTATACTGTAACTGTCTTTAATCCACACCCATCCCCTGGAGGTATTTTCAATGAACGGTCTCGTGGCATTCATGAACAGCGCAGTAGGTCGTATTCTGCGCATCGTCATTGGCCTGGTGTTGATCTATGTGGGCCTGTTTGGCTCGATGCAAGGCTCGGTTGGTGGTTACATCGTTGCCATCATCGGCTTAGTGCCGTTGGCGCTTGGTCTTACCGGCCGCTGTCTGCTTCAGTCGCTTGCAGGCAAATAAGCCTACAGGCAGTTTTTTAATAACAAAAGGCCCGGCGCAATGTCGGGCCTTTTGTTATGTCTCGAACAGTTCAAGTTGGCGGCCCGGCAAAGTCATAATTGGGTCCAGGCTAAGACGGGCGCGCAAGGCGGCCGGTGTGAGATCGGGTTGGGCTGCCAAAGCACGCAAGTGGCGGAACTTGATGAATTCCCAGCCGCACACTGCCAATTGCCCGCGCCAGGGGGGGCAGCGCCGTAATTTGAAATCAAGCAACCCGGCGCGTCCGCCCGGCAGGGCCACGCAGCGCACCCCACCGGTCAGCGTCTCGCCGGGCACAGGCAGCCACGGCTGCACCACGGCTTGTGTGACCACAGCAAAGACGAATGCCGTTCGTTGGTCGTGCTGCCAAACCAGTGCCGCCTCGGCCGTCGCAGCAAGCTCAGCCGCTGTCGCTACCGTGAAACCCAGTCGCTGGCCCAGCGTGGTCAACTGCTCCAGCAGCGCAGCGACATCAGCACGCCGCTGTGTTGCCGTGTCCTCAGCGCGCAGTTGCCACCTATCACCGGATGCCTCGGCATAGGAGCTGAGACACGCGCGAATGAGTGCCACATCTGGCGTTTGCCAGCCGGGAAAGGCCGCATAGACCGCATTTAACAACGCCGCCCAGGTCACCGGCCCGGTTTCCAGATGAGTCGCAATAAAGCGTTCAAGCCGGTCAGCCAACGGCGCAACCGTACCGGGCGAGTCTTCTTGCCACAGCGTTGGTGCATCAGTGCCGGGGGCGTAGCAGCTCATGCCACTGGGTGGCAGATCGGGCGACAAAGCCAGATTGAATTGCTCCAGCAGCAGCGAAGCGGGATGGCGCGCAGCCTCTTCGTGGTGCGGCAGTTCAGCCAGCAGGCCGCTTTCGCTCCAGCCCACAGCGCAGGCAGTTTGCACCAGCGCGGCAGGTGTCGGCTCGCCGCGTTCGGCCAGCAGGTGGCGCGCCGTCTGCTGTGCCTGCTGATACAAGCGCTGCGGCAGATCGGGCCGCGCCGTGGGGGTTATGGCCGCAGCAGCACGGGTCAACTCCAGTCGCCAGGTGATGCGGTCGGGCGGGGATGGCTCGTAAGAAACCTGGGTGGCTTGTGCGCTCAGTTGCCAGCCTGCCGCCGCAGCCGCGGCCAGCAGAGCCACCACCCGGCGCGGTGAATGATCGCTGAAGGCCAGCAACAGCCGGCCTTCGGGGCGCAGCAGCGGCAGCAGCGTGCGCAGTGCAGCGCCCATTGCCCGCGTGTACCAATCCCAGCTCCAATGATCGTTGCTGAGAGCGGCGCGTTGCGGCGCAGCAGCCTCTCGGCCATACAGCCAGCCGCTCCATAGATAGTTCAAGGTGTACCAGGTTGCATCAAAGGGGGGCGGCTCGGTGATGATGCTGTCTACGTTGCCGGGGCCGAGGCGTTCGGCCAGCTCGCTTAGTGGCAGAGCCAACGGCCAAACGCGGCCTTCGCCCTCGCTGGCGCGCAGCCGCGGCCATTCGGTCGCAGCAAGCACGGTGGCCGCAGGACGGGCGCGCAAGGTGCGATAGGCTCGCTCAAAGGCCAGCCAAAGGTTCTCTTCGGTAAAACGTCGCGGCAAGCGCAGGCGAATACTGCCGGGGCCGCCTGGTGTCGGCTCGCCGGTAAGGCCGCGTACCAGTACATGCAGCAGCAGCGCACGTGCGGCCCGCAGCTCGTCGCTGCTGTGCAGGCGCTGTTCGGCTGCGGTGATCAATTCGCTCGTCACCAGCAGGGCGCGTGGTAAATAATGATCCTGCAAGCTGCGCGCCGCAGCCGTGAGCGCATCACCCGGCTTCACCAGCCGACTCAGCAGCCCCCAATAGGCCGCGCCGCGCACCTCTAGCCCGGTTACCAGGTTGATATCAGCAATATCAGCAGGAGCGCTGCCCTGGCTGCCGCAGTGCGGGCAGTGATAGCGCTTTTCCACCGGCTCGCCGCTGGTGCGATCCCAGACAAACTGCTCGGCGCTGATGTTCTGAGCGCATTCCGGGCAGATCGTTTCATACAGTGCCGCGAGATGGTGCGCCAGCGTGCGGCCGCGGCGTGGTGCATCGGCAATACGGCTGAAAACGTGATCCAGCAGCGCCGACGCGGGAGGTGCTGCACTAGCCAGCACGCCTTGCAACGCAGCCGCGCTGGCATTGTTGATGATCAGCCGGCAGCGGGCGGCAGCAGCGGCAGCAGGCAACGACGCCTGCACTGCGAACGGATCCAATACCACACTGCCTGCTGGCGCGTAGCGGCGCAACACTGCCTGCACCAGCTCATCAGACCAGGGCTGTTGTTCGGTGGGCCACAGGGCATCCGGTGGTGCGGACTCATCCGGCCAAAAGGGCAGCGGCCAGATAAGGCTCAGGGGAGAGGTGGGCGTGGCAGACATGTTTACATAGTAACACAGGGCAGGGCGGGTGGCAAGGGCCAAGTCCCGCGGGATAAAGCGGCCAGCGATGACGCTCGCCGCTATTCTCGCTTCGGCAATTCGCAATTCACAATTGTTGCGGCTATAATCGGGCTATGCGTACCCTAATTACCGGCGGCGCGGGGTTTATTGGCGTCGCGCTGGCAAATTATCTGGTGGAAAACGGCCATCATGTGCGGGTGCTGGATGATACCAGCGCGGGCGATCCGGCACGGCTGGATGAGCGCGTGTTGTTTTCGCGCGGCGATGTGCGCAACGTGCCGGTGCTGTGGACCCATCTGCAGGATGTGGAATGTGTCTATCACCTGGCGGCGCGTGTTGCCGTGCCCGAGTCGGTGCTTTACCCCCAGGAATACAACGATGTCAATGTGGGCGGAACCGTGGCGCTTCTGACTGCCATGCGTGATGTGGGGGTGGCGCGGGTGGTATTGGCTTCGTCCGCCACCGTCTACGGTGAACAACCGGTGCAGATGGTGCATGAAGGGTTGCCGCCGAACCCTGGTTCGCCCTATGCGGTAAGCAAAATCGCCGCAGAGTATTACCTGTTCACCCTGAGCAAACTGTACAACGTTCAGGCCGTAGCCTTGCGCATCTTCAACGCCTACGGTCCCGGTCAGCGCATTCCACCGGCCCATGCTCCGGTGATCCCCCTATTTATGAGACGTGCCCTGAATGGTGGCTCGGTGGTGATCCACGGCGACGGTCACCAAAGCCGTGATTTTGTCTACATCAGCGATGTTGTGCGCGGCCTGATGCTGGCCGGCAGCACCGAAGCCGCTACCGGCCAGATCATCAACATCGGGTCAGGGGCAGAAACCACACTGCGCGAGCTGGTAGGCCATATTGCCGCGGCCACCGGGCGCGATCCGCAGGTACTCGCCAACGAAAGTCAGCGTGGGGGCGTCTCTCGCCTGGTAGCCGATCTAAGCAAGGCGCGCGAGGTGTTGGGCTATCAGCCGCGCGTGGGTCTGAGCGAGGGGCTGCGTTTGTTGTTGGCTCAGGATGCGCAGTTCGAGCGTCAGCCTAGTAGTGTACTACCACCGGCGCGCCGTTGGGGGTAAAGTTGTACAGCCATTGCGCTTCATCCACGCGCATGTTGATGCAGCCGTGGCTCATGGGCTGACCAAAATTGTTGTGCCAATAAGCTCCGTGGATGGCATGACCGCGGTTGGTGAAGTACATCACCCAAGGTACGTTGGGTAGGTCGTAACCGGGGCCGGTCATGCGTTGCGCCGCCACATGGTAAAGCACCGAATAGGTTCCTGTCGGGGTGGGGAACATCAGGCCGCTGCTGATCAGCGTGCTGAACATCGGCGTGCTGCCTTCGTAGGCAGTCAGCAGTTGATTGCTGAGGTCCACATCAATCCAGCGCCCGCTGCTGGCTGTCTGAACTGCCGGTCGCGCCGCGGCTGCCGGGGCCGCTGCCGCGTTGCCGCTGAGCAGCAAACGTTGCCCTGCATAGATTTGATTTGGATTGCTGATGCCGTTGATCGAGGCCAATGTCCACAGGTTGAGGCCGTAGTAAGCCGCAATGCTGCTGAGGTTTTGACCTGCGCTCACCACATGCACCGAGCTGCTGCTGTCGCTGCTGCTGCCGTCGCTGCTGCTGCCGCCCGCGCCGGGGATCGTCAACCGTTGACCCACATAGATCCAGTTGGGATTGGTGATGCCGTTGGCTTGGGCCAGTGCGGCCGTACTCACGCCATAGTACACGGCGATGCTGCTGAGATTCTCGCCGGGTTGCACTATGTGAATGCCTCCCTGATGCACCGGTGCTGCGGCTACCGGTAACGCCGACAGCAATAATGCCGACAACACAAGACCTATCATAAGAATACGCAGGATAAATCGCTTGTTCATGCAGTAGCTCCGTGGAAAAAGTAGTTGATCGGTCAGAAGAAGTAAGTTATGTTATGTTGTATCCACATCGCGCGAACCTGTCAAATTTACCCAAAGGCTATGCCCCCGCTCAGCATGGTAAGCAGCCAAACTTAAAGAAAACGCGGCTTTGTGCTATAATCTCGCCTATTGCTGGCCGATTCGATTTTCGAATGCAGAAATGGTATCAGACCCATGAACAAAATTTTGCCTGTGATCGCCCTGGCGCGTCGCCTCGGCCTGGTGATCATTGCCGTGTTCCTCTTGGCAGGCAGTATTGCCTGGACAGCAGGCCACGCTCAGGAAATTCCTACCCCTACTTTGGACCAGGTTCAGGCAGTAGCGCGCGAGTTGTATTGCCCGCTGTGCAATGGCGTTCGTTTGGATAATTGCGACCTGCAAGCCTGTGAGCAAATGCGTCAGGTGATCTCGCAGCGTTTAGCCGAAGGGGCCAACAAGGCGCAGATCAAGCAGGAGTTTGTGGCTCAATATGGCCCCGTGGTGTTGGGTGAGCCACCGCGCGAAGGCTTGCATTGGCTGATCTGGCTGCTGCCGGTGGTGGCGGTGATCGGTGGCGTCACTTGGTTGCTGATCACAGTGCGCGGTTGGACACGTCAAACCGCTGCCGGGCATGTTGCGGCTTCGCCCACACCCTCTGCCGCGGCTGACGACGATGCCTACCTGGCCCGCGTAGACGAAGACCTGCGCCAAATCAAATAGATTTCATTGCGCCTGCTCAGTCTAATCTGCTGCTGCTCAGGCCGGTCCCTGCGGGATGGTTCCCAATCTCCAGACCGAGCCGTGTATCTGCGGACGGAGACCGGCCGCAGCAAGAATCACCGCCTGCGGACTCGGTCAGGAGACCGGCCGCAGCAAGAGCCGCAGCGAGAGTCGCAGCAATAATCACCGACGCTCAGGCCGGTCCCTGCGGGATGGTTCCCAATCTCCAGACCGAGCCATGTATCTGCGGACGGAGACCGGCCGCAGCAAGAATCACCGCCTGCGGATTCGGTCAGGAGACCGGCCGCAGCAAGAATCACCGCCTGCGGACTCGGTCAGGAGACCGGCCGCAGCAAGGCCCGCAGCAAGGCCCGCAGCAAGGGAATGTCCCAATCTCCCGACCCAACCTGGCTGCGTAGCTAATAAAGGATGTGTTATGACAGTTCAACCCGCTGTCGCCTCGAAAAAATCGCCGGGACGCTATGTAGTTTTGGCGCTGGCAGTCTTCTTTGTCGCCTTGCTGGCCTACGGCCTGATCACCGCGGGTGACAAACGTGTAGAAACCGGGCAAGCCCCCGACTTCACCCTGGTCAGCTTTGAGGGTGATACGCTGCGCTTGCAGGACATGCGCGGCCAGGTGGTGGTCGTCAACTTTTGGTCCACCTGGTGCGTTTCCTGCAAGGGCGAAGCCGATGATCTGGAGCTGTCTTGGCGCGATTTCAAAGATCGCGGTGTGCGCTTCATCGGCGTGGATTATTTGGATCAAGAGCCGCTCAATCTGGAGTGGCTGGAGCAGTACGATATCACCTATCCCAACGGGCCGGATATTCAGGGTCGCATTTACAATGCCTATGGCGTGCAAGGACTGCCTGAAACTTTTATCATTGACCAGCAAGGCCGTGTGGTGAAGGTGTTTGTTGGCCCTACAACCCGCGCCGAGTTGAATGCAGAGATTGAAAAGCTGCTGAACTAGATATAGGAGAAAATGATGGCTGATCTGGGTTTGATTGCCCTATTATTTGGTTTGATTGTAGCTGCTTTGGGCGTGGTGCTGAATCTGCTGGGCGCCTGGCAGAACCGGCCCGCCCTGGTGTTGGCAGGCCGTAATGCCGTCTATGTGGTGAGCGGCTTTGTGGTGCTTGCCGTGCTGGTGTTGTTGGCCGCACTGGTGACCCGCGATTACAGCGTGGCCTATGTCGCCAATCAGGTCAGCAACACGCAGGAACTGTTTTACAACATCTCGTCGTTGTGGGGCGGACAGGCCGGATCGCTGCTGTTCTGGACCTTCATCCTGTCGGTGTATGCGGTGGCCCTCACGCTGGCGCAGTGGAAGCGGCAGCCCAGCTTGCGCCCCTACATCAGCGCCGTGTTGCTGGCAGTACAGCTTTTCTTTTTGACGGTACTGATTTTCGCTGCCAATCCTTTCCGCCGCCTTTGGCTGCTGCCTGATGGCACCACGGCGGCCGCGCTGTTTGCTCCTGCCGGTGCTATGCCGGCCGCCCTCAGTGATGGCAGCGGCCTCAGCCCCATTTTGCAAAACTACTGGATGGTGATCCATCCGGTGATGCTCTACCTCGGCTGGATTGGCATGATTGTTCCTTTTGCCTTCGCCGTGGCAGCGCTGGTCACCCGGCAGCTCGGCAACGAGTGGATTCGCGTGATCCGCCGCTGGACGCTGATCCCGTGGATGTTCCTCACCATCGGCATTCTGATGGGATCGCAGTGGGCTTATGTTGAATTGGGCTGGGGCGGCTATTGGGCCTGGGATCCGGTGGAAAACGCAAGTTTCCTGCCCTGGCTCACTGCCACAGCCTTTCTGCATTCCATTATGATCCAGGAACGCCGTGGGATGCTGAAGGTGTGGAACATGGCACTGATCTTTTTCACCTTCGAGTTGACCATGGTGGGTACTTTCATCACCCGCAGCGGTGTGATCGAATCGGTGCATTCCTTTGCGCTTTCCAACATCGGCCCGCTTTTCCTTTCCTTCATCGTGCTGTCGTTGTTCGGCTTTCTGTGGTTGCTTGGCTCACGCCTGAACGATCTGCGCAGCCCCAATACGCTGGACAGCATGGTCAGCCGCGAGTCGGCCTTTCTTTTCAACAACCTGCTGCTGGCTATCATCGCCGGTCTCACGCTGTTCGGCACGCTCTACCCCATCATCTCCGACGGGCTGAGCCAGTTTCTGCCGATTGAAAAGATGTCGCTGGCTGCACCGTGGTTCAACAAAGTCACCGGCCCCTTCTTCCTGGCCCTGCTGGTGCTGATGGGCAGCGCACCGCTGTTGAGTTGGCGACGTTCCGGCGTGGAAACGCTACGCCGCAACTTTGTCTTTCCCTTGCTGCTGGGGTTGGCCGTGGGCGCACTTGGCTTCGTGCTGGGCGAGCAAAAGCTCTTTGCTACCATTTCTTTTGCGGTGGTGGGTTTTGTGCTGGGTTGTCTGTTACAGGAATTTTATCGCGGCGCCAAAGCGCGGCGCACCACGCGCCGCGAAAGCTGGCCGATTGCCTTCTTTCAACTTTTCCATCGCAACCAGCGCCGCTATGGCGGCTACATCGTGCATCTCGGTGTGGTACTCATTGCGGTTTCTATCATCGGTGCCAACGTCTATCAAACCGAGGGTCAGGCCAATTTGGCTGTAGGCGAGTCGCTTCAGGTACGCAGCTATCGCATGACATTCGACGGCCTGAGCCAGTCAGCCGGTTCCACCTATGATGCCGTGGAAGCCACCCTGCACGTCGAGCGTAACGGCCGTGCCCTGGGTGTGATCACTCCGGCCATGCACTTCTACAACACCATGGCCGGACGCGACCAACCCACCAACGAAATTGCCATTCGCATGGGCTTGCAGGAAGATCTGTACGTGGTGCTGGCTGGCTGGGAAGGCACCGGTCAGACCGCCTCCTTCAAGGTTTACGTCAACCCGCTGATGAGCTGGATGTGGATCGGTGGGCTAGTGATGATTCTCGGCACGCTGCTGGCAGTGTGGCCGCACAGCCGCGAAAGCGAAGTTCTGGCCGTGGCCCCGCGCAGTGCCCAGCCTGCCTGATCAAGTGAGTATGTCCCCATGGTATTAGTAGTAGTTGGTTCTGTTTTGTTGCTGGCTGTGGCGTTGATGGCCGTGGCCTGGCCCTTGTTGCAGGAGCGCCGCGGCTTGCTTGCCGCTGATCTGGCTGTCGAGGCGTTGCCGCTGGCCGATCCGTTGGTAGATCTGCAAACGCAGCGCGATGCTATCTATCAGGCCATTCGCGAGTTGCGCTTCGATCAGCAAGTCGGCAAGGTATCTGCTGCCGATTTCACTGTGTTCGATGCTCAACTGCGCGGCCAGGCAGCGCGTGTCCTCCGACAGATAGATGCGCTGGCCCAGGCCGAGGCCGACCCGGCCCTGCAAAACAGTCTGGAGGTCGAAATTGCCGGCCTGCGGCAGGTGAAAGATGCTCCCGTCAGCACCTTGAATTTTTGCCCGCAGTGTGGTCAGCGGCTGCACAAGACTGATCGTTTCTGCAGCGGGTGCGGCAGCGCGCTGGCCTGAACAGCCCTGCATAGATTTTGAATCAAAACACCCCCCGGAAACTCCGGGGGGTGTTTTGTTTGGTATCCCAGACAGGACTCGAACCTGTGGCCTCTTCCTCCGCAGGGAAGCGCTCTAATCCACTGAGCTACTGGGACGCATGGCGGGGAGGGAGGGATTTGAACCCTCGAGGGATATTGCTACCCCTACCCACTTAGCAGGCGGGCGCACTAGACCGTACTATGCGACCTCCCCTTATTCAGTTGTCAGTGAACAGTAAGCATAGCACTGTCGCTGCCTACTGAACAAGGCGGAGGGAGAGGGATTCGAACCCCCGGTGACATTGCTGCCACAGCTGTTTTCAAGACAGCCGCCTTAGACCGCTCGGCCATCCCTCCGGGGTGGATTCCTTTTCCCTCAGGACTTGGCTATTCTAGCACAGGGGCGCGGTTTAGTCAAAGTTTCACGGCGCGCGTTGAGGTGCATCAAGTTGCATGAGGAGAGCCAATTCCAGCGTATCTAAACCCCTTGCGGGCAGGGAGCAGTTCAGAACCCGCTGCTCAAACGATGCCCCTTGCCACCTGGCACTCTCCTTTTGCTCCGCATCCTGTTTCATGGTATAGTGCAGACACCAACCGGCGCGCAACGCAGCGCGTCATCAACGCACCAGCATCAGGAGGTTCTCCCCCATGGCTATTCCTTTTCTGACTGACGAGTGGGCAGCAGCATTTCAGAGCGCCGTCAACGGCAGCGCCGCCTATAAAGTGGCCGCTGAAACCTGGGAAGGCGACTTCTACTTCATCGGTGAATTAGCCAACGGCAGTCAGCGCGTGCTGTACCTTGACCTGTGGCATGGCGAATGCCGCAATGCCTATATTGTGGCTAGTGCCAGCGATAAAAGCCCTGAATTTGAAGTCAGCGGCAAGATCGGCTCCTGGAAAAAGGTTATCGAAAAGAAAACAGACCCCATTCAGGCTTTGATGACCCGTCAGCTCAAGCTCAAAGGCAACATGGCTAAGGTGTTGAAATCTGTCAAAGCCGCGCAGGAGCTGGTCAACGCGGCCACCCTGGTGTCTACCGAATTCCCCGAATAGACGCGCGTCAAGGAGGTTAGCCATGTGGATTTTCAGCAGTCCCAAGGTTGTGTTCGGTGATGATGCCCTGGAGCATCTGGAGCATCTGCAAGGGAAACGTGCCTTCTTCGTCACCGATGCCAACATGCTGGCCTTTGGCTTTGTAGAGCGCGTGCAGCAGCGGCTGGCTGTCGCCGGGCTGGACAGCGCGGTTTTCGCCGAGGTCGAACCCAATCCCTCGTTGCAGACCGTGCAGCGCGCCGCGGCGCTGATGGCCGACTATCAACCCGATTGGATCATTGGTCTGGGGGGCGGTTCCGCTATGGATGCCGCCAAAGCAGCCTGGCTGCTCTACGAATGCCCCGATGCCGATCCCGCGGCCATCAATCCGATGGAGGACTATGGTCTGCGCCAGAAAGCGCGGCTGATTGCCATCCCCACCACCTCCGGCACCGGTTCCGAGGCCACCTGGGCCACGGTGTTGACTGACACCGAGGCCCAAATGAAGCTCTCGATGGGATCGCCGGAACTGCTGCCCGATCTGGCGATTGTCGACTCCACGCTGGTGATGGGCCTGCCCGCGCGCATCACCGCTGATACCGGCATGGATGTGTTGACGCACGCGGTGGAAGCCTACACCAACACCCTGGCGAACGACTTCAGCGATGGCCTGGCACTGAAAGCGGTGCAACTGACCATGCGTTACCTGCCCGTGGCCTACGCTGACGGCTCTGATGCCGAAGCGCGCGGCCACATGCACAACGCTGCCGCTATTGCCGGTATCGCCTTCAGCAACGCTATGTTGGGGCTGTCGCATGCCATGGGCCATTCGCTGGGTGCAGTGCTGCATGTGCCGCATGGCCGCGCCGTGGGGTTGTTTTTGCCCTATGTGGTCGAGTTCACTGCCAACGGTGGCGGCACGCGCTACGCCGACATTGCCCATTTCCTGCGTCTGCCCGCTGAAGATGAGGCCGCCGGTGTTGCTGCACTGGCCGCGGCTATCCGCAGCCTCTCTGCTCAGATCAACTTCGCTACGCGGCTGGAAGATCTGGGCATTAGCCGTGATGCTTTCGAGCAGGCCCTGCCCAAGCTGGTGACCAATGCCGCAGCCGATAACCAGCTTTTCTTCAACCTGCGCTTTGCCGATAACGACGAGCTGGAAAAGCTCTTCCGCTACGCCTACGAAGGCCGTTCGATTGACTTTTAGCGGGCTGAGTGCTTTCTGCTGTGTAAGGCGTAATCCTCGCAACAAAGGCCCCTTGCTTCAACCGCCCGCGCGGCTTCGGGTTACGCCTTACCAGACACGAAGGCGGCGTAGTCAGCCCTTTTGCCTGACAAATCCTCATGCCCCCGACGTTTTCCGGTCCCACCGATCACAAGCTGCCCCTTATCTCCACCGCGACGCGCAGTGAAGAGGTGACAGTGGCAGTCTGGAAACAACGCAAGCGCCTGGGGCTGGCGCTGTCTGGCGGGGTGGCACGCGGTCGTGCCCATGTCGGTGTGATCGAGGGGCTGCATCAAGCCGGTATTCACGCTGATTTTGTTAGTGGTGTCAGTGCAGGGGCGCTGGTGGCCGCGGCCTATGCCGCCGGCGTGAGTGTGGCCGGGTTGCGCGATCTGGCTGTGCAACTCACCTGGCCGCGCATTGCCGCGCCCATTCTGCCGCTGCCCGGTCGCCGCGGCGCACGACGGCTGGGATTGGTGGATTTCAGCAAGATCGAGCCGTTTTTGATCCGCACCATGGGCGACCCTACGTTCGATGAGCTGCCCATCCCGCTGGCTATCGGCGCTACCGATTTGGTCACAGGTGAACCGGTGGTAATCACCGATGGCCGCGTGGTTCATGCGGCACGCGCCAGCGCGTCGGTGCCGGGTATTGTCGCCCCCGCGCGGTGGCGTGGCCGCTTGCTGTGCGATGGCTTTGCCAGTAACAATCTGCTGATCGGCGTGCTGCGCGAGATGGGGGCCGATGTGGTGGTGGCGGTGAACATCATGCCGCTGGGCCACCGCGTGCCCTCTAACCTGTTTTGGGCGGGCAGCGCGGCGCTTAGTGCGCTGGTGCTGAAAGCCGGTGATGCACTGGATCAAGCCGATTTCCTGATCGAGCCGGATTTGGCCGAAAGCGACTATCTGTTTCCCCGTACCGAGGATATGCTGGCCCGCGGCCGCGCGGCTGTGGCTCCGGTGATTGCACCACTCAAAGCACTGTTGGGTTGATCTTTGGTTATCAGCGCGGCTGATGTTATAATTGTCTTTTCTAATGGCTGCCACGCGTTGCGGCTTCAAACCCTGCGGCCCCGACGGTTGACAGTGCGGCAAGGCGTGTTGTTGCCAGCCCAGCACAGGTTTTAGAACATCTTATGGAATTTATTTCTCAACTGATTGACTTTGTTTTGCACGTTGATACCTATCTCAACGATATTATTGTGCAGTATGGTGCGTGGACACTGGTTATTTTGTTTTTGATTGTTTTCGTTGAAACCGGTGTGGTGGTGATGCCCTTCCTGCCCGGCGACTCGCTGATTTTTGCTGCGGCCACTTTTGCAGCACGCGGCGCGCTCAATCCCTGGGCGTTGTTTGGTCTGCTTTCACTGGCCGCGGTGTTGGGCGACACTGCCAACTATTGGATCGGTCACCGTATCGGGGCGAAAGCGTATACCGGCGAAGTACGCTGGATCAAAAAAGACCACATGGAGCGCACGCGTGCCTTTTTCGACAAACATGGCGGCAAGGCAATCTTTCTGGCACGCTTTGTCCCCATTGTGCGCACCTTTGCTCCCTTTGTAGCCGGTGTGGGGCAAATGGATTATGGCTTTTTCCTGCGCTGGAACGTTATTGGCGGCATTGCGTGGGTCGCTATTTTCACGCTGCTAGGCTACTTCTTCGGTAACATTCCCTTTGTGCAGCATAATTTCGAGTTGGTCATTGTAGCTATCATTGTGATTTCAGTGGTACCGGCTATCGTTGAGGTCCTCAAGGCCCGCCGCCAGCCGCATCATCCTCAAATCAATCCGGAAGGTTGAGCTGTTTCAGGCTGAACAGCTACTCATTTGCTTTAGTTCAGGAGGTCCTATGTTAGTCGGCGAACGCATGTCTCATCCGGTTCTCACTGTCTCCCCTGATATGTCGGCATTGGACGCTCAAGCCTTCATGCGCCGTGAGCACATCCGCCGCGCACCGGTGATTCAAAACGGCAAGCTGGTAGGGATTGTCACCGAGGGCGATCTGCTTAATGCCTCACCCACGCAGGCTACATTGCTGAGCGTGTGGGAGATCAGCTACCTGGTGAGCAAGATCAAGGTTAGCCAGGTGATGAGCAAAAACGTGACGACCATCAGCGAAGATACGCCCATCGAAGAGGCGGCGCGTGTGATGATTGACAACAAGGTAGGTGGCCTGCCGGTGACGCTGGATGGCAAGGTGGTAGGTATGATCACCGAAACCGACCTGTTCAAGATCATGCTGGAGATGATGGGGGCGCGCCAAACCGGTGTGCGCGTCAGCGTGCTGGTTCCTAACCGTGCCGGTGAGATTGCCGAGCTAAGCAAGGCCATCTATGAAAAGGGTGGCAACATCATCGCCCTGGGCACCTTTGCCGGTGATGACCCAAGCACTGCTGAGCTGGCGATCAAGGTGGCCGGTCTGGACGAAGCTGCTTTGCGCGCGGTGCTGTCCCCGCTGGTGGCTGAGATTCGCGACCTGCGCACCAACTAACTGTATCCTGGAGGCGCTTTACTTTGGAGATTAATTGGTACGGTCATGCCTGTTTCAGGTTGAAGGACCGCAACCTTGCGGTGGTGTGCGATCCCTACGACAAAACCATCGGCTTGACGCTGCCCAAGCTGAAGGCTGATCTGGTGACGTTGAGCCATGCCGCTCCCGGTCACAGCTATGCCGAAGGCGTGAAGGAATGGCGCAAGGTCTTCACCGGCCCTGGTGAGTACGAGGTGGATAGTGTGTTCATCACCGGGGTAGCTAGCACCCACGGCAAAAACGCTGAGGGTCATGCCGACCCAAACACGATCTTCATCTTCGAGTTTCCGGAAATGACCGTGGCACACCTGGGCGACCTGGGACATGTGTTGACTCAGGCCCAGGTAGAGGCCATGCCCAACATTGATGTGCTGCTTGTGCCGGTGGGTGGTCGCTACACGTTGGATGCTGCCATGGCCGCCGAGGTGATCAGCATCATCGAGCCGCGCATTGTCATCCCCATGCACTATCGCATGGAAGGCACACCAGAGCATCTTGACCCGCTGGAGCGCTTTCTGAAGGAAATGGGCCTGCCCACGCCGGAACCGGTGAGCACACTGCGCATCACCAAGGCGCAACTGCCTGAAGAAACGCAGATCGTGGTCATGGATATTAAATAGCCATGCGTACTGTGCTTTTGATCCTGGCTGTGCTGCTGGTGACGGCCTGCGGCCAAAACGCTGCCCAGCCTGCCGTGCCCTCGCCCGCAGCCGATGGTGCGGCCACGGCGATACCAGCCCAGGCAGCGCCACTCACTGCTGAGGACTATTTTGCTCAGGGCAACGCAGCTTTCGAGCAAGGTCGCCTTGCCGCCGCTGTCGAGGGGTTTCGTCAGGCTGTCACGCTGGCGCCGCAAGAGGCCGGGTATTGGCACAACCTTGGCGTGGCGCAATACTCTCTCAACGCGCTGGATGAGGCTCAGGCCAGCTTTGCTCGCGGCCTGGAGCTTGCCCCCAACGATGCCGAGCTTAACTACCTGATGGGCGTGGTGCTGATCCAGTTCGAGCAACTGGATCAGGCGGCCAGCTATCTTCTTAAAGCCAACGAGCTTGATGCCAAGCTGCCTGAGCCTTATTTCGGCTTGGGTGTACTCTACAAACTGCAAGGCCAGCGTGCCGAGGCTATTCAGGCGTTTCAAACTTTTCTGGATATCGGCCCCGGTCAGGATGCCAGCGCCATGCAGGTAGCGCAACAAGAGCTGGATGCGCTGCTGTCTACGTCTCCTACTCCTTGATCCCCTTACAGAAACGGCGCGATCCTTGACTTCTTATTACAACAAGACCACGCTTGCTAACGGTTTACGCATCGTAACCATCACCATGCCCCACACTTACTCGGTAGGTGTGGGGTTCTATATGTCTATTGGCTCACGCTATGAGCAGCCGGAAACCGCCGGCGCGGCCCACTTTATCGAACATATGTTGTTCAAGGGCACGGCGCGGCGTCCTTCGCCCGAAGCCATTGCCCAGGAAATCGAGGGGCACGGCGGCCTGTTTAATGCCAGTACCAGCCAGGAAATGACCGTGCTTTGGGCAAAAATGCAGTATAGCCATCTGACACTGGCGCTGGATGTACTGAGCGATATGCTGCGCCACAGTCTGCTGCTTGAGGCTGAGGTCGAAAAGGAACGCCGCGTGATCCTGGAAGAGCTGATTTCTTCGCAGGATATCCCCGAAGAGCTGGTGATGCTGGCACTGCACGACCTGACCTGGCCCAATCACCCGCTGGGGTGGGATGTGGCCGGCACTCCAGCCAGCGTGCAAGGCCTCAGCCGCGCGGCTTTGCTGGATTATCTACAGCACAGCTATGGCCCGGCCAACACGGTGATCAGCGTGGCCGGCAATGTGCAGCATCAACAGGTGGTGGATCAGGTAGATAGCTTGTTGGGCGATTGGCAGGGGGCGGCGCAGCCTGCTTTTGTCGCAGCTCCTCCTTTCCCGGCACGCGGGCGGCTGGCTCTGGTTAAGAAAAAGACAGAACAAAGCCACCTGGCTTTGTATTTCCCCGGTCTGGCGCGCGAACACGAAGACCGCTTTGCTTTGGGACTGCTCAACGTTATTTTGGGCGAGGGGATGAGTTCACGCCTGTTTCTGGAGATCCGTGAACGGCTGGGGCTGGCCTATGTCGTGGATTCCTCTGTCAGCTATCTGGCTGATGCCGGAGTCAGCGGCATTTATGCTGCAGTGGCCCCGGGGAACGCTGTGCAGGCTTTGCGAGCGATTGTGCAGCAAACCGAGCGCCTGCGCCGTGAGCCGGTGGATGCTGCCACTTTGCGCAACGCTAAAGAGTTTATCAAGGGCCGCCTGTTGCTCAGCCTGGAAGATACCCTGACTGTGGCGGGACGTTTGGGCCGTCAGGAGCTGGCTGGCAGCGACATGCTATCGGTCGAAGACTTGCTGGCGCGTATGGATCAGGTGCAAGCTGAGGATATGTTGCGCGTGGCCCAAGCATTGTGGCAGCCGGAACGCGCCTGCCTGGCCGTGGTTGGGCCGCACAAGAAAGCAGAAGCTAGTGTGTTCAAAGCTGTGTTAAAGGGAGAATGACCATCGCCTGATTACTGTCAGGTTGAGGGTAACAGGAGGCAGGCGCGGGGTGAATGTTTCCGCGCGCAGCATCACCCTGGCTGCCGCGGGTCGGGCAATTCCTATCACCGGTGATGACGAAGCGCGGTCTCTCTTACTGGTCGCGGCCGCGTTTGATGATTTGGCGTAGCCGCGCGGCCGGCCCTACGCGCAGGTTGAACCATGCCTGTTGCAACAAAGGCAACACCCCTTGCCATGCAGCCCAGGCGCGGCGCGCCTGTTCCTCGCTCATTGGCCGCGGGCTGTAGCGATCTTCCACATACACTTGAGCGATAGTCTGAATGGCGTTGCTGCCCTCTGGTACTACGCCTGCCAGCGTAGCCGCCTGTTCGTGCGGGGTCTGGCTGGCAGCCACCGGCAAACGCAAACGGTGCGCCCATTGCACCAGATGCCCGTACAACGTGGCTACCAGATGCGGGTCGAGTGTGGACGGTGTTCCCTGTTGCTGTGCCGCCTTGTTGCGTCGCCAATAGGCCCAGCCAGCCAGCGCGGCGGCAACAACTAGAGCAATTCCTAACAGGCGCGGGGCGCGGGATGTGTTGTTGTCGGTGGCTGGCAGCGGTTGAGTCGTCTCGCCACCTGTTAAGTCCTGCGCCTGTTCCGGCCCTGTCGTGTCTTCGTCCAGAGGCGGCGCAACGATTTCTTCAGCGGCGGTGTCCTGGCGATGCTGACGCACAAGGGCCAGCTCTGAGGCAGTTGGCTCGAATTCGATCCAGCCGTAGCCGGGGAAGAATACTTCGGGCCAGGAATGACCGTGGCGTTCGCGCACCAGATAGCGCCCTGTTTCCTGGTCGTAATCGCCCTGCGAATAGCCTGCTACTACTCGCGCCGGAATGCCCAGCGTGCGTGCCAGCATGGCAAAGCTGCTGGCGTAGTAGTCACAATAGCCTTGCTTGCTTTCAAACAGGAAGTAGTTTACAGCATTGACCCCCGGCGGCGGCGCGTTGATTTGATCGTTGTAGAGAAAACCGCGCAGATAGGTTTCCAGCGCGGTGGCCTGGTCATAGGGAGTGGCGGCACCGGCTGTCACCGTGCGTGCCAGCTCGACCACTTGCGGCGAAAGATCAGGCGGCAGGTCAAGGTAGCTGGCAGTCACCCAGGCAGGATAGACGCTGCCGGCTTCTTGCAGGTCCTCTATCGTGGCCGTGGACAGCGAAGAAACGGCCAGATATTGGTCGCCGGGGCGCAGGGTGGCATCACGGCGGTGCAGCATGGCGATTTCGGCCAGTGGCAGCCCTCCCTCGGTTTGGGCTGGCTGCACCACGTATAAATCTGCCGTGGCTTTCAGGCTGACGCGTTGCGGCTGGCCGGCTGCAACCAGCACGTTGCCGGTGTAGGTGTCCAGGGTGATGGTTTGAGTGACGGCACGGCGTGCAGCAAACTGCGGGGTTTGCACATGGTTGGCCGCATCAATAGCCTGAGCCAGCGGCGCCGTGCTCAGCCATTGGCTTCCGGTGAAAGTGGTGTAGGCCACTGCACGCCAGTAACGTCCCTCATCGCTCTTTACCTGCATAATCAGCCGGTCGGTGAGGGTGCGCGGCCCACCCAGTGTCAGCGATTTGCCGAACGCGGCGTCTCCCGCGGCAGTGCGCTGGTAGTTGAGCGAGTTGAAGAGGCGTGTCCATTCCTGCTGTACATCGCGCCAGGGGGTGCGCACCGGTTCCAGCGCGGCATCCAGCGTTTGATTGCTGCCAGCATTGGGTAGCAGTACCGCCAGGCCGATTACCAGCACGGCGAGAATGAAGCCATCACGCAGAAAATCGAGCTGGATATCGGCGGGGTAGCGCACACCGGCCTCGCGCCAGGCCAGTTCCTGTTCAGCAAGAAAACTGCGCACCGCCAGCAGCAGCGCACAGACTACAAAGACGCCAAAGTAAAGGTTGAGCTTAGTTGGGCCAAAATAGGTATTGACCAGCAGCACCAGACCGATGGGGATAATGGCGCGCCAGACGCGTCCCTCACGAAACAGCGCCCAGGCAGAAAGGTAGCTGAGCCACCACAGCAGGATGCCCAATTGCAACAGAAACACCACATTGCTGCGCACCGGCTCTTCGCCTACCAGCAGCAACAGCCACGACCACAGGCTTACGCCGATATGCAGCACGCGTTCCGGCTCACTCAGGCCCAACGGCACGTCCGGCGTTTGACCGATCCAGTGCAGCACGGCTACCAGGCTGAGCAAAAAGCTCACCACCACCGGCCATAGGCCATCCCAGCGTGAATAGCTGAGGGCCACCCCTGCAGCAAAGCCGGTGAGCAGGATCGGCGTCAGTTCATCCATACCCGCGGCCCAGTTTGCCACGCGCAGCGAGGTTGCCAGCGCCAGCAGCAAAATCACCATCAGCGCGCCGGAAAGCCACGCGCCGGGGACGCTCATGCGGGTTGGGGAAGAGTGGGTAGTAGCCTGCATTCGGGGGTTCTCCTGTGGGCCTATTGTAGGGCTTGCCCGCAGACGTGTCAAGTGATCTGCGTTCCGCTCCTGGCACGTTACAACGGCAGGGTTTCGCAAAACCCCGTCAATGGGCGGATGTGTCGCCCTGCGCAGTGTGCCGCGCCCCTGGCCTCATGCCAACAGCAGCGCATGGCCTGGTCTGGCAAGCCTGCTCAAGATGGCAGACACCATCTCAGGCTTCTGTAAAGCCCTGTTGTGGCGGTGATACAACTTGCCGAATTGTCAGGTTACTGGTATGCTATAGCCACTATATGCCTTGCAGCAAAAGGAGTGAACCGTATGATGAAATTGCTGATGAGCTGGGACATCAAAACAGGTCGCGAACAGCCCTATTTCGAATTCATTGTGCGAGAATTTGCGCCCAAGATGATGCGCCTGGGGCTGCAACCTACAGAGGCGTGGTATACCGTGTATGGGGATGGCCCGCAAATCCTCACCGGCGGGGTGACCAACGACCTGGCAGCGATGGATCAAATTCTCGACAGCGAGGACTGGAACACCCTGCGCGCCCAACTGCTTAACTATGTCACCAACTATAGCCAGAAGGTGATACCGGCCAGCGGCAGTTTTCAGCTTTAACAGCAGCGGCGAAGCTGGTTAATTTACATAATATAAAACGGCCTCACCATTGGGTGAGGCCGTTTTTTTATCAGCGTTTAGCCAGTCTGTGAGTTTAGTCGGCGGCTTTTTCGGCAGTTTTAGCCGGCGCGGTGGTGTCGGCTGCAGCGGCGGGCTTGGTCTCAGCCTTGTCGCTGCTACCGCTGTTGTCACCCTCACCTTTGCTGTCGCCATCACGCTTGCCCGGTGGCATGGTGGAGGACTTGCCGCGGTTGTCGGTGACATAGAAACCGGAGCCTTTAAAGATCACACCTACCGGCTGGATGACGCGGTGCACAGGCCCATCGCATCTTGGGCAAATCCGCAGGGGATCTTCGCTGAAGCGCTGCAACTTCTCGAAGTGCAAATCACAGCTTTCGCATTCATATTCGTAAACAGGCATACATCTAACCTTCCTGAACAGTACTGCCGGCAATAATTGCCTGGGCAATTATACTCAAGCGCGGCGATATTTCAAAGTGCCGGCGGGTAGTTGTCAGGCATACCAGGTCCATTTTGAGCCGCGCATCTCGCGCACAATGTCGGTGGTGGAAAGCATTCCCAGTGGCATCAGCCGGTCATCTTGTGACTGCACCACCACCAGGCGGTGGATGCGGCGCGCCAGCATCAGGTCAATAGCCTGCTGCACCGTGGCATTGGGTGACACGCTGACCACACCTTCGGTCATAATATCGGCTGCTGTGAGCTGTTCCAGATCGGCAGCGTGGTGCGGGATGATATCCATGTGCGATACAATGCCTACAGCCTCGCCTGTATCGCCTACTACCACCAGCGCGTGAATATCGGTGTCGCTTAGGGTGCGCACCACCTCGGCCACGGTGGCATCATGGCGACAACTGATCACACCGTTGTGCATTACAGTTCGTACCAGTTTGTGCAGCATAGCATACGCTCCGTTTAAGAAGGCAGACCTTAGTTACAAAATGCTAATCATCCCGAAGGGGCCGCGGTTAAAGCCGGTATTGCTGGATAGGTTCTTAGCGGCGGAAATCGCTTTCGGTTGTGCCGCCACACAGCGCCCAGTCGGTGATGCCGCCAGCCAGGCTGCTGGCCTCAATGCCGTTACGCAGCAAATAGTCGGCCACGCTGTAAGAGCGATGGCCGTGGGCACAGACCACCACCCACGGCAGGGCAGCATCCAGCTCACTCAGCCGCGCGGGGATGTCGTTCATAGCGATGTGCAGGCTGCCGGGAATGCGCATCTGCGCGCGTTCAAACGGCTCGCGGCAGTCCAGCAGGTTGATCTGCGCGCCCGCGCTCACCTGGGCAATCAGCCTTGCGGCTTGCACTTCGACCACATGCACGGGGGGCGGGTTAGGTTCTGTCCGTAACGGCTTAGCAGGTGGTTGAACGGTTCTTTTTTTGAAAAGGTTGGAAAGGGGCATAGAGGTGATTGATAGATCGGTACGCCGAAGGCGGGTAAACAAATAGACAGGTGGGGAAGTAGGGAGGTGATTGGAAGATTGGAAGATTGGTGAATTGGTGCATGAGAAGGAGGCGAGGAATGGGCAACTCGCAACTCTCAGCTTTCCTATCATCATGTCAAAGCAGCGGGCGGTAGGGAGCGTGATCAATGTTGACTTTGATGCGGTTGAGCTGTAAGCCCATCTGCGTTTCAATCACGTCACGCGCCACAGCCACGACTTCTTCGGTTTTCAGCGGCACATCTACATCGGGCGCGGTTTGCAGGTTGATGTCTACATCCATGGCGCGGCCGCGCGTGCGTACCACCGGCGTCACCTGGTTGACGTCGGCCAACTGGTCAATGTGCCACGCCAGCCGACGACTGACCGACTCGGCGGTCACCTCGGCCTGGCCGCCTGAGGGCAGGCGCATAGTAACCACAGCCGGTGCTTTGCGGCGCAATTGCTGCATCATCCAGACGGCCAGCAGCAGCGATACCACCACCACCACGCCCAGCCGCGCTAGCAGATATAGCCAATCGGGCAGAGTCGTTGTTGCCTGCGCCAGGTTGCTTTCAATCCGGTTCAGGGCTTGGCGCGCCCATGCCAGGGCTTGTGTTGGGGCCAGCGCCAGGGCCACCAGGGCAAGCCATAAAACTACCGCCAACAGCACGGCGATGAGGCGGTTGATGATGTTCATCTCGTTTGCTCCTCGGCAAAATTGTGGCGGCGCCGTGCGCTCCACACGGCTACCCCAGCCAGAGCCAACCCGGCCAGCAGGCTTATGCGCGCACCTTGTTGCAACGATGTCGGCGCGAAATTGAATTCTACCCGATGATGCCCCGCAGGTACAAACACGGCACGGAACAAATAGTTGGCGTGCAGCAGGGGGGCGGGCGTTTCGTCCACCCGCACTTGCCAGCCCGGATACCAGGTGTCGCTCAGTATCAGCACAGCCGGTGCAGCCAGATCCACCGCAAAAGTCAGTTGCTCCGGCTGATCGGTCAGCACGCGCACGGTTTCGGGCGCACCCGCGGGAACCAGGGCCGCCGCAGTCGCATCCAGTTCGGCCGCGCTCAGCTCATCGGCCAGCAGCACCACTTGCTGCGTCGGATCGAAGTCTGCGGCAGCCAGCAGATGCAGGGCCGCCGCGTCATCGTTCGCTACGCGCACCTGGCGCACCAGATGCACGCGCGGCAGGCTATCGGTGCGATAGACCTTGACATCGCCGGAATGTACGCGCTCGAAAGCACCATCTGCGGGCAAGGTCAATGCTGCGTGGGCTCCGGTACGCGCATCCAGCAGGCTGATACCGCGCAGCGCCAACGTGGCCTGTTCACTTACATTGCGCACAGTCAGGTGGCTAGGTGTGAACTCTGCGGGCCACTGCCAGCGCGTCAGATAATCCCAGCCGCTTGCACCGCGCGGCCAGGCCATGCGCGCCGCGGGCTGGGTATGGCGCACAGCACTTTGCCAGCCCCCTTCTGCTGTCTGTTGGCCTGTCAGCCAGCGTTCAGTCAGCTCGCCGCCTTCGCCGTGCAGGGTAAGTATGGCTACCGGTGTGCCGTCGGGTAAATCTGCTGCGCCTTGCAAATAGCTCCAGATGCCTGCGCCGGTGGCTGTCAGGCGGTCGGTTGGCAGTGTCACCGCCTGGCCGGGCGCAAGCAGGGTGGTTAATTCCAGGTCATAATAGACGTTGTCGCGCCATACGTCGAAACTCTTGTCGGTGAGGACATGCGTCACCCCCAGCAGCTTCAGCCAGCGTGTCGCAGGTACAGCCGCAAGCTGCTCGCGCAGGCGGCCATCTTCGGCCACGGCATCGGGGGGAATCAGCAACGACTGCACATCTACCGTGCGGCGCAGCGGCAGCACGCCGCCATCGTAGCCATCAGCCGCGGGCAAGCCCCACAGCATCGGCAGGTTGGGGGCCACAATTTCTTGCTGTTTCACCGCCACCAGCAGATCGTAAAAGCCCTGTTCTGAAAGCCACGGCGCGAAAATCTGCTCCAGCTCGGCCTGGTCACCGGGGTCGTAGGTGATGCCCGACAGGCTGAGGAAGCGCCCCGGCAGGTGGCCTGCGGCCTCAGCCGCTTGACGTGCAGCCAGCAGCACCGCCGGGGCATTGCGCAAACCGGCAACCGCCTGCGGCGCGGTGGGATGGCGATGGTCCAGCACATTGGCTGCCAGGGCTAATTCGGCCAGCAGCGCGGCCAGCAGCAGGCCGCGGCGCAGCGCAAGCGGCTGAGGCAAGCGCACGGCCGCGGCTACAACCAGCGCCGCAGCCAGCCAGAGCAGCCAGGTGCGCGGGCCGGGCCACTGCTGCACCACCAGCAAGGCGCTCAGCAGCAATGCGGCGGCAACCCACCCCACGCGCTGCCCCCGCGGCCAGCTCAGGCGCATCGGGCGCGCCGCCAGCGCCTCGATGCCATAGGCGGCCAATACGCTTACGCCAAAGGTGTAGAGCATCAGCCAGCGTGCCGGCGCGCGGAACAGGTCAAAGCCGGGCACAAAACGCACCAGCAGCAGGTAAAGCGGGTTGTACGCGCCCAGCGCCAACCCTGCACCAATCACAGTGAAGGCTAGCGCCACCCCGCGCGGCCCGCTCAGGCGACCACGGCGGGCGGTGAGCAGCCCCCAGGCGGCCAGCAGCAGGGCAATTACGCCGATATAGCCCACGTATTCGCCAAATGCGGGGGTAGCAAAGCGCGCCGCCAGGTTCTCGCCGTAGCTGGGCAGTAAGGTGAGCAGCAGGCCGCGCGGCTCCAGCGAAAAGGCCACTGCCTCGCGCCAGCTCAGGCCGCCGCTGCGGATGGAAAGCGCCGACAGCTCCAGGGTGGGCAGCAGTTGCAGCGCGGCCAGCGCCGCGCTTGCGCCGATGGCCGCCAGCAGCAGCACGGTATGTTGCAGCGCCGCACCGGCCTCGGCGCGGGCAAAGGCCACGGGGTTACCGCGCCGCCGCGCAGCGATTTGGCTGCTCAATGCCGCCAGCAGCGGCCAGATGGCTGCCAGCAGCAGCCCCATCAGGACGATGAAGGAGCTTTGGCTGTGGCCGGCCAGCAGGTGCAGCCCCAATGCCGCGGCCAATACGGCCCAGGCAACGCCATTGAAGCGGCGGCCCGGCCGCGGGGCCGTGAACGCAGACAGAGTCAGCAGCCAGGGCAGCCAGGCGGCCACGCTTATTTGGTTGATCTGTCCGGCGCGCGCGCCCAGATAGCCGCTCAGGCTCCAGACGAACGCTGCGGTCAGTGCAGCCGCCCAGCCGAGGCGCGCCACCCGGCGAACGTACACGGCGCTGCCCAGCGCAGTCAGCCACAGGTGCAGCGCCAGCGAGGCTTTCAGGCTGGCCGCGGCATCCAGGCCAATCCAGGGCCAGTGCAGCGGATAGAATACCGCGCTTTGCGGGTTGGCCAGAAATGGCACTCCCATAAACAAATAGGGGTTCCACAGCGGCAAATGACCGGCGCGCAGCGCGGCGTTGGCAAAGGCGCGGTAGGGGGTGAAATAGGTGAAGGCATCTCCCGCGCCTTGTACGCGGTTGGTGAGCAGCAACGGCGCATAGACCAGCAGCACCGCCGCGGCCAGCCCCGCAGCTACCAGCAGCCAGCGTAGCGCCTGGGTGGTGCGGGTGGGCTTAGCGGGCATGGGTGGGGGCTGCTGCGGCAGCGGGTACAATGCGATACAGGCTTGCGGCCTGGTGACTGGTGGCGGCAGACTGGTCATTGGCGAATGTCGGCAACAGGGCGAAGCCGCGATCTTGCAGCGCGGCGGCCGCCGCGGCTATGTCATCGCCTGCGGCAAAGGCTACCAGCGCCGGTGCTGGGCTGGATGCTGCGACCGCGGTTGCCAGATCAGCAGGCGTGGCCCACCAACGCAGTTTCACGGGGGTGCGGTAAAGGTAGAAGCTGTAGTGCCAACCCAGCCGATGTTGGTAGACCACGGTGTCTGCTGGCTGCTGACGTAGCCAGGCAGCACTTTGTGCTACGCCGCGGTACAGGCCGGCATCGGCCAGCGGCAGGCGGGCTGATGCGCCCATCATGCCATTGACTAGCAGCGCGGCTCCCAGCAGCACAGGCAGGACGCGCCGGGGCGAGGAGTCGGCTGCGGCCAGCAGCCGCGCTATGGGCAGCGCCAGCAGGGGAACCAGTGGCAGCGCGTAGCGATCCCACGGGGCCAGGGTGGTGAAGAGATGCAGCAGCAGATAGCCCAGAGCCACGAGCAGCAGGATGGCATCGGTGCGCTGCCAGGCAGGCCGGGTACGCTGCCGCAGCAGCAGGGCCGCGGCGATCAGCCACACGGGCCAGCCCAAAGCCAGCCCTATCAGCTCTGCCCATTGCCCCAGCCGAGGCCAGAACGAGGCATCCAGCGCCCAGTGCAGGCCGCCATAGGTGGCTGCGCTGCGTTGCCAGTAGCTGGGCAGCCATTGCCAGCGCAGGCTGTCCCACCACAACACCAGCACAGCCACCAGCAAAAAGCCTTGTAAAGCCTGCCAGCGCTGCCGTGCAGCGCCGGGGCCACTAATCTGAAAATCGCTCGGGTTGGGTTTTGACCGGGCTTGTTCGTTTTCATCCGCGTTTGTGCGCCCAGCGTATGGATGGCTGCTTTGCCACCAGATCAGGCCGGTCAGGGCGGGCAAAAACAGCACAGCTTGTTGTTTGGTGGCATAGGCCAGGCCGCAGGCCACACCGGCTAGCCAGTTACGGCGCGCCAGGGCGGCCCACCAGGCCAGCAACAGCCACAGCAACAGCCAGGGGTCAGTGAACAGGGTGGCTGACAGGCGGACGGCCAGAGGTGACAGCGCCATCAGCGCCAGCGCCAGCGTTGCGGTGCGCGTGTCATGCAGGCGTCGCGCAATTAGCCAGAAAAGTATCAGGCTGAGGCTGGAGGCAACTACGGCTGCCAGCCGTCCAGCCAGGGCCAGCCAAGCGGGATCAAAGGGGCCGGTGTGTGGATAGCCCAGCAGCCGGAACAGTCCGGCCAACAGGTAGGGCAGCCAGGGGGGCTTGTCTACGGCTACGTGCAGCAGGGCGGGGTCGCTGCCGTCGGCAATGCGTAAGGCCCAACCCGCGTACAACGCTTCGTCTGGGTGCAGGTCGCTGTGAGCCAACACCAGCAGGCGCGCGCCTATGCCCAGCAGCAGCAGCGCGGGCAACATGCCGGACAGCCAGCGCGGGGCTGCGGTCAGGCGGTGATGCGGATGAAGGACAAGCGCAGAGTCCACAGCAGGGGGTTAATCCACAAACCGGTAGCGTAGCAGGGCGCCAACCGCTTCGAAGGCATCTTTCATGCCGATCTTTTTGCCTTCGTCGTATTCGCGGCCTGTGTAGGAAATGGGGACTTCGTAGATGCGATAGCCGCGTTTCAGCACTTTGGCAGTGATTTCCGGTTCGATCTCGAAACGCTGGGCGCGCAGGGGGATGGTTTTGATCACATCGGCGCGAAAGGCTTTGTAGCAGGTTTCCACGTCGGACAAAATGGCGTCGTAGAGCAGGTTGGTCATCAGGGTGATGAGCTTGTTGGCAATCATGTGCCAGAAGAGCATGGCCTTGCGCGGGCCGCCCAGAAAGCGCGAACCGTAGACTACATCGGCGCGGCCTTCGATGATGGGCAGCAGCACGTTGGGCAGGTCACGCGGGTCATATTCCAGGTCGGCGTCCTGAATCAGCAGCACATCGCCGGTAGCTGAGCGGATGGCGCTGCGCACGGCTGCACCTTTGCCCTGGTTTTGGGCATGGAATACGATAACCAGATCGCCCTGCTGGGCTTCTTCGCGCAAAATGGCCTGGGACCCATCGCTGGAGCCGTCATCTACCACCACGATTTCTTTTTCGATCTGTAAGGGTGTGGGGGCATAGATGGGCTGTGCGGTGGCGAAGGAGAGATCAACGGCGCGCACACGGCGCAACAGCTCGCGCAGGGTGGCGCGTTCGTTGTACACCGGGATCAGAATGGAAATCTTCACAAAGCCTCCGATTGGACTGGCAAAACAGAATAGCAGTGCGCCGGCTGGCAAGCCGACGCGCTCAATGATTATAGCCCAGCCCTGTGCAGATGGCAAAGCGTGCTGATCTTGGCGCTGTTTGGTGGATGTGTTAAAATGGCGAGGCTTAATTGTCACCCAGTGACTAAGAATTGCTGGGTTTGTTCATTGGTTTGCTTTACGAACGAGAAGGAGTGTTGGGTTATGGCCCCACTTGAAAGCTCACCTGGGCCTTCTGCGCCACGACCGCCGGCTGGGTTGAGTTTTGGCGATGGATTTCAGTTTGGTTGTGGTTTTTTTGCTGCGGGATTGATTGCCACCATTGTGCTGGCGCTGGTGTTGGCCTTGTTGTCGTTTGTACTGTCTTTGACCGGCTTCAGCCTGCTGAGCCTGTTGGCCGGTTAGCCAGTTCGGGCAATATCAGCTTAGGCGACTTACGTCGTTCTGAACACAAAAAAGCAGCTCTCGTTTGTACGGGTAGCTGCTTTTTTGTTAGGGGCAGAGGCTGGTGCCACTCACTGGGTGGTCATTTGATGGGCCAGGATGATGGCGTCGGCTACTTCGCGCATGGATTTGCGGCTGTTCATGCTGATGCGCTGGATGTTGCGGAAGGCTTCCTGCTCGCTCATGCCGCGGTGATCCATCAGGATACCTTTGGCGCGATCTACCACCACCCGCGTTTCCAGGCGGTCTTCCAGGCGGGCGGCTTCTTTGGCGATCTCCTGATATTCGTTGAAGCGCGCCAGCACTACTTCGATGGCGGGCAGCAGGTTGGCTTCATCGAACGGCTTGATGACATAGCCGGAGACGCCGGCCGATGCGGCGCGCTCTACCAGGTCGCGTTGGCTGTAGGCAGACAGCAGCAGCACGGGGGCGATGCCTTCTTGGGTGAGCAGGCGTGCGGCTTCAATGCCATCCATATCCGGCATGCGGATATCCATAATCAGCAGGTCGGGCTTCAGCTCACGCGCCAGATGCACAGCGCTGCGGCCATCACCCACGTCGCCCACCACCAGGTAGCCCAGGCTGGTGAGCATCTCGCGCAGGTCTTGACGGATAAGGGCTTCGTCGTCGGCGATAATAATGCGTTTGCGTTCCACGGCAAAACCTCCTGGAACTTCACAATTTCGGGAAACTACGGAATTTTGTTTCTGACGTAGACAGTATACGCGATAGCAACAACAAGGGCAAACCTTATGCCGCGCCGCGTGTTTCTTTTTTAAAGCTGGCTACCACGCGTGTGCCGGGGGCTGCGCTGGTCATCAGCAACTGACCCTTGAGGTCGCCCTCTACCAACGTGCGTACGATCATCAGCCCCAGGCTGTCGGAGGGAACGTCTTCAGCATCGGGCATCAGACCAATGCCATCATCCACCACCTCCAACACCACTTGATCGCCTTCATCGGCTAGATTCAGGGTGACACTGCCCTGCGCTCGGTCTTTAAAGGCATGCTCCAGTGCGTTGAGCAGCAGTTCGTTGGCTACCAGCGCGCAGGCTGTGGCTTGCTGGCTGGGCAGGTAGATGGGCGGCCCCTGCACGCGCAGGGTGATTTGTTTGTCGGGCAGCAGGGCTGCACGCTGGGTTTGCGTGACGATGCGTTGGCATACGTCGCGGATGTTGATGGCCTGATCGTCGTCGCGCGAGAGAAATTCGTGGATGACTGCTACCGACAGCACGCGGTTGACGGCTTCACTGAGCAGTTGGCGCGTTTCGGCATTTTCGGCGCGGCGGCTCTGCATGCGCAGGATCGAGGCCACGGTTTGCAGATTGTTTTTGACGCGGTGATGTACCTCTTTGATCATGGTGGACTTCACCGCCAGCTCGATGGCTTTTTCGCGCTCTTCGGTTTCGTCGTGTACCAGGATCAACACGCCACGCAGCACGGGTTGCGCGGCGCTGCGCAGCAGCGGCCAGCGCCCGGTTTTGTAAACAAGCAGCGGCAGTGCCTTGCGCTTCCAGTAACGATTGCCCTCTTTGACTTCGTGTTCCAGACAGGTGCGTGTGGCCATGGCTTGGCGCGCCAGCAGCTCGTCTTTGGTGTGAAGGTCACCCACATGCGTACCGTGCAGGTCGGTCAGGTAGTTTAGGCGGCGGTAGAGGTTGTTGGCAATGCCGCTGACGTAGCGGATGATCAGGTCTTTGTCTACAAAGACAACGCCATCCCATTCGCCAAACGGGGTGAGGGGAAGCGCGTCTGCCAGATCGCCGCGCAGCAGCATGGCTTGTAGCCAGTTGATCGCGGTGCGGAAGACCTGATGGCGGCGGCGGTGACGCTCCCAGGCTATCAGGTTGGTTTCCACCTGCACCACGGCCAGTATCCGCCCATCTGCGCTGAACACCGGCAATACCTGCTCGACGATTGGCGTGCCCTGATCCAGCAGGTTATGGCGGTTTTCGCCGGGGATGCGGCCTCCTGTTAGCCCGGCAGCCAGCATGGGATACTCGACCAGTGGCAGGGTGTGGCCTTGCCACGACTGGCGGTAGAGCGAGGCAATGGAGTGCGGCATAGCCTGCGCGATAATCAGGCCCTCATCGCCCTGGCGGATGACGAGTTTCATGTCGGCGCGACTGAGATCCGCCACGAGTGGCATGCCGTCTTGCACGCGCTGCAAAAGCGCTATTTCGTCCGCGGAAAAGCGGCTATGCCATGCGACAGATTGCGGCGTGTGCACGGGCTGAAATCCTTGCGGAAAACAAAAGGCCGACGGCGGTCTTGCCATCGGCCCAGGCTTCTACCGAGTCAAGAAGTGACCGGTGTCTATGTGTCGGGGCGAGAGGATTTGAACCTCCGACCTCTTGAACCCCATTCAAGCGCGCTACCAATCTGCGCCACGCCCCGAGACAGCGCAGATTATAACACCTGGGGATGAAAACGCCAAATGTGCAAGGGTACTTCAACCCAGGATACTGCCCACAAAAGTTCGCTGGCCGCGGGCAAAATCGGTGGCGCGGGTGATGCCGCGGCCGGCCAGTTGCAGCGTTTCCAGCAGCAGCAGGCCCGCGCCGGTTGTCACTGCTACCGCGCCTTCATGCAACAGCACATGGCCGGGCGGCTGCATCGCCGCCGCAGGCAGGGCCAGAGCGTGCAGGATCTTCAGCGGTTGCCCTTGCCAGGTGGTAGAGGCACCGGGCCACGGGTTGAAGGCGCGCACGGCGCGTGCGATCTCTGGCGCGGGGCGCGTCCAGTCAATCAGACCTTGTTGTTTTTGCAGCGGGCGACAGAGCGTGGCCAGCGTTTCGTCCTGGGGTTGGGGCGACAGTTCGCCGGTCAACCAGCGCGGCAGCGTTTCCACCAGCAAGGCTGCGCCCAGCTCGGCCAGCCGTGTCGCCAGCGAGCCGCCGGTATCTTCTGGTTCGACGCGCAATGCAGCCTGAGCCAGCAGGGGGCCGGTGTCCATGCCGGCGTTCATTTGCATGATGGTGCAGCCGGTAACCTCGTCACCGGCGAGGAGCGCGGCCTGCACCGGTGCTGCGCCGCGCCAGCGTGGCAGCAGCGATGCGTGAACGTTGATGCAGCCGTAGCGCGGCAAAGCTAATACCGGTTCACGCAGAATTTGGCCGTAGGCGGTTACCACGATCAGCTCCGGTTGAAGCTCTGCCAGGGCTGCGGTAGCTTCTGCTGTGCGCAAACGTTCTGGCTGGAGCAAGGTCAGCCCCTGTTGCGCGGCATACTGTTTTACCGGCGTGGTGTCCAGCTTGCGCCCGCGGCCTGCGGGGCGATCAGGTTGGGTTATCACGCCTGCCACAGGATACCCCGCGCGTAGCAGCGCGGCCAGGCTGGGCACAGCAAAATCAGGCGTTCCCATGAAAACAATTCGTGTCATATAGCACCTCAGGCGGTTATGATACAACCAATCAGCCGCCGTTGCAACCTTTGGACGTTTCAGGCGTAAAGCAGCATAGAAAACCGCAGTCAACCGATTTGTGCGGTCAATGGAACCATCTCGGAGGTTTACGAATGGATGAGCAGAAACCCACTCGTCGGCGCAAGAAGAGTGCAGACGAGCAGATTGAAGAAAGCATTGCAGCGCTGGATCAAACGATTGAAAGCGGCGCCAACGCAGCAGCCGCTGCGCTGAAAGAGACAGAAGCCACGGCAAAGCAGGCAGCCGAAAATCTGGCTGATACCGTGGACAGCGCAGCCAGCCAGGCGACTGAAGCGCTTGAAAACGCCGCCGGTGCGGTTGCTGATCAGGCAGATGACGCCGCGAACCTGATTGAACTGTCTGTTGAAAAGCCCGCGGCTAGCGTTGAGAGTGAAGACACTGTGCTGCCTGAGCCGCTTTTCCCCTTGCCGCACAGCAGTGGTGAGCCCAGGAAGGGGCTGGGCGAGATGCTGGCCGATGACACAATAATTGATCCGCAAGCCAGCAGCGATGATCGCATAATGGCTGCGCTGGCCTATGCCAGTCAATTAGTGTTGCCGTTGGGCTTTATCTTCCCCGCCATCTTGCTGGCTGCCGAAACCAGCAAAAGCCGTCCCTTCCTGCGCTATCATGCCGTGCAATCGCTGGCAGTAGGCACCATTGTCTGGGGCGTGGGCATGTTGTACGGGATGATGTGGGCCACGGTGGGTGGTTTGCTGGCACTATGTCTGTGCTGTGTGCTGCCGTTGGGCATTGCCCTGTGGCTGCTGCCGCTGTACTATGCTATGTTGGCCTACAACGGCAAGCGCTTCCGCATCGGCGGCCTTACCCAGTTCCTGGAGGATCAGAAGTGGCTTTAAGGGGCACACACATAGATACGTAGATACGCAGACACGCAGACACGCAGACACGCAGACACATAGACACGTAGATAGGTAGATAAGTAGACACGTACCAGCTTTGCTGTGTACGTGTCTACTTTAATTTACTTGTCTACTTGTGTACTTGTCTACTTGTCTACCTTATTTACTTCTCTACTTTTTTGCTGGTATAATTTGCTGCATGGAAGAGCGTACTGTATCGGCCCGCAAACGACCGGAAGAGCTGGCGTTGGATGCGGCGCTGCGCCCCAAACAACTGACTGAGATGATTGGGCAGGATCGTCTGCGCGATAATCTTGATATTTTGCTGCGCGCAGCCAAGCAGCGCAACGAAACGTTGGATCATGTGCTGCTGTATGGCCCCCCCGGTCTGGGCAAGACCACGTTGGCGCATGTATTGGCTAACGAGATGGGGGTAGCTATGAAGACCACTGCCGGCCCGGCTATTGAGCGCGCCGGGGACCTGGCGGCAATCCTCACCAATTTGCACAAGGGTGATATTCTGTTTATAGACGAGGTCCACCGCCTGGGTCGTGCGGTGGAGGAGATTCTTTATCCGGCGATGGAGGACTTTGCGCTGGATATTGTGATCGGCAAGGGGCCGAGTGCGCGTTCTATCCGCTTGAAATTGCCGCGCTTCACTGTGATCGGCGCCACCACGCGGCTGGCATTGCTCACTGCACCGCTGCGCTCGCGCTTCGGTGCTATCTATCGCTTCGATTTTTATGAGCAGGCCGCGCTGGAAGAGATTGTGCGCCGTGCCGCGGCTTTGTTGCAGGTGCGCATGGGCGATGATGGCGCACGCGAGATTGCACGGCGGGCGCGGGGTACGCCGCGTGTGGCGCTGCGCCTGCTGCGCCGGGTGCGCGATTACACGCAGGTGCGCGGCGATGGCGTCATCACTGCGGCCAGCGCCGACGCGGCGTTGACCATGCTGGAGATTGATGCGTTGGGGCTGGACGATCTCGACCGCAAGGTGCTGCGCTTGCTGGTAGAAAAGTTCGACGGCGGCCCAGTGGGGTTGGAGACCATCGCTGCGGCGTTGAGCGAAGATTCCGGCACGATTATGGATGTGGTTGAGCCGTATCTGCTGCAACTGGGTTTTCTGGACCGCACCCCGCGCGGACGCACGGCGACACGCGCCGCCTATGAGCACATCGGTGTGACATGGCGTGAGCGCGCCGGCTCAGGCAGCGAGCAGCCCGGTTTGTTTGAAGCGTAAATCTGCTGAACATAGCGTATAAAAAACTGCCGCATACCAAGGTATGCGGCAGTTTTTGTTGGTGCGTCTTCCATCATCCGGCGTTTCGCCGAAGGGACTTAGATAAGTCACGTTACGCAGTCTGTTTCAAACCATCAGACAGACGCTGGTTGCCGCAGGGGCAGGCGGATTGTCCTTAGCTTGTCGCTTGAACCAACACAGTTGCCTGCACAGAAGTTAGATAACACAGAGCTAGATGAAGATGATCTGCGCGCCGTCGGTCATGTCCATGAAATCGCTGGCGGTGACAACCGAGTCTACCCCCTCCACGAAATCAGCCGTGCTGAGGCCCATCATATCCACCGACATTTTGCAGGCATAGAGCTTGGCGCCGCCGTCTACCAGCATCTGCAGATACTCGCGCACGGGGGGAACCTGTAATTGCTCCATCTTGTCCTTCATCAGCTTGGTGGCAAAGGCCGTCATGCCAGGCAACACACCCAGGGCATTGGGAATGCCCAGATTGCCCGTTTTCACGCCCATCATGGTCATTTTCATGCTGGTGTTGGCTACCGGTGCCAGCTCCAGATGATCCACGCGCTCGTTGTTGATCAGGTCAAGCCCCCAGAAAGTGAAGAAAATCGTGACATCAATGCCGTTGCCCAGGGCTGCCCAGCCCATCACCAGTGCGGGATAGGCCATATCCAGCGTGCCCTTGGAACAAATAAATGCAATGTGGCGGTTTTCGTTTGTCATGACTATGCTCCTTTAGTGAGATAGTGGGAGAGTGTATGCCATGCTTTATACGCAGCCTTCCGGCTTGCCCAGCCCGGCGATGCGGGCAACTTTTTTGGCGGGACCTTTGGGGAACAGCGCGAACAGATCTTTGGTGCTGAGCCCCGCGCCGCCAGTGATCTGGCGCAGCGTGGGTGATTTACCATCGCCATAGGCGCGGGCAAAATCAAGCACTTGCCAATGCGCCGATGTTAGCTCGCCAATACCCTCTTCTGCGGCAATCTCCGCAGCGATTTCTTTGGTCCACTCGGTGGAATCGGTGAGAAACCCTTCGTCGTTGACTTGCACGGTCTTACCGGCAATAGTTCGTGTTGCCATTGAAAAACTCCTTTGTTTACCGACTGATTTGAAAATAATCGTTAGACTGTTGCACAACTTGCAGGACGGCTTGAGAAAATTGTCCTGCAAGCAAGCGCCTCGTGGCTTTCAGGCAAGGTGCTGGTTGCAGGCTTAGCGAGTTTGTTTGCTTGTTGTTGATCGCTTCACTACTCCGCACCCATCGCGCGCAACATACCCAGCGTAATCGCCAAGCCGCGGCGCGTTTGCGGGTCACGCAATTGACGGTACAAACTGCGCAGTGAGGTATCCACTGTCTCAGGGTTGACCTCGGCCTGGCGCAGACCGCCGGCCAGGTTGCGCATCATGCCCATGATCTCGGGCTGGGTCATCTCTTTCACGGTGCGCAGGATCGTCACTACATTGTCGCCCAGTTGACGCACATCGTCCGGGCCAAAGTTGTCTACGATGTTGTCGAGAACGTATTGACCTTCGCGCGCCAGCCGGAAATAACCGCGACGCTCCAGCGCATCAAGCTGCTGCACCGACATCAACACAGCATCGTTGACAATCGGCATGGCATCGCGGCTGAGGTCGCTCAGGCTTTCAAGCTGATCCAGCAGTCCTTCGATGCTGCGGGTGTTGCGCGCCAGCCGCTTCAGCAGCTCCAGCAGATCTTCCAGGCGGACGTGCGGCTCGATCTCAGCTAACTGATCTACCGCTACTTGATAAGCGTCCAGTGCAATTGGCGTCAGGTCAGCTTTCAGCTCATCCCACTCGCGCTGGCGGCGCTGTTGAGATTCGAGGTAATCGGTGAGCTGTTGCATCTGGGCGGTGAGCGCGTCTACTTTGGCATTCAGCGTTTGCAACGCCTGCGTTTGCTCTTGTTCCATGGTCAATCTCGCTAGCTCCACTTGCCGGCCATCTGCATTTCTGCGGTGATGGGCAGGGGCTTGCCTTTCAGCAGCAGGTTCCAATACATCCAGCGGAAGAGCATCTTGCCCCAGTGATTGACGCGCGATTCCTGTAACAGCGAGAAAGGCCCAATTCCCGGCAGGGGGAATTTGCCCGGCAGCGGCTCGACATTGTAGTTAAAGTCAATCAGGAAGCCTTTGCCAAACCCCGACTCGATATAGCAATTGGCGTGGCCGTCAAAGGTCTCGCGCAGCGGCAGGCCATCCACGTAACGCAGGAAGTTTTCGATAAAGACGTCGCCCTGGAAGTGAGCCACCGAGCCGGCTTTGGAGCTGGGCAGGTTGGTGGCATCGCCCAGTACAAAAACGTTATCGTACTTGCTGGCTTTCAGCGTGTGTTTCTCGGTAGGCACAAAGCGTAGCTCATCGCCCATGCCAGAGCGGGCAATCACAGGGTCGCCCATGTTGATCGGCACCGAAACCAGCAGATCGTATTCGATCTCACTGCCGTCGTAGGCAGTAATTTTATTGGCGTCGGGGTCAACCTCCATCAACTGAAATTCAGGCATCACCTTGATATTTTTTTGCTCCAGCATATTGCCCAGCAGTCCGGCGGCGCGTGGCTTGGTAAAGGCACCGGGCAGCGGTGTGGCATAGGTCAGCTCTACACGGTCGCGCAAGCCTTGCTCGTGGAAGAACCAATCAGCCAGGAAAAGAAATTCCAGCGGAGCTACCGGGCATTTGATAGGCATTTCGGCTACATTCAGCACCAGCCGGCCTCCCTCCCAACTGCGCAGGTGACGTGCCAGTGCGGCTGCACCGTCGGGAGTGTAGAAGTCAAACACATTTCTGCGCCAGCCGCTTTCGGTCAGACCGGGTGTTTCATCCGGCACAATGCGCGAGCCGGTGGCTATGACAAGAAAATCGTAACGCAGCACGCGGCCATCGCGCACCAGCTTGACGCGGTTTTCACTCGGCTCTATGACATCAATTTCCGACAGAATGAACTCAACGCTGCGCGGCAGATAGTCGCGGCGTGGACGTACTACATCGTTGGGCGTGTAGATGCCAAAGGGAATGAACAAAAAGCCCGGTTGGTAATAGTGTTTTTCTGATTGGTCTACGATGGTGATGGCCCACTCGGCGGGGTCAAGCGCCTGTGTCAGTTTGTTAGCCACAATGGTGCCGGCTGTACCGGCGCCTAAAATAACAATGCGTTTCATGAAACAACCTCTTTGGTGTTGAAAAAAAGCCACAGGGCGATCTTGCAGCGCCTGTGGCTTAGCCAGCGGAAAACGAATGGCCTGCAATGTCCAGCCGTTCCTGAATGATGTGGGCAAATATATCGGCGATGCGCTGCACAAAGGCCAACACACGCGCATGGTCCTCAACCGGTAGGTGATGCACTTCGTGCAGATGATCGTGCAGCACCTGTACCGGCAGCGCCAGATCAGCCGCCATTTGTTGCAAGCGAGACGCATCGGGCGGCCAGTGCTGTGGCGCAATGCCTCCTGCCACCACCATCGCCTTGATCTCGCTGCCTACGCGGATCAGGCCGCGGGCGCAGAGCAGGCCAATGTGGCTTTCCAGAAAGCGGGGAGATAACGCCGGTTCACCGGCGATGCGGCTCCACAACGCCAGGCAGCGCTGGCGGGATACGGGTGAACTGTCGGCTGCGGTAAACAAGCCGCAGGGGTTGCTGGGCGTGGTCAACAACTGACCTTGCATGTCTGTTACCAGCACCATCACCCCCAGCAAGTCAGCAAAGGCGTCTTGGATCAACTGCATGCACGTCAGCGGCAGCATTTCGATCAGCGATTGCGTCGCCTCTGCCGGTGCGGGTTGCCCATTGCCCCCTGCCGCCTGCAACCAGGCATCCAACGACTGGCGGGGAAAGCGCCATTGGCCGCCCACTTTGATTGCAGCAAGCTGGCCCCGCTCGGCCATGCGGTAGATGGTGGTGCGGTCTACATCCAGAATCGCCTGAAGTTGCTTGGAGGTGAGAAAGTCGGACATGCCCCAGCATAGCACAGGGGCATACGATGCAACATGATGCAGATCATAAAATCTGCAAAATCTGCATTAACTGCAATTGTGGTGATTATTTCAGCATCAGGGGCAGGTATTGCTCAACGTGTAAGGGCAGGGGCAGTCGCTGCCAGGTGATGCGGCCATCTTGGCAAGAGTCCAATACACAAGGCCGCTCGTATAGCCGGGGTATTTTGCTGTGGGAATGGCCTCGGCAGGGCTTCTCAAAAGTCAGATTGGTGACATGATGAGGGCGAGGGCTTTGGCAGGGTGAGCTGCGAAGGTGCGGATGGTCTCGGCGGCATTGCGACTTTCAGTGTGGTCGATCAGGAAAAGGATGAGGTTGTTCAGAGTGGCAAGAATAGCAGGGGTTTGGCCACGGCTGACCTGACAGGCATCTTCACCTGGCGTGACGTCGCGCCGCCAGTGCAGGACGTTCTCAATCTGCCAGTGGGAACGGATCATATCGAGCACTTGGTGTGGTGTAGCGTGGTGCGCCGTCAGGCTGGTGAAGCCATAGGCACACTCGCAACTGGATTTATCACCTCGGGTGACCCGGCGTTCGATTTGGAAGACCTGAGCAACGTCTGGCCAGCCGGGTTTGAGGAAATCGGTCAGTGCAGAGCTGATGCGTAAAGTGCGGACTTCGAGCCGGCCGTGCTTCTTGTCGACTGTCTGGGCCTGCTGCTCCGGCAGATCTGGGAACGGGCCGGCTTCAAACAGCAAGGAGATGTCTTCGTAGAGTTCTGGACGATTGCCCTTGACGATCAAAGGAAAGCACTTGACTTAGCCACTCCGCTCGCAGGCGAGCCCACTGCGCTATGCCGCTCATCTTCGTCTCACCTGCCAACTTCGCCAACACCAGCAAGGTCAGTACCACGGCCCCTTCGTAGCGCTTGCCACGGGGCTTCCGCTGATCTGGCACCCTTTGCAGGCGCTCATACAGGCTTTGTATCGTCGACTCATCATGCTCCAGGCAAATCTGCTCCTTGGCGCAATCTGTGTTAGACTCCATGGTGACTCCTCCTGAATGCTGTTAGGTTCTTCTGCAAGTCCTAGTCTGGCATAAGGAGGAGTCTTCTGCTACTTAGCATTATCACGCCTTTTGAGAAGCCCTGACCGAACTTGGAGGAAGATTGCACCGTTAATAGCCTTGTGGTATACTGGCGGCGTTCTGGGATGCGAGTCATTTCGATTGTACTCCCAGCTCAATCTGTTTTGAACATTAAGCGCCATGTCCCATATCCAAAAATCGCGAACACAGCGCATTGGAGATGGATCCGATCTCCAGTCCCCTTACCCTAAACCGAAGTTCCGACGCGGCATTGCAATTCCGTTGCTGTTTTTGATGCTTGCCACGCTGGCCTGTGGCAGCTTCGTGCCGCGGCCAACGCCGGTGCCGCGCCCCACAGCCACGCCCACCGAGATCACCGGCAGTATATCCGCCGATTCCACAGCCACTCCCACCTTGTTGCTGGCGACTTCAGTACCCACCCTGGATGCACCAACGGCCACCCTGACACCTACTCCACTACCGGGCACGGCGATTGTCGTGGGCCAGTCGGCGCGGGTGATTGCCGAACAAGGGCTGAATGTACGTAAAAGCGCAGGCGCCAGCGGTGAGCGGGCCGGTCGCTATCCCCCTGAGGCAATTGTCAGTGTGCTGGAAGGTCCCGTTGATGTTGACGGCTACCGCTGGTGGCGTGTGGGCAACAACGAATTGGCTGGCTGGGTAGCCGAAGGCGACGGCAGCGTGACGTGGCTCAGCCCTGATCTGGGAGGTACACAGCCGGTAGACCGTTCCATTCAAGTGGGTGACCGCGTGCTGGTGACCGTGGGCGACACCGGCAAGCTGAAAGTACGCGCAACGCCCAGCACCGCCGCGGCAGAGGTGCGTCAGATCAGCAACCAGACCGAACTCACCATCACCGAAGGACCGGTGGAGGCGGACGGCTACATCTGGTGGCGCGTAACCAACAGCGACAATTCGCTGGATGGCTGGGCCGCGGAAGGGGACGGCGACAATACCTGGCTGACGCCGGTGGAATAGGGACAGTAAGCAGTAAACAGATCGGAAGCCTGCCACCCCGTCACCCTGCCACCCCCTCACTCCCCCGCGGCAATTGCACGGTAAACACCGCGCCGCTGCCGGGGGGACTGGCAGCCTCGATGCTGCCGCTGTGAGCACGCACCAGTTGGCGGGCGATGGCTAACCCCAGACCGCTGCCAACACCTTCGCGTGTGCGGGCGCGATCCCCTTTCCAAAAACGATCAAACACATAGGGGAGCTCATCGGCAGGAATGCCAGAGCCGGTATCGCTGACGCTGATGCGCACCTCGTCCCCGTGCGCCGCGGCCTGCAAGCGTACAGCGCCACCCGCGGGAGTGTAACGCAGCGCGTTCGATACCAGATTCGACAGCACCTGATCCAGCCGGTCATAATCGGCCAGCAGCACCAGATCAGCAGCATCGGCAGAGACAGTTATAGTGATCTGCTGCTCGGCGGAGCGCGGAGCAAAACTGGCCGCGACATCGGCCAACAAATCAGCCACGGCAAAGCGGGTGGGATGCAGGGGCAATTGTCCGGCTTCAGCTAGCGACAGCGTTTGCAGATCGCTAACCAGCCGCGCCAGCAGCCGCGTTTCCTCCAACGTAGCTCCGATAGTTTCGCTGTTCGGCTCATACACACCGTCCAACATGCCCTCTAGATTGCCCTGGATGATGTGCAGCGGGTTGCGCAACTCGTGAGCGATGTCAGCAGTAAGATTACGGCGCTGCTGCTCGGCACGGGCCAGCTCGCTGGTCATGTGGTTGAAGCTGCGAGCCATAGCCTGCACCGGTTCGGGGCCATTCTCGTCCATACGTACCGTCAGATCGCCCTGGGCTACCGCCTCGGTAGCAGCCATGATCTGAGCAAAGGGGCGGCCAAAACGCCGAAAGCCAAGGCGTCCCAACGCGCCAGCCACGAAGAAAAAGAGCAGGGGCAGCAGACACAACAACACTCCGCCGCGGTGACTGGCCGCAGAGCCAAAAGGCCGTTCACCGAAGATCAGCAGCAAAACAAAATTCCCTGCCGCCATCAGCAACAGCAACGCCAGGAATGAGGCCAGATAGCCCGCCAGCACAAAGCCGCGGTGATGACGCCGTCGCGGGAAATGATTCATAGGGATTCGTCCGACAACAAGCGATAGCCCACGCCGTAGACCGTTTCGATGCTCACCCGCGCCCCTTCCAGCTTACGCCGCAGGTTTTTGATGTGTGAATCAATGCTGCGGTCAAAGCCGGTAGCCGCCATGCCATACAGTTCATCCATCAACTGCTCACGGGTAAGTGTTTGGCCGGGGCGACGGGCCAATGCCGCCAGCAGCTTGAATTCATTCGGAGTAAGATGCAGCGGCGCGCCGTGCAGACTGATGCTATGGCCGGTCACGTCTACGCTCAGTGCGCCCACGACAAAGCGCGCGGCAGGCATGATTTGGCCCTGAGTACGGCGCAAAGTGGCACGCACGCGCGCCACCAGCGCACGCGGCGAAAAAGGCTTGACGATATAGTCATCTGCACCCAGTTCTAGCCCGGCGATCTGGTCGCTTTCTTCGGCCAGTGCGGTGAGCATGATAATGGGTACATCACTTTCACGGCGCAAAATACGGCATACTTCGCGCCCATCCAGGCCGGGCAGCATCAGATCCAGCACAATCAGCGCCGGGCGTTCGCTACGGGCAAGGGCCAGCGCGCTGGAGCCATCAGCAGCCAGCAGCACGCGGAAGCCGTTTTTCTCCAGATAATCACGCGCCAGGCGGGCTACCCTGGGTTCATCGTCTACCACCAGAATCAGATCTTGCATGACAGTTAGTATACACTGGAGCGAAGGGGTAAACAAGTCACACGACAACGGCCGAACGCACAGAGGGGCGCGCCTTTGAGAAACCCTTGCAGAGCAACGAAAAAGAAAACGACTGCGTGCCGCATAGTTCTTTTGAACACGCGGCACGCAGTCGTGACAGCAATTATTCAGCAGCCGGTTTATCCGGCGGTGTGGTCGGAGATTGCTGCGCCCAGGGCGGAGTCATGCCGTGATGCGGGCCATGATGTGAGTGGCCGCAGCCAGGGCCGCCGTGTCCCATCGGCCCGGCAAAACGGTGCCGCATCATCGGGCCAAAGAACAGCAGCCGCATGAAACCCAGCGCCAGAAAGCCAAAGAAGAAAAGGCCCAGCAGCGCGCCAAAAGGATGGAAGCCACCACGATGCATCATGGCAGCGGGGCGATGCAGCATAGGATTAGCATACATCGGCGGCGTTACGCCATCGGCAGAGGAGGCGCTTTGTTGCCATTGCTGCATCTGTGCGGCTATGGCCGGGCTGTCGGCTACGCCGCGGCCATAGCCCACGCGGAATGCGCCGCCCAACAGCAACGCAATCACCAAAACAGCAAACAATAAACGAATTAAACGAGAGGGGTTCGACATTTTGTATCTCCTTCGGAATAGATCAGCCGCAATTGGCTGGATGGAGATAGTCTAGCAAGCTATTGTGGAGAAATTATGAGCATGATCTGGATGGATTGTGGAGAAATTTCAAAACGACTGAAATACTGTGACATTTCGCTGATTTGTTGCATTTTATAAACAAGATAAAATGTTGTTACACTTCATTCACGCACGCTTTTAGGTATCAGCTCCGGTTTATCATCCCCTATTTACCCACCCCAAAAAAAGAGTATCTGCCATGTTGTCGCTATCTATCGAGTTTACACGTCCCTTGCGCTTGTTGTGTCTGGTTGCCGTTTTGCTGCTGCTGCCATTGAGCGCGGCCTCCGCTATGCCGGTGCTCCCCGATCCAGTCACAGTGATGCAGCCTGATGGCACGTTTCTCACCCTCCAGCCCTTTGGCGATGAGTGGAACAGCGGCTACGAATATCAAAACTACACCGTCATACTCAATGCGACTACCGGCTACTGGGTCTACGCTGAAACCAGCAGCGGTAACAAGCTCTCACCCAGCGAACAGCGCGCAGGGATTGACAAGCCTGCCGCTGCCCTGTCGCCCCATCTACGCGACCGGCTGCTGCCTCAGCCTGAGGGGCTTTCTCCCAATATCGGCGGTGATGTGTGGCAGCGAGCTGGATAACGGCGGTTTCAACCTCTACCGCAGCACATCGCCTGATGGCGCGCAGATGCAGCTTAACGCCGAGCTGATCCCCTCACTGGCGGCAGGCAGCACCACCGGTTATAGCTATACCTGGAGCGACCGGCGCGATCTGACCGGCGGCACAACCTATTACTACTGGCTGGAGGCGCTTGATCTCGATGGAGTCGGCGTAACCTACGGGCCGGTGAGCAGTGTCTGGCTGGCTCCCAGTGCGGTAACGCTGGCAACCTGGCAGGCTGGGCCGACTGCACTGGCCTCCACGCGGGCCTGGGTGCTGGTGCTGCTGGCGGCCACAACCGCGCTGTTGCTGGGCAGCCACCGCAGCAACGCTGCGCTGCGCTAATCGCTCAGCCTTGCCTGTCCTCAACATCAAAGCAGCTCCGGTGTGGCGCAACAGCCCTGCCGGAGCTGCTTTGTTTGCGCGGGGATGTGCGCTTGACAGTCGCCCTTGCTTTGAGTACCATTTGCCACAGAGACCGACCATGCAAAAACTGAACGATCGCTTTTATGGAAAAACCGGCTTGCTGCTTCTGCTGGTAGCTGTGCTGAATTTTGGCTACCCGCTCACTCTGATGATGGGCAATGCCGGTGACTTGGTGTTTACGCTGGCCTACGCGTTGATGCTCATCATCGGCGTGCTGGTTACCAGCCAGAACCGCGCTCATTTCCTGCGCACCAGCTTTGCCGCGGGCATCTGGTTCGTGCTTTCTCTGCTTTCTTTGGTCAGCCCTGGGCTTACCATTGGCGTGCTGACGCAGCTTGCCATCATCCCGGCGCAATTTCTGATGACTGTGGCCTTGATGCGTTTTATTGCTCGCGCCCGCGTGGTGGATCGGAGCGTGCTTACCACGGCGGTGACGGTGTACATCTTTCTGGCTGCGCTCTTCACCCCGTTGTATGTGGTGATCAATGCCCTGGATCCGCAGGCTTTTTTGGATAATGGCCTGGCCGCGCAACCGGGATGGCAGCAACTGGTCTATTTCAGCTTTGTCACGCTGGCCACGTTGGGCTACGGCGACATCATTCCAATCAACCTGTGGGCGCGTTCCCTGGCAACAGTGGAGGGCATGATGGGTGTGCTGTTCATCACCTTGATCATGGGACGACTGGTCGGCATTTATTCTCAGGAGAAGCAAGTGTATGACTGAGGCGTTACGCCCCCAGAATCTCACCGCAGACCGCGCCAACGCCACGTTGGAAATTATCTGGCACGACGGTCACCGCAGCCTGTATCCGCTGTCAGGCTTGCGCGCAGCCTGCCCCTGCGCTGAGTGTCGCGGCGGCCACGAGGCCATGAGCCAACCCCTGCCACGCGTCATCATCCATACCCAGCCCACAGGCAGCGCCGAGCTGCGCGATGCCTTCCTGGTCGGCCATTATGCCCTGGGCATTGCCTGGGCCGACGGCCACGACAGCGGCATCTATACCTGGCCCTTGCTGCGCGGGCTATGTCCATGCGCGCAGTGCGAGCAGGATTTTGCCGCTGCACCAGACGTATCCCCGCTGTGAGAGAGCCATGAGCAAGAAAACATCCACAGGTAGCTATTCCAGCGGCGATAACGACGGGCCGCCGTCACCCTTTGCCGCGTTGGCCGCGCTGCGCGATGGGGCGACTCCGCCTGAGCCACCGGCCGCGGCGGCGGCTCCCGCTGCCCCGCCGCGCAATCCGGCAGCGGCTGTGCCTATGCTGCAAAACAACACGCCGGTGCGCGTGGGGCGCGAGCGCAAGGGTCGCGGCGGCAAAACCGTGTCGGTGATCACAGGCGTGATGAGCCGCGACGCGGGCAAACAAGCGTTGCTCAAACTGCTGAAAAACAAGCTGGGAACCGGTGGCGCGCTGGAAGAGGGAAATATCATCATCCAGGGCGATCACCGCGAGCGGATTGTAGAAATCCTCAACGAGTTGGGCTACCGGGCAAAAGTGGCAGGGGGATAGGGTGACAGGGTGACTAGGTGACAGGGTGGCTGGGTGACAGGTCTCTGATCTGGTTACTGTTTGCTGGTTACTACTTACTGGTTGCTGGTTACTGGTTGCTGTTCACTGCTCGCTGCAATGTAAAGGAAATGTGATGGAATTTGTTTTTCGCCGCTCGCGACGGTATTGGATTGAAAATATTTCTGTAATCCTGATGCTTGCGCTACTGACTGGGCTGGCATGGTGGATAGGCAACACCTATCCACGCATACTTTATCTTCGCGTCATGGCGGCCATCTTCACTGCCTTGATGATAGCCAATACGCTCTCTGAATTGCGAACGCGCATTGAGATAAACCCGCTGGGAATGAAAGGCCGCCTAAATTCCCAGCGTTTTGATTTTCAATGGACAGAGGTACAGGCTGTGCAGATGGTGACTAATCGGCTGAACAAGCCCGAATTACAATTTGGCACTCAAAACGATGCTTTTATACTTCCCCTTAAAGACTTTGACGCAGACACCGTATGGCAGGCTATTGAGCATTGTGTGCCAGCGACCATTCTTGCACCGGACGCCTTGCCAGGGTTGCCGTGGGTGAAGGCTCAGCTTGCCGAGCAGGACGCTTTGATTTCAGGCAGTAGCGGCGTTGTCTCGGTTGCTATCCGACCTTTGAACCGTGTCATCGGCTGGCTAAGTTTGTCTGTAATTACCGGCCTTGCTGCTATAGCATGGTGGCAAGGCGCTTTTTACTGGGCAGCGATTTTCCTGTTGCCATTCGCTTTGATGGCCCTTTATCTGTTGTACACAGCGTATGCTCGCATCGAAATTACGCCTGAACTCGTGCGTCTCGTAATGCCGCTATGGCCTACCTATGCCATGCGTTGGGATGACGTCACGCATGTAAAGGAAGACCAACAGGAAAATGTACTGGTTTTGTATGGCAAGCACAAACGCTTGCCACTACCCGGGCAAACGTATTGGCATGGCAAGGACCGCGCGCGCTTCAGATTGACCCTCTTTGCTCATTTGCAAAGGATGGAAGTACCTCAGAGTTACTCGCAGCGAGCCAATTTTGCTTTACCCAAAAACGTGCGCGTGTCAAGAAAAGAATAAGAAACTGTTTGAAAAGGTTTGTGCGAAGTTTGGCACGCCGAATGCTTTGATCCGTGCCACGCCAAACGCAGCGAGGAGTCCTCTATGCGTTCGGGAGGGCTTCCCCTGCCCTGACAGACATCGTAGCACTTATTGAAGCTGGGGAATCACCACCGCAAACAACGCATAAAGCGCCACCAGCGCCAGCGCAGCAAAAGGCAGGGCAAACAGCCAACCGCCCGCAACGCGACGGGCGCGCTCTGGCAGAATGCTCCAGCCGCCCAGGGCCACTGCCGCACTCACCAAAATCAGCAGCGACCAGCGGTTGATCTGCCCCTGCGTGCCCATTCCCCAGCCCACCGCCAGCAGAGCCGCCAGCAACAGCCCCAATGCAGCGCGGCGCGCCACAATCCGCCGCTGCACCACCTGCTGCCACCCCCACGCCGCTGCCAGACTGATAATCGGCAGCGCCGGAAACAGATAGCGCGCCTGGGTCTGCACAAACAGCGCGTTGTAGGCCAGATAGATCAGCCATGTACCCAGCGCCGCCGAAACCAGCGCCAACAGCGCCCAACGTCGGAAGCGGCTTTCGGCAGGGCCATCTACCCATAGCCCCGCCCGCACCGCCATTCTGCCCGCAGCCGGTGCAGGCGGGCGACTCACTGCACCGATTGTTAACGCCACCGTCAGAGCCAGCAACGCCGTGTACACGCGTGCATCCATCCAGGCGCCCATCCAGCCGAACACACCCCAGAAGCTGTCGTGAGTCCACACCACAAACCGTTGCAACACCGCGCCCCAACCGGCCTGAGCCGCCAGCTCAACCGTGCGTAACTGCCCCACCACCACGGCATCGTGTTCGCCGCGCGCCAAAATATCCAGGTTGCCGTAGACGACAGCATTACGCGCGTACCACGGCAAAGCCAGCAACAAGGCAGGAACCAGCATCCAACCGTATGCGGCCCAGGGAAAACCCTGCCCGGTGCGCTGACGCCGCGGCTGTGCAGCCCAGGCCACCAACGGGGCTGCCAATGCCGCCGGAGCTGCCACATACGCACTCACTTTGGTAATCAACGCCAGCCCCAGCAGCACACCGATCAGCAGAGCATGGTGGCGCGGGTGCGGTGGATGTGGCCCCAGCCACGCCAGCCGCACATAGCGGATCGAAAAGAAAAGCAGCGCGGCCAGCAGCAGCTCAGCCAAAGCATCATTGTTCACCGACGCCGCCATCGCCAGGTGCATCGGCAAAAAGGCGGTAAATGCCGCGGCCCCCAATGCCAGCTCAGGCCGCTGCGGCCAGATCAAACGCACCAACCCAGCGGTAAACAGTACAAACAGCGCGCCCAGCATCACCGAAAGCAAACGCAACGCTGTCAAATCCCCGCGCGTTGCCCGGAACACCGTTGCACCCAACAGGTAATACAGCGGCGGTTGATGATCCTCATAGGTCAGCGGGCCGATAGGTAGCGTGTCGGGAAAACGCTCGCTGGTCAGCCGTTCCAAATAAGCCTGGTTATAGTCCCCCATTTCCATGACCGGAAACTGCCCGCTGGCTGTCAATTGATGGATGTAGTTGTAATGTGCCGGCTCATCGGGCGCTTGCCAGTCTGGTGTCAGCACGGCAAACAGGCCCGCCAACGCCAGATAGACCACCAGAATAAGCGCAAGCCAAACAGCATAAGAACGCATAGCGGCATTGTACCGCATCTCTAGACTCTATGAAAACCACACAGATTCAGTAGTTCACGATTTGGCCTGAAAGGCGTTAGCTGAAGTTTCCAGAAG
>CALESQ010000020.1 GCA_937907455.1 uncultured Caldilineales bacterium
CTAATGCCCACTACGCCCTGAACGTAGCGCGTCTGCCAATTCCGCCACTTCGGCTCACTGACGAAGGCAAGTGTACCATGTCTGTTCGCTTCTGTCAAACTCAGGGAGTGCTGTCGTTGGTTTGGGGCTGGCTCACATACCAGCGGGCGGCGCTGCGGAAGCGCTCCCACGGCCAGTTTACCTGGCTGATCGCCACATCCTTCACCGCATCGCTTACGCCAAAGCTATACACATCGTAGAAAAGCGGCAGGGCAGGCAGTTCCTGGCGAAACAGCCGTTGGAATTCGCTGTAAAGCTGGATGCGGCGGCCCGGATCGTTGGTCGAGCGTCCTTCCTCCATCGTCAGATCGGCATCGGGATTGCTCCAGCCGGTGTAGTTTTGGCCGTTGTCAATCTGGGTGGAATGCCACAGCGGATAGGGATCGGGGTCGCCGCTCAATTGCCAGTGCGTCACCGCAGCCTCAAAGCGGCGAGGGCTGAGGTAATCACCGGCCAGGCTGGTGAGCGTTACCAGTTGCGGTGTGGCCTGCACGCCGATCTGCCGCCACTGCTCCGCCAATTCTTGCAGCAGCGCCTCGTCATCGCCCAGCAGCGTGAAGGCCAGCACCGCGCCCTCGCGGTCGCGCACGCCGTCGCGGTTGCTGTCGCTCCAGCCCAGCTCGGTCAGCATTTGAGCTGCGCGTTGCAGATCGGTGGCCTGGCCTGCGCCTGGCGTGTACGCCCAGTTGCCGCGCATCAGCGGGCCATCTGCGGCAATGCCCTGCCCTTGCAGCACCGTGTCAATCAGCTTGTTTTTATCCAGCGCCAGGTTCAGCGCCTGCCGCACTACCGGATCAGCCAAAAAGGGCTTGTCGCTGCTGCGCAGGTTGAAATAGACAAAAGTGGCACCGGCCAGCGGGGCCGAGAATACCTCCATGGCCGGGCTGGCTTGCGCAGCGGCCATGTTCTGCGGCACAATGCGGCTCACCCCATCCACATCGCCGGCGTTGAAAGCGGCAAACGCGCTGGTATAATCGGGATAAAAATACAGCTCGATGGCATCCAGAAAGGGCGGGTCGGCGGCGGCGTAAGGGTTTGGCTCCAGTTGTGCCATCGTGGCATTCAGGTTAGCCAGACGCCAGGGGCCAGTGCCCACCGGTTGCAGGTTGAGCAGTGACGACGTGAGCTGGTCTGCTGGCACTTTGCTCCACAGATGGGCGGGCAAAATGCCGATGGTGGTTTCGGCCAGGAAGGGGGCCAGCGCCTGCTTCAAGCGGAAGCGTACCGTGTAATCATCCACCCGTTCCACCGTGACATTGCGCCACAGCTCAGAAAGGAAGGTAGAGGCTGGCTGACCGGAGGCAGCAAAAGCATCAGACTGCAACACCTCCACGGTGTAGAGGACATCGGTGGCGGTGAATGGTGCGCCATCGTGCCAGCGTACACTGCGCCGCAGCGAAAAGGTGATCTCTTTTTGGTCGGCGCTGATCTGCCAGCTTTCAGCCAGCACCGGCAGCGGTTCGCCGTGCTCGTTGAGCGCAGTCAGTCCCTGAAAAATCAGGCCGGTCAGATCGCGGTCCAGCTCACCGCTGAAGCTGAACAGCGGGTTGATCAGGCGTGGCGAGCCTATGGCGGCCTCGCGGTAAATGCCCCCCTTTTCCGGCGCACTAACCGTGGTGAGTTGCCGCGTGGTGCTGGCCAGGATAGCAGCCAGCAGTATTACCCCAAGAAAGGCTATCAGCGCTTGCCAACGGATTGAGCGTCCCAAAAGATTGTGTCCTGTAAACACAGAGCGCCGCGTCGCACAGAGGCAAACGCGGCGCTCAGGAAAAGTATACCGGCTTGGGGATGGGTCAGGAGACCACTACAGCCGAGATGATTGCCACCAGAAAGAACAGCACGCTCACCGCCACAGTCAGGTTGAACAGCGTGCGGTCAAAGCCGCGGCGCGTGGTGGTCAGCGTATCGGATGCGCCGAACAGCGAGCCGGTGCCCAGGTTTTTGGCTTGCATCATAATCAGGGCAATCAGCAGAATGCCCAGAATGATTTGAACGATGAAAATAATAGTTTCCACAGAAAGACTTGCCTCCAGAAATTTGCTGCTGGGCATTATACTACGAACGCAAAGGCGCTGCAAATGCGCAGTCCCGCAGCAAAAGCTGCTGTTTTCAGTGATCCGCGCTGTGCAGCCACATCACCTGATAGCTGCCCAGGCGAATGCCGCCATTCAGTTCCCAGCTTTCATTGCTGATCAGATCGTGGTAGCCGTAGCCCAGGCCGTAAATGCGCAGCAAGCTGGCATCTACCACCTGCGCATGTTCGGAGAAGTTTGCCAGCACCAGCACCCGCTCGCCGCCCTGTTGGCGACTATAGCCAAAGACATGGGGGTTGCCGGTATCCATAATCGTGGTGTCATGGCTGCCAAAGGCGATATGGGCTTTGCGCAGCGTAATCAGATGCTGCAGGGCGCTGTAGACCCGACCGGGCACCGCAGCGGCATCGTGACGCTGCTCGATGCGTTGCCAATCAGCAAAGGGGCGATGCACCCAGCGGCTGTCGTTGGCTTTGGCCGCGTCCTGAGCATAGCGATAATCGTTCAGCATGCCTACTTCATCGCCCAGATAGATCAGCGGAATGCCGCCGATGGAAAGGATGATGCTATGAATCAGCAGAATGCGGGCAATGGCGTGTTCCGTCTCTGCTTGCTTCTGCTCATACAGCGCCCGTTCCAGTCCGGCCAGCGAGGCGCAGGTGCCAGAAATGCGGGCATCGCCGGTTTGCGGGTTTTCCTGAAAGGGCAGGCCGCGCGCAAAGCTGCCGGGGAAGCGGCCCGTGTAGAAGGTGTTTAGAAAGCGGCGATGGTCGTAGCCGTTGATGCCGACGCGGCCGGCGTCGGCGTCGTCGAAAGTCCAGCCAATGTCATCGTGGCAGCGCACATAGTTCACCCAGGCGCAGGTCGGGTTGATGTGGAAGCGGTCGCGCAGCGAGGCTTGCAGCAGCTTTACCTGGCGCGTAGCCAGGCTTTCCCACAGCAGCGCCATCAGCAGGGGATTGTAGGAGAGCTGGCATTCTTGCGGTGAAATGTAGCGCGCCACTTCGTCCGGATGCACAATGGCTTCGGACTTGAAGGTGAGCACGGGGGCGGCAATGCGCGCCAGCGCGTTGTAAGCCTGAATGATCAGATGCGCTTCGGGCAGGTTTTCGCAGGCCGTGCCCATTTGCTTCCAGATAAAGGCTACCGCGTCCAGGCGCAGGATTTCGACCCCCTGGTTAGCCAGAAACAGCATTTCTTCGCCCATCCGGCGGAATACCACCGGGTTGGCGTAGTTCAAATCCCACTGGAAGGAATAGAAGGTGGTCCATACCCAACTGTCTATATCGGCGCGATAGGTGAAGCTGCCACGACGCACATCAGGGAAGATCTCGCGCAGGGTGCGCTCGTAGGCATCGGGTGTGGTGCGGTCTGGGAAGATGAAATAGTAGTCGCGGTATTCTGCATCACCGGCGATGGCCTGTTGGGCCCAGGCATGCTCGTGGGAGGTGTGATTGAAAACGAAGTCTACCACCAGGCTGATGCCGTTGGCGCGCAGATCGCGCGCCAGCTCGGCCAGTTCGTTCATGCTGCCCAGGGCTGGGTTCACCTGGCGATATGAACTAACCGCATAGCCGCCGTCGTTGTCGCCGGCCGGGCTGGCAAACAGCGGCATCAGGTGCAGGTAGGTCAGCCCCAGCTCCTTGAAATAGGGGATTTGGGCGCGCACGCCGGCCAGATCTCCGGCAAACAGGTCTACATAACACACACCGCCTAACATGGTTTGATCTTGCAGCCAGGCGGGATGGGCTTCGCGCTGCGCGTCCAGCGTTTTGAGGTCGGCGGGGCGTTGCAGCCAGGCCTCAGCCGCGCTGTTCAGGATCTCCTCCAGGTGGAAGAAAAAGTCGTAGCGATTGCCGTACAGGTGTAGCAGCAGGCTGAACAGCGCGGGGAAGTGCTCTGTCAGCCGGGCGTGAAAACTTTGCCAATCCGCCGCAGGCGATGCGGCAAAGCGTGCCTCCAACCGGGGAAGCAAGCGTTGCAGGCTGCGGGCGGCCTCCTGCTGGTGCCAGTGAGTGATGTTCATGGGTGTTTGGTGACGAGATAAACGCGACACATGACACCCGAAGCAGGTGTCATGTGTCGTGTCATGCGGGTAAGGGGAGGAAGCTAGCCTTTGACCGAGCCGGCCAGCATGCCGCGCACAAAGAAGCGTTGCAGGCTGAAGAAAACGATCAGCGGCACCAGCATCGAGATGAACGCGCCGGCAGTGAGCAGGTGCCAGTCGTTGCCGCGTGAGCCGACCATTTCGGCAATGCGCTGTGTCAGCACTTGCACATCCGGTTTGGCACCGATGAAGATCAGGGCGATCAGGTAATCGTTCCAGACCCACAGGAACTGGAAGATGGCAAAGGAAGCCAGTGCGGGAATGGACAGCGGCAGGATCAGCTTCATGAAGATCGTAAAGTGCGATGCGCCGTCAATGAAAGCCGATTCCAGGATGTCGCGCGGCAGGGTGCTGATGTAGTTGAACAGCAGGTAGGTAGCCAGCGGCAGGCCGAAGCCGGTGTGCGCCAGCCAGATACCCAGGAAGGTGCCGTTTAGCTCCAGGCGGGTGTAGTCCTTTAGGATGGGCACCAGGGCGATTTGCAGCGGAACCACCAGCAGGGCTACCACAAGGATGAAAAGCAGCTTGCGGCCTGGGAATTTCATCCAGGCAAAGCCGTAGGCGGCAAAGGCCGCGATCAGGATGGGGATCAGCGTGGCCGGGATGGTGACGATGATGCTGTTCAGAAAGGCGCCGGTGAAGTTGCTGCCCTTCACGGTGACGGTAGAGCCATCGGGCTGTTTGATTTCGAAGGTCTTGCCGCCCAGCACTTCCTGGTAGTTTTCGGTGGTGAACTTGGTGTTCATGGTCCAGGTGCGATTTTGCACCTGCACCTTGCCGATGCGCTTGTTGCCGAGCCACAACACGCGATGACCATCGGGCGTGGTGATGCCTTGGCGGAACTGCTCAAAGGTGCCTTGCGCGCCGGCCAGCGTCATCACGCCATCGCGGTTTACTTCAGGGCCAGGCTGGAATTCTTCGACGGTAGTCCATTCGCGGTGTGGAAAGATGGACCACCAGCCAGAGGTTTGAATGTCGAAGCGGGTGCGGAACGAGGAAACCAGCAGGCCGAGGGTGGGAATGGTCCAGAACAGCACCAGCAAAATCAGAGCCAGATTAACCAGCACCTGGCCCCAGGAAATGCCGCGCTTGCTACGAGTGGCAGATTGTGCAGTCATCAGAACGCCTCCCGGTCGTTGAACTGGCGCAGGTTGTAGACCATGACGGGGATCACCGAAATCAGCAGCACGATGGCAATGGCTGAACCAAAGCCGGCATTTTGGCTGGTGAAATATTCGCGGTAGAACTGGGTGGCAATCACCTGCGTGCCGAACTGGCCGCCGGTCATCACCTGTACCACGTCGAAGATCTTCAGGGTGAAGATGATGACGGTGGTCAGGGTGGTGATGATAGTGCCCTGAATGTAGGGCAACATGATTTTGAAGAATACCTGCGGTTCGGTGGCCCCGTCCACGCGTGCGGCCTCCAGCAGGTCACCGGGGATGCCCTTGATAGCCGCCGAGAACAGGGTCATGGCAAAGCCGGTTTGCAACCAGATCATCACAACGATCAGGAACAGGTTGTTCCACGGGGCCAGACTGGCGGCTGCGGTCCAGGCTACAGGCGCTTTGCCGGTAAGGCCGCTGTAAACGGCGTTCAGCAGGCCGATGTTGGGGTTTACGTCGTAGATCATGTTCCAGATCACGCCTGCGCCCACCATCGAGATCGCCATGGGCATAAAGATCAGCGCCTTGGCCAGACGTTCGTAGCGGCTGCGGTCAGCCAGCACCGCCACGGCCAGGCCGAACAGCACGGTGAACAAAGCTCCAAAGGGTATCCACAACAGAATATTGTTGCGGAAGGCTGTGAACATGTTGCGGTTGTTGAACACTGCCGCGTAGTTGTCCAGCCCTACAAAGGCTTGGCCGTTACGATCCAGCAAGCTGAGGTAAAACGTGCGTGCCGCAGGCAAGGCCAGATACCAGATCAGAATGGCAACCGCCGGGCCTACGAAGATGAAGGGCTGAATGCGTGCCCGCCAGGTATCGCCCAGCTTTTCCACCAGCCAGTTAGAGACCAGATAAAGCAAGGCCACACCGCCAACGCCCCAGACAATAGCCACAATGGCGATGATGCCTTTGGGCGCAGCACTTTTCTGCAGGAACTTAAAGCCCAGATAGAGCACAACAAAGGTGACAAACGGCACGAACAATGAAAAGGCAACGCGACCAACCGTGGCTAGCAGCCACTCAAGCGGCCCTCTGGTTGTCGCAGATTCGTTAACGATGTCAATGGGGTGGTGTTCTGCAGTCAGAGATTCTTCCGGCATCGTGTGGTTCCTCCGTGGGTGCTATGGAGGCCGATAGTGCCGGCCCTCCATGAGCAGGGGGACGGGGATGATCCCGTCCCCCTGCGACGCTAATGACCATTTGTCATTAGCTGGATGGTGGAGTTATTTCGGCCAGGAGGCGTCAATTTCAGCGAGGACGGTATCGAGGTCGGCAGCGCCGGAGAAGTAATCGGTCATGCCCTTCCAGAAGGAGCCGGAGCCGACTTCGCCGGGCATGAGGTCCGAGGCGTCGAAGCGGACGGAGGTGGCGTTGTTGACGAGGCCAGCGATATCGCGTTCGAGGTCAGAGCCGTACCAATCGAGTTGGACGTCTTTCTGGGGGCCGAGAGCGCCACCGGCAGCGAGCCAGCCTTTGACGCCTTCGCCGGTGGAGAAGAATTGCATGACGGCGCGGACTTCGGGGCGGTCGGAGAAGGCGGCCATGATGTCGCCAGCGACGAGGAAGGGGCTGCCGTAGGCATCATCCACGCCGGGGAGGTAGAAGACACCGTAGTCGGTGCCGTACTTGGCTTCGGCGGGGAAGAAGGAGGTGATGAAGTTACCCTGTTTGTGCATCCAGCATTTGGGCGGGTTTTCAAACATGGGGGTGGGGGCATCACCGAAGAAGGTGGTGACGATGGCAGCGGTGCCGCCGTAGACCATTTTGTCGTTGTTCCAGATGTCGGCGAAGGTTTCGATGGCCTTCTTGACTTCGGGGGAAGAGAAGGGCAGCTCACCCTTGATCCACTTGTCGTAGTTTTCGAGGGTGGTGGTGCGCAGCATGAACTCTTCGGTCCAGTCGGTGGCGGCCCAGCCGGTGGCAGCGCCGGACTCAATGCCGACGCACCAGGGGGTGTCGCCATCGGCAGCGATTTGTTCCTGCAGAGCTTGCAGCTCGGCCCAGGTGGTGGGCACGGCATAGCCAGCGGCTTCGAACTGGGCCTTGGGGTACCACACCAGGCTCTTGCCGTTGAAGCGCTGCCAGACGCCGTACTCAGCGCCTTCGATGGTAGCCATGTCACGCCATGACTGGAGATAGTTCTCGGCCAGCCAATTGGCAGGCACCATGTCGGTGACAGGGATCACTTTGCCCTGCTTGGCGAAGGTGCCGAGCAGGCCGGGCTGGGGGAAGTCCACGATGTCGGGAGCGTCACCGGCCTGAACACGCACGGTGATGCTGGCCTCGAACTCCTTGGAGCCTTCGTACTGAATGTCAATGCCGGTGGCATCTTCAAAAGGCTTGATGGAGGACTCGAACTTCACGGCGTCTTCGTCGGTGAAGGGGCCGGTCATGGTGACGACGGTGCCTTTGTACTCGCCTTTGTAGGCGCTTGCCAGCTCGGTCAGACCTTTGGAGGTCGCACCCTCGGCGCTGGCGCCCACAGAAGCAGCTCCGCCGCCGGTGCCACCTGTTGCCGCCGCATCCTTCGGCCAGGAGGCGTCAATTTCAGCGAGGACAGTATCGAGGTCGGCAGCGCCGGAGAAGTAATCGGTCATGCCCTTCCAGAAGGAGCCGGAGCCGACTTCGCCGGGCATGAGGTCCGAGGCGTCGAAGCGGACGGAGGTGGCGTTGTTGACGAGGCCAGCGATATCGCGTTCGAGGTCAGAGCCGTACCAATCGAGTTGGACGTCTTTCTGGGGGCCGAGAGCGCCACCGGCAGCGAGCCAGCCTTTGACGCCTTCGCCGGTGGAGAAGAATTGCATGACGGCGCGGACTTCGGGGCGGTCGGAGAAGGCGGCCATGATGTCGCCAGCGACGAGGAAGGGGCTGCCGTAGGCATCATCCACGCCGGGGAGGTAGAAGACACCGTAGTCGGTGCCGTACTTGGCTTCGGCGGGGAAGAAGGAGGTGATGAAGTTACCCTGTTTGTGCATCCAGCATTTGGGCGGGTTTTCAAACATGGGGGTGGGGGCATCACCGAAGAAGGTGGTGACGATGGCAGCGGTGCCGCCGTAGACCATTTTGTCGTTGTTCCAGATGTCGGCGAAGGTTTCGATGGCCTTCTTGACTTCGGGGGAAGAGAAGGGCAGCTCACCCTTGATCCACTTGTCGTAGTTTTCGAGGGTGGTGGTGCGCAGCATGAACTCTTCGGTCCAGTCGGTGGCGGCCCAGCCGGTGGCAGCGCCGGACTCAATGCCGACGCACCAGGGGGTGTCGCCATCGGCAGCGATTTGTTCCTGCAGAGCTTGCAGCTCGGCCCAGGTGGTGGGCACGGCATAGCCAGCGGCTTCGAACTGGGCCTTGGGGTACCACACCAGGCTCTTGCCGTTGAAGCGCTGCCAGACGCCGTACTCAGCGCCTTCGATGGTAGCCATGTCACGCCATGACTGGAGATAGTTCTCGGCCAGCCAATTGGCAGGCACCATGTCGGTGACAGGGATCACTTTGCCCTGCTTGGCGAAGGTGCCGAGCAGGCCGGGCTGGGGGAAGTCCACGATGTCGGGAGCGTCACCGGCCTGAACACGCACGGTGATGCTGGCCTCGAACTCCTTGGAGCCTTCGTACTGAATGTCAATGCCGGTGGCATCTTCAAAAGGCTTGATGGAGGACTCGAACTTCACGGCGTCTTCGTCGGTGAAGGGGCCGGTCATGGTGACGACGGTGCCCTTGTACTCGCCTTTGTAGGCGCTTGCCAGCTCGGTCAGACCTTTGGAGGCTGCACCCTCGGCGCTGGCGCCCACAGACATCGTGGCGTCAGTCGCGGGAGCCGCGGGAGCCGCGGTGGGCTGTTCGACAGCCGGGGCCGCGGTAGGCTGCTCGGCAACCGGTGCAGGGGTGGTGTTGCTGCTACAGGCTGCCAGAATCATGCTAAAAGCAAGAACGACAGTGAGAAGCACAAATAGAAGTCGCTTCATAGGATAGTTTCTCCTCCTGAGAGAAAAGAAATGGTGCTACAAACTTGTAGCCAAGACACAACGCTGCAGTGGTTTCGTACTGCGTACTGCGTAGTACAACGTTAGACAGTTTATAGGTACTACTCAATACGCAGCACGAAACAGGAACACAATGGCAAGAAAGAGCTGCTCGATAGAATAATTACCTCCTTTTTATCATCACGCTGGCGGCGGCGCGGTGGTGCCGCGTATTACCAAACGAAGCGGTAATTCTTCGCATATCGGGGCGCGGGGCGACCCTTCCATTACCTGCAACAACATGCCCATGCCGCGCTGTCCTGACTCAAACAACGGCTGGCTGATTGTCGTCAGATTGAGGTATTCGGCGATCTCGATATCGTCAAAGCCGATCACCGACAGGTCGCGGGGCACTGTCAAGCCACGTTCGCGCGCGGCTTGCATCACGCCGAGGGCCTGGGTATCGCTGGCCGCAAAAATGGCCGTCGGCGGGTCATTCAAACTTAGCAGCGAATGGGTGAGGACGCACGCCGACTCTTGGCCGTGTTCGCCGGCCTGATGAAATTCCGCGCGAAAGGGGATGCCTTGCTCGTCCAACACCTGGCGTAGCCCGGTCAACCGGTCGCGACTGGAGGTGAAGTTGAAAGCTGTGTGAATGGGGTCGCCGACAAAGGCAATTTTGCGATGTCCCAGCTCAAGGAGGTGATGGGCGGCCATCTCGCCGCCACGTACGTCATCCACCACGACGCGCGGCAGGCTGGGATGATGGGCATCTACCAGCACCACGGGCACGCCGGCACTCTGCCAGCGCGCAACATCGGCATCGTGTGGGGTCAGGGAAACCACTATCAGCCCATCTACCCGCTGATTGGAGGCGGTTTCGTGGAAATAATCGTCGCGTTTGGCAGGACTTTCCACGTTGTAAACGATCAGATCGTATTCGCTGCTGGCGATCAGAGCCTCGCTGCCGCGCAAACGCTCCACCACGGAAGGGCGGGTGAAGAAAACGGCGATAACCCCGATGGAAAGTGATCTGCGGCGGGAAAGGCGCTGGCCTAAAATGCTGGGCCGGAAGTTGAGGGTTTCGATGACCTGGAGGACACGCTGCCGGGTATCAGGGCTGACACGCGCGCTATTGTTTAGTACTCGTGAGACAGTACCGACACCCACATTGGCTTGTTTTGCTACGTCGTAGATTGTAACAGGCACAGCGACGTTCTCCAGTGAACGAAGGAAGCGACTGGTCTTGGAACCGGTTCCATTCTATCACTTTTTATATCCCTTGTCAAGAGTTTGGTTGGCTTAAATCATGTAACGTCCATGCTCATCAGCAGTGCGTCTTCGCCGTTATCCTGATAATAGCGCCGTCTTCGGCCATCTACCGCGAACCCCAACTTGCGGTATAAGGCTTGCGCCGTTGTGTTGCTGACGCGTACTTCTAACGTGAAGCGCACCGCGCCCTGCGCGCGCAGGGCGTGCATGGCGTGGCGCAGCAAATACTCACCCAGACCCTGTCTTTGCCAGCGCTGCGCAACCGCCAGATTGCCCAGGTTGGCTTCGTCGTCCAGTATCCAATAGCAGGCGTATCCCACAACTTCGTGGTTGGCAGCCGCTTCCAGCACGAAATAGCGAGCGTGTGGGTTGTGCAGGTCGCGTTCATAAAAACTGAGCGGCCAGGCATCACTGACGAACAGCGCTTCTTCGATCTCGATCACCGCGGGCAGGTCGGCAGGCTGCATGGCGCGCAGCAGGAAAGCAGCGGTCATGGCTCTTGCAGATACACCGGGGCAAGGCTAGCCAGATCGTCGGCTTCGCCGCGTTGATGGCGCAGCCAGGCTAATTCGGCCAGCGCGGCCGCGCGCCGCTGTGCCGCTGCGGGCAGGGCCACGGTGATTCCCTGGACCGTTAGCGCCTCGTACAGTGGCGGAGTGATTTCGCCGGTGACCCAGGCAGCCGCGGGCAGGGCTGCTGGCAGATCGGCCTCGGCCAGCAACAGCGGTGTACTGCGCCAGCCCCGCCATGCGCCCAGCACGGTGTCGCCGGTTTCATCTGGCTGATAGAGCGCCAGATAGCAGCGCCCGCGCCCTGCGGTAACGAGTGCGGCCACAGGCTGAGCGCAATGCAGGTGCGGGTAGGCTGTCACATCAAAGCCCGATACGCCCAGCAATGGCAGATTGTGGGTTAGCGCCATGCCTTTGGCCAGGCTGAGCGCCACGCGCAGGCCGGTGAAAGAACCAGGGCCGAGGTTCACAGCCAGCGCGCTCAAATCAGCCGGTGTAACATTGCTCCAGGCCAGCAATTGCTCGACGCGCGGCAGCAGCTCCACGGTTTGGGCATCGCGTGAGAGCCAGTTGAGTTCAGCCATCACCTGCGCCTGGTGGTATAAGGCCAGGCCGGAATGGCGGGTAGCAGTATCAAGGGCAAGAAGCATGGGGAGGAGGGGAGATTGGTAAATTGGTGGATTGGTACGCCGAAGGCGGGTATGCTGAAGGCAGGTACGCCGAAATCATGTATTTCTGTATACTGCTTACTGCTTACTCTCCGCTCCCGACGCTCCAGCGCGCAACAAGGCGGCCGCGCGCGGCCCGGTGGCCTGCAAATCCACCTGGCGGGTGGTGTCGTCCAAAGCGCTGAGGGTGATGCTCAGGTGATCGGCGGGCAGCAATGCGGCGATACGTTCGGCCCATTCCACCACAGCCACGCCGTCATCTGCCAACAGCTCATCCAGGCCGATGGCTTGTGCCGCGGCAGCAGGGGCGGTTTCAAGCCGGTAGGTATCGGCATGGTACAAGGCAAAGCCGTGCGCCGTGCGGTATTCGGCAACGAGAATGAACGTAGGACTGGTCACCGGCTCGGTGATGCCCAAGCCGCGGGCGATACCGCGCGTCAAACAGGTTTTGCCCGCGCCCAGGTCGCCGTTCAACGCGACGACATCACCCGCCTGCAAGGCGCCGCCCAGGGCGCGGCCCAGCGCTTCGGTGTCTGCTTCGTGGTGCGTATACAGGCGCACCTGCATGGCATTGCTCATGGACAGATTATAGCCGAGCGAGGCAGCGCAAGCAAGCTCGCCCATCGCCTGATCACAATTCGTCGTTCATCGTTGAGTGATGGTATCATTGGTTCTGAGGTGTTTTTATGCGAGTTTTAGTGCTTTCCGACATTCATGCCAACCTGGCTGCGCTTGATGCCGTGCTGGATGATGCCCGGCAGTATGTATGGCTGGGCCGCCGTGGTTTTGATACTCTATGGTCGCTGGGCGACGTGGTGGGCTATGGCCCCTGGCCCAATGAATGCATTGCGCGCTTGCAGGACTATGGCGATCATCTGCGTGTGGCCGGCAACCATGATTGGGCTACGCTGGGCCGCATAGAGATTGACGACTTCAACCCAGAAGCGCGCAAGGCCGTGTTGTGGACCCGCAGCCAACTGACCGCCGCCAGCCTCAGCTATCTTGCTGATTTGCCTGATCAGCCCCTGCTGCACGGCCAGTTTACCATCACCCATGCCAGCCCGCGGCATCCGGTGTGGGAATACATCAACAGCGCGGCCATTGCTGCCGAGAATGCAGCTTATTTTGATACGCTTTGTTGTTTGGTGGGGCACACTCATGTGCCGCGTATCTATCGGCTTACAAACGGCGAACGCGCCGGCAGCACGCCGCGCTGCACAGTGTATGCGCCGGTGAATGATCGCGATATCGAGCTGGCAGGTCAGCACAATTTGATTATCAACCCCGGCAGTGTGGGTCAGCCGCGTGACAACGATCCACGCGCGGCCTATGGGCTGCTGGATACAGAAACAGCGCGTTGGTGCTTTCGCCGCGTGCGCTATGATGTAGAGAGTACGCAGGCGGCTTTGCGCAAGGCAGGTAGTCCCGAACGCCTGATCGTGCGCCTGGCCTATGGCTGGTGATATCTGGCGGGGGGACAGGCCTTGTTGTCGTCTTTTGAACCTACCGGCTGTTGATGCCGTGCAATGCTGTGGTCGAATGTTGTGTTCGGCCTTGCCCATTGGTGTTTATGTCAGGAGGATGAAGATGAAACGATGGTTTCTGTTGGTGATGTTGATGGCACTGCTGGCGTTGACGGGTTGTGGCGCTCCTGCTGCGATGGAGCGTGATGTAATGGCCCCGGCGGCGATGCCTGTCAGCGAGCAGGCGATGGGATCGGCAGCGCAACCGGCTGATGCTGCCAATCTTGCCGAGGCCCCGCAGCCTGCGGCCGACGCCCGCAAAATGATCTACACAGCTAACATCAGCCTGCGCGTGACCGATCCACAGGCCGCGGCGCAGCAGGTAGAGGCGCTGGCGACAGAGTTGGGCGGTTATACTGCACAGACGCAGCTTTATCAGTACAGCGACAGTCTGATGAGCGGTAATGTGATGATTCGTGTGCCCGCGGCGGCTTTCGAGCAGGCTATGGCGCGGCTGCGTACCCTGGGCAGCCGTGTGTTAAACGAAAACAGCACGGCCAGCGACGTCACCGCCGAATACTCTGACCTGGAAGCGCAACTGCGCAACCTGGAGGCGGCAGAGAAAGAACTCGCCTTGATGTTGAGCGAGGTGCGCCAGCGTCCCGAGGCCAAGCCGGCCGATATTCTGGAGGTGTACAACGCACTTACCCAGAAGCGCGGCGAGATCGAGCAGGTGAAGGGGCGGCTGCAATATCTGCAAAATCAGGTAGGCTTTTCCACCATCACCGTGGATCTGACGCCCGATCAGGTCAACGCGCCGGTGATTGAAGATACCTGGCAGCCGCTGGTGACGGTGAAGCAAGCCTTCGGCTCGCTGGTTAACGTGTTGCGCTCGTTGTTTGTGGTGGCAGCCAACGTGGTGATTGTAGTTATCCCTCTGTTGCTGCTGGTGGCTTTGCCGGTGCTGTTGGTATTCTGGTTGATCCGCCGCCTGATGCAATGGCGCCGACGTGAGCCTGTCCCTCCCCCGGCGCAAGAATCTTGATTAACACCGGGGCAGTAATGCCCGAATGAGCTATGAACGAGACGAATGGAGCAAACAACCGGCGACATTCGTCTCGTTTGTGTTTAATAGCTGAAGTCAGAGGGGGGAAATCATCTGATTTAAAGTAGCCGCAAATGGCTATGTTGCATTTATATCTGTTGGGCTGGCCGCGCTCCAATCTGCAGGGCGCTGCTCCTCTGCCACCTTTTGGTTACGTTTAGACCAATCCTGAATCAGCTCGTTGTAGATCTCCAGCGTTTCGCTGAGTGAGGCTTGTTGCTGTTCGCGATTGCGCTGCGCCTGCAAGGCGCGCGTGGTGCTGATGCGGTTCATAATCTCCTGCTGCACCATGCGAGGGTTGTCCACGTTGAGAAACTCGAACTTGCCTTCCACCGAAGCTGTTTCAACAATCACCGTGCCGTAGTTGAGCAGGTTGGCCCAGATGTTGGGACGTTCGTAGTTGGCGTTTTGCACTTTCTCCCACTCAGCCTGACGGCGGCGTTCGTAGATACCCAACGGCAGACGGTTGACATCGGCAATATGTGTTTTGCTGAGAATATAGATGTCGTTGCGCCAGTTTTCATAGCGAAACCATAGCCAGCCCACGCCCACCAGAAAAACTATCACCAGTGTGATAGTTACGGCTGATCCAGCCTGGCGCAGCGCGGCTAAATTCAACTCGGTAAAGACAAACAGGGCTACGGTTCCCAGTACCATGGCAAGGGGAATGGCAATGGCCTTTAGCAGAAACCAGGGGTGCTTGCGGTAGACAATGTCGCTGGAGTTGATCGTCGGCTTGCGCGGTTTTTTTTGCTGGCGATGGCTCAACAGACGTTGGCGCGTGGCCGCGGGCAGCAAGCTCAGCAGCGCCAGGTAAAACCGCTCCGGTCGGCTGCTGATCCAGCCGGTGAAACGTCGCCAGGGTGCGGTCAGCTCTTGCCAGCGCAGTGCCAGACCATTTGTTGGCGCGGCCTCGACCAAATTAGCCGGTAACACCCGCTCGGGAATGTCGGGGATCAGGCGCATTTTCAGGCTGGAGAGAATCTTGTTGCGCAGGTTCTCGCGCTCTTCGGCGGCTGCACCAGCGCGCACACTGCCTTGCAGGTCACGGATCGCCGTTTCCATGCGTTCAGCATTGTATACCAACGGCAGCGAGATCACGCCCAGCCCCGCGGTGCTGATGTCGAGGTGGGCAAAGTTCAGCAGCCGGCCAATCAGCCCGGTGCGGCTGGCTACATCCTGAATACGTTCCAGCGGCGCGGTGATCTGGTTTTCGTACAACAGCACCACCCGTTCGTGGCGCAGCACGCGGCGGTTGGTGATGATGTAGTAGTCGTTGAGATAATCTACCACATACCACAGGGTGGGCAGGCCTAGTCCGAAGAGAGCGAGCAAGGCATAGGTGAGCGCGGGAAACAGCCTGGCCGCAGAGGACCTGTCCAGCAGGTACATGACAGCCAGCACCGCATAGACCACTGCAAAAACGGTAAAGAGGCGCGTAGCCAGCCATATCCAATGCTTGCGTTGAAAAAGGATAATTTCTTCGTCGGGATCTTGCCAGGCATAGCGTGATTGTTGCTGAGGCTTTTCGCTGGTTTCATGCCACAGGGTGGTGCTCTGCCATAGTGCGCTGTGGCTGCCCAGCAGATGGGCCAAATCCACGCGGTTCAGCGTCAGCCAATCGGTGCCATCCAGGGTTCTGCCGAAGAGGCTTTTGCCCACCATCGAACGCACGGTGGCATCGTGGCGCTCGCCGCGCAGCAAGGCGTTGATGCCATAGTAATCGTGGATGGTGTGAAGGTCCTGTTCGTTCTCAGCCGGCACGTTCAGATAATGGCGTGGCCGCTCGCGGCCCTTTTCGTCGGTGGCCCGCACCAGCGCTTCGCCATCAGACAGCACGCGCAGTTTAGAGCCAACTTGCCCCTGGCGTGTCACATCCAGGTTCGAGGGGATATGTTCCCAGCCGGTGATGCCGGCCAGCGCCAGCCAATGTTTCTCATCCAGCCCGGCGAAAAGCGGTTCGGCCTGCAGTGCCTGTTGCAAGCGTGCCGGAATATTGCGCCGATTTCGCAGCATGTCGCGTACATCGCCAAAGTGTTGTTCCAGTTGTTCCAGGTGCGTCCTGTCCAGACGAATCAGGCTGGTTGTGGTGACGGCCTTGGCGGTGACGCTAAGTTGCCCAGGAATTTTAACCAGCCCTCCCACAAAATAATTGCCTGCTGTCAGGATGATTTCGCCTTCCTGCGGGAAACCCTGATTTTCCAGCACCTGATGACTGGGAGTATCAGAGGCTAGTGCGCCGCTGGAGTTGAGCACCGTTTCCTTCTGTTCCAGAATGCGCACCTGCCCCCAGTTAATGACGTACAGGCTGCCATCGGGATCGTTGTAGCTGCAAATGACCTGATTTGGTTTGCAGGTGATTTCCGTGGCAGTGACCGAAAAGCGCTCGATCTCGTTGTCGTCCAGCGAACGCAGCAGCGGCACGGCCTGCAAGCGCCGCGCGGTGTTGGTGTAGAAGATCTTCCACAATTCGGGGTGTTTCGTGAGCAGGTCACTTAACAGCGCAGCACTGATCTTCAGCAGCACGCTGTCTGTCTGCGCCTGGGCGCTGCTGGCGTGGCTGGCTCCCAAAAACAAAGCCTGCTGGGTGAACAGCTCGCCCGGCTGCAACACGCGATCCCACCACGGCACGCCGTCTTTTTTCACCACAAACTGCCGTACTTGGCCGGAGTAGACGATATAAGCGTCGTCTGCCTGGTAGCTGTCGTCGAAGACAAACCTGTTCGCCGCTACCTGCACCGGGTCTGCCTCGCGGGCAAGCTGCTCCAGATCCGCTTTTGACCAACCGGCCAACGAGGTGTTATCCTTGATAAATTGGGCTATACTTGCGGCATCAGGCAGGGCGTTGGTCACAGGGTTATCCTCCGAGGCAGGGCATCATCTTTTCGATCATACACATCATGCGGTTGCTGTCAACTGCGCGGGCAGGGTACAACTTCTTCCATCAGCCAGAATTCATAGCAGCGCACGGCAGTAAATTGGCGCGGCGCGTCATGCAATGGTATAATGTAGCCGCTCCGTTTCGTTTCATCATCATTCGGTAAAATTTGCAGATAGCTCACAAGGAGGTGACACCTTGAACTTCGTCGTATGTGTGAAGCAAACACCCGACACGGCGGAACTGCCCAAGATCAGCGCAGCAGAAGCGGTCAGTGGTGACATTAAAGCCACGCTTGTGCTCAATCCCTGGGATGAATTCGCGGTGGAAGAAGGCTTGCTGTTGCAGGATCGCTTCGGCGGTGATGTTACTGTGGTCACGGTTGGCCCCGAAAAGGCCGGTGAGGCCTTGAAAGATGCCATTGCCCGTGGCGTGCAAAGCGCTGTACTGCTGGATGATCCGGCCTTCGCCGGTTCCGACGCCTGGGGTACGGCTGCGGTTCTGGCTGCGGCTATCAAAAAGAATGGCCCGGCCGATGTCGTTCTCACCGGCAAGATGTCGGTGGACGGCAACAGCGGTTTAGTGGCCCCGGGCCTGGCTCGCAAGCTGGGAGCCACGCTGTTGACCCAGGTGATCAAGATCGTGGATATTTCCGGCGGCAAGATCACCGTTGAGCGTCAATTGGAGGAAGGCCGCGAAACCCTCACGGCCAGCCTGCCCGCGGTGGTTTCCGTCAGCAAGGAAATCAACGAGCCGCGCTACCCCAGTTTCATGGGTATTCGCAAGGCTGCCAAAGCTGCCATTCCCGCCCTGAAGCTGGGCGATCTCGGCCTGAGTGCAGGGGATGTAGGTACGGCTGCGGCCAAAGCAAAATGGACCGATGTACGCAAACCGCCCGCGCGCGCCGCTCAGGTGGTCATGGTCAAAGAAGCAACGGTTGATGCCACTGCCGCAAAGCTGGCCGACCTGCTGATGGCCGAGAAGGTCATCTAGGGAGGAAACACACGATGAGTATTTTAGTTTACATCGAACAGTTCGACGGTAAAGCAGCGCCTGTTTCCTGGGAAGTGCTGGGCAAGGGCCGCGCTTTGGCTGATCAGACCGGCGGCAAGCTGGCTGCTGTGGTTGTCGGCAATGGCGTTGAATCCGTGGCCGCCGAAGCGGTTAGCTATGGCGCCGATGTGGTTTATCTGGCTCAGGATGCTTCGTTGGCTGCGTTTCGGCTTGACCCCTACGCCGCGGTGGTAGAAGGGCTGATCAAGGCGCACAATCCCGCGGTGGCCCTGTTCCCGGCTACTGCCCGCAGTCGCGATCTTTCTGCGGCGGTGGCGTGTGATCTGAATGCCGGTCTTGCTGCCGATTGCAGCGATCTGAGCTGGGAAAACGGCGGCCTTTCAGCGGTGCGTCCGGTGTTCTCCGGCAATCTGCTCACCACCGTGCGTTTTGAAGGCCCGTTGGCTGTTGCCAGCGTGCGCGCCCGCTCGTTTCCTGCCCCCGAAGCCAATGCTGGCCGCAACGGCGACATCGTCAAATCCGGTGCAGTAGCTCCGGCCACCGGCGTGCGCGAAGAGATCAAGAGCTTTGAATCCACCGCTACCGGCGAAGTCAGCCTTACCGATGCCAAGATCATCGTTAGTGGTGGTCGCGGTGTGTCCAAAGACCCTGAGCAGGGCTTCAAGATGATCAAAAGCCTGGCCGATGCGCTGGGCGGCGCCATGGGCGCCAGCCGCGCCGCAGTAGATGCGGGCTATGTGCCCTATAAGTACCAGGTGGGCCAGACCGGCAAGGTTGTACGCCCTGACCTGTACATTGCTGCCGGCATCAGCGGCGCTATTCAGCACCTGGCCGGCATGGGCAATTCCAAGATCATCGTGGCTATCAACAAAGATCCCGAAGCCCCGATTTTCAGTGTTGCCAATTACGGTGTGGTGGGCGACTTGTATGAAGTAGTTCCTGCGCTGGCTGCCGAGTTCAAGAAGCGTCTGGGCTGAGGACGCAGTAAGCAGTAAACAGTCATCCGTGGACGAAAACGAACGGGTTCGGTCAGGAGATTGGGAACCATCCCGAAGGCGCCGGCCCGAACGATTTTCAGGCTAGCAGACGTACAATCAAGGCCCTTGCTGCACCGTGCAGCAAGGGCCTTTTTTATTGATACGGGTCAATTGGCTGGGGCCTCCTGGCCTTGCATCTCAACGCCAGCGCAGTGATTTCGGGTAGTGGTTTTTGATTACGCCGCCGCTGCGTTTACCCCAGCCCACGGCAAAGCCTTCCACCGTCACCAGCACCCAGCCCTCCGGCCCCGGCACATCCAGCGTTTCGCCGTGCATAAAGCGTGCCACCATCTCACTGCCAATCGGCTCATCCAGGCGGTTGAGAACAGCGGCGGCAGGCAGACCCATAGCTAGCGCATGACTTGGCTCGAAACGGCCCTTTTGCAGTGTGCCCAGCCGCCAGCCGGCACGCGCGGTGCGCAGACCGGCGGTGTCGGGCGCATCGGCTGGCAGCGCCACCACTTCAGCGATTTGAGTTTCCAGCGGGCGCAGCAACAGCGGTTCAGGCAGTGGTTGGGCGATCAGCGGTTGCCAGAAGACGTCAATGGCAGCACGATCTGCGGCGCTCAGGCGGCTGGGCTGTGCCGCGCGCCACGTCGCAGGCGGCGCAGCGCCAGCGCGCTGCATCACTGCCACAAAGTGTCCCTCGCCTTGCAGGCGATGCGGCCACAGGCGCACACCGCGGTTGAGGTGCATGGCCGCGGCGTGATCATGGATCAGCGCATCGTCACGCAACGGCCAGCCAGCCCATGCCTCCACTGCCGGGGCAAGGCCCTCGGCCCAGGGCGCCTGTACCAGGCTGTATTCGGGGTGACGACGCAGAAAGGCAAAAATCGCGCCTTCGTTTTCCTCTGGCGCAAAGGTGCAGGTAGCATAGACCAGTCGCCCACCGGGACGCACCAACAGCGCCGCATCGTCGAGAATTTCGCCCTGGCGCAGGGCGCAACCGGCCACATGCGCTTCGCTCCAGTGATAGCGCGCCTCTTCGTTCTTGCGGAACATGCCTTCGCCAGAGCAGGGAGCATCTACCACCACGCGATCAAACGCGCCCGGCCAGCGCTTAGCCAGATGCTCCGGCCGTTCGTTCAGCACCAGAGCATTGCGCGCCCCCCAGCGTTCCAGATTGCGACGTAACACTTCGGTGCGGGTGCGGTCAATTTCGTTGGCTATCAGCACGCCCTGCCCTGCCAGCGCCGCGGCAATTTGAGTAGACTTGCCTCCTGGTGAGGCGCACAGATCCAGAATGCGCTCGCCGGGTTGCGGTTGCAGCAGGGCAGCCGGGGCCATGGCGCTGGCATCCTGCAAGTAATACAACGCTATGTCGTGATAGGTGTGCGTGCCCGCGTTGGCCTTGCGATCCAGCGTAAAGCCCTCGGCGCACCAGGGTACGGGGGTCAGCGACCACGGACTGAGCGCAGCAAAACGCTCCAGCCCTACTTTTAAGGTGTTAACCCGCAGGCCCGGCACCGGCTTTTGGTTCAGCACTGCTAAAAAGGGAGGAAATTCCTCGTCAAGCAGTTCAGCCATACGCGCCATGAAGGCCAGCGGCAAAGCGGTTTCTTTTGCCATAGCCCGCAGTATAAAGCAGATCAGGGCGAGGGGCAAGAACGCAGGCAGTAATCAGTGATCGGTATACTGGATACTGTAGACCGGTCGCGGTTTGCCCCTCGACGTGCATGGGGCTATAATGCGCAGGCTGTGAGTATCCACCCTGCCCAACCCTCGCAAACATCGTGGCGCGTGTCATTGCCGCTGCTTACCTTCCTCGGCCTGGGGATGATAGCGTTGCTGCTGTTGGCGCGCGTTCAGCCGCTGTGGGCTGTGCTGCTCTGCGCTGCGGGCGGTTCCGCGGTGATTGTCTGGCGCTGGCCGTGGGCACTGCCCGCGCTGATGTTGGCCTTTACGCCGCTCTATGACGGCATTGCCCGCTACCTGACCTGGATCGCCCAATGGCCTGCGGGACAGCTTCAGTTGATTTCGCTGTGGAAAGAAGGGGGCCTGCTGTTGACGGCAATGGTGTTGCTGGCGCTGCATCTGGCCGGAAAACGTCGCCTGACGATGCGTTTCTACGCCTTTGATCTGTGGCTGGCAGCCTGGCTGCTGTTGGCATTGCTCTACATTGTGGTAGCGGCGCGGCCGGGCATCGGTATCTACGGTCTGCGCAACTACGTGGTGCCGCTGGCCTTTTTCTACCTGGCGCGAATGATGGGCTATACACGTCGCGAATGGCTGCTTTCGGTGACGCTGCTGCTGGCGGTGGGTGCGGGCGTGGCTGCGTTTGGCATCTATCAGGCGCGGGCGCTGGACTTTCCGGCCATGATGGCGCTGGGCTACCAGGACGGCTCTGGCACTATTCCCTATGCCTTTCGCACGGCGCTGCGTGACGGCTTTCCTATTCCGCGGGCCGTTTCTACCACCACAGGGCCAAACCAGTTTGCCGTATATTTGAACTATTTGCTGTTGGTGTGTCTGTTTGGTATCATGCACCTGCGCCGTGCGTTGCCGCGTTTGCTGCTGGGCGCGCTGGCGCTGCTCTATGGCGTCACTCTGCTGCTCACCCTGAGTCGCGGCGGCCTGTTGGCTTTTCTCACCGCGCTGGCTGCCTGGGCCGGCCTGCTGGTGATGCAACACGGCGTGCGTCGTTCGTGGCGTGAGCTGCGCCAAAACCGCCTGCTGCTGGGCGGATTGATCTTGTTGTTGGTGCTGGGAACGGCAGGTGTGATTCAATCTGGCTTTGCTACACGCGTGCTGCGCGGTTTGACCGGACGTGATCCCGCCGCCGATGCGCATCAAAGCTCGATGGCTTATTCGATTGATTTTATCGCCGCGCGTCCACTGGGGATCGGTATGGGCATGGTGGGTGAGCGCGCCCTGCAATTCGCCGCCGAGGCCCATATAGAACACACTGAAAGCACCTTCTTTCAGACCGCTATGGAGTTGGGTTGGCTGGGGCTGCTGTTGCAAGCGCTGGTTTTTGCCGCCTTGCTGCAAACGTTGTGGCGGCTGCGCCAGCAACGCTTGGCCCGCGGGGATGTGCTGGGCCGAGTGCTGGCCGAGCTGGCTCTGATCTTCTGGCTGGGCGCGCTGGCCGATTTTGTCTTCACGCCCCTGCTGCAAAATCTGTTGGCCGCAGGTTATTTGTGGTGGGCCGCCGGTGTAGCTGTCAGTGGGGTACGTGTTGCTAATGCCTGACGCTGCTTGCGATTTTTCGCTCATCGTGGTGAGCTGGAACACGCACGATCTGCTGCGTCAATGTCTGCAATCCATCGTGGATCAGGCCGGCGTTGAGATCATATCCACCGGCGCTGAAATTGCTGCATCCGCGGCGGATCGCCTCAGCGTCGAGATCATTGTGGTGGATAATGCCTCGCACGACGGCAGCGCGGCTTTGGTACAGGCTGAGTTTCCCCAGGTGCGATTGATCGCCAACGCTCATAACGCCGGTTTTGCGGCGGCCAACAACCAGGCTGTGGCCGTGGCACGCGGAGACCTGCTGTTTCTGCTTAACCCCGATGCCTACCTGCTGCCGGGAGCTTTGCAGCGCCTGTACGACTTCATGCAGGCGCATCCCGAGGCGGCTGCGGCCGGGCCGAATGTACTCAACCCTGACGGCACCTGGCAAGCTGCCAGTTTTCGCTTTGCCACGCTGTGGGACTTGCTCAGCGAGGCGCTGTTTCTCAGCGTGCTTTGGCCGCGCAGCCCGCTGGTTGCCCGTCGTGAGTTAGGTGGCTTCAAGCGTGATGCCGTGCGTGAGGTGGATTGGGTACAGGGTTGCGCCCTGGTGATCCGCCGCGCGGTGTGGAATGCTGTTGGTCCTTTCGACGAAGGCTACTGGATGTACGTCGAGGAACTGGACTGGAGCCGTCGCGCCGATCTGCTGGGTTATCGTATCTTTTTTACCCCTGATGCTGCGGTGGTACACTATGGCAAGCGAGCTGTGGCGCGGGCGCGGGCGCATGTGCTGCCGCTGGGTTACCGTTCGCATTTTCGCTACTACCGTAAATTCGACGGCCCGGCCTACACGCTGGCTGTGCGTGCTATTGCCGTGCTACAAATGAGCCTGCGCGCAGCACTTAGCGTCGCCTTGTCGCTGGTCAGCCGTGGCGCTGCCCGTCAACGCTGGCGCGAAAACCGCCGCGCCTATCTCGCCGTAGTGCGCGAAGCGTGTAGGGAGGTAGACAGGTACGCCGGAGGCGGGTAGACAAGTACGCCGGAGGCGGGTATACAAGGAAACTGTCTCGCTTCTCGCTTCTCGCTTTTTACCTTTTACCTCTCACTCGTCACTTCTCACTTCTCACTTTTCACTCGTCAATTCTCAATTCTCACTAACCCATGCACCTTGCCCTTGATGCCCACATGGTGGGCGAGCGGGAAACCGGCAACGAAACGTATACGCTTAATCTGGCGGCGGCTCTGCTGCGCTTGATCGAGCGCGATCCCAAAGGCTTTTCCTGGGATGCTCTCGGCCCGGCCAATGCCACGCAACCCCTGACCACGCGGCGCAGCCAGCAACGCCGCTTTGGCGATAGCCCCCGGCTCAGCCTGCTGACCCCCGATCCGCCGCGCTTGACCGCGGCGCTGCCGCAACTGGCTGCCAGCCCGCACAGCGAGGTGCTGCCTCTGCGTCCTGCACAGGCCTTGTTGCGCATCCCGCTGGGTCTGCCGTGGGCTGCCTGGCGCTACGGCTTTGACCTGCTGCACGTCACCTACAACGCGCCGCCGCTCAACCCATGCCCCACGGTGGTCACCATTCACGACATTTCCTTTGAACATTATCCGCAGTTTTTCTCGCCGCGCGATCTGTTGATCCTGAAAACCCTGGTTCCGTTGAGCGCACGCCGCGCCGCACAAGTGATCACTGTCAGCGAGCACGCCCGAAGCGAGATCATCGAACGCTACGGCCTGCCCGCGCACAAAGTCAGCGTGACCTACGAGGCTGCGGGCGAGCAGTTTCAGCCGGTGCACGATGGCACGCGCTTGCACGCGCTGCGCTCACGCTACGATCTGGGCACGCGGCCCTATGTGCTGGCACTGGGCAATTTGCAGCCGCGCAAGAACATGGTGCGTCTGGTGCAAGCCTTTGCCCGCGCCGCGGCCACGCTCCCCGATCCGCCGCTGCTGGTGCTGGCCGGCAAGGCGCTGTGGCGCGAAAGCGAGGTCTACACCGCGGTGCAGCAGGCAGGCGTCGAGGCGCTGGTACGCTTCCCCGGCTACGTGGCCGACGAGGATTTGCCTGCCTTGTACAGCGCAGCCGAGCTGTTCGTCTACCCGTCGCTGTATGAGGGTTTCGGCCTGCCGCCGTTGGAGGCTATGGCCTGCGCCACACCGGTGATCAGCTCAGATGTAGCTTCGTTGCCGGAAGTGGTGGGCGATGCCGCGCTGATGATCAACCCGCACGATACCGACAGTCTGGCCCATGCCCTGCATTTGGTGCTGAGTCAGCCGACCCTGCGCGCTGAGTTGAGTCGCCGCGGGCCGCTGCATGCTGCCACCTTTTCCTGGGATCGTTGCGCGCGCCAGACCATGGCCGCCTATGCCCGCGCCTTGGGGCGCGCTGAGGCCTTATGACCGTGTTATCTCCCCTGGCGCGCGCGTGGCGTCGTTTGCTGACCGTGCTGCCGTGGTTGCTGCTGGTCGTGCTGACGGCGTTGCTGCTGCTGCACACGGCGCGCCTCGGCATCAACGACGATGCCTACATCACCTTTCGCGTGGCGCGCAACCTGGCCGAGGGCGCGGGACCGGTGTTCAACCCCGGCGAGCGCGTGCTGAGCGTCACCACCCCGGGCTATATGCTGTTGCTGGCTGCCTCCTCACTGTTTAGTGCTGATTTCGTGCGCCTGGCGTTGATCTGGAACGTGGCGGCGCTGCTGGCATTGGGCGCGCTGCTGATCGCCGCAGCTCGAAGCGAGGCGCAAAGCCCCCTGGCTGCAACTCTGGCTGCGCTGGTTGTGGTGGCATTGGGGTTCAGCAATCCGCTGCTGGCCGCGGCGATGGGCATGGAAACCGTCCTCTACCTGGCGCTGATGGCAGCCGCGCTGGCTGCTTATAGCCGCGCTTTGCACGCTGGGCCGCGTACCTCACGCTGGCTGATGATAGCCGCAGCCGCGGCCGCATTAGCTTTTGTGGTGCGCCCTGACGGCGCGCTGGTGGGGCTGGTGCTGGGCGGTCACTGGTTGCTGACGCGGCGCAAGGTCCCCTGGGCTGCCCTGCTGGTCGCTGCTTTGATGGCTCTGCCCTGGCTGTTGTTTGCCTGGAGCTATTACGGCTCGCCTGTGCCCAACACGCTGGCGGCTAAGGTGACGCAGGGCCAGCCCGACCCGGCCACGCGCTGGGGGCAACAGCTCTGGCAGACGGCGCTTGTCTGGACCGAGGCCAACCCGCTGGCCGCGCTGGCGGCGCTGATCGGTCTGGGCGTGTTGCTATATCGGCTGAAGCAACAGCGCAGCGCGGCTGTGCAGGCGCGTGGCCTGCTGTTGCTGTGGGCTGCGCTTTACATCGGCCTGCACGGGCTGCTGGGTGTTCGTGGCTATTTCTGGTACTACGTGCCCTTGCTGCCGGTGGTTGCTTTGCTGGCAGGCGATGGGGTAGCCTGGCTGTGGCAACGTCTGGGGCCGGGGCGGCCTCAGATTGAGGACGCGCGGCCTACGGCAGCTTTGCAGCCGGTGTTGGTACTGCTGTTCATCGCTACTCTTTTTCTGCCTGTGATCAAAGAGACGGCTGTGCTGGCGCGCCTGCCGGAAACACCGCAGCGCGAAACCGTGTATGGCAACACCGGCTTGCTGCTGCGCTCGTTGTGCGCCGAAGCGGACAATCCATCAGTAGGCATGGCTGAAATTGGCTTGCTGGGCTACCTGAGCGGCTGCCGTGTGGTGGATTTTTCCGGCCTGCTCCAGCCCGAAATCGCCCGCTTGCAGCTCCCACCTGCCGAGAAGATGGTCTGGGTTGTGCAGGCCTACGATCCGCGCGTGGTGGTATTTGCCGGCAGTGACCTGTATCCTGACGAAGTGGCTGATCAGCTTTGGTATCGTCAGCGTTACGAACCGTATGATATTCAGGATGAGCGCGGCTTTCGCAGCGTCACCTATCAGCAAGCGCTTGGCGTGGAAACGCGGCGTACCCTGCCCGCGGTTTGGTGGCAGGTGACGCCTGCTGCCGCGCAGCCTGTCAGCGCTACGCTTTATTTCTCGCCTACTGTGGTGCCTTCGATTACTCTGCATGTCTTTTTGCCGGACGCGTCTGGTCTTACGGTGACAGCAAACGGCGCCCCTGTGGTGCAGGTGAAGGGCGCAGCGGCCACGTGGCAGGATGTGCCTGTGCCGGTTACCGCGGCGGCAGATGGCCGTGTGAGCCTGCTGCTGCACGGCTGGGCGGGTGATCAGGCCGCGGCGCTGGCGTGGATTGACAGCAATGCCATCCCTGTCACGCGCTATATGGCTGCCTTCCGTGAGGCCGCCATGCAGCCGCGGCCTGCGGTGGAGTTGCAGGCAGGTGAGCGCGTGCGCCTGACACTGGCGCCACCCGTCAATAGCCCGCTGGCGTTGGACATCGGCTTTCGTGATCTGCCCGGCACGCAGATCGAGGCGTGGGTCAACGGCGAGCTGTTGGCTACGGTGGGTGCTGGCAGTGGGCCGCGCCAGGTGACACGGCTGCTGCTGCCCCATCGGCTGACTGCTCCGGCCACGGTGGAACTGCGCAACACCGCCGATTTTGCGCGCATCTTCTACGCAGCGCTGGTGGATGCCAATCAGCCTGCTTATAGGCCATGACGAGTAACTCGTAACCCAGAATTGAGATTTTTGGCTGCAAGGTTGTCACTTCTGAGTTACGTGTTACGGGTTAATCCACCTAACCCCCTCAAATCCGGTTTACTCATTACGCATCACTAATTATTTCCCCATGAAAATAGCCATGCTCGGCACGCGCGGCGTGCCTGCCAGTTACAGTGGATTTGAAACGTGTGTCGAGGAACTCGGCAGCCGCCTGGTGCAGCGCGGTCACGAGGTCACGGTGTATTGCCGCGCCCATCACATCACCTATGATCAGCCCACCTACAAGGGCATGAAGCTGGTGAAACTGCCCACCATTGCCAACAAATACCTGGACACAATCGTGCATAGTTTCATTTCCAGTTTGCACGCGCTTACACAGGGCTATGACATTGCCCTGTATTTCATTGCCGGCAACAGCCTGGTGACGTGGATCCCGCGGCTGGTCGGACAGCGCAGTTTGCTCAACGTGGACGGGCTGGACTGGAAGCGTGCCAAGTGGCCGCCGTTAGCCAAGCGCTACATCCAATTTGCCGAGCAGATGAGCACGGTGCTGCCTGATGGCATCATCACCGATAGCCGCGTGGTGCAACGCTATTATCGTGAGGTACATCGCGCCGATTCTACCTATATTGCCTACGGCTCTGATCTGCCGCGGCGTGTTGCGGGCGAAGTGTTGCAGCGCTTCGATCTCACTGAGCGCGGGTATGTCCTCTTTGTCGGGCGGCTGGTGCCAGAGAACTGTGCCCATCACCTGGTGGCCGCGTGGCGCACGCTGGATACGCCGCTGAAATGCGTGATCGTAGGTGATGCGCCCTATGCCGAGGCGTATAAGGCAGAGCTGCGGCAACTGGCCGGTGATGATCCGCGCATCATCTTCACCGGCTACGTGTTTGGCGAAGGGTATTGGGAGTTGGGCAGCAACGCCTATGCCTTTGTGGAGACCAGCGGCGTGGGCGGCACGCATCCTGCGCTGATTGAGGCTATGGCTTTCGGCAATTGCGTAGTCACGCACAACACCGCCGAAAACCTGGAAACCATCGGCGCGGCCGGGCTGTGGTACGATGGCAACGCCGGAGCCGAGTCGCTGGCGCGCGTGTTGCGAACACTGCTCGACGCGCCGCCTCTGGTGGCGGCCTATCGTTCGGCGGCTGCGACCCGTGCCGCCGAGGTGTTTAGCTGGCAGGCCGTCACCGACGCCTATGAAGCGCTGTTCCGGCAGGTGGTGTAGGCAACCAACGCGCTCTCCATGACTTCTCCATAAGCCTATGTTAAGATGGGAAAGCGTTGAGTTTTTCATTGCTATCTTATCAACTTGAGTTTAGAGCCGTAGGAAGAGGCTGAACTTTAACAACTGAAGAGGAATC
>CALESQ010000021.1 GCA_937907455.1 uncultured Caldilineales bacterium
TCATGGCCCTGCCCTTACCTGCTCAACTGCCAAAATCGTGAACTACTGAAACTGGCTACCGACGACAAGGCCGATTTCCTCATCAGCCCTTATTCCAGCGGCCTGGCGGCTTCAGCCTCGGTGATCGCTGAGCAATACCAGAAGCCCATGATTACCACCGGCGCCGCTTCTGATAGCAACTACAAGCAGGGCTACACGCTGGTGTACCAGGCTTACACACCCGCCAGCAGCTACCTCACCGGCGCCATTGATCTGCTGATGGCAAAGTCCCCCGACACCAAGAAGATTGCCGTCGTCCACGAGAACGACAAGTTCTCCACCGACGTTGCTACCGCGCTGAAAGAATATGCCGAAGCCAACGGCTTTGAAGTGGCCTTGTTCGAGGGTTACGACTCTGGCACCACCGACTTTGCCCCCTTCATCAACAAGATTCAGCAGGCCGCGCCGCAAGCTATTTTGGGTGGTGGTCACTTCCAGGACGGCAGCACCTTTGCCCGGCAGTTGTCGGAGAAGGGCATGGCTGTGCCCTATGTGGGTCTGTTGGTTGCCCCACCGGAACCGAAATTTGCCGAGTTGGGTGATGCCGCCGTGGGCGTGATTGGCCCCAGCCAGTGGGAGCCGCAAGCCGCCTACAACGTGGACGCCGCCAAAGCCGCCGGGCTGAGCTACTACGGCCCGACCGTGCAGGAATTTATTGATGCCTACAAGGCCGCCTTCAATGAGGAACCCTCGTATCACGCAGCCGGTGGCTATGCCGCGGGCTTGATCCTGCAAAATGCCATCGAGCGCGCCGGCTCCACCGACGCGGAAGCGGTCAAAAAGGCGCTGGATGTTACCGATGTGATGACCTTTTTCGGTCATATCAAGTTCAACACCACCGCAGAAGCGCACGGTCTGCAGGAAGGCCACGACATGGTGTATGTGCAGTGGCAGAAAGATGCCAGCGGCAACCTTGTTAAGCAGATCGTCTGGCCGGCTGAAGCTGCCTCGGCCGAGCTGATCACGCGCTAAGGCGTGAGAAGCGCGGCGTAAAAAGTAAGAAACGAGGAGTGAGGAGTCACAGATTCCTCACTCCCACCAGCACCGTTTATCGGTCATTTCTTACTCCTTACTGTTTGCTTGCTCACTGGCAACAGCCACTACCTACCGGGAGCCTTTTTATGGTTGATACGCTACTTGCCTCTCTTACCGACGGTCTGCTGATCGGTGTGGTATACGGTATCGCGGCCATGGGGTTGACCCTGATTTTCGGCGTGATGAACGTCATCAACCTGGCGCATGGCCCGATTATGGCGCTGGGCATGTTCGGGGTTTACCTGCTGTTTACTCAATTCGGCATGAACCCCTATTTGGCGCTGATACCGGTTGGCTTTTTTGGCCTGATTTTGGGCATTGTCATCTATGCGGTGGCCGTCAATCGGGTGATTGACGCGCCCCATCTGTCCAGCCTGCTGGCAACCTTTTCAGTCAACATGATCATCATCGGCCTGGGCACGGCGCTGTTCACCACCACTTTCCGCAACGTAGACTACAGCAGCCTGGGTACATTAACGCTGGGGCCGATCACTGTGCCGCTGACGCGTTTGGTGTCGGCGTTGGCCGCACTGCTGGTCACTGGTTTGCTCTACCTGTTTTTGCAGCGCACGCGGCTGGGCAAATATGTGCGGGCAGTAGCTAACAACCGTACTTCAGCCGGATTGGTGGGTATTCCTTCCACGCGCGTGCTGGCGTTTAGCTTCGGCCTGGGTAGCGCGTTGGCCACCATTGCCGGTGGGCTGATCGCCATCTCGCTGCCGTTCACCATTCTGTCGGGCAGCACCTACGAGCTGAAAAGCTTTGTGATTGTCGTGCTGGGCGGGCTGGGCAATCCCGTGGGCGCGCTTATCGGCGGGCTGGTACTGGGGCTGATCGAAGGCGTGGTGCCGGTCTTTATGAAAACCACCTGGGTGCCGGTGCTGGAATATGTGCTCTTTGTGCTGATCCTGCTGGTGCGCCCCCAGGGCTTGTTAGGAGCGAAACGATGAAAGCATGGCGCTCCCCTGGTTTGTGGATCCCTCTCGTTATCGTGGTAATACTGGCCGCGTATCCGGCGCTCACCGACAAAGCCAGCACGCGCGAGACCGTCTTCAATGTGCTGCTGGCTATCGGCCTCGCTTCCAGCCTCAATATCCTGCTGGGCTACACGGGCTATGTCAGCTTCGGCCACATTGTGTTTTTCGGGTTGGGCGGCTATGCCGGCTTTTATCTGATTGATGTGCTGGGCTGGAACCTGCTGCCTGCGGCGCTGGTAGGCGGCGCGGTGGCGGGCAGCATTGCCTTGCTGCTGGGCCTGGCTATTCTGCGGCTGCGCGGAGCCTACTTTGCTTTGGCTACCATTGGCATTCTGGAAGCCATGAAGGCGCTGGTGATCAATATGGACTTTCTGGGCGGCCCCACCGGTATGGAGCTGAACTTCCAGGTCTACAAAGATTACGGCGGCGCCGGCCAGATGCTGTGGACGGTTTATTGGGCGGTGGCGGCCATTGCCCTGATCGCGGTTTTTCTCAGCTTCAATGTCAAGCTGTCGAAGTTTGGCCTGGGGCTGATGGCGATTCGTGAAGACGAAGATGCAGCCGAGGTCATGGGTGTGGTGGCTCAGCGCGCCAAAGCCTATGCCTATGTGCTGTCGGCTATTCTGCCGGGCATCCTCGGCACGCTGTTTTTCTTCAAACAAGGCGTGATCGAGCCGGGCAGCGCCTTCCGCCTGCACATGTCCATCGAGCTGCTGGTGATGGTGATGCTGGGCGGCGCAGGCACCGTGCTGGGGCCGATCCTGGGCGCAGGCGTGTATCAGGTGTTGCGCGTCAGCCTGCTTACCAGCGATGTAGCTCTGCTGGGCTTGCGCATCCGCGATATCCAACTGGCTGTGGCCGGCCTGCTGCTGCTGCTGATTGTGCTTTTCATCCCGTCCGGCGCAATCGGCTGGCTGCGCAGCCGCTCAAATGTACTGCGGAGGGTGCTGGAATGATGCTCGAAGTCAAAAACGTTACCAAGCACTTCGGCGGGCTGACCGCAGTGAACGATGTCAGCTTTGACTTGCAGGAAGGGCAGATCCTCGGCCTGATCGGCCCCAACGGCGCGGGCAAAACCACCCTGTTCAACTGCATCAACAGCGTTTACCCTCTGTCTGGCGGCACCGTCACCTTTCGCGGGCGGCAGCTCAACGGACTGAAAACCTATCAGGTGGCTCATTTGGGTATGGCGCGCACCCACCAGATTGTACGGCCTCTGAACGAGCTGACCGTGCGCCAAAACACGGTGGTGGGCGCGTGTTTTGGTCGCCACGGCCACACTCTGCGCGCTGCCGAGAAGATAGCCGATGAAGTGCTGGATTTTGTGGGGCTGGCGGCGCGGGCTGGCATGCCTGCGGGCAGCCTGAACGTGGCCCAAAAGAAGCGCTTGGAGCTGGCGCGTGCGCTCTGCGCTCAGCCCTATCTGCTGCTGCTGGACGAAGTGCTGGCCGGCCTGAACCCGTCAGAGGTGGTCAACATGGTGGCTATCATCCGCAAAATCCGCGCTCAGGGCATTTCGATCATTATGATCGAACACATCATGCACGCTATCATGAACCTATCTGACCGGGTGATTGTGCTTAACTACGGCAGTCTGATCGCTCAGGGCACCCCCGACGAGGTGTCGCAGAACGAAGAAGTGATCCAGGCCTATCTGGGCGACCCCGATTTGGCCGAGCGATTGCTGGAAGAGGAGCGGGCATAATGGCACTACTGGAAATACGCGACGTTTCTTCCGGCTACGGCGAGCTGCAAATCATCTGGAATGCCGCGCTGGCTGTAGAGCAAGGCCAGCTCACCGCACTGGTTGGCTCCAACGGCGCAGGTAAAACCACGCTGCTGCGCACCATCGTCGGGCAGATCAAGCCGCGTCAGGGCGAGGTCTGGTTCGAGGGCCAGGATGTCAGCCGACTGCCTTCCTATCAAAAGGCCGAGATGGGGCTGATTCTGGTGCCTGAAGGCCGTCAGCTTTTCACCGAAATGAGCGTGCGCGAGAACATGGAGATGGGCGCAACCCCGCGGCGCGGTCGTGGCAAGATGAACGCCAACATGGAGCGCTGCTTCACGCTGTTTCCGCGGCTGAAAGAGCGCGCCACACAAAAAGCCGGCACACTCAGCGGCGGCGAACAGCAGATGTTGGCCGTGTCCCGTGGCATTATGTCTGACCCCAAAGTACTGATGATTGATGAACTGTCGTTGGGGCTGGCCCCGGTGTTGACGCTGGATCTGTTCCAGTCGTTGCGCAAGCTGCGCGCCGAGGGCATTACCGTTTTGTTGGTGGAACAAAACGTGCGCATGGCCCTGAAAGTCAGCGACTATACCTACGTGCTCAGCGAAGGCAAGGTAGAAATGCACGGCCCTTCGCGCGAGGTAGAGCAGGACGAAGCGGTGCGCGCTTCGTATCTGGGTTTGTAGACCGCAACAACCAGCGAGGCTTCAGCCGGGTTTATGCTGGACACCGGCTGAAGCCTCGGATCTACTATGAAGCGGCAAACAAGCTAGTCACGATGGACGATGTGCTGCACCGTCTGGGGTAGGTGCTGCAACGCATGGGGCAGGAAATTGGGGTAAATGGTCAGATCAGCGGCCTGAGCCAGGGAGAACCACTGGAAAATCATAGGCACGTTGCCTTCGTAGCCATAAAACGGCGCGGTGTGGTCGAGATATTGCCAGCCTGCGGGTGGCTGCATCAGAAAATACAGCCCCAACTCGTGGTGATCGGTTCCTGCATAGTGGAAGAAATTTTCCACCAGCCACAGCAGGCGCACCACCTCTACTTCGATCTCCAGTTCTTCGCGCATCTCGCGGCGCAGCGTGTCCTCGGCACTTTCGCATACCTCGGCGCGACCGCCGGGTATCACCCAAAACTGTTCGTTTTCCGCACGGTGCAGCAGCACGCGCCCGTTGCGGATCGCTATTCCCGCCACACGGTTGGTAAAGCGGGTTGCCTCGTCCTGCCAGGTGATCATAGCCATGTTAAACCTCCACAAAACGCCAGCAAAAGGGGACCAGCAAAGGGAGATGATTATCCACAAGAAATTACGAAAGGCAAATTTACTACCTGAGCGATTTTTTAAGGTTTCTCCCCTTGACTCTGACGCGGCGTCAGGGTGTATACTGGCACCATGATCAGCACAAACCCGCCATCACCTTACACGGTCAGCCAGGTGGCTCGCATGGCTGGCGTCACCGTGCGCACTCTGCATCACTACGATGCCATTGGCTTGCTGAAGCCCAGCGAGCGCAGCGCGGCCGGGTATCGGCTTTACAGCCAGGCCGATTTGCTGCGTTTGCAACAGATCATGTTGTTTCGTGAGCTGGACACACCGTTGGAGCAGGTGCAGCAGATATTAGCCGACCCGCAGTTTGACCTGGTGCAGTCGCTGCGCAGGCAACGGCACACACTGGAACAACGCGCTGCCCAACTGGGTGCATTGCTGCACACCATTGACCGCACCATTGAAAGCCTGACAAAGGATACTCCCATGTTAACTGATGAAGAGCTGTATGCCGGATTTAGCCCGGAAGAAGCCCAGCGTTACCGCCGCGAGGCGCGTGAGCAATGGGGCGAAGCGCGTGTAGACGCCAGTGAACAGCGCGTACGCAAGATGAGCAAAGAACAGTGGGCCGCGGTGGGCCGCCAGGGCGAGGAAGCCACGCGGCTGATGGCCGATCTGGTGGATCAGCCTGCAGATAGCCCTGCCGTGCAGGCAGCCATTGCCAAACATCACGCCTGGATCGAAAACTTCTACCAGGCGCCGGCAGACCTGTACCGCGGCCTGGGCCAGATGTACACCGAGCACCCAGAATTTCGTGCTTTCTACGAGAAATACCGCCCCGGTCTGGCCGATTTCATGGCGGCGGCTATGGCCCACTACGCCGATACTGTGTTGGCCGACGACTGATCGCCCCCGCGCCGCCGCGGCTAGGTATAGCGGGCAGCCAGCAGCCGCGCGGCAAAGTGTTTGCCGCGCGGCAGGCCACCGCTGCGCATGTCACGCGCTACGGCCTCTACATCATAGGCCACGCGGTGGCAGGTCACGGTCCATCCTTCCCTTGCCCAGGTGAGCACACTGTACGCCGCGCGCGCGTCTCCATCCATCGGCAGACCCACGCTGGCTACGTTTAGCAGCAAGCGACCGCGCCATAGCCGCACCGCAGGAAGATGCACATGGCCGAACGCCAGCACCTCGAATTCGGCATCACCGATCAGGGCAGCAAGCCCCGCATCGTTCAGCTTCGGTGTAATGGGGTCGTCCAAATTGTGCGGGTTGGCGTGCACCAGCAGCAAGTCATGGCCGGGCAGGGGTGACAGCCGGTAACGGCGCGGCATGGCCTGCATAAAGGCTAAATCGTCCGCGCTGAGCTGTTGCCGCATCCAGGCCTGGTGACGGCTGAAACGCTCCGCCTCTTTGCCGGCGGGGGGTTCGCTCCACAAAAACGCATCGCAATTGCCCAGCACACACGCCGCGGGGGCTGTCGCTCCAGAGGGATCATTCTTGCACAGGGCGCGTAGCTGCCCAAGAACTTCTGCTGGACGCGGTCCGGCCCAGGCCAGGTCCCCGGCGCACAGCATCAGATCATACGGGCCGTGGCGTTGACTATCAGCCAGCACTGCCTCCAGCGCAGTGGCATTACCGTGAATGTCGGAAAAGAGCAGAATGCGCACTGGTAAATTCCTCGAAACGGGGTAGAATAACCGCTGCATTATAGCGCATCTTCGGCAGCGTGCAGCAAAAAAGATCGCACCGTGCTGCACCCTGAACCCGATGCCGATCAACCAGGTATTCAAGGTATGGTTACAAATCCTACTTCCGTGGCATCCACCCAACTGATAGTCTTTTTGGAAAACGGCGGGCAAGTTGGTGGCGTGGTGCTACCCCCGTTGGTTTCTTTTTTGCTGGATCGCAGCGCACAGACCTATGCCAAGGCGGCCGTTTGGCTGCAGGCGCGCCGCCATTACGATCGCATTGTCATGCTGGATGAAGCCCAGGCCACCGAAGCGCATCTCTGGCAGGCCCTGATAGAGGCCGGGCACGCCACGGTGGATGTGCTGATGCTGGTGCATGGGCTGCCGGGCCAGGCCTACGGCTACGGTGGGCGCGTCGTCAAGGCCGATTTCTTTGCCGGGCTGCGCAGTCTGCGCGCCGCTGGCCAGGCTCCTTTCACTTTGCGCGCCGTGTATCAGATGAACTGCTACGGCCAAAGCCTGATGGAAGAATGGCTGTCGCTCGGCGCGCAGGCAGTCAACGGTTCGGTGGGCGTCAATTGGCTGCCCGAACCCAGCCTGAGCGTCTTTCTCTGGCACTGGCTGCGTGGCCGGTCGTTTGAAGACGCCATACAGCGCAGCTATGCTACGGCCAGCCGCCTGTTGGGGTTGATCTGGCGTCCCGAAGCCGCGCGCAGCGGCATTCAGCAGCCCCACGCCAAAATCGCCTCCAGTCGCATGACCGTAGCCGGCCGCGCTCACATGCCGCGGGTGTGAGGGTTGGCGAAGTCGAAGGTATACTGTAGCGTACCTGCGTGCCAAAACTCAGGGTGTTAGCGTTTGCAACTCGCCTACGGTGGGGATGCGGCCTGTCCAGCGCTTCAGCTCTCTGCCCTGCGGATCAAACAGGATAAAGGTGGGGGTCACCTCAAAGCCAACTTCTGCACCGAACTGGCGGATCGGCGCTTCCATCACATCCAACGTCACCACTTTGCCTGCTGTCCACTGCTGTTCGAGCCGCTGCACGAGCGGCCTGTTTTGCACGCAGGCCAGTCAATAGTTTGAGAAGAACTCCACCAGGGTGGGCTGTTGGGCGCTGCTCAACGCCTGGCGGATGTTGTCCGGCGTGTCGTAGCGTGCCGTAGTGGCCTGCCCTCCGCGCAGGGCCAGCGCGATGAAAATCACCACGGCCATGGTCCACACGGCCCACAAGGGCCAGCCACTGCGTCGCCAGGCAAGCACTCCGGCCACCCCAGCCAGCAGCAAGCCGGGCAGGATCAAAAAGGAAAAGCGGTTAAGAAATTGAAAGGGGGTCATGGGTGAGCGTTCAGGTAAAACAGGGTGGTGTGCCAATGCACCGTGCGGTTGAGGAGCTGGCCGCGCAGCAACGCCTCTATTGTGGTGAGCTCGTCGGCGCTGAGTTGACGGCGCAGATGGTGGGCGTAGCTGGGACGGCCTTCGGTTGTGACTGCGCCGAACCAGCGACCCAGTTGCGCCGCCGTGATTTGCAGTTCACTCAGTTCGCGTTCGAGTGTGCCGCTCGTTTCCAGTCCGGCCGCCGTAAAGACCGCCAGCAGGGTGTGTTCATCCCAGTTCACCAGCGGGTCATCGGCAACGCGGTAGATGGCTTCCTCGGCAGCGTGCCAGCGCGCCACCAGGGGCGCTGGCAGCTCGGCGGCATCCACCAGATGATAAAGCCGCTGCGTGTGCGCGGGGATGGTTTCGGCCAGGCTGATGCGGCCTCCGGCAGCCAGCAGGGCGGCCAACTGCCGCGCCGCCGCGGCTTTGTCGGCCACACGTCCCAGCGCGTTGCGCCCGATGATGGCGTCGAAGTGCAGCGCAGCTTCCTCGCCCGCCGCGTGCAGCAGCTCAGGCAGCGCAGCGATTTCGCCCTGCAACACCAGGGGGCGTTCGATGGTAGCCAGACGTGAGGCCATTTGTGCCAGCGCGGCCGCATCCTGCTCGCTGCGAGCCAGCGCGGCCACATAGCCTTCCGGGGCGCGGCGCAGTGCCTCCCAGGTGAGCAAACCGCTGCCCGCGTGCAGATCCAGCACCCGGTGATGACGCTGAAGCTGCGCCGCCGCCATGATGCGCTCGCGCTGCGCCGCCAAACGCTGGCCCGCATTGCTGACTGTGCGTTGCAGCCATTGGTCGCGGGCGCGTGCCACACCGTCACCGCTGAAGGTAAGCACCTCTGGCGGGCCGAGACCCTCGCCCTCCACCATCGCAGCCAGTTGGGCTTCGCGACGGCGCTCGTGGCCCTGCTTGATCTGCGCCTCTGCGCCCTGGTCACTCGGCTGATAAAAGACCTTGCCCTGCATGGCTGCGGGCAGATATTGCTGCGCCACCCAGTGATCGCGGTAGGCGTGCGGGTAGAGATAGCCCTCGCCGTGGCCGAAGCCTTCTTTGTCGCGGTTGCCGTCGCGCAAATGGGTGGGCACCTCGGCTTCGCGTTCCTGCTCCACCACGGCCAGGGCATCAAAAAAGCCCATGGTCGAATTAGATTTAGGTGCGGTAGCCAGCGCCAGCGTTGCCAGGGTGAGATGGAAGCGGCCTTCGGGCAGCCCCACGCGGTCAAAGGCTTCAGCCGCGGCCGTCACCGTGCGCAGCGCGCTGGGGTCGGCCAACCCGACATCCTCACCGGCAAAGATCAACATGCGCCGAAAGATAAAGCGCGGATCCTCACCGGCGTACACCATTTTAGCCAGCCAATAGAGCGCGGCATCGGGATCAGAGCCGCGCAGCGATTTGATATAGGCGCTGATGGTGTCGAAGTGGTAGTCGCCTTCCTTGTCGTACAGCACCGCACGCTGCTGAATACTCTCTTCGGCCACAGCCAGGGTGACGCGAACCAGCGGGCGAACGGTCTCTTTTTCTGGCGCATCAGCGCTGGCCGAGGCGTGCTGGCCTTCTTCTGGTGTGGTTTCTACCGCCAGCTCCAGCGCGTTGAGCAGGGCGCGGGCATCGCCGTTGGCTACATTCACCAGATGTATCAGCGCGTTGTCGTCAATCTGCACGTCGAGCGCGCCATAGCCGCGGGCGGGGTCAGCCAGTGCCTGGCGTGCCACTGCCACCAAATCTGCCGCGGTCAGCGGTTTAAGCTGGAAGATGCGGCTGCGGCTGACCAGCGGGCGATTCACCGCAAAATAAGGGTTTTCGGTAGTGGCCCCGATCAAGATCACTGTGCCGTTTTCCACCCACGGCAGCAAGGCGTCTTGCTGCGCCTTGTTGAAGCGATGCACTTCGTCCACAAACAGGATAGTTTTGCGGCCATACATGCCGCGTTGTTGCTGTGCTGTCTCCACCGCCTCGCGAATGTCTTTGACTCCGGCCAGCACCGCGTTGATGGCAATGAAATGGGCGCGGGTGGTGTTGGCAATGACTCGCGCCAACGTGGTTTTGCCGGTGCCTGGCGGGCCGTAGAAGATCACGCTGCTAAGCTGATCAGCCTGAATGGCGCGGCGCAGCAGGCGGCCCGGCCCCACAATATGCTCCTGACCGATGTATTCGTCCAGCGTGCGCGGTCGCATGCGGGCGGCCAGCGGCTGTTCGTTTTCTACCAGATGGGTGCGTTGATGATCAAACAGCGAGGCGTCGGTCATGGAGTTATCCGAACAAATCGTGTTCTACCTTGTCGCTGGGTTGGGGCACAGGCAAGCCGCGTGTAAACGATTCGTGCTCCATCATCCGCCGCTGGATGAACTGCGGCACGAAGCGAAAACCCTGCCCGCCGCCGCCCTGACTGTGGTGGCAGGCCGAGGCCTGTTGCTTCACCGCCAGAAAATCGCGCACGTTGATGCGCGCGTGAATGGGCGTTTCCCAACTGACGATCTGCACCAGGTCAATATCGTGGTTGCGGCCAAAGCGCCGCGGATCTTTGCGGAACAGCGGCATCAGGCGCACCAGCAGCTTGAGCAGGCCAGGGGTAAACGCAGTGAAATAGAGGCGCTGCACCTGCCAGGCAGGGCCGGCCTCAGGCAGGGCCGCGGCATCGGCGGCCACGCTCACGGCGCGCACCGTGGCCTGGTGCAGTTTGATGTGATCCGGGTGGCCGTAACCGCCGAATTGGTTGTCGCAGATCACCACGCGGGGACGGTGTTTGCGCATCAATGCGGCCAGGCGGGCGGCCACCTCCTCCAAGGGAGCCTGAAAGAGGCTGTTGGGGTGGTCGTTGTCGGCGCTGCCGGCCATACCGCTATCGCGATAGCCCAGCCACTCCACACCGGCCAGGCCCAGCGCCTGTGCCGCGCAGCACAGCTCTTCAGCGCGTAATTGGGGGGTAGTTTTGCCGTCAGCCAGCAGCTCGGCATCCACCGTGCCGGCCGCGCCGTCGGTGGCGCAGGCCAGCCACACCGCTACGCCCTGCGCAGCATAGCGCGCCAGCGTGCCGCCAGGGCCGAACGATTCGTCGTCAGGATGAGCGAAGATAGCGAGAAGAGTCATTGGCTGTAAGTTGGAAGTGAACTTTATACAGTATACAGAACACCGGTCACGGCTCCACCAGCCGATCCAGGGCGAGTTGGTTGTCGGGGAAAACGCGCAGGGCTTGCAGCAGCACGTCGAGGGCTTCTTCGTCGGGTGAGTTGGCCAGGGCGCGGCGCATCCGCAGCACCGCGTCGGCAGTGCGTTCATCCAGCAGCAGAGCGTCTTGGCGCGTGCTGGAACGGTGCAGGCTGACCGCGGGGAACAGACCTTGCTGTGCCAGGCGGCGGTCGAGATGCACCTCCATGTTGCCGGTACCCTTGAACTCTTCGTACACTACCTGATCCAGGCGGCTGTTGGTATCCACCAGACAGGTGGCGATCAGGGTAAGGCTGCCGCCGTGTTCGATGGCACGGGCGGCACCGAACACCTGACGCAAGGGGGTGAGGGCAGCGGCATCCATGCCACCGGAGAGGGTTTTGCCGCCGCCGGGCGCGGCCAGGTTTTGCACGCGCGCCAGCCGCGTCAGACTGTCCAGCAGCACCACCACATGACGGCCTTCTTCGGTAAGGCGGCGGGCGTGGGCCATAGCCAGGTTCACCACTGCGGTCTGCTCGTGGTTGGGTGCGTCGAGATCAGCCACCAGTACCAGGCCATTCACCACACGACGCAGCTCGGTGGCCTCTTCGGGGCGCTCGCCTACCAGCAGCACCAGCAATTCCAGCTCAGGGTCGGCAGAGACACCTTCTGCAATGTGGGTGAGTACAGTGGTCTTACCGGCTTGCGGTGGAGCTACAATCAGCCCGCGCTGGCCGCGGCCAATGGGGCTGACCAGATCCAGCAGGCGGCCGGTGAGGGCGCGCGGGTGGTGGCCCAGCACAATTTGCTGCCGCGGGTGGATGGGGATGAGCTGCTTGAAGTCAGGGCGGGTGTTCAGGCGTTCAGGGCTGTGGCCGTTGACGCGCCACACCGTTTCTACCAGCGCGCCGTAGCGATCTTCCACCGCCAGCGCGTCCACCCAATCGCCCAGGCGCAGGCCTAGGTGTTCGATCAGCTTGGCGGGCAGGAAGGGTGCGCCGGCGTGGGGGACGGCATCGGGCAGCAGTCCCCCGCGGCCTTGCCGATCCAGATCAAGAAAACCGGCCACAGCGAATTGGCCGCGTGCCGGTTGCGGCGGGCGCGGCAGCGGTGCTGGCTGCCAGGCTTGCACTGGCTGGTCTTGTGTGCGCCAGCTGGAGGGGTTATAGGGACTGGAGGTGAAAGAATTAGCGGCTGTGGGCAAAATCAAAGGATCCTGTGAGGGCGATTATAGCATAGAAGCTGCGTGGTGGGTAACTTGTAACCTGTAACCCGTAACCCGTAACTCAGAATAGACGCTTGTGGGTGTGAGGGTGGTTGGTAATCGTTCAGAACTAAGTTGGCGCTTGCCCCAATCTCCAGACCGAGCCGCCTGGCGCAGCGGTAACGAGTAATGCGTAATTCATATCCTACCGCATCGCGCAGCCACGAACGTCAAATCTGGGTTACGTGTTACCCGCGTGTTCCCAAGCCTTCACCGCAGGGACCGGTCCGGGTATGTTACGGGTTACGTCTCACTCACCCCATCAAGTTCTGCGCGTGCTGCGGCCAGCATCACCTCAGCAGGAGGGGTGTGGCCGCTCCATAGCTCGAAGGCGGCGGCGCCTTGCCCTACCAGCATCGCCAGGCCGCCCTGGATGGCGCACCCCGCAGCCTGAGCCTGCTGCAAAAAGCGCGTGCGCTCAGGCCGATAGACCAGATCGTAGGCCAGCGCGCCCGCGGGCAGGGGCAGATCATCCGGCCAGGGCGAGGTGTTTACCTGCGGCCACATGCCCAACGGGGTTGTGTTGATGAGGAGGTGAGCAGGTGGGCAGGTTGATAAATGCGGCAAGGGGGAATGGTGAATGGTTAATCGGGGGGCCAGGGTAAGGGTGTGACGGGCCAGGGCCGCGGCCTGATCGTTGTTGCGGGCCAGAATGTGCAATTCGCTCAGCCCGCGGCGGAGCAGCGCATAAACCACGGCGCGCGCCGAGCCGCCCGCCCCCAGCAGCAAAGCCCGTTTGCCCGCTACATCAAAGCCGCTGGCATCGAGGGGTTGCAGAAAGCCCAGCCAGTCGGTGTTGTCTCCGCGCAGCGTAGTTACGTCACCGCGGCGCTGCACGCAGATGGTGTTGACCGCACCGATGGCTTGCGCGGCTGCGCTCAATTCGTCAAGCAGTGGCATTACCGCCTGCTTGTGAGGGATGGTGACGTTGGCGCCGCAGTAGCCTGCGGCAGCCAGACCGCGCACAGTGGCTGCAAGCTGCCCCGGCGGCGTGGGCAGGGCCGTGTAGCAGCCCTCAATGCCCAGCGCGGCAAAGGCAGCGTTGTGCATGGCCGGGCTGACGCTGTGAGCAAGGGGATAGCCGATGAGGGTGATTTGAAGCATTTTGGTGAAGCGCAAGGTGTAAAACGTGAAAAACAAGCAGATTATAATTCATAACAAGGCTTACGCAAGATGGTGAAGGCAAGGGGTGTGTACGGAATTCGGTTGAAATGTATTGCCACCGAATTGAATTCGGTGTCTCAGGCCACGAAGCCCCTGCCGGGGCTTTCGGAGAGCGCTTAAGAGCGCTTCGTTCTCTGAGCCGCAACCATTCATTGCCCGACTCTTGTCATTCAACCGAAAGTCGCATACTACCAAGGCAAGTTTCACGGCAGCTATTTATCAGCGACAAGATGATGACGAATAGGGCTTAATAGATCGAAACACACCGGTTGCGCACAGTTCAGCAGGCTGAATGCTCTCATTCCGTGTCACTCCGAAGGCAGTGAGGAGTCTCCCGCGCGTTTGTGAGGCGGATTGCAAGGTCTAACTTGGATAGCCCTGTTGATAAACGACAGAGTACCACCTTGCGTTGCATCTCGTTTACCGTTTGCTGACAGCTTAGGTATAATGGCCGTCACATGACTGCACGAGGTAACGCTATGTTGAAATCGCTCCGCCTGAACCGCTGGCAATGGCTGGTTTATACGGTGGCCTTGCTGCCGCTGCTGCTGCTGGTCTTTGATGCACTTGCGGGCCGGCTGTCGGTGAACCCGATCCAGGAAGCGACGCTGCGCACGGGCAAGGCTGCCTGGCTGGTATTGCTGGCTTCGCTGGCTTGCACGCCGCTTAACACCCTGTTCGGGTGGCGTGCGGCGCTGAAGGTACGCCGCGGCTTGGGGCTGATTGCATTTTTCTATGCAGCGATTCACTTCACTATCTTTTTGGGCGTTGATTATGGCTTTGATCTGGCTTTGGTGGGTCTGGAGCTGGCCGAAAAACGCTATGTACTGGTGGGGGCGGCTGCGCTGCTGATTTTGCTGTTGCTGGCTGTTACCTCAACCAAAGGCTGGCAGCGGCGATTAGGCAAACGCTGGAAAAGCCTGCACCGTTGGGTTTATTTGGCAGCTTTGTTGGTGGTTTTTCACTATGCCTGGGTGCAGAAGGCTGATATCCGTCAGCCGGTGGCATGGGGCCTGTTGCTGGCCGTGCTTTTGTTGCTGCGCGTGCGCCGCGTGCGCACGGCGTTGGCCGCGCGGCGTCGGAGCGCTTAGATCTCAACAAATTCTCAATCACCTATTCATAATTTCTGAATAACTCCCTGGTATGCTATCCCTGAACGATACGAATAGCGTGTCGTCAAGCAAACAACTTAGGAACTGCCCTGAAATAAGCGGATGTTCTGGCAAATCTGCTGACCTGGACAGCTCACCGGTTATTTCTGGACAGGTATTCACTCACCAAGGAGACTTCTACTTATGACGAACTTGAAAAAATGGATCGCTGGCGCAGGCGTGGGCCTGGCTCTGATGACTGTCGGTGCAGTGGCTTTGCCCATTGCCTCGGCAAATACCGTGGCAGCGCCTGCTTATCAGGCCGTGGCCCCTGGATCTGGCTCAACGCAGCAGGCTCCCGGCAACACCGCACCCAACGCGACCGCACCCGACGTCGCAGCGCCGAAAGGTAGCGGGCTGGATATGGCACGGGGTATTGGTGGCCGCGGCGTGAGCGGCGACTATCTGGCCCAGGCGTTGGGCATTACCACCGATGAGCTGGCCGCAGCGCAGCAAGCCGCAGCTTCGGCAGCGATTGACAAGGCTCTTGCCGAGGGTCTGATCACTCAGGAACAGGCCGACACTTTGAAATCGCGTCTAAGTTCCGACGATAACCACGGCTTGCGCGGCCTGCGCCTGCGCGGCGCGCAGGCTTCGGCGATTGACATGGATGCGCTGCTGGCTCAGGCGTTAGGGATCAGCACCGACCAGTTGAGCGCAGCCAAGACCGAAGCGCAGCAATTGGCACTGGATGCAGCGATTGCTGACGGCAGCATCACTCAGGAACAGGCCGATGCTATGGAGGCTCGCCAGGCTTTGCAGCAATACCTTGAAGAACAGGATTTACAGGGTCAAACCAAAACCTTGTACGAAAGCATGGTGCAACAGGCTGTTCAGGCCGGCGTGATCACGCAGGCGCAGGCTGATGCCATCCTCAGCAGTGGTGGCGGCATGGGTCGCCACGGCATGGGCATGCCCGGCGGCATGGGCGGGCACGGTGGCCGCGGCGGTCGGGGTGGCTCTTTTACCCAGCCTTCCAACGCTGCACCTACCACTGACGGCAGCGATTTGTAAACCGTCTGTTTTCTCCTCCGAAGAGGCCCAGCCCGCAAGGGTTGGGCTTTTTTTGTTCAGTTTTGCACCTTCATAATTTCTGAACAAAATTGTGCGATACTTGTTCTCACATAGCGCGGCAAAATCAACGATCTATGGCTGTCATTCCGAGGCCCGCCAGGGCCGAGGAAGTCTCTCACCGCTGCACGGGGGACTTCTCACTGCGTTCGAAGTGACACGGATGAGAGCGTTGGGCGTGCTAAACTTGGCGCAATCACTTTGTTTATGATCTGCTTTAGTAGCAAGAAGCAGCATACGTCTTGGTAGTGTGCGACTTTCGGTTGAATTACAAGAGCCGGACAATAAATGGTTGCG
>CALESQ010000022.1 GCA_937907455.1 uncultured Caldilineales bacterium
ACCGGCTACAAAACAGCGCCCGCTGAAGCGGGCTGGCGTGCGTCCGGCAGCCGCCGCAGCGGGATGAGGGCAGGGCATCATACGGTTGCAAACTAAAAAGTCGCCAACTTCTTTGAAGTTGGCGACTTTTGCTTGCTAGCCGCAGCCACCGCCACTCTTGTCGCGCTTGACTTGCAGCTTGATCTTCGGGGTGTACTCTAGTTCCCAGTCGTGCGGGCTGGGATCAGAGGCGCTGAAGCGGTCGCCCAGCGCAGCGTCGAAGGTATAACAGAGCACATCATCGCCCGCAGGCACGCGTGCCTGCATGATGCCGCTATCAACTTCGCCAAAGGTAGCCAACCACTGGTTGATGCCACCCTCCAGAATATAAACGTTGGGGATACTTTCGGCGCTAAGCAGCTTCCAGGCTTCGGTGGCCGCCTGTTCGTCGTTGCCGGCCAGCACAAACACAGTGTTGAGCGCCTGCTGCGCGTGAAGCTGCGGCGCAAAGGCCGGAATTTGCGCCAACGGCACGTTGACCGCCTCAGCGATGTGGAACTGGTTGTACTCGGCTTCGGGGCGCACATCTACCACCACCACTTTAAGCGAGTTGTCGGCACTGCTTGCCAGCAACTCACCAGGGGCAATCTGCACAGACCGATCGCTCAGTGCCGCATCTTTGGTGGCCGCGATACGCGCATACTTCTCCTGAATAGTCGGCGTGCCGATCACAATCACCAGCGCGGCCAGTGCAGTGATACCCACCGCCACCGCGGGCCGCCAGCGCGGCTCGCGCTTCAAATCGCGCCCGCCAAACTTGTGTTCCAATTGCTCTGCGCCCCAAAACATAAACAGCGCCATCAGCACCACACCCAACACCACCACACCGGCGGGCACGCCCAACCAATCAAACAGGGTGACGCGGCCCAAATAGCCCGCGGTTTGCCACCAGCGGTCGAAAAAGCGCTCGGTCTCACCGAACAGAAAGATGCCACCCAACACGCCCAGCACAAAGAACAGGCCATCCAGCTTGCGCGTGGCCATGGCCACCAGCGAAGTACCCGGACAAAAACCACCGACGATGAAGCCCACACCCATGATCAGGCCACCGACCACGCCCGATGCCAGATAGGTGGGGTTCACCCACACCTGACTGAAATCGAGAAGGCCCAGACCCACCGCGGCGAAAATCAGCACCATGGCCGTGATGATAGCGCCGAACATCACCTTCAGCACCGTCAGATCGCGAAAATAGAACTGCGCAGCCAGCTTGCGGGAATTGCCGAAACCCGCGCTCTCCAGCACAAAGCCAAAGCCAAAGCCGATCAAGCCAAACACGGCAAACATCAGCGGCTTGCCGATCAGCGTTTCAAGTTGCAAGGGAAACAACATGGTTCGTCTCCTAAAGCCACAAACGGCGCACGAAGTAGGCCAGCGCATAGGCGCCGCCAAACACCGCGAACATAAACAGCCATGCACCCAGCGACAGCACCGCGCCACCCGACAGCGCCAGGCCCGACGTGCAGCCGCGCGCCATGCGCGCGCCATAGCCCATAATACCGCCGCCGATAAAAGCCATCAACCAGCGTGTGCGCACAGAGATGTTCGGCCCCTTGTTGGTCTCCACCTGCAAACGACCATTCAACAAGCCTGAGGTGAAGCCGCCCAGCAGCGCGCCGAAAATCATCGGTACTACCCAATCATCCAGCGGGTTGAGGTCACCGCCGGCCATTTTCAGCAGGTAAGGGGTGCGATCCACATGCGCCGGTGCCACAATGTCCTGCACGAACACCACCAGCCGGTTCAGCCCACCCGAAGCACCCAGGCCGTTGCCGGTGAGAAAAAACGAGGTAAACAGCACCAGACCAAGCAAAATCGCACCCAAATAGGGGTGGATGTAGTCGCGCGTGGGTCGGTTGAACAGACGCTCACGCCAGGTCTTGCGCGGTGTATCAACAGCAGCAGTCATAAGAAATCTCCTGAAATATCATACACAGAGGTACGTACTGCGTACTGCGCATTGCGTATCCAGAGAATGACGCAGTACGCAGTACGCTTTAACAGCCAATAAACAGCCCCGAAATGCCCGGCAGCAACCGCTGATCAGGCATGATGGCTCTCGTGTACCGGCACGTTTTCCCAACCGGTGATCATCGCCTTGATGTCCTCAGTCACGGTGTCGCCGGTGGTGGTCAGATAGACGTGCAGAATAATGAAGGTGGCAAACAGCCAGGCAACGATGCTATGCAGCGGGCCGAGGAAGGGCAGACCACCCAGCAGATTAGCGACGGTGGGCCACTGCTGTACACCCCACATCAGCGTGCCGGTGACAATCTGCAACGGCAGCAAGACGTTCAGCAGACCCAGATAGGTGAGCTGCTGCAACGGGTTCAACTTTTGCCGATAGGTCTTCTCGAAGGGGTGCTCGCTGCCCTTGAAGATGCCCTTCAAGTAGAACTTAGCCTGCACAATGGCCTGATCGAAGAAGCCGCGCGGCCGCGGCAGAAATTGTTGGATTTGGCCGCTGGTGAGGTGCCAGAACAGCGATAGCGCAGCATTGAAGACCAACACCACCGCCAGAGCGTTGTGTATCAGCACCATGTAGCGAAACGAGAACATGCCGAAACGATCAGGGCGGTGGATGATCAGCCCGGTAAACAGCAGCACCATGATGGTGATGGTTTGCAGCCAGTGCCAGAAACGCTCATAGCCATCGTACATGTAAACGCGTTCTGTTTGGTGATGGTGCGGCGGATTGCGGCGGGCTGCCAACATGCGCAGGGTGGCGTGAGCGGCTACTCCGGCCAGCGTTGCCAGGAAGATCAGCGCGCCGGCCCAGTCCAGCCAATCGTAGCGGCTGTGACCGAACAGGTACACGCCATCGGCCTTCAGGTCTGGTTGATAGACCAAGGCGCTGCCCTGTTGCGCCAGTTTGCCAGTGGCCTGCACGTTGCTGTCACTGACAAACTGCGGGATCACACCGCCGGGCGTGTGGGCTGCCAGAGTAAAGGACGCGTCCAGCTTCGACTCGTCGTTGTGACAGGTCTGGCAGGCGCGCGTGGCTGCTGCGCCGCGCACGACGTTGTGGCTGATGCTGTAGGGCTGCACCTGGCCATAGATGCGCGGATTGCCCAAACCGAGCGCCTGCAACTGGCTGCGCACCACATCCTGCTGTGCTGCCGTGTCAATGCGCAGTTCTTGTGCGCTCACCTGGCCGTCGCCGTTGCCATCAAAGGCTGCCATGATCTCGGGGCGGTAAGCGCCATCCAGCAGATAGGCCGCTTGCAAATCCACCTGGCGCACCGGTCGCACGTTGCCGTTGGCGTCGTCGTAGATCCAGTACCACGCGCTGATGAGGTTGTAAGGAGCCAACACGAGGTTGCCGTCTGCATTGAGGCGCTGCATCAGCACCGGCGCGAAGCCAGTTACCAGATCGGTCACGGTGCTGCTGCCTTCGATGCCGCGGCAGGCGGTTGCGGGTTCACCGTCGGGCGTAATTACTGTCCAGTCGTAGGACTCGATGGCCGGCGCGTGCATCTCAGGAATGTGACAGGTTTCGCACGCCACCTCTTGCATGTGGCGTTCGGTGTAGGGTAGCCAATCATTGTGAGCAGGCACCGCATCGTGGCACGACTCGCAACGGCGCATGGTGGCCTTGCTCACTGCATCCACGGTGACTTGTGCGCTTTGACCGCGCGCCAGATTGTGGTCTGGGCGCTCGATATACTCGCCCAGCTCCAACCGCCGCGGGTCGTAGATAAGATGCGATATCTGCTTGCCGCTGGTTTCCTGATCATGTACCGGATTGTTAAGGGCATAATGGCAATCGGTGCATTTCAGCCCGCGCTCGGCATGAATATCCCAGGCATAGCTAAGCTCGCTTTTGCCCGCCAGGTTCAGGCCCGAAGCGTTGATCTTCTGGGCGGAAATCACCTGGCCGGTGGTAGCAGTTTGCAGTTGGTCGGTATCGCAGGCATCGAGTACAAGCGGCTCTTTGTCGGTGTGTATTGTGCCGTGGCAAAGGCCGCAATTCTCGTTGGTGGGGTCCTGAATGCGCACAAACTGCTGCTTCAACCGACCGTCGGCGCTGAAGGCGTCTTCGTTCCACTGCCAGGCGTTGCCGTTCTGCTCGACAATGCCAGAGCCAAGCATGGTGGCGGTGGAGGCATTGCCAAAAGCGCCGGCCTCAATCTGCGCCAAACGTGCGGCATTGTTGGGTTCAGGACTGTGGCACAGCAGACAGTTCATCTCCAGTCCATCAGATTTGGCCCAATTCCAGGCGGCTACAGTGCCTTCAGGGGTAAGGACGGACGACTCAACGAGGCTGAGCGAGCTGTCCTGCAACGGCTTGCCCTCGCGTGAGGTGGTACCCGGCCCACCACCGCTGATGCGCGGCCCCATCACCTGCAACCAGCCCGCAGTTGACAGATCAAGCCTCTCATCGCCAGGGACGGACAGATAGCGATAGGTGAGGGGATCGAATTTGCCGAACAGCCCCGGCGAGGTATCCCAGAGGTTGCCGGAACCGGTCTCACCGGCCGCGGTCAGGCTGCTAAAGCCCAGATCGCTATGAAAAGAGTGTGTTTCAATGAAGGCGGTGTCATGGCAAGCGCCGCAGGTAGTGCGCAGCGACATGGCCGCACCGCTGTGCAGGACATTGTTGCCATTGTCATCGCGCAGTGAGAAAACCGGATGAATAGGCGATACCTGCGCGGACGGGCGCGACGCTCGTCGTGCTGCGGCCTGGTCAACTGCCCAAACACCGGCAACCAGCAGCAGCAGCGTGGTGAACAACAGGGCGACGCGCCGCGGCGAAAGGTGAATGCGTGTGAGGTGAGAAGAAGGGGTCATGGTTTGTTGGGATGGTGCGCGGCCTCAGCCGCTGGAAAAGGTACGATCGGGACCATGGCCGGACTCGGTCAGAGACCGGCCGGAGCCTGGTGGGCTACCCACGGCCGGACTCGGTCAGAGACCGGCCGGAGCCTGGTGGGCTACCCATGGCCGGACTCGGTCAGAGACCGGCCGGAGCCTGGTGGGCTACCCATGGCCGGACTCGGTCAGAGACCGGCCGGAGCCTGATGGGCTACCCATGGCCGGACTCGGTCAGAGACCGGCCGGAGCCTGATGGGCTACCCACGGACGGACTCGGTCAGAGACCGGCGGGAGCTGCGGCTCGCTCGGGCCGATCTCCTGGCCGTGCCCATGCGTATCGTTCATTGATCCGACTGCGGCGAAATTCCGCGTGCAGCTTGCTTCACCGCGGCGCGCACGCCCCATTCCATTGGATCACCCGGATAACCCAGCGCCTGCCAGTCGAGTCGGCCTTCAGGGCTGTGGCAATCGGTGCACTGCAAAGCCTTTTCCTTGGGCTGTACCATGTGCGTGGTGGGGTAAGCCATGGTGGTGAGGGTAAAGCTGTAGTGGCCGGAATAGTCCAAACCCACATCCTGCGCGCCCATTTCCAGCGCAGACGGCCAATCAAAGGTCGTCCAGAAGCCGTTTTCACCGGCGGTACGCGGTGGGATCAGGATATTGTTTACCGTGTCATAAGGCTGATTGGCTTCGTGGATCTTGAAGGGGAAGATCTTGGCCGTGGGATCATCAATAGTACCGGCTGGCATGACCATGTCGGTGATTTTGGCGGGGTCAATGACGTCACCCAGCAGATAACGATAGGCGATATTGCCGTTGAACCACGCATAAGTGGGCAGCATTTCATCTTCATACTGGAAGCTGCCTTTGATCTTCAGATAGGTGTAATGATCTTCCTCCAGGTCCTGCCCGGCGGTAGACCAATCCCAGTAGGTTTTGGTGGGGTTTTTCAAGGCGAGAGCAGGCACATGGCAGGTCTGGCAGGCAACGCTGGCCAGGTGCGTATTGATGCGCTCATCGCTATGGAATTCGCCCTTGTGACAGTCCTCGCATGCGACCTGCTGAGCCGGGTTGATGGTGTAGTTATCAGCCAGCAGTTTGCCTTTGATGACGTGATCCTGGGTGGTATGGCAATCGGTACACAGGAAATTCAGGCCGCCCATGTGTACATCGAGGTTTTGCGTGGGGAAATACAAGCTTTCGTCCAACTCACCATGCTTGACGTTGTTGCCACCGCCGCCGTCGAAGTGACACTTGCCGCATTCTTCACGCGTTGAGGCGCGCACCGAACGGGCTGCGGCCAGCAGGTCTGTGGTGTCGCTGGGGTTACCGTAATTCCCCTTGCTGTACAAGGCGGCATCTGCATGGCAGGCCAGGCAGTCTACGTTTTCCGGGTTGTCGAAATCGAAGTTGTCCTCAGACCCCCAGCCATAGCCCACATGACAAGTGGTGCATTTCTTTTCGTTGCCCTGCGCGCTGATGCAGAAGTTGTTGATCTGGTTGGCTTTGCCAATGGTCACCGGCTCATTGCGCCAGGGGACTGTCACCGGTTCGCCTTCCCAGGTCCAGTGAGTGGTGTGCATCACCTGCTGCGCGGAGTCGGCGTGACACTCCAGACAGGCGCGCGTCACATCCTGACCTGTCTTGAAATCGCCTTTGACAATGTGACTATGGTCGGTGTGAATTGGGTGCTGCGGCACGTAGCTCCAGGGGCTGGAAGCTGTCGTTTTTTGTCCGGCTAATCTGGCGCACCCCGCCAGCGCCAACAGCGCCATCCCCAAAATAAAGAGAAACACAAACTTCTTTGGCATAGGTCCTCTTGCTGCCTTGCGGAGCAGTAGTCAGTAACCGGTTTTCAGTGTTCAGTATTGAGTGTTCAGTATTCAGTGTTCAGTATGGATTATCCTCTGCATACTGAACGCTGTTTACTGCTTACTGTTTACTGTATACTACTTACTGCCAGCACTTCCGGCTACGCTCCTGCGGTCAATTGGGCGATTCTGAGCAGGGTTTGCCTGGTCAGATAGCCCTGATAGCCGATGCCGGAAAGGGCATTGGCGATGGTTTGCAGCAGGGCGGTGATCTGCAACGCCTGCTGCTCGGAGACGATTTTTAGTGACGACATGGCCGCGGTTAAGGCGTTGCTGTCCACACCGATACGCGCGGCCGTTTGCTGGGCGCGGGCGCGGAATTCTGCGGCATCGGGCGGCTCGGTGAAGAACTGGCCCGCAGTCACCATGCCCAAACGTTGGCCTTGCACATCCACCGGCGCGCTGGCGTATTGAATGCCTGCATGGCAGATGTGGATGACGGCGCCCGGCTCGTCCAACTCAGCAATGGAGCGCCACGAAGCCTGACACGCGGCCATGCCGGCCTCGCTGCTGTGCACGGTGCGACAAAACTGGCTGCACCGGCTGCACGCAGCCAGCGGCAAGCCATCCGGGTTGGTGATAAACGCGGCGACACCTACCAGATCAGCAAATTGATTTTGGATTGCTTGCAGCGTAGGCAGATCTATCAGGTCAGCCAATTGCAAGGTCTCATCCACCGAGGCAGGCTGTGGCTCGGTTTTACCGGCGGGTGCAGCTAACCACTCGTTGATAGCCGCGGCTGAGAAGCGCCACTGTCCACCCACACGGCGCGCGGGCAACTCACCATCCTTCACCATGCGGTAGATGGTGACGCGGTCCAGTTTGAGTACTTGCTGCAGTTCGCGGGTGGTCATCAGGCGATCAGTCATGGGAGCCCTCGTCGTTTGTTACCAATTAAACAAATTCGTGAAGTTAAGAACATGATACTCCCTTTGACGCAGCGTGTCAAATCTTGTTAAAATATATTAAAACATGATGAGAAAACAGGGAGGAAAAAAGCGCGGGGGCGCACTTGACGATGAGTTGAAGCTGCTTTATACTGGGTCTGTTCCGAAAGAGCAGTGGTTGAGATGGTGGCGGTCCAATCCGCATTTTTGTCTGGTTTTTTAATCCGCATAAAACGCCTCCAGAGAGGTGATATGCGGCGAGCATTCCGTATAATGCCCCGACAGGGGGCAAAAAGCGGAATAGCCGTCCCGCTGATATGCGGACTGTATTCCGCATAATTACTAGTTAGCCCGCTAAAGTACAAAACTTGTTATGTTTATATCTTCAGAAGTTTATAAAGGAAGGAAATATGCGTCAAACATCAAATAACTTCTTGATTTATGTGTTGTCCTTACTGCAAATCATACTTTCATTTGCGCTTGGAATATTTGGCAATCAAATTTCTGAACTTTTCAAGATACCTCCTCAATTGTTGTTATTTGGAACAGTAGGTTCTGTTTTAATGTTATTGGTTGTTACTGTATTGTTATTAAACCAACAGCAAAATACAGCAACCAATCTTATTAACGGCGGAAAAGTTCTTACAAGCAAAATAGTTACTGCGTATCCTTTTGCAGTTATTCTTGGCGCGTTAATTATGGCAACACTGATTTTCGTATTCCCAAAGATTTACCCCATTTGGATACCTGTTGTAGATTGGACTACACTCAACTACGAGATAGTTGGCGCTTTCATCGGCTTTGTTACCATAATTTATTTCAAGGCACTACGATATGACTTAATCTTAATGCTCGCATATTGTGTAGGGCTAGCAACTGGCTTTTCTGGGGCTGCCTCAGTTTTAATTAAGCCATCCGAATATTATTATCATTCAGCATATACATTTCTTGGCTGGAACGTGGTGTTGATTATATTTGGCGTACTAGTCAAATCTGAAAGAATTAGGTCATATTTTGGGATAGCACTGGACAGACTAACAAAGGAAAATCCGTGAAGCGTGGCGCAATGCGGGCTAACAAAGCGTGCACCTGACGTGTGGGAGTCTGCGCGATTTACAAGCATTTTTCTGGCTTCGAGTTTTTCCTGCTCTCAAGCAGTGTCCACGCCCGCCCACACGCAGGTAACGCAAACCGTTAG
>CALESQ010000023.1 GCA_937907455.1 uncultured Caldilineales bacterium
ACGTTCAGGGCGTAGTGGGCATTAGCCCGTGTGGGTTCAAGTCCCTCCTTCGGCATCGGCCAAGAAAAGTCCCGGATGGCAACATCTGGGACTTTTTTTTCGGATCGCCGCTCACACCACGGAGCAGATAACATGCTGCACCAACTGACCCATCTTACTGTCAACATCAAACGGCTGTTGTTGGTTGGCGTTATTGTCTTGCTGGCGTTTTTCCTGTTGGGCTACGCCGGTCGCTTGCTGGCCAGCAGCCAGTTACGCCAGGATGTAGCCCGTTGGGAAGCTGAAGTGCAACTGGCACAGCAGCAAGTAGATGCCAGCCGCGCCCAACTGGCCTACACCCGCTCTGATCGCTTTGTGATAGATCAGGCGCACAGCGAGTTGGGCCTGGTGTTCCCCGGCGAAGTGCTGGTGCGTGTGACAGGTGGCGAGCCGCAGGCGGTGTTGCAGTCCTCGCCGCGTAACACACAGGGAGCGCCAACCTGGCGGCTGTGGTGGCAACGGTTATCAGGCCGCTAAACGCTGCAGGCTGTTTTTTTGACAGATGCTTTCAAAGTGTGTATACTGCTTCTTGTTGCTGCGGGGTGGAGCAGAGGCAGCTCGTTGGGCTCATAACCCAAAGGCCGCAGGTTCGAGTCCTGCCCCCGCTACCTACACAGATGGCTGACAGGGTTCCTGTCAGCCATCTCAATATCCGGCGACGTAGCTCAGGCGGCCAGAGCGAGGGCTTCATAATCCCTAGGTCGGTGGTTCGAGCCCACCCGTCGCCACAATGATGCAAAAACTCCCCTCCAATACGGACGGGAGTTTTTTTATCTGGCCTGAGGCCGGGGAAGCAAACAAGAAAGGCACGGTGTCCAGCGCCTTCTGCCTTTTTCTTTGTTGGCTGTGACGCCGCCGCAAGCAGATCAGATGAGCCGCATGGCTGCGGGGTCAACACCAGCGGCAGCGCGCACGCGGACGGCCAGCGCCGCTTGCTCGCCCGTTTCGGCCACGGCTGCGGCCCGACCAGCCTCCACAGCCGCAGCCACGCTCTCGCCGTCGGCCAAGGTCCGATAAAAACCGGCGGCAAAAGCGATAGCCGCCGCATCATCCACGTTGCCAGTCATGCCAACCACGCAGGGAACCGCCGACAACAAAGCGGAGGCCAGCGCGTCCGACCAGCAGGCATTGAGCACCATACAGCGCACAGAGCCGCAAGCCTTGATCAAAGCGGCCAGCGGTTCGGGCTGCACAGGTGCGGCACTTCCGGCGGCGTTTTCCAACATCAACTGCCCAGCCTGGTTGCCGTGGCCGGCGAAGTGAAGCAAAACCGGCCGGTGGTGTAGCAGCGCATCCAGCAGATCTTCGCTGCGCACGGCCCACTGCTGAGCCAAGTGGAAGCGGCCGCGCGCCTGACGCAGCGCCAGCTCCACACGTCGCGCCTCCTGATCCACGTGCAGGTGCTGCAAGTCCAGCGGGTTAGCAGCGAGAAAGAGAATAGCGGCCCTTGCATTCTGGAGCGAGTTGAGCGCCTCCCGGCCCGCTGAGGGAGGCGCGCCCAGGGTATTGATAACCGTGGCAGTTGCGCCACCGCTGGCATGTGCCGAAAACAGGTATTGATCCTGTCCTGCCTGATACACGTTGCCCTTCACAATCATGCCGCGGTTGTCGAAATGTACAGAAGACGCTGTGGCAGGTTGAGCAGCCAACGCTTCCAGGCTCGCTTCGATGCGCTGCAGTTGTGCCAGGCTGGACTGCGGATTGCTCCAGCTCGCCAGAACCTCCATGAAATGATCTAGCCGGCCCAGCAAAACCGCGCTGTTGGCAGCCAACGCCTGAAGAATCAGACCATGAAAGGCGCGCCAGGCTGCCTCGTCCTGCACCAACTGCCGTTGAAAAGCGACAGCGCAGGCGGCCAGCAGCCGCTCCCGCAGGAAAGCGGCCTGACGCTCATCGTGGCCGTGGAGCAGAGCCGCCAGACTGGCATTGAGCGCAGTTTGCGCAGTATCCACGCTGCTGACGTCCCCCGTGAACTCGGCCGCGGCGACCTCGCCAGCGCACGCGGCCACCAGCCGAAAGGCCGCGCGGTCGGCGCGCGGAGCCACCGTGCGGGTGTAATCAGCTTCCAGCTTCTTTACGGCATCACGAATAGAAGCCGTATAAGCCCTTGCCAGCGGATCAGACGGCTGGCTGCCCAGCGTTGGCCAGAGACCGGCCAGCCCCTCGGCCAGCCAGTTGACACCCACCCCGCCCGCCGTGGCGAGGAGGGTCGCCTCGCCGGTGATAATGCCCATGCCAGCCAGCAGCGCGCCGGCTAACATTCTGTTGGTATTGGAAGTCATAGGTCCAACTCCATTAACTCGCGCCGCCAGTTGTCATCTTCAGCCCAGTAGCCAGCCGCCTCTTCCCCAACCATGAGCACGCTTGTATGCTGACCTGCGGCCCGCTCCAGCAACGGGATTGTTGTACCCTGGTTGTGGTGTTCCTTCTGGCGCTGTACGTAGGCAACGTAGTTGGGCAGGCGCTTGGCATCGAAGGTGAACGCCGCATATTCGTCCTGCCAAAACAGCAACGTTCCATGTCCACCCTTGTTAAAGCGGGTCGAGGTAGTGCCCTTGATTTGGCCGATAAACTTGGACACGGCGATGACGGGCGGGATAGAGACGACCACGTGCACATGCTCCACCCAGCCGTCGAGAGCAAAGACGGTGGCGCCCAGGCCAATGGCTTTGGAGCGCAACAGGTCGTGGACGACTGGCTCGACGTCTGAGGTCAACAAGGGTTCCCGGTTCTTGGTTGCCCAGACAAGATGGTAGAACAACTGATGATATGGCACAAGGCTCTCCTTTGTTGCGGGCTGCGCGTCCAGCGGTTGCCGCTGGACGCGCAATCGTCCGGCTACGGCGGCAGCGCCCCGTCCACGCGGCTTTCGGCATCCAGCAAGCCCGCTTCAGCGGGCGCTGTTTGCTAGCCGTGGGATTTCATCCCCCGGCGATCTCGCGGCAATGCACGCATCGCATCCATGCCGCGGTGACCGCCGGACGATCAATCGTCCGGCTACGGCGCAGCGCCCCGTCAACGGGGCTTGCTGGCACGCGCACGCCAGCCCGCTTCAGCGGGCGCTGTTTGCTAGCCGTGGGATTTCATCCCCCGGCGATGCCGCGGCGATGCACGCATCGCATCCATGCCGCGCCTTCGTCCGACGGCGGCGAGCGCCGGACGATCAATCGTCCGGCTACGGTGCAGCGCCCCGTCAACGGGGCTTTCGGCATCCGGCCAGCCCGCTTCAGCGGGCGCCGTTTGCTAGCCGGCGGGATTTCATCCCCCGGCGATGCCGCGCCAGCGCACGCATCGCATCCATGCCGCGGCGGCCGCCGGACGATCAATCGTCCGGCTACGGTGCAGCGCCCCGTCAACGGGGCTTG
>CALESQ010000024.1 GCA_937907455.1 uncultured Caldilineales bacterium
TGAGAGCGTTTGGCTTGCCGGACTTCACGCAACAACTTTGTTTACGATGTATTTAAGCTGGTAATCCCAACTCTATACAGCTAAAGAGATGCAAGGACAGGGGACGGACAACGGGGAAGGCGTAAGAAGTAGGCCTAACTCCTTACTTCTTACGCCCTTTGATCCTAGCTTTCGCTGATTACTACAGATTTGATCACATCACCCTGGCGGATGGCATTGACCACCTTCATGCCATCGGTAACTTTACCGAATACAGTGTGCTTGCCGTTGAGGTGCGGCTGCGGCGAATGGGTAATGAAAAACTGGCTGCCGTTGGTGTTGGGGCCGGTATTGGCCATTGAAAGCACACCGGTTTCATGCTTCAACGGGTTGTTGCGCACCTCGTCCTCGAAACGGTAGCCAGGCCCACCGTAGCCAGTACCGGCAGGATCGCCGCCCTGGATCATAAAATCGCTGATCACGCGGTGAAAGGTGACGCCGTCATAGAAGCCGTCGTTGACCAGAAACACGAAGTTATTAACCGTTTTAGGGGCGTGGTCAGCATCCAGCGCGATGACAATATCACCGCGGTTGGTCTTGAGCGTGGCGGTATAGTGTTTGCCCGGTTCCAGTTGCATGGCAGGGGGCGCGTCGTATTGCTTGAATTCAGACATGAAAAAACCCTTTCGTTGGAAATGAATTAAAGGACTGCCGGCACAGCCGCATCAGTTGGTTGCGGGCGCGGCCATTAGCTGCACCGCTGCCAGCAACAACTCGGTGCCGGCGACCATGTCGGCAATGGCGATATATTCGTTGACAGTATGCACTTCGGCCATGCCGGTGCTGATCACTACACAAGGAATGCCTGCGGCGTTATAGATATTGCCGTCGGAGCCGCCACCGCTGGCACGCAGCACGACCTGATGGCCCAGATGGCGCGCCGCCTCGCTCACCCGGCACACCACCGGTTCATTCTCAGCCAGGCGGAAGGTGTTATAGGTGCGTGTGACGGCTACATCTACCGGCATGGCGTAGCGCGCTGCGGCGTCACGGAAGGCCCTCACCATACCGGCAGTGACGGCCTCCAACTTGGCGTTGTCGCGGCTGCGTGCTTCACCGATCACCTGTACACGGTCAGGCACGATGTTGCGCGCCATCCCGCCTTCAATAATGCCGATGTTGCTGGTGGTTTCAAAATCAATGCGGCCCAGCGGGAGCGCGGCAATGGCCTCGGCAGCAATGCGGATGGCGTTCACGCCTTTTTCCGGCTGCGAACCGGCGTGCGCGCTGACACCCTGCACGATAACGCGCAAATTATCCTGCGCCGGGGCGCTGATGATGAGGTGGCCGGTCGGCCCACCGGAATCAAGCACAATGCCGGCCCGCGCTTTAAGCTGTGTGATGTCCAGGTGGCGCGCACCGTACAGGCCCATCTCCTCACCCACGCTGATGACGATCTCCAGCGGCGGATGAGGCAATGCCTGCTCGCGCAGCACAGCCAGCGTTTCCAGAATGGCGGCCACACCCGATTTGTCGTCTGCGCCCAGGATGGTGCTGCCGTCACTGCGGATCACCCCATCGCTGATCTGCGCTTTGATGCCTCGGTCTGTGCCTACGGTGTCCATGTGTGCGCTCAGCAGCAGCCAATCGCCCTGACCCTGCGGGTAGCGCGCAATCAAATTGCCTACAGAGTCGAAAGTGCAGGTGCAGCCTAGCGCCTGCAACTGTGCCGCCAGCACGCGACCGATCTCGGCTTCGTGGCCGCTGGGGCTGTCAATGCCCACCAAATCGAGAAATGTGTCAACAAGGCGCTTGGTGTTGATGGTCATGTTCTGAAATTCCGTTTGAAGGCGCAAAGCTCGTTGCTCGCTTTACGATTCTGCCGCGGTTAGACCACGGCTCCGCGCTTGATCACCGTCTCCACCAGGTTGCCGCCGAAGCGATAGCCCAGGTGACGATAGTCGGGCACGTCCAGCAGCAGAATATCGGCCTGCTTGCCCACCTCCAGGCTGCCCACGTATGCGCCCAGATTGAGCGCATGTGCAGCATTGATGGTGGCCGCGTTGATCGCTTCGGCCGGGGTGAGGCGCAGATAGCGGCAGGCCAGAGCGATCACCATTTGCATGGATTCGCACCAGCACGTGCCGGGGTTAAGATCACTGGCAAGCGCCAGCGTGCCGTTTAGCGCCAACAAGTAGCGCGCGCGGGTATAGTGGCTGTGGCCCAGGCCAAAGGGCGTGCCCGGCAAGCTGATGGCAATGGTATCCGACGCAGCCAGCGCGGCCAGTTGTTCATCGGTGGTGCATACCAGGTGATCGGCACTAGCTGCGCCCAACTCAACCGCCAGCGTGGCCCCGCCAATCGGCTCGAACTCATCGGCGTGCAATTTCAGCCCCAAGCCCAACTCGTGCGCCGTTTGCAGAATGCGGCGGCTCTGGGCCACATCAAACACACCGGCTTCGCAGAACACATCGCAAAAATCTGCGGCTCGCACCGAATAACTGCCAGTGGGGGTTTCCACGGTATAGCGCAGGTCGGCAATGGCGGGCAGCATCTCTTCCACCACCAGATCCACATAGGCATCGGTGCGGCCGCGGTACTCAGCGGGCACAGCATGTGCGCCCAGGAAGGTGGGTACCAGATCCATGGGATGCTCTTCATCCAGCAGGCGGATGGCATCCAGCATTTTCAACTCGGTAGCCAGGTCCAGACCATAGCCGGTTTTTACTTCAGCCGTGGTAGTGCCGTGGTTCAACATGGTGTCGAGACGGGGCAGAGTTTGCTGCACCAGATCGTCCAGCGAGGCGGCACGGGTGGCGCGCACGGTGCGCATGATGCCGCCGCCAGCCTGCATAATCTCCATATAGCTGGCCCCGGCTATGCGCTGTTCAAACTCATCGGCACGGTCACCGGCCCACAACAGATGCGTATGCGGATCCACAAAGCCGGGTAGCACCACTTTGCCCGCTGCATCTATCACATGAGCGGCATCGAGGTCATCCAGCTGAGCCAGCACATCGGCGCTTGGCCCCACGGCAACAATTTCGCCGTGCAGCACCGCCACCGCCCCATCTTCAATCAAACCGACATCGGCAAGTTGCGCGCCGCGCTTGGGGCCGTGCGGGCTGGCGCAGGTGAGCAGTTGACTGGCATTGAGGATCACAAGGTCGGCGTCCATCGCATCTCCGGCAAACAAGGATGGCACAATCGTATCACGGCGCGCCATGAACGTCAAATAAATTGTGCAAGGTTGGCAGATGTTTGCGCAGAAGGCCCGCTTGGGCTACAATCCATTGGCGGTGGACGCGGTTTATATGTCTGTGCAGACACAAGCTGTCGTTTATACTTCACCCATTACTCCAAAAAAGGATATTATGAACACCTATACCTTTCGCATTTCTCTGGCAGATGACCCCTCGATTTGGCGCCGCGTGCAGTTAACCGGCGAACAAAGCCTACGCGACCTGCATATAGCCATTCAGGAAGCCTTGGATTGGGAGCCTGATGATGACATTGCATTTCTGCTCGGCCCGGCAAACGGCAACGCGGATACAGAATACATCATCCTCGACGACGAAGACACCTACGATGACGATGACGAAGACGAAGATGAGGAATGGCTTGAGTTGCTTAGCGAGATGCAAAGTAAAGAGGACGTAAAAGCGGCGCTGGATCAAATACCGACGGGTGATTTCGCTGGCGCATCGCCGCAATCAATTGAGGATGCAATTGCGCTGCTCGAAAGCAATCCTCAAATCCGCTCTCAAATCAGCGAAGCACTGACGAAACAGTTTGGCATCCCCAAGTTCATGAGTGACATGCTGCTGGAAAACCTCAGCGGCTTTCAACAGGCGCTGGAGATGACAGAGCTGGACGAAAAAGAAAGCCTGCTAAAATCAGGCAATGCAGCACAGGTTTCGTTGGATGAGCTGACGTTTAGCGCTGAGCGGGCCATGATCTACGTTTACGGCGACGAGGAGTGGATTTTCGATGTGGCGCTGGACGCAGCAGAGGTGATAGACGAGCCGCAAGCCGAGTACCCGCTGATTTTGGATGGCAACGGAGAGTCGCCGGATCAGTTTATCTTCTGGGGTGATGCCGACGAAGACGACTGGGACGACGCCGACGAAGACGAAGACGATTGATTGCTCAGACTTCCGAAGTCTCCCCGACTTCGGAAGTTTTTTGTTTCAGCCGTTGGCGCGCGGCCTGCCATTGCAGCAGCGTCAAAACAGCTACCGCCAGGAAAACCAACGTCGCCACACCATACAGGCCGTTGACCCACAGCATGGCACGACTTTGCACAATCAGTCCATCCAGCGCCACCGGCCCGTTGGGTGTGCCATCTTCGGCTGGCGCGGGGCGCAGCACCACCTGATGCACGCGATCACTGCGCAGGCTGCGCGCCAGGGTAATGCGCTGAGCTGCCGCAGGCGTTTTGGCCTGCAAGTCAACCCCACCGCGTGACCGGCCATCCACCTCCACCAGCCAGCGCCCCAGCGTGGGGCCTTTGGGAGCCACCAAAATCAAATCGCTGCCTTCAAACTGAAAGCGCACCGCGGCTTGCGGATCATCACTAAGCGCGAAACTGCCCAGCACAGCCGTGGCATCGGCGGTTGTCTGCCAGTTGCCTTCATACTGCAAAGCCCAATGATCCTGCTGATGAAAGCCGCGGTAGAGCGTGGGCACAAGGCCCGCGGTGTAGCTTTTCAGGCTGTCATACACCGGCTGCGCAGTAAAATCCGGGGCCAGCAAGCGAAAATAGGCTTCCGGCTGGCCGTTCAGCTCCCAGGCATCAGTGGCACGCTTGAGATACCAGGTGTTCGCCACTCCCAGCCAGGGCCATTCGCGCTGTAAACGGTCATAGGCCAGCGGCAGATAGCCAGCCTGCTGCTGCAAACTCACCTGGCCGTAGCGCTTGTCGGCAATAGCGTCGGGTACGGCATTCCAATTCATCTCGCTGATCCAGATGGCTTTGGCTGAGTCGCCGTTGCGCACCATCACATCACGCACGAACAGGGGGCGGCTGAAGTTCATTACGCGCGGGTTCATGCGCCGATCAGTGGGGCCAGACCACAGCCCATAGCCCTGCATAGCCAGCACATCAAAATAGGGAGCTGCACCGGCATCGTACATGCGCTGCAAAAAGATCAGGTCGTTGAAGTTGCGACCCGCCACCAGCATGCCGTCCAGATCAATGGTGCTGGCCAGCGCGCCGGAGATGATGACCACGTTGGGATCAGCGGCACGGGCGCGCGTTGCCCCTTCTTTCAGCAGCGCCGTGTAGGCTTCCGGGTTCACCGCAGCCTCGCCCCATTCAGGATAGATGTTCGGCTCGTTCCAGATCTGATAATAGCGCACGCGGCCGCGATAGCGGCTTACCACCGCCTGCACAAAATCGCCGTAGTCGCTCAGCTTGTCGGGGGGGCCAAAAGTGCCTGCACCCTCGCCCGCAGCATGGGCCCACGTCGGCGGATTGCTCAGGCGCACAATAAGCTGCATGTCGTATTGTTCAGCCAGCGCCACAATGTGATCGTATTTCTCCCAGGCCGAACGGTATGGCTCATGGCGGCGATCTTCAAAATCACCTTTGCCATGAATTTCGATGTCCTCCCAGGGAAATTCCTGACGCAGCCAGCGAAAACCCGCTTCATGGGCCAAACGCACAGCCAATTCCCGCTTGGCGGGGTCAGCTTCCTGTTCCAAAAAGACATTAACCCCGAAAGGATTCAGGCCAGCGTAGGCCACCGGCGCAAAATCAGCCGTGTGCAAACCGGGGCGCAGTGCATCGGCCACCAGATCAGACACCCCCTTGAGCTGTGACAATGGCGCCTGCTCACCGGTGAGGTTCACCAGCAACGATTGGCCGACAGCCAGGCCGCGGCCATATTGACGCTGTACAGCAAAAACAGCCAGCCCGCTCAAAAAGAGCAGGCTGGCAAGAAGAACAAGGACAAGACTACGCAGAAGATGGCGCAACACGACGTTTCAGCGCATGGGGCATCAGCGACTGTCGAAGTCTACCACAGCTTCGTTGCAGCCATCGCCGGGGCCGGTGCTTTGCCAGGTGGCGATCTCAGAGATGCGCCCACCGTTGGCATCTACGATCCACACCGACCAACTGCCTGTTTTGGGACCAACGCCGGGCGCATTAATCACATGGCTGTAGAAGCCAGGCCCCCAATCTGAATAGCCTTCATGCGGGCCGCTGATCTGCGGTGAGGTTACCCACGGGCCGTCGGGTGCATAGCTGAACACCACCCGCTGGCCGTTGGACGGTTGTCCGCCGACGTATACAGTGCCTTTAAACCAGTTGCCAGCAGGTTGGCGGTCACAGCGCTGCACGACAGCAACATTGAACTTTCGGGAAGATACAGGGGTGGCAGTTGGGCCGGCAGGTGCAGGGACAGCGGTTGCCGTAGGCGGAACCACTACGACGGGGCGCGGCGTAGGCAGGATCACCACAGGCTGTACCGGCGCGGCAGGGATATTAGCTGCCTGGGCAATGCTGGCCGGGTCACCTTCGATGTTGATGTAATCGCCCGATACCCAGCCCGTTTGGCCGTTGAAGTTGATTTCGTACCAACTACCTGCCGCGTTTTTGCCGGTGATGTCATAGCGCTCGCCGTTGCGCACCTGGCCCAGTGTGCCATAGGTGGTGCCGGGGCCACTGCGCACGTTAAGCGTGGGATTATCTATCACGGCGCGGGCGGTTTGCGGCGTAGCTGTGGCATCGGGTGTGGGTGATGCATCCGGCGTGGGAGTATCCAGCGGCGCGGCTGTGGCATCAGGCGTAGCCGTGGGGGTAAACGTCGGGGCCACCAGCGGTTCCTCGATAACTACAGCGGTGGCGGTAAACGTGGGTTTTGGGGTAAAGCTGGGCGTGGGAACGGGGCCGTTGCTATCGTTGCGGGCAACCAAATTGCCCAGCGCGCAGGCGGGGGTAATCACCAGCAGCAGCAGCGCAACCATAAAAAGCAGTACAGTGTGACGACGCATAACAAGTTACCTCGTAGATAATCTGGTTTTGCCGTGGCGATGGGAAAAGCGCCGGCAAAATGCCGCTGTGCGGTCGGCGGCAAGCACAAGCTGAAGCTGCTAAAGATGCAGTCAGCCCATTACACGGCTCGGAGTATAACATAGTTCACCAACATAAGAAAAACGCAAACCGCCGTGCGCTGCCGAAGCTCAAATTGTAACCCAACTGTAAGTCACACTTAATTGATGTCAGCACCGCATTGTGCTATCATTACTTGGTTACAACTTATCACATCCCTGTTGCGAGCCAGTGATTTTAGCGCAGTTGGCACATGTCGCTGCGTTCGGCAGGGAACCATAAATCCCTCAAGGAGCTAACAAAGATGTTTGTTCGTACCTGCAAAGCGTTTCTCGCCGTTCTGCTGATCTCAGCCCTGCTGCCGGCAGCCGTGCCCATGGCCGTAGCTGCTCCTGCCGCAGAGTTGGCAACTCCGGCCGCAGGAGGTGGTTCGGTGGTGTGTCCTGCCTGGAAAACGATTGTCATTGACGGCAACAACGATTTCCCTGCCGCAGCCTATATCGCCGAAAACCCATTTGCCTCCCCTACCGCCGGAGGCAGTACTTCAGCTTCTGATATGTCCAACGAGTCATCGGCCTTTCACTGGACCAATGGCTGGAGTGATGTAGCGCTGACCAACGGCAATACCGCCGATATCCGCGATTTTTGGGTCACCTGGGACGCCAACTACCTGTACATCGGTGTCAAAGGCCCTAACGCCATGATGGATACCGATGTGGTTGACTTGTTCGTAGCCATTGATACGAACGGCAGCCAAAGCGGTGATCTGCCGCAGTCATCCACACCATGGGGCAAGGATATTGACTTCGACGAATGGACGCCTGAGTATTTCATTGCAGTATCCAACGCAAAAGACACCAGCGACAACAATCCGGCGGGCTATGCCGCGCTGGTTCCAGCCGGCGGCAGCGGCACAGCTTTGACCGGGGGTACTGACTGGGCTAACAGCGCTTGGGCTTCGGCCAGCGATGGCGGCGTTTATTTTGAATTTCGCCTGACTTGGGCGCAGCTTGGCCTGAGCGGCGCGCCTAACTGGGCGGGCGGTGGTACCCCCATGAACTTCGCGGTATATACCACCTACAACGACAGTGGTTTCGATGGTTATGACAGCGCACCAGGCACAGGCAATGGCTCTACCTATGAGCAAATCGGTGACTACAAAGGCGATGGGGACCATTGCAACGGCAACCTGGACCCGGTGACGGGTGCAGCAGATGATACCTGTAATTATGGCGACAGCGATAAAAGCAACGGCCCTGGTATTGGGCTTGGCGGACGCTCTCCGGGCAGTGATGATGCTAATGGCACCAACGAAGTGGATACCATTGGCGAATACTACCGCATTCTCAACGTGGGTGAGTTGAACCAAATCGGCGACCTGGTGTACGCCGACCTCAACGGCAACGGCAGCTATGATAGTGGCGATCAACCCATGGGCGCCAACGTTGCCGTAAGCCTGAGTGGAGGTTCCACAGCCTCAGCCAGCACCACGTCAGGCGGTCTCTATTCGTTTGACAAGCTGACCTGCGGCGCGTTCACCGTCACCGTGGACAGTGGCACTCTACCCGCACCCAGCACTTTCGGCACATACGTAGCGCCCTGGGTAGCTACGCAGAACGCCGGGGGCTATTCCAAGACCTTTAATACTGCTCCGACCGGCGCGGGCCGTTTGCCGGAAGCATTGGATCTGGCTGCCGATTTTGGCTTCAAACCTTCTCTGCCCACCGCAGTGACTGTAGCCAGCTTCAGCAGCGAGCAGCAGCAAAACACTGTGCGTCTGACCTGGGAAACTGTGAGTGAGCAGGGCAACCGCGGCTTCAACCTGTATCGCGGCCTCTCACCTGCCGGATGGGATACGCAGCTTAACGCCACGCTGATTCCTTCGCAGGCGCAGGGCAGCTCGGCCGGTTCCAACTATACGTGGACCGACAACGGCCCGTTTACTGCCGGTCAAACGTATTATTACTGGCTGCAGGATGTCAGTACCGGCAACGCCACTGCGCTGCACGGACCGGTGAGCCTTACCTTTGCTGTGCCCACCGCGGTAGAGATGTCGCAGCTTGCTGCCAGCTCCGACGCGCGGCCATTAGTTGCTTTGTGGGTGGCCTTGCTGTTGCCGCTGCTGCTGGTGGTTGGCTTGCGTCTGCGCCGCACTGCGTCGCGCGGGTAGTCGCTCTCTGCCGGGCACGCCGGTTGTGCGTTGCCACCGTATAACACAAAAGCCGCTTCGGCCAGCCCTCTGGCAGCGAAGCGGCTTTTTGATTCTGCTGAGATTGGCTGAAGGTGGCGAACCCGCTCCAATCAGGTGATAAGATGGGGCTATGCCTTGCCGCGTTTTTGGCTGCGCTGGGCCTTGCCACCGCGATAGCTGGGTGCAAGGATGGAAACCACGGTACAGCGCGTGGTATCCAACATGCGGCTGGCTAGCCGCGGGTCCTGTTCCTCCACCGGCGTGCTGCTGGTTATCACCGTGGGCAGGCGCGCGGCATAGCGATAGTTGAGCAACTGAAACAGCTTTTCTCTGGCCCAGGGCGTGGCGCTTTCTGTGCCCAAATCATCCAGCACCAGCAGCGGCGCGCGCCGCACCTCATCAAAGCGAATATCCAGCGCCGAAGCGCTGTTGGGGCTAAAGGCCGCACGCAGATAATCTAACAGATCGGGCACCACTACAAACATGGTGCGTTCGTGATGCTCTTGCAGGCGGCGGTTGGCAATAGCCGCGGCGAGATGGGTTTTGCCGCTGCCGTAAGGCCCGGTCAGCACCAGCCAGCCGCTCGGGTCAAGGCTGAACGCTTCGGCATGGGCTTTGGCGCGGGCCAGGCTTTTAGCAGCATCCTCAGGCAACTCATCGCGGCGCAGATCGAATGAAGTGAAGGTTTGATCGGTGTGCAACGCCAGGGTGCTCAGTTCCAGGGCCGAAGAGTCGCCACTGGCCCGAAAATCGGCTGCGGTAATAGGCACCACCACAGACAGATCGGGATCGCCCAGCCGTGAACGCAGCCGCGGCTCGATCTCGCTCATGCGCAGGTTGGTGGTGATAACGGTGGGCAACTGAGCGGTGTAACGGTAGTTGAGCAACTGAAACAGCTTTTCTTTGGCCCAGGGAGTAGCGCTTTGAGCGCCGAAATCATCCAGAATCAGCAGCGGCGTTTGGCGCACCGTCTCGAAGCGCTCATCAAAGCTACTCTCCGAGCTAGGACCAAACGCAGCGCGCAGGTGATCAAGCAGGTCGGGCGTCACCACAAACAGCGCCGATTGGCCGCGGCGCAGTACCTCGTTGGCAATTGCCACCGCCAGATGGGTTTTGCCACAGCCATAGGTTCCGCTGAACACCAGCCAGCCTTCGGGCTGTACAGCAAACTCAAACGCTTTGTCATAGGCGCGGCGCAGGTTATACCGCTGATCCTGGTTCAGGCCAACTCCTTCCGGCAAGAAGGTAGCAAAGGTCATGTGACGCAACTGATCCAGGTTGCTGATGCGGGTCAGCTCGACCTGCTTGCGCAGCGCTATGTCGGCGCGACGGCACTGGCACGGCACGGCACGGCCGAAGTCAGGATGGCCCAGCGGCACATCCAGCACGACAAAGCCTTGTCCCAGGCAGATAGGGCAAACCTCGGTGGTGCTGGCCGCCTCAGTGTTCGATGATGTCTTCGTATTCGTCGGGAACGTAGCGTCGTTTGAGCGCCTCGTAGCTGTCATCTTGTGCAGCGTCTCGCTTATCGCTTCCATGATCTTTTCCTTCAGCGGCCCAGCGCTCCAGGATGGTGCGTACATATTTCCAGTTGCGCACATTCAGTTCCACAGCAATACGGAAGGCTTCTTCCAGCCAGTTTTGTGGATAGGTGCGCTCGGCGTCACGCAATTCTTCAGCCAGCATCGGCTGAATCAGGCCGATGTTCTGCTCGTACAGCAGAAAGATGTGCGGGCGCTGCGTTTGCAGGCTGATGTCCTCCGGCAGCAGGTCGGCCAAGCCGGTCAGCTCACCGCGCCGGATGCGCATTACTGCCGCGCGGCCCAGCTCGCTGTTGAGAAAATACCAATGATCTTCCCGTCCGTTTTCGCGCACCTGCACCTTCAGCAGCGTGCCGCGGCTTTCGGCCAGTTCCAACCCGTGCCGCAGCACGGTCAGCGCCTCCTCTGGTTTGGAGGCCAGCCCGGCCATGAAACGGTCATCCGCAGCAATCTCGGCCAGGCGCGTATAGCGCAGCTCGCCTTGCTTCTGCGTCAACAGCCACAGGCAGTGCAGCGTTACTTTCAGTTCAGCCAGATCGTTGATTGCCGGCAGCAGCTCGGTCCAAAAAGCGTGGGGGACCTTGACCAGCGGTTGCTTGCCGGCGGGAAAACCAGAAAAGCTATACATGGCAACAGAGAGTAGGTGAGTTGAGAATTGAGAATGGTTAATGACAGGGTGACAGAGTTCTGGTCTGCTTGCTGTTTACTGGCCCACTCACTCGTGCTCAAGCCCTTTCTGTTGGACTTCGAGGTCGCGGAACTGGGTCAGCTCTTTGCGGAAGAAGAGCGATACCGTGCCGGTGGGGCCGTTACGATGCTTGGCGATGATCACATCGGCCACGTTCTGGCGATCGGTCTCTTCATTATACATATCTTCGCGATAGATAAACATCACCACATCGGCGTCCTGCTCAATGCTATTGTGGACAATGATATGGTTGGCAACAAAGTTGTGATGCACCGGCACGGTCAAATCAAATACTTCCTGCTCGCCCGCGTACTCAATAGCCGCAATCCCGTCCCAGCAAATAGCACTGGCTGCTGGCCGATCAACCTCATCTGGCAGTGCGATAAATTCACCTGAGTGCAGTTGATCCAAACGCTTCCAACCCGCCATCGTGCGGAAGGGATGGTTGGCCGTGGCGCGAATTTCCCGCCCCAACCTGGTCACAAGCCGATACACAGGCTTGACCCCGGTGGAAAAAGCGCGGCTGACTTCACTAGCCTCCAGTTTCAGGGTGGTTTCGTTAAGCGCCCAGACCTTGAAACCGGCTTGCCCTGCCAGTTGCGCAATTGGCACTGGCTGCCCTGTGTCTGCCAGCACAACGATACTATCACCCGCCAAACAGCCTGACTCACGCAGGTCAGACAGGATAGGACGCTTGTCCTGGCGGCTTTCCACCGCGCGCGAAAGCTGGCTGAGCGCCAGCACCGGGATGTTCAGCTCACGCGCCAGCCCTTTCAGGCTGCGCGAGATATTGCTGATTTCCTGCACGCGGTTTTCCGAACGCCGGTCGCCCTGCATCAGTTGCAGATAGTCCACCACAATCAGGTCCAGGTCGTGCTCGGCGTACAGGCGACGCGCCTTGGTGCGCAATTCCATGGTGGATACCGCTGGTGTGTCGTCAATATAGATCGGCGCTTCCGACAGGGCACCAGCGGCTTCCATCAGCTTATGCCACTCTTCTTCGCCCTGGATGTCGCCCAGGCGCAGGCGCTGCGAGTCGATGCCGGTCTCGGCAGAAAGCATACGCTGCACCAGTTGTTCGCTGGACATTTCCAGGCTGAATATGGCTACGCGCTTGCCATATTTGCGCGCGGCACTTTGGGCCAGACTGGTCGAAAACGAGGTTTTGCCCATGCCCGGCCGTGCTGCCAGGATCAACAGATCGCTTTTCTGCAGGCCACCCAACACCTTGTCCAGCAGCTTAAAGCCGGTGGGCACGCCCAAAATCTCGCCGCGGTGATGATAGAGATAGTCAATGCGGTCTACCACATCGCCCATCAACGTGCGCACCGCCACCAGGTCGCGCTGGGCGCGGCGTTCGGCCACGCTGAATACAATCTGCTCGGCGCGGTCTACCACCTGGCTCACATCTTCGGTGGTTTCTTCGTAGGCGATTTGGGCAATCTGACCGGCGGCGCGGATTAGCTTGCGCAACACCGAGGTGCGTTCCACAATGCGCGCGTAATGCTCTACGTGGATGGCCGTAGGCACGGTGTTGATCAAATCCATCACGTAGGCGGGGCCGCCCACCTCATCCAATTGGCGACGGCGCTCCAGCTCATCGGTCAGGGTCAGGAAATCAGCAGGCTCGCGACGCTCGTGCAGATCGAGGATGGCCTGGTAAATCCAGCCATTCTTTTCCTGATAAAAGTCATCAGCATGCAGAAAAGCCGCCACCCGGATCACGGCATCGGGGTCAATCAGAATCGAGCCGAGTACCGCTTGCTCGGCTTCCGGGTTGGCTGGAACCAGGCGCTCACGCAGGGTGGCAGCAGACAGGTCGAACAGGGGGTCGTCCACGGAAAACTCCGGTTGTTGATTAATGGGACAAAACGGCGAGGCATTGTGGGCCTCGCCGCGTTACGGGCTATCCAGTTGAAATGCCAGCCGGCAGCCGGTTAAAAACTGCCGCCCAGCCCTTCCAGGTTGAGGCCCTCGACGAAATCGCGGAAAGCATCCATATCTTCATCAGCATCTGCGGCAAAGTTGCCCTCGGTCTCGCCGCGCGCGTCGGCCTCTGGCACAATCGCCGCGCGATCCATCACATGCTCGGCTACCCAAATCGGTGCAGAGCAGCGCACAGCCAGCGCAATGGCATCACTGGGACGAGAATCCACCTCCAGCTCTTCACCCTCACTGCGCAGAATAATGCGTGCATAAAACGTATCGCTGGCCAGATCGTTGATCAACACACGCGTGACCTCGGCATCCAGCAAGTAGATGATGTGTTTCAGCAGGTCGTGCGCCACCGGGCGCGGCACTTCTCGGCCTTGCAGTTCGATGGTGATCGAATCAGCCTCAAACGGGCCGATCCAGATCGGCAAAAAGCGCTCGCCGTTTGCTTCCTTTAATACAACCACACGGTTGTTGGACATAAGACTGACACGAATGCTGTCAATTTTAACTTCAACCATAGAACTGTCTCCTCAGATGCGGCCAGATACCATGAAGCGGTTGGGATATTGCCTCGTTGATTATACCATAGTCACAGGCGCGCGCAAACAGCCCGCAGAGCCAGTTTTCGCCAGTGGCACTGCGCGGGTATAATGCCGCCATGCGTGTTTCTGTGATCTGTACGGTGCTGAATGAAGCGGCCTCGGTGGAGCGATTGCTGCACAGCCTGGCCAGCCAAACCCGTCCTCCTGACGAGGTGGTAATTGTAGATGGCGGCAGCACGGATGGCACATTGGCGCTGCTGACAACCTTTGCCGCGCAATTGCCGCTGAAGTTGCAGGAGGCGCGCGGGGCTAACATCAGCCGCGGGCGCAACCTGGCCGCGGCGCGCGCCACGGGTGATGTGATTGCGGCCACCGATGCCGGTGTGCGTCTGGAGCCGGATTGGTTGGAACAGTTGATCGCTCCGCTGGCCGCACTGCCGCAGCACGCTCTGCACAGCGAATGCCACGCGGTGGCCGGTTTTTTTGCCGCCGCCCCCCAGGGGGTGTTTGAACTGGCTTTGGGCGCCACCACCTTACCCATGCTGCAAGAGATTGAGCCGCAGCGCTTTTTGCCCAGCAGCCGCTCGGTGGCCTGGAACCGCGCCGCCTGGCAGTGCAGCCGGGGATACCCGGAATGGCTTGATTATTGCGAAGATCTGCTGTTTGATTTTGATCTGCTGCGCTGCTGCGGCCAGTTTGCTTTTGCTCCGCGGGCATTGGTGCATTTTCGTCCACGGCCCAATCTGCGCAGCTTTTTCCGGCAATACTATCGCTATGCCCGCGGCGACGGCAAGGCCGATTTATGGCGGCGGCGGCATTTGATCCGCTATGCCACTTACCTGCTGCTGCTACCGCTGCTGCTGGTGTTGAGCGTGCTGCATCATCCGGCCTGGCTGCTGCTGTTGCTGGGCGGAGTGCTGGCTTATAGCCGTCGCCCGGTGCAGCGGCTGCGTCATCAATGGGCTGGCTACAGCCTGTGGCAGCGCTTGGCTGCGCTGGGGCTGATCCCCCTGATCCGGCTGACGGGCGATGTCGCCAAGATGTTGGGCTATCCGGCGGGCCTGCGCTGGCGGCGTCAGCAGCGCGCCAACCCGCAGATCCACTGGCGACAAGAGAGCAGTAAGCAATAAGCAGTAACCAGACCTGAACCCTGTCATTCTCAATTCTCAATTCTCAATTCCCAACTCTCAATTCTCACGCCTCACCCATCCCCCTGCTTGGTTTCGATACGACCACAGACGGCGTATTCAACCAACGAAACGCTCATGCTTGATCTTGCGGTTATCATCCTCAACTACAACACGCGCGATTTGCTGCGTGAATGCCTGCGCACGGTGTATGCCAGCGTGGGCGATTTCAGCTATGCCGTCTGTGTGGTAGATAATGCTTCGCCAGATGACAGCGCGGCGATGGTGCGCGCCGAGTTCCCTCAGGCTGTGCTGATCGCCAGCCCGATCAACGGCGGCTATCCTTATGGCAACAACCTGGCGTTGCGCTATTTTGGCTGGCACGAAACCCCCGGCCAGGGCGATGCCACCATGACCCCGCGCTATGCGCTGCTGCTCAATCCTGATACAGAATTACCCCCCAACGCGCTGGCCGATATGCTGGCTTTTATGGACGCGCGACCGCGTTGCGGCGTAGCCGGTCCTCGCCTGATACGCCTGGACGGCAGCCTGGATCTAGCCTGCCGGCGTTCGTTTCCCACGCCTGAGGTGAGTCTCTACCGCATGGCCGGTCTCAGCAAGCTGTTTCCGCGCAGTCGGCGCTTTGGCCGCTACAATGTCACCTACGCCAGCCCCGCTGAAACCATCGAGGTAGACTCGGTGGTGGGAGCGTATATGCAGGTGCGCGGCGAGGCGATTCATCAGGCAGGCTTGCTGGATGAAACCTTTTTTATGTATGGCGAAGACCTGGACTGGGCCTATCGCATCAAGCAGCGCGGTTGGCAGGTGTGGTATAATGCTGCGGTGACGGTGCTGCACGTCAAGGAAGCGGCCAGCAAAGGCAGCGCCAAGGCGCGCTATGAATTTTACCGCGCCATGCTGGTGTTTTACCGCAAACATTACCAGGCCACCACCCCGCGCTTGTTACACTGGTTGATTGTTGGCGGTATTGGTGCGCGCGGTGCGCTGGATATGGCGCTCAGACGCATTCAGCGCAGCCGCGTCTAGCCCAACGCTGGGCCGTATTACAGGCAAATCTGCTTTTATGAAACGCTCACAGCTTGTTTTAGTGCTGATTCAGGTAGTGCTGGACATCATAGCTGCCAGTGCGGCGATAGGATTAGCCTATCGCGTCAACTTGGCGCGTGATCCCAGTGTGGGCGCTGTCGGCCAATATCTGGGGCAGATGGCAATCTTTGTGGTCACCATTATCGGTGCAATCTTTGTCAATAAGCTGTACACGCGCAGCCGCGGGCGTCCCCGCCTGGAAGAGTTGATGGCGCTGTACCGCGCGGTGACCATTGGCTCGTTGCTGGCTGTGGCGTTTATCTCTTTCGCCCTGAAGAATGTCATTGACTATCGCCGGCCGATGATTATCGGAGCCTGGTTACTGACGCTGGTTTTCCTCACTCTGGGACGGGTTTTACACATTCAACTGCAACGCTGGGTGCTGCGCCGCGGGGTAGCCAACAACGATGTGCTGCTGGTGGGCACCGGTGAGGTAGCTCGCATGGTGCTGCAAAAGATGCTCAACTCGCCGCAGCTTGGCTACCGACCGGTGGGCCTGGTGGCAGTGGAAGATGCCCCTGCCCGCGTGTTGGGCCTGCCGGTGCTGGGAAAAATCGCTGACCTGCCGGCGCTGATCGAAAAATTTCACATCAACGAGGTCATTATCTGTCTGCCGGAAGCGCCCCGACGCGATCTGGTGCATATTGTCTCGCTGTGCGAACGCGAACGCGTCAGCATTCGCATCTACCCTGACGTGTTTCAGATCATGGCTTCGGAGGTAAGCATCAGCGACCTGGCCGGGCTGCCGTTGCTGACCATGCGTGATGTGGCCCTGCGCGGCTGGCATCTGGCGGTGAAACGCACGGTGGACGTGCTGGGCAGCATGGCCGCGCTGGTGATTCTTTCTCCCCTGATGATGCTGACCGCCGTGCTGATCAAGCTGGAATCGCCGGGGCCGGTGTTTTATGTGCAAGAACGCATGGGACTGGACGCCAAGCCCTTTCTGATGCTGAAATTCCGTTCGATGCGTACCGATGCCGAGCAGGCTGGCCCAGGTTGGACCACGCCCAACGACCCGCGGCGTACCCGCATGGGCGCTTTGCTGCGCAAGCTGTCTATTGATGAATTGCCGCAGTTTATCAACGTGCTGCTGGGTGATATGAGCCTGGTTGGGCCGCGGCCTGAGCGTCCGGTATACGTGGAACAGTTCCGCCAAAGCATTCCGCGCTATATGGATCGCCACCGCGAAAAGGCAGGGCTTACCGGTTGGGCGCAGGTCAACGGCCTGCGCGGGGATACCTCCATCACCGAACGCACCAAATATGATTTGTGGTACATCGAAAACTGGTCGCTGGCGCTGGATCTGCGCATCATTGCCCGTACTGCGTTGCGCATGTTCAGTGACCGTCAGGCCTATTAAGGATACCCCGCATGGTAACTCAAGCCGTTAAAGAAGTATTTACCCTCATCAACCTGCTGTGTGGCGGATTGGTGTTTCTGGGGCTGCTGCTGTATGCGCTGCGCGGCGCCCGCCCCCGCAATGTCCAGGTGCTGTTGATTCTGGGGGTAGTGATATTTGTCTGTCTGTTCAACGCTGTGAGCGTCTATCTCCTGTTGTAGCCAAAATCCATACACAACCAATTCGTTCTGCCTGCGGCATGTTTGACAAGCCGCGACTCTCATGCTATCATCCCGCCGCAATTTCATAGGTTGCTTGCCTGTACAAGCTCTGTCATCCTGCGATGCGGAGCTTTTTTTGCACCATCACCCCAAGGAGATACACGCCGATGCGCGTCCTTAAATTCGGTGGCACCTCGGTTGGCAGCGCCGATGCCTTTACCCAGGTCGCCAAAATCGTAGCTAATGTTCGTCAGTCCGACAGCGAGGTTGTAGTCGTCACCTCAGCCATGAGCGGCGTAACCGATGTGCTGATCAATGCCGCCAAAGCCGCAGCAGGCGGCCAGCGCCAACCCTACCGCGAGGCACGCGATCTGTTGATGGCCAAGCACCAGATAGTGGCCGGGCAACTGGTGGCCGATGGCGTAGAACGCGCCGCACTGGGCCAGCTTTTTGAAACGCGGCTGGCCTCTTTCGAGCGCCTGTGCCGCAGCGTGGAAGTGCTGGGCGAGCTGACCGTGCGCGGGCTGGATGTTATCTCCGGCATGGGCGAGCGCCTGGCCGCGCCATTGTTGGCCGCGGTGCTGCGTGCCCACGGTGTGGCTGCCGAATGGGTAGATGCCGGCGAAATCATCGTTACCAACGACACTTTCGGCAGCGCCGATCCGCTGATGGACCTCACCGCGCAGCACGCGCAAACCCGCCTGCTTCCGCTGCTCAAGGGAGGCGTAGTGCCTGTGGTCACCGGCTTTGTAGGGGCCACGCGTGATGGCATCAGCACCACCCTGGGCCGCGGCGGCTCCGATTACTCTGCCGCCATCCTGGGGGCCGTGCTCAACGCCGACGAAGTGCAGATTTGGACCGACGTTAACGGCATTATGACTGCCGACCCGCGCATCGTGCCTCACGCCCGCACCATTCCCGAAATTTCCTACATCGAAGCGGCTGAATTAGCCTTCTATGGCGCCAAAGTCCTGCACCCCAAAACTATCCTGCCCTCGGTTGAACGCGGCATTGCCCTGCGCGTCCTCAACACCTTCCAGCCGGAACATCCCGGCACCTTGATCGTACAAGAAGCCAAGCCCAGCAAAGACATCGCCAAAGCGATCACCGCCATCAAGGGCTTGTGCATGATCACCGTCGAGGGGCGCGGTATGTTGGGCGTGCCGGGCATTGCAGCCCGCACCTTCAGCGCGGTGGCGCGTGCTCAGGCCAACGTGCTGATGATCAGCCAGTCCTCGTCAGAGCAAAGCATCAGCTTTGTGATCCGCGAAAGCGAGCGCGAAGCGGTGGTGAACCACCTGGAGGCCGAGCTGGCGCGCGAGCTGGCGAGCCACCACATTGACAAGGTACGCGCCCTGGATGGCATTGTGATTGTGGCGATTGTCGGCGCGGCCATGAAGGGAACCCCCGGCATTGCAGCGCGCATCTTCGGCGCTTTGGGTGATGCCAGCATCAACGTCATTGCCATTGCCCAGGGCAGCAGCGAATGCAACATTTCGTTGGTGATCACCCGTGACGATGCCGACAACGCCGTGCGCCACATTCACGACGCCTTTCACCTGACTGAATAACTCATGTTACGCAGTCTGTTTCTAAACATCAGACAGACGTTGGTTACCGCAGGGGACAGGCGGATTGTCCTGAGCTTGCCGCCCGAACCAAACCAGTTGCCTGGGCAAGCCCTGCCTGCCCGTTCGGGTTTCATTGCCTGAATTCTGAAAACACAGCCGTAGCCGTGCCCCCGCTGTGCGCGGCTACGGCTTCACGCCGAAATCAGGTGCGCAGGCCGCCAAAAATTCGTCAAACTGAGCGGCATAAGCCGCATAGTCATCATCAATGGATTGGCCATGCTCTGCGCCCCAATCGGTGAGGTGAAAGCGCTGGCATACCGTCGCAGGCACAGCCGCTTCAATATCCACACTGTGGTGCGGGTCGGTGTAAGCGTCGCTGGCCGAGTGAGATAGAAACAGCGGCTCACTCAGCTCGGTTACCGCGCGAACAGGCGACACCTGCGAGGGGGCAAAGTCGGCACGCAGGCCAGACAGCGCCAACGCGCCCGGCACGAACAGCCTGGTCCACCCGCCAAAACGCTGCTCGGCCTGCTCGCCGATGATCGTCTGTAAGTCTTCGTAGGGCGAATCTGCAGCCACCAGGGCCAGATCCGGCGCGATACTCACCAATTGCAGAGCAGTAGCCGCGCCGTAGCTTTCCCCCATCACGGCAATTTTATCGGCAGCAAGCCCGCTGCGCTGCTGCAACCAGGTGAGCGCGGCCAACGCATCCTGTTTTTCGTAATAGCCATACGTACCATAGTCGCCTGCGCTGCCGCCGTGGTGGCGATGGTCGTAGAACATCAGGTCACAGCCGCGCTCCCAGAACAACGGTGCATACTTCAACATGGCATAGCGGCTGGTGGTGTGGCCGTGCAGGATCAACGCGGCGCAGCCGCCCGCCGTCGGGTTATCGAAATACCAGCCGGACAGGCGTACCCCGTCACCGGCAAAACTGATCTCTTCAGGGGCGGGCAGGTTGTAGGCGGCAGGGTCACCGTGTTCGGCACGCTGTTCAGCCAGCGTATGCGGGGTGAATTTAACAATCAGGCCGGAAAAGTACCAACTGCCGGCCAGATACACAACGGCCAGAAGGAGGAGCAGAGTCAGCAGCGCAAAAGATAGTTTTTTCATAGACATACCCCTGAATTTCGTTGGGACTTGGTATACATCCGGGAATAATCCTGGAATGGCTCGGTAAGAAACCAAAAATCTCCGCTGCGGCCGGTCTCCTGACCTCTGCTGCGGCCGGTCTCCAGACCGAGTCCGCAGCCGCGCGTGGCGAAGAATCCCGCTGCGGCCGGTCTCCTGACCTCTGCTGCGGCCGGTCTCCAGACCGAGTCCGCAGCCGCGCGTGGCGAAGAATCCCGCTGCGGCCGGCCCCTACGGGATGGTTCCCAATCTCCAGACCGAGTCCGCAGCGGTGCATAGCTCAGTCTGGAGACCGGAAACCATCCCGGAATGACGAGCCAGAGCAAGAGCGAGACCACCGCCGCAAAAGCGATTGCGCTCTGTTTGCGCCGCACAAGTATACCAGCATTGCGCCAAAACCCTGAATCTGCCCTTTGCCCTTCTTGGGTAAATGCACCGGCTGCGGTATTATGCACCCTCATGCGCCCCATTCCACTGCTCGCCTGGCGCACCTTGTTGCGCCATCCCTGGCAAACCATTTTGATGATCATCGGCATCACCCTCGGCGTAGCCGTGGTGACTGCCATTGACCTGGCCAACGCTGGCGCACGGCAAGGCTTTGACCTGAGTACCGCGGCCATTGCCGGACGCGCCACCCATCAGCTCAGCGCCGGGCCGCAGGGTTTGCCGGAAACAGAATATGCCGCACTGCGCCGCGTCGCCCTACCCGCAGACGTAGCCCTCGCTCCCATCATCAGCGACTATGTCACCTCGCCTCAGTTGGGCGCACGCCCGCTGCAACTGCTGGGCGTGGATCCCTTTGCCGAGGCGCCTTTTCGCGACTATGTAGCCCAAAACGGCACGCTGCCGGTGAGTGATCTGGCCGCCTTCCTCACCCGCCCCGGCGCGCTGCTGCTTTCCGACGAGGTAGCCGCCCGCTATGGCCTGGATGCAGGCGCGGCGATTACTCTCACCGTGGGCGGCTATGCGCGGCCCGCTTTTGTGGCCGGACTACTGCAACCGGCTGACAGCCTCAGTGCCCGTGCCCTGGATGGCATGGTGCTGGCCGACATCAGCACCGCGCAAGAGTTAACAGGCCGCCTGGGGCGGCTTGATCGTGTGGATCTGCTCCTTCCCGAAGGCAGGGAAGAGGCTATGTTGCCCTTGCTGCGCGCCGTTCTCAGCGACCCCGCTGTTCAGATAGCCCCGGTGGCGGCCCGCAGTGGCAGCATCGAGCAGATGACCGCGGCCTTCCGCACCAACCTTACTGCACTCAGCCTGCTGGCGCTGGTGGTGGGTATTTTCCTCATCTACAACACCATGACCTTTTCGGTAGTGCAGCGCCGACCGCTGTTCGGCACACTGCGCTGCCTGGGAGTCACCCGACGCGAGCTGTTCGCCACCGTGCTGGGCGAGGCGCTGGTGGTGGGAACGCTTGGTTCGCTGCTGGGGGTGCTGCTGGGAGTCCTGCTGGGGCAGGGAGCCTTGCGCGCCGTAACTCAAACCATCAATGACCTCTATTTTGTGCTTACCGTGCGCGGTGTCACCGTGCCTGCGGACAGCGTGTTCAAGGGGTTGGCACTGGGTATTGTCGCCACAGTGCTGGCTGCCGCGCCCCCCGCCTGGGAGTCGGCCTCTGTGCCCCCGCGGCTGGCACTTTCACGCGCCGGGCTGGAAGATAAGGCCGCGCAGGCTATCAGCAAGGTGGCCGCAGCCAGCCTGGTCTTGATGCTGCTGGGCGCTGTGCTGCTGGCCCTGCCGCTGCGCAGCCTGATCCCCGCCTTTGCCGGAACCTTCGCCGTATTGATCGCCATCGGCATGCAAACCCCCTGGATAACGCGCCTGCTGATGCGCGCTTTCCGCCCCCTCAGCCGCGGCGTGGTCAGCCGCATGGCCCCGCGCAGCGTAGTCAGTGCGCTCAGTCGCACCGCCATCGCCATTGCCGCGCTGATGGTAGCCATTTCCGTCACCATCGGCGTCAGCCTGATGGTAGGCAGTTTTCGCGCCACGGTGATAAGCTGGCTGGCGCAAACCGTGGTGGGCGATGTCTACATTTCGCCGCCGGGGGCCACTGCTACCAACACTTCGGCCACGCTGGCTCCCGCGGCTGAAGCCATCATCCGCACCTGGCCCGGCGTGGTGCAGATAGATGCACTGCGCACGGTGATGCTAGAGGCAGACAGCGGACCGGTGCAAGTGGCCGCGCTGGACAATCCCGCCATCGGCAGCCAACGGCGCTTCAAGGCGCGCAGCCTATCTGCCGAGGAGATATGGCCCGCGCTGCAAGCAGGCGCGGTGATCGTTTCCGAACCATTTGCCGAACGCGTGGGGCTGCCGCGGCAGGGCGGCGCGGTAACTCTGCTGACCCCGCAGGGGCCGCGCGTCTTTCCTGTGGTGGGCATTTTCTACGACTACACCTCCAGCCAGGGCACGGTGATCATGGCTCTGCCGCTCTACCGCACCCTGTGGGGCGATGGGGCCATCACCGGGCTGGCGCTGCGCCTGGCCCCCGGCGGCGACCCCGATGCTGTGACCCGCGCCCTGCAGGAGACGCTAACCCCGTTACAATCGCTGGATATTCGCCCCAATCAGGCGCTGCGCGCCGAGGCGCTGGCCGTGTTTGATCGCACCTTTGCCATCACTGGTGCGTTGCAGTTGCTGGCTACGCTGGTGGCCTTCATGGGCGTGCTGAGCGCGCTGCTCTCGCTGCTGCTCGACAAGCAGCGCGAATTAGGCATTCTGCGCGCTCTGGGATTGAGCAACCGCCAGCTTTGGCAGTTGATTGCGCTGGAAACCGGCTTGATGGGCGGCGTGGCGGGTTTGCTGGCTATGCCCACCGGCTTTGTGTTGGCGCTGATTTTGATTTATATTATCAATCAACGTAGCTTTGGCTGGACTTTGCAGCTTGCCGTGTCGCCCGCACCTTTTGTGCAAGCCTTGCTGGTCGGCGTGATTGCCGCGCTGCTGGCCGGCCTTTACCCCGCCTATCGCCTCACACGCATGGCCGCCTCTGATGCCATGCGCTATGAGTAACTGACGTGACGCAGCAGACCGCCGATCGCGTAGGTGGGGCGGCGCTAATCACCACTTGCTCCTGCCAGAGGAAGTTGAGTTCACAGCCGATCACCGCCGCAACCGTGGCGACACCCTGCCCGTCTGGTTTCCTACGGGCAGGCAGGGTTCTGTCCAGGCAACTTTGCTGGTTTGAGGCGCAAGACAAGAAAAATCCGCCTGCCCTGCGGCAACCAGCGTTTGTCTGATGCTTTAAAACAGACTGCGTACCATGACTGAGTAAGCAAGCCCTCTGGACTATTAACAGGAGCTTCTATGCCTCCCCGGTTATCCTCTCAACAGATAAATGAACGCTTGAGCAGTCTGCCTGAGTGGCAGCAGCAAGACCAGCAGATTGTACGCACGTTCACCCTGCCCAGCTTCCCCGCAGCACTGGTTTTTGCTGTGGCCGCGGGCCAACTGGCCGAACGGGCCGACCATCACCCCGATATCCTGATCACCTATCGAAAGGTGACTCTCACCCTGTCCACTCACTCAGCCGGTGGACTGACGCAGCAGGATTTCGACCTGGCCGCGGCCATTGAAGGGATTGTGTAGCGCCGGTAAGTTTTGCCGATGTCATTGCCGCTGAAGGGGCATTTACAGAATGCGCTGGCCCAGCAGCGAAGCCACCAGCTCTACCGCCAGCTCGGCGGTGTGGTTGCCGTTGTCCAAAATGGGGTTGATCTCCACTACATCCAACGAAGCCACCTTGCCCGACTCGGCAATGATCTCCATCAGCAAATGGGCCTCGCGATAGGTGAGGCCGCCCGGCACCGGTGTGCCCACACCCGGCGCCACCGTGGGATCAATCGAATCCATATCCAGGCTGACGTGCAGGCGCGGCAGATGGTTCAGGTGACTGAGTGCGCGCCGTGCCACCATCGCCATGCCCAGCTCATCCACATCACGCATGGTGTACACATGCACCCCGGCCGCGGCCAATGCCACGCGTTCACCCTCATCCAGATCGCGGATGCCGATCATGGCGATTTCCTGAGGGCGCAGCTTGGGGCCAGCATGTCCCAGGTTCACCAACGCCGGATCGCCCTGCCCCACCAGCGCGGCCACCGGCATACCATGCACGTTGCCAGAGGGCGAGGTTTGCGGCGTGTTGAAATCGCCATGGGCATCAATCCACGGCAGGCCCAGCGGGCCAGCGCAGGCGGTGCCGCTCACCGTGCCGATGGCGATGGAGTGATCGCCGCCCAGGAAGATGGGGATTTCCGGCGTGGTAGAGCATTCTCGCGCCACCGCGTAGATGGCCTCACACGCGGCCACCACCGCGGGGAGATGACGCATGCCGCCTGCCTGCCACTGCTCGCCGCGCAGGCTGCGCTCGTTGCGGCCAGGCACGACAATGTTGCCCGCATCCTCTGTCTGGCAGCCGAGACGAGCCAGCCGTTCAAACAGCCCGGCATAGCGCAGGGCGCTTGGCCCCATATCTACGCCGCGGCGTTGCTGGCCCAGGTCCATCGGCACACCCAGAAGGCGCACCATCGGCACATTTTGCTGCGAATTTTGCATGGAGGTATTCCTTTTAAGGCTGATAACGGCCCACTTCGCTGCCGTCGGCCGCGCGGTACAGGATGAGGAGCGGGCTGAGGGCGGCGGGGTCAGCTCCGGCAGGCAGGGCAAAATCGTAGGTATCGCTGATGATCTCACCGGCGCGCCAGGCCGTGCTGGGATAAGCCCAATGCACGGGCACGGCATCGCGGGCCGCGGCGACGCTGCCGTCAGCCCGCAGCAGCCGCGCCGACACTTTCAGCTCCTCAACCACCGGCGTTAGCACGTGCCAGTCAGCTTCGATACGCACCCAGGTGGCGGCCTGCAACGGCGCGCTCACCGAGCCATAGCGAAACCCCACCAGCCGCAACGCATCGCCCCAGGCCAGATCCAGCGTTTGATCAGCCGCGGGCGGCTGGGCTGCGCCGGCAGGCCATACCCGCACCAGCGGCCCCGCGGCGCTCAGCGAGTACTGTGCGGCCAAACCGGGCACTTCACGCGTCAGATACACAGCGCGACCCGCGGCCAACTCTGCGGCTACCGCGGCCAGGCGTGCAGCCTCGTTGTCTACTGCCATCAGGTGCAAAGCGGGCTGCAAGCCGCGGCTTATTTGCAGGTAGCGGGCCAACGTGGTTTCGCCTTGCAAGCCGATCAGCGTGGCCGGTGCAGCCAGGGGTTGATCCAGCATAGCCAGGCCGCAGTTGAGCGCGTTGGTGTCGCCACGGCGCTGCGGGTTAAGTGCCGGTGCATTGCCCACTACCAGGGTTTCGGCGCAGGGTTGGGGCGCGGCGCGGTGCTGCACGGCCTGCCAGGCCGCAGCCATCGGCTCAATCAACACCAGCGCAACCAGCAACAGCCCCGCGCCCGTGGCCGCCGACGCAGGCAGACGAGCGCCGAATCGTTGTTGCAGGGCGCTCATTCCCACTGCGGCCATCGCTGCCCAAATCAATATCAGGGGCAGATAAAACACCTGCACATCGGCAGTGCGGTAGCGTAGCACAAAGAGCAGCGTAGCCAGAGCGGGCGCAGCCAGCAGCGCCAGGGGCCGTGGCTGACGCAACAGCCGCAGCCAGCCGATCACGCCTAAACCCAGCGCGACCCAACCCATCTGCCCAGCCATCAGATCAAGTGTAAACGAGGCGGGGCGCTGCACAGCCAGCGGATCGGCATTGAGAAAAGCAGTGTAGTCGCTAGCCAGCACATGACGCCAAAAGCCGGCCCAGGTGTTCACCCGCGCGCCATCCAGAGAAACCATTGTTTGGCCGCGCAGGGGCAGGTAAAGATAGAGCAGCAATGGTGCAAGGCTGATTAGCGCCAGGGCAAGCAGTGTGCGCGGGCGTCGCGCCAGGGCACGGTTGCCCCACAGCAGGGCAATGGCCGCGCCCGGCAGCAACAGCAAGGCGGTGCGATGATGTGTCAGCGCCAGGCCACAAGCCAGAGCCACGGCGCGGGGATGATGAAGCAGCGTCAGCAGCAGAATCAGCGCCACGAAGAGGCCGTGCAGCGTGTAGACCTCGGCTACGGTGGCCTGCGACCACCACACGGGGCTGATGGCAAAGAGCGCGGCCGCCAGCGCCGCGGCCCAGCGCGCTGCATCCAACCGCCTCGCCAGCAGATAGAGTAGTCCCACAGTCAGGGCGGCAGCTAATGCAGAAAGCAGGTTGACGCGGTAGGCCAGATCGCCCACAGGTAGCCCGCGGCTCCATACCCAGCCCAGCAGGGTGTACAGAGGGTAGCCGGTGGGATGAGCAATACCCAGCGTGGGCAACACCACCTGAAATTCCAGGCTGTCGTCAAACACGGTGGCGACTGAAGGTGCCAGCGTAGCACCATACAGCGCCAGCGCGGCCAATGCCAGCAGCAGGCTGATGAAGGTATCGGTGGAGGGACGACGCTGAAGCATGGGACAGTAAATAGTAAGTAGTGAGGCGTAAGTAGTAAGGCGTGGTGGGAGCGGCAAAGTTGTTGTGACCGGTTTCCTGCCCTGGCCGGTTTCCTGCTGTGGCCGGTCTCCAGACCGAGCCACGCCACGCGCCTGCGGACTCGGTCTGGAGACCGGCCGCAGCAAAGAAGATTCGGAACCATCCCGGAGGGACCGGCCGCAGCGAAAAGAGCCACTGCGCGCCTGCGGACAACACTGTGACCGGTTTCCTGCCCTGGCCGGTCTCCTGCTGTGGCCGATCTCCTGCTGTGGCCGGTCTCCAGACCGAGCCACGCCACGCGCCTGCGAATGAAGCGGATTATAACGGCATCGCTACAGTCTGGCAATCTGCATTCTTGCTGTTAGATCATGCCGTGGTATGATAAGACGGTAGCCGCTGCACACTCACTCCACTTCCGCAATACACAACACGAGTTACGCCCATGACTGACCCTATCCTGCTCTACGGCAACGAGACCTGTCCGATGATCCCACCAGTGCGTGACCTGTTGGCACGCGCCGCTGCGCCCTATACCTACATCAGCATCACGCGTGACCGTGCGGCCCGCGCCCGCGTGCAGCAGATCAATCACGGCAATGCCAGCGTGCCCACGCTGGTCTTTCCTGATGGCAGCACGCTCACCGAGCCAAAGCTGGCCGAGTTGAGCGCCCGGCTTGAGGCGCTGGGCTACCCGGTGCGACCAGCTACCCGGCTGGAGCGCCTGACTCTGGTGTTGGAAGACCGCATGATCAGCACGCTGAGTATTGTTTTTCTGGCTATTGGCCTGCTGTGGAACCAACCATCGCTGGCAGTGGCCGGTGCGGTGTTGCTGGTGGCGGTGCTTGTGGGGAAAGGATTAAGAAAAAGCCTTAAAGATTGATTTTAAGTTTTAAGGGGTAAAGGGGAAGGACGGGTGTAACGATAGCTTTCCAGCCAGTAAAGCAACAGGGCCAGCCACACCAGGCCAAAACCAATCAAACGCAGGTGATCAAAAGGCTCATGGTAGAGCAACACACCTATAAAGAACTGCAGGGTAGGGGCGATGTATTGCAACAGGCCCAGGGTACTCAGGGGAACCTGGCGTGCCCCCGCGGCAAAGAGCAGCAGCGGCACAGCCGTGACCACGCCGGAAAAAGCCAACAAAGTATTGCTTACAGCATCTGTAGCGCCAAAGACCACTTGCCCTTCCCTGAAGAGAAAGAGCATTCCGGCCAGCGCCGGCAGGGTCAGCACGGCCATTTCTACGCTCAATCCCTCCAGCGAGCCAAGCCGGGCGGTTTTGCGCAGCAAGCCGTAGATACCGAAGCTGAACGCCAGCGCGAATGAAATCCACAGCCAGCCACCAGCTACCAGCAACAAAAACAACACACCGGCTGCCGCAATCCCAATGGCGATCAGTTGACCGCGGCGCATGTGCTCATGCAGCACCACCATACCCAGCACCACATTCACCAGCGGGTTGATGAAATAGCCCAGGCTGGCCTCGACAATGTGGCCGTTGTTGTTGGCCCAGATGTACACCAGCCAGTTTACGGCCAGCAGCAATGCCGTGAACACGAACACGCGCAGGCGAGCAGGATGGCGCAGATTGTCACGCAGCCACTCCCAGCGCCGCCGGAATAGCAGCATCACAACTACCACGATAAACGACCAGATGATGCGATGCAGCAAGATCTCTACTGCGCCAACGTGGCTGAGACGATGCCAATAGATCGGGAAAAAGCCCCACATCAGGTAGGACAAGGCGGCCAGCACCGGGCCTTTTTTCATGGGTAACCGCTTTCTTAAGCACAAAACGACAAAGCCACATGCGGCGTCCAGGCATTCAACTCAGCCTGGCGCAGATGTGGCTTTGAATCAGTGAGGCAACCGGGGAATCAGACCGGCTCAAACAAGCGGGCGAGTTGCGAAGCGCCGGCACGGTCGGTGACCGCCAGCACCTCATCGCCAGCCTCGAACACCGTGCCGCCGCGCGGCACCACGATCTCACCATTGCGGATGATGGCAGCAATCACGCATTGATCGGGGAAGACGATATCCTTGATAGCCTTGCCCAGCACCTTAGCCCCTGTGGGAATTTTTTCTTCCACCAGGGCATAGCGGCCACGGCGCAGCTTCAGCAATGTCATCATGTCGCCCATGGACATTTCTTCCATGATCAGGCTCGCCATCACATCGGCGTTGTTAAAGGACACGTCTACATGGAAGGTATCGCCAAACAGCCAGGCCGCGCGCGGGTTGTTGATGCGGGCAATAGTGCGCGGCACCTTGTAGCGCTCGCGCGCCAGAAAGCAGATTGCCAGGTTGTCGGCGTCGTTGTCAGTGGTAGCGGCCAGCACATCCACCTGTGCAATGCCTGCTTGCTCCAGCACGCTCGGCTCGGTGGGGCTACCCTCAAAGATCGCCTCGGTGGGCAGTTCATAGTGAATGCGTGCCAGGATGTCCGGTCGGTTGTCCACCAGATGAACCTTGTGGTCCTGCGCCATCAGCAAATTAGCCAGTTGAGTGCCGGTGCGTCCACCACCGGCGACAATAACGAACATAGGGAAACCTCATTTAGGAGTTGGTAGATTTGGGAGCGGCAGAGTGGTAGATCAGGGAGTAGCGATTGATAGCAACCCTACCTGTTTACCGGCACACTGACCTCTTGTATACCCAATCAGACAATCTTTTGCCGCAGCGGCGTCATACCGGCGGTGCTGGTACTGACGTGTACCACGTCGCCGGTCTTGAATATCATATCGGGCGTGGGCAATATACCGCGCCCAGCCCGGGTGATGGCTGCCACGATGCAAGGGCCGACCGCAGCCAGTTCCTGCACGCTTCTGCCTTCCCACGAAGGCGGAATGGTCAGATCGCAGATCTCTACCTCGCCGTTACCGGCAGAAACCACAGGATGCACCGCGCCGCCTTCCAGCAACTCTTCCATGCGCTGCGCGCCCCAACTGCTAGAGCCAACCACCTGCAAGCCAAAGGCTTCCAGCAACCCGCGCCAACGCGGGTTGTAGTTGCGCACTGTAACGCGCTGAATGTGATAGATGTCGCTGGCAATGCGGCCAATCACGCCGTTGAGCGAGTCAGAGCTGGTCACCGCGGCAACTGCCTGTGCGGTCTCGATGCCGGCGCGGTGCAGCACCGCCTCAGACAGCACATCACCCTCCAGCGTGCGCCCGCGAAAATCGCTAGGCAGGTTTTTGAAGGCTTCAGAATGGCGGTCAACAATCGTCACCTGATGCCCGTTGAGAAAAAGCCGGTATGCCAGCTCAGAGCCTACGCGGCCACAGCCGACAATAATGACATTCATAGCTAACCCTTCGTTTCCTGTTTAGCAGTGGTGTGAGACGGACGATCTGCCGGTTCGTCCTCTTCCAGTTGATAGGGCACCGTGGTGATGACAACACCTGGCATGGTGCGGAAGGCGAACCGCAACGTCAGGGCGGTTTGCGTGTGCAAAAGGTTTTCCCAGGCGTGACGGGTAACAAATTCCGGCACCACCACGGTGATGGTTTCATTAGGCTGGCGCTTCTGAGCCACATCAGCAATGTAGTTCATCAACGGTTCCATCAGCAGCCGATAGGGCGAATCGAGAATCACCAACCGCACGCCCTCGCCCCACATATCCCACTTTTCGCGCACCTTTTCGGTGGCTTCGGGGTCAATTGAAACATGCACAGCCGTCACATCATTGGAGAGCGTGCGCGCATAGCGCAGCCCTAACAATGTACCGCGATGTACGCCGCTGAGCGGCATGATCACGCGGTGGCGCTGCGAGCGCGGCGGCATCTCATAACGTGCCAGCGACAGGCGCTGTGAAGTCTGGTGATAGTGGCGGTGAATCACCCGCAGCATCAGCACCAACAGCGGAATCAGGATCAGCACCACCCAAGCCCCTTCGGCAAACTTGGTGATGATGAAAATGAACATCACAAAGGTAGTGCAAAGGCCACCAAAGCCGTTGGCAATCATCTTCAGGCGCCAGCGCGGGTCAAAATGCAACACCGAGGCCGGTTGCTTCACGATTTCGTCCGGCTTCAGCTTGCCCGACTTGCGCCAGCGCAGCGCCATGCCCATCTGCGACAAGGTAAACGACAGGAACACGCCAATGGCGTACAGGGGAATCAGCGCGGTAACGCTGGCATTGAAGATCACAATCAGCACCACGGCGATCAGCGTCAGAGCCATGATGCCCCACGAGTACACCAGGCGGCTGCCACGAAAAGCCAACTGGCGGGGTAAAAAGCCATCCAGCGCCAGCAAGGCACTCAGGCGGGGAAAGCCGTTGAACGAAGTGTTGGTAGCCATGATCAGGATGATCGTGGTGGCGGCAATAGTGCCCAGGTACATAATCCCCTGGCCGCCAAACACGGTGCGGGCAAGCTGCGAAATCACCGTTTCGCTTTCCGAGGGCACAGCCTGCACATGCACCGCCAGGAAGGTGATGCTCAGAAAGACCGCGGCCAGGATAAGCGACATCCACACCAGAGTAATGGCCGCATTGCGGCTGCGCGGTTCCTTGAACGCGGTGATGCCGTTGGAAATCGCCTCCACACCGGTCAGCGCGGTAGTACCGTTGGCAAAAGCGTGCAGGATCAAGAACAGGCTGATAGCTTGCAGGCTGCCGTGGGCCTCCATGTGTGGCGGGTTGGGCACCACGCCCAGCGCACCGGTGAGGTAGCGGAAAAAGCCAAACCCCATGGTCAGCACCATCATCACCAGGAAGAAATAGGTGGGAATGGCAAACAGCGAGCCTGACTCGCGCACCCCGCGCAGGTTGATCACCATGACAATCAGCAGCAAGCCCACAGCCAATTCCACGCGGTAGGGATGCATGTTGGGAAAGGCCGAGGCAATCTGCGCTACACCCGAAGAGATTGAAACCGCCGCCGTGAGGATATAATCGGCAAGCAGCGAAGCCCCGGCAATCTGTGCGGCCAGCTCGCCCAGGTTATCGCGCGAAACAATGTATGCGCCACCGCCGTTGGGATAGGCGTGAATGATCTGCTGGTACGAAACCGTAACAATAGCCAGCAGTGCAACAATAGCAAGCGAGATAGGAAACGCAAAACTCAGAGCGGCCAACCCGGCAGCGCCCAGCACCACCAGAATTTCCTGGGTGGCATAAGCCGTGGAAGACAGGGCGTCGCTGGCAAAAACAGCCAGACCAACCGACTTGCCAATGGTTTCTTCTTCGGCATCTGCGGTTGCCAGGGGACGGCCCAGCAACCAGGTACGCCATGACCGCGGCGGCTTGTAGTTTACAGCACGGCGGAGAACCGTCGTGCGGCTTTCATCGTCAATCATAGATACTGTAACTTCCTCCAACAAAACTCGGCGTTGCAAAACACCAACGCTACTTGATTTATACCCTCAAACCCCCGTCTGCGCAAGTTATTCGATAAAAGAGTAATCCAAAAAGATTAAGGAGCAGCGGCCTACAGCCAGCGCTTGCGGCGAAAGTAAACCAGCATTACACCGGCAAGCGCCGCGCAGATCAGCCAGAACAGCGCATAGCCATAGCGCCAGCCGATTTCAGGAAAGTGGCGGAAATTCATGCCATACACACCGGCCAGAAAAGTCAGGGGAATAAAAATGGTGGAAAAGATGGTCAACACCTTGACAATCTCGTTCATGCGATTGCTCAGTACTGATAAATGCACGTCCAGCATGCCGGACAGCAGATCGCGCATACTTTCGATGGTATCCATGATCTGAATGGTATGATCGTAGACATCACGCAGGTAGATGGCCGTGCCGGGTGTAATCAAAGGCGATTCGCTATGCTGCATGGCGGCAATCAGCTCACGCAACGGCCACACAGCCCGGCGCAGAGCAATCATCTCGCGCTTCAGGCGATAGATGCGCGGCAACGGCTGAGTGTCGCTTTCAGACGAAATCGCCTCTTCCACCGCCTCAATCTCATCACCGATCTGCTCCAGGCTGATAAAATAGTTGTCTACAATCGCATCAATCAAGGCATAAGCCAGATAATCGGCCCCTTGTTTGCGCAGGCGGCTGATGGTGTTACGCAGGCGACCACGCAGCGGGCCGAACACATCGCTCTTGTCTTCCTGAAACGAAATCAGAGCTTGATCGCGCAGCACCAGGCTCACTTGTTCGACTTCCACCTCTCCAGTGGTGCTGTGATATTCGATCATCTTCAGCACAATGTAGAAATAGCTTTCGTAGTCCTCCACTTTGGACCGCTGGTTGGTGTTGGCAATGTCTTCCAGCACCAGCGGGTGCAGATCCAGCGTGCGGCCAAGCTGCTCCAGCAGGGCCACATCGTGCAGACCGGCCACGTTCAGCCACACAACGCCCGGCTTTTGCATTTCAGCCAGGGCCTGTTGCAGCGTAATATCCTCCAGCTCAACAAAATTGCCTTCATCATAGCGAATCAGTGACAGGCAGACCGGCTGATTGGAACGCTCACCCAGGTGCATCACCGACCCCGGCGGCAGGCCGGCTTTGGCAGAACGACGTAACATGGCAATTCCTCAAAAGCTCAGTGGTTTACCTGCGAGGGTGGGTGACAGCTTCAGGCAAGCCAGCAGCTTTTGGCCCAATTCAGCAGCCAGTTGCTGCGGATCGCGGCCAGCCAGCTCGATCTGGCCTCCGGCCATGGTGCCGTGGCCGCCGGCTATTCCCAGATCACCAACTATTGCCTGGATCAGCTTACCGGCACCGGTGCGGCGACTGCGACTGCGCACTGCCAACCGCAGCATGCCCTTGAACGTCCCCATGCACAGCACCCATTGGATGTTTTCCAGCCGCGAAAGCTGATCAGCAATCTCTGCGGCCTGGTCGGGGTAGGTCATGGGGCCAATGTAAGACAGCACGGCCTGGTCGTAGATGCGCGCCGCCTGAATGGCGGTAACAAAGCCTTTGAAATAGCTGGCAGGCACCTGAGCCCGCTCGATTTCGGTGAGTGCCTCGATATCAACGAGCGATTGCAGATAGTAATAGGCGGCAATATCGTTCAGCCCGGCCCCGCGCCCCAGCCCGCGCGTATCCGTTTTAATGCCATAGAAGAGCGCCGTAGCCAGCGATTCCGGCATTTTCAGCGCGGCCGCTTGCAGATATTCAGTGACAATCGTCGAGGTAGCCCCTTGCTCCGGGCGAATATCGCTGTAAAGGGCGCGGCAGGTTTCGCTGCGCAAGGTGTGATGATCCAGCACCACCGCCGGGATGCGGACAGCCGGCAGGGGGTTGTTGCCCGCGCCGGGCTGCGTATCTACCAGAGCAATGTGCGAAGCTCGACGCAGGTCGGCGTCACCAAGCTGGCGCAGCGGGCGCTCCAGATAGCGCACCATCGCCTTGTTCTCGGCTCGGCCCACAATGCCCTGATAGCCAATCTGCGCCTCGATGCCCGCGACCTGCGCCAGCAAATAGCGCAAACCCACCGCGCTGGCAATCGCATCCGGGTCAGGATCGTTATGCGGCAAGATCAAAACCTGTGATGCGCCTGCCAGCGCGGCAAGCAGTTGTTGCAAAGACGGGGATGAAAAGGACGGATTCGCCACAGGCTATTTACTGACTCTCGGCGCTGCCCTCGCGATGCGGCAGACGCCCGTATACCGCGCTGAGTCGCCAAAGCCGCTCAGCCAGCGCCCGATCAAGATCGTTTGGCTGATAGCGCCATTGCCAGTTGCCGCCGGGGCGACCGGGCAGATTCATGCGTGCCTCAGTGCCCAGGCTGAGCAGATCCTGCACAGTCACCAACGCCAGCTTGGCGATAGAAGCCCAGGCTAACCGCGTGATATCCCAGGCAATGTCGCTGTCATCCTCTTTGCCCAGATAGAGCAGGGCAAAGCTGCGTTCGGCCTCGGTGGCAAAGGTCTGCCACCAGCCCAACGTGGTGTCGTTGTCGTGCGTGCCCGGATAAACCACCAGATCGGGGGAAGCGAAGTTATGCGGCAGGAACTGGTCATCGGGGCCAGAGAGGAAGGCGAACTGCACCACCTTCATGCCCGGCAGATCAAAGCGCTGCATAATGGCATCCATGCCGGCCTTGGCAGCCGGCTCGAAGAAGCCCAAATCTTCAGCGATGATCGGCACATCACCCAACTCGGCCTGCACCGCCTCGAACAAACCACCGCCGGGGCCGAGTACCCAACGCCCCTTGACCGCGGTCGGCTCACCTGCGGGGATTTCCCAATAGTCATAGAAGCCGCGGAAATGATCCACGCGGATGATATCCACCAGGGCCAGGGTGCCGCGGAAGCGCGCCAGCCACCAGGCATAGCCCTGGGCAGCCAGCACATCCCAGCGATAGAGTGGGTTGCCCCAAAGCTGGCCGGTTTCGCTGAAGTAATCCGGTGGCACGCCCGCCACCACGGTGAGTTGGCTTTCTTCGTCCATGAAGAAGATTTCCGAATGCGACCAGGCATCGGCGCTGTCTGGGGCCACAAAAATGGGAATATCACCGATGATCTGGATGCCGCGAGCGTTGGCATAGCCTTTCAGTGCACCCCATTGGCGAAAGAACTGCCATTGCAGGTATTGGTAGATGGCGACCGCCTCGGCCAATTCACCGCGCCAGTGGGCCAGCGCCTCCGGCTGACGCGTGCGGATAGCGCGTTCCCAGGTATTCCAGGCTGCGCCGCCGTGCGCATCTTTCAGTGCCATAAACAGGGCGTAGTCGTCCAGCCATTCTGCCTGTTCCGCGCAGAAAACCTTGAAATCCAGCTCCAAAGCCGGGCCGGCGTGGTCACGAAACCGGAAATAGCTTTGCTTTAGCAGCGGCAACTTCCAGTTGATCACCCAGCCATAGTCAATTTTATCGGTGGGGAACTGAGGCAACCCACCCAGAAGCTCATCCCAAGTCAGCAAGCCATCGCCGATAAGCTGTTCAGGGTCAATCAGCAAGGGATTACCGGCGAAGGCTGAAAAGCACTGATAGGGCGAATCGCCGTAGCCAGTCGGGCCGAGAGGCAACACCTGCCACAGGCTTTGGCCCGCCTCATGCAGAAAATCAACAAACCGGTAGGCGGCCTCGCCCAGGTCACCAATGCCATAGCGACCGGGAAATGAGGTGGGGTGCAACAGCACACCAGACGCGCGCACGAAAGCCATGAAAACCTCCGAAAAGCCAATAGAGCAAAAAACGATGTTTGACAAAACAGGTTTATTTGTCGCCCTATCTTAACGCAAAGTGAAGCAAACGCAAAGATCGTTTCAGCACCGCAAAAGACTTTTCCAGAATGGCAGCCGCTCCCTTGCTAGCCGAAAACTCAAAACGGCCTGCTTCTGAAAACGGCTATTTCAAAAAGCATACAAAGCATGATACAATAACACTTCCGGCAGGTCATCCTGTTTTCTGTGAGGTTGTGTATGCCCGGCAAAACTTACGATCAACTGACGGTCGGCCAAATCATCCCGCACACTGTGGGCCGCACCATCACCGAAATGGATAATGTGCTGTTCTGCGCGCTGACCATGAACCCACAGCCGCTGCACATCAACGAGCATTACGCCAGCCAGACGCAGTTTGGCCGACGCATTGTCAACGGCATTTTCACGCTGGGCCTGGCTGTCGGGCTGACGGTGGCAGACCTGACCGAGGGCACCCTGATCGCCAACCTGGGTTATGATACGGTCAGGCATCCGCATCCTGTATTCCACGGCGACACCCTGTATGTGGCGAGCGAAGTGCTGGAAAAGCGCCTGTCGCAATCACGCCCCGGCCAGGGACTGGTGCGCTTTCGTCATACTGGCCGTAACCAGGATGGCACGGTAGTGATCGAATTTGAACGCACAGCTTTAATGCGCTGCGAAGCAGCCATCACCGCGACACCCTAGCTCTGGTCTGAGCCGCTCACCGACGAGAGGACCCCTATGACAACGAACGTCATCATGCCGCAACTGGGCGAATCGGTAGTTGAAGGAACAATTGGCCGCTGGCTGGTGCAGCCAGGCGAAACTGTAGCGCAGTACGCGCCGCTGCTGGAGGTTTCCACCGACAAGGTTGATACCGAAGTGCCCGCACCGGTGGCTGGTGTGGTGCTCAAAATCTATCACGAGGCCGGAACTACGCTGCGCGCCGGCACGGTGCTGGCGGTGATCGGCCAGGCCGGGGAAACAGCACCGGAAGCGCCCGCAGCCGTAGATTTGCATGCACCTCATGCCGCGCCAGCGCCCGCGGCAACACCCGTGGCCTCTGACACGGACAGGCGCGACATAGGCCGCATTTCGCCGGTGGTGGCGCGCATGGCGCGCGAACACGCCGTTGACCTGCACCGCATCACCGGCACCGGACGCGAAGGGCGCATCACTAAACAGGATGTACAAGCCTTTCTCGCCGCGCCGCCAAGCGCTGCACCTGCATCAGACGACGATCTGCCCGCCTGGGAACGCCCCGGCACAGGCGACCTGTTCAAGCCCACCGACGATCTGCCTCTCACCACGGCTAAACCCACCCTGCCCCAACCGGTGTTGCCTGCACCGGCGCATCCCGCGGTGACTTTGCCTGCTGCCAGCGATGAGCTGGTGCCACACACCCGCCTGCGCAAGCTGATTGCCGAGCATATGCTCGCCAGTCGGCGCACCTCGCCTCACGTCACCACCGTGGTTGAGGCTGATATGAGCGCGGTGGTGGCGCATCGCAGCGCCCACAAAGGCAGTTTCGCCGCCAAGGGGATCGCCCTTACCTTTACACCATACTTTATTCAGGCGGTGCTGGCTGGCCTGAAAGCAGTACCGCAGGCCAACGCAGTCTACCATGAAGATGGGTTGTTGCTCAAGCGGCACTATCATATCGGCATGGCTACCGCTATCAGCGATGGGCTGGTGGTGCCGGTGATCCATAACGCCGACGAATACAGCCTGCAAGGGCTGGCGCGGCAGGTGAACGACTTGGCACAGCGTGCCCGCAGCAGCCAGCTCAAGCCGGACGAAGTCCAGGGATCCACCTTTACGCTAACTAATCACGGCGTGGCCGGCAGCCTGTTTGCCATGCCGATCATCAACCAGCCCAACGTCGGCATCCTGGGCGTGGGCGCCATCCAGAAGCGCGCCGTGGTGATCAGCCGCGGCCACCCTGTAGAGCCGAGCGCCGAGGACTATCTGGCGATCCGCCCGATGGTATACCTCAGCTTCACTTTCGACCACCGCGTGTTGGATGGTGCCAGCGCCGACGCATTTGTGACCACGGTCAAGCAGACGCTGGAAGGGTGGAAGTGAGCAGGTTGCCAGTGGCAGGTGGCAGGTGGCAGGTGGCAGACCGGCCTTTTGCCGGTCTGCCACCTGCCACTCGTGCATAACCTTCAAAAATGGTATACTGCGTTGCCGACAGGCAGCGCAGTTTGATGTAACCTGAATGGCAGGCTTGCTATCAGAAAAGCGACGTCTACTTCAGTGGAGGTTCGTTTATGCTACGAACTTTGGAAGCAGTCATTGATGAACAAGGCGCAGTACGGCTGCTTGAGCCTGTGAAACTTGCCGAGTCTCGCCGTGCGTTGGTCACAATATTAGAGGACGCGCCTGAAATTGGTGCGGCTTTGCGCCCATTTGGGCTTAGTGCAGGGCAGTTTATCGTTCCTGATGACTTTGACGCGCCGTTACCAGACGAAATGGTGGCATTGTTTGAGGCTGCATGAAAATCTTGTTGGACACACACGTTTTTCTCTGGTTTATTTCTGGAGATGAACGCCTATCGCCAAAGTTATTAGAGATGCTTCGTGATCCTGAAAACGAAGTTTTTCTGAGTGTGGTTTCGGTCTGGGAAGCAATCATAAAATATCAGCTTGGAAAACTACCCTTGCCAGAACCACCAGAGTTTTTTTTGCCACGCCAACGCGAACAGCATTTGATTGCTTCACTTGCTGTTGATGAAGCGAGTGTTACCCACCTGGCCGCATTGCCGCTTTTACACCGTGACCCTTTTGATCGCCTGCTTGTCAGTCAGGCATTGCGTCATGATATGATTTTGGCTACCGTAGACGAAACCTTGAAGACTTATCCCGTTCGCACACTTACTTAAAGCTACAGGATTACGCCGTTGGAAGTGAAGCTGTCATTTCGACACCGCAAGAGAGAGAAATCTCGTCCGCCAGCCTTAAAACAGGTTCTTAGAAGCACGATTTCTCGTCGTTTTACTCATCGGAATGATACGAACTGCGTAAGTTCTAACAAAACAAATCCGAGGTATTCATGATTTCTCATTTTGATGTCCTGGTTATTGGCGGCGGGCCGGGCGGCTACGTCGCAGCGATCCGCGCGGCCCAGCTTGGCTTGCAGGTCGGGCTGATAGAGCGCGAATCTCTGGGCGGAGTCTGCCTGAACTGGGGCTGCATCCCCAGCAAGGCCCTGCTGCGCAACGCCGAATTGGTGCAGATCATCCGCGAGCAAAGCAAAGACTTGGGTTTCAGCTTCGACAACTTCAGCGCAGACTTTGAAAAAGCCTTCAAACGCAGTCGCCAGGTGTCACAGCGTCTGGTCAAGGGCATCGCCTTTCTGATGAAGAAGAATGCCATTCAGGTAATCGAAGGCGCGGCCACACTCGCTTCGCCCACCAGCGTAACAGTGGAACCGGGCGGTCAAACGCTCACTGCCAAGCAGATCATCATAGCCACCGGCGCACGCAACCGTACCTTCCCCGGCATGGAGACCGACGGCGAGCGCGTGCTGGGCTACCGCGAGGCGATTGTTTTGCCGCAATCACCCAAAAGCCTGGTGGTCATCGGCACCGGCGCCATTGGCGTGGAAATGGCCTACATCCACCATGCCTACGGCGCGCAGGTGACTTTGGTAGAGATGCTGCCGCGCATCCTGCCGCTGGAAGATGAGGAGATCAGCCAGGAGCTGCAAAAGCTGTATGGTAAGCTGGGCATCCGCGTGCGCACCGGCACGCGCGTCGAACGCATCGAACACACAGACAGCGGCGTGCGCGTTCACGCGGTGGATGCCGCAGGCGCGGCCGTAACTCTGGAGGCAGAAAAGGCCATTGTAGCCGTGGGCGTGCAGCCCAACGTTGAAGGGCTGGGGCTGGATGCCGCAGGCGTGCAGACGCGCCGCGGCGGCTTCATCGAAGTAGATCGCTTCATGCGCACCAGCGCGCCCACGGTGTATGCTATTGGCGATGTCACCGGCAAACTGATGTTGGCCCACGTTGCCAGCGCCATGGGCATGGTAGCTGCCGAACACATCGCCGGTCACACCACCGAGGGTTTCAGCGACGACGACTACCTGTTCATGCCGCGGGCGATCTACTGCCAGCCGCAGGTGGCCTCAATGGGGCTGAGCGAAGCACAGGCTGCGGAGCGCGGCTATACCACCACGGTGGGGCGCTTCAACTTCATCGCCAACGGCAAGGCCCTGGGTCTGAACGAAAAGAACGGCTGGGTCAAGGTTATCTCTGACCAGCGTTACGGCGAAATCCTCGGCGTACACATGATCGGCCCAGAAGTCACCGAGCTGCTGCCGGAATTCGTGCTGGCTCATGCCAACGAGTTAACTGCGCACGAAATCGCGCGCAGTGTGCACGCCCATCCCACCCTCTCTGAGGCGCTGATGGAAGCCGCGCACGCCGTGGATGGACAGGCGATCCACGGGTAAATGAAAATAGCTGTTTCGTACATGCTGGTATTTCCGCCAGGCAGGTTTTCAGACACTTGTGCGGAATCAGTCTTGTTGATTGGAATATGACATGCAGCAGAGTCCTGTCTCTTTAGACCTCAAACCCTTCCGCCCCGGTCACGAACCGGCAGACAATCTAACGCGCGGGCGGCGGCCTGATTGGCTGCGCGTGCGCATGCCCGATAGCCCCGGCTACCGCGAAATCAAAGGGCTGATGCGCGGCCACAGCCTGCACACTGTCTGCGAAGAGGCGATGTGCCCTAACATCGGCGAATGCTGGGGCCGCGGCACGGCCACGTTTTTGCTGCTGGGCGACACCTGCACCCGCTCCTGCGGCTTCTGCAAGATCAAAACCGGCCGGCCCCCGCAGCTGGATGAGGACGAGCCGCGGCGTGTGGCGGAAACGATAGCCATGATGGGCCTGCGCCACGCCGTGCTGACCAGCGTGAACCGCGACGAACTGCCCGACGGCGGTGCGCACATCTTCGCCGAGGTGATCCGCGAAATCCGCCGCTTGCAGCCCGGCTGCTCCATCGAAGTGCTGATCCCCGACTTCATGGGCAACTGGGATGCGCTAAAGCTGGTGATGGACGAACGACCGGAGATCCTCAACCACAACACCGAAACCGTGCCGCGGCTCTATCGGCGTGTGCGCCCGCAGGCGCGCTACACGCGTTCGCTGGAGCTGCTGCACCGCGCCAAAGCCCTGGTGCCCACAGGCATCACCAAAACCGGCATCATGGTAGGTCTGGGCGAAAGCATGGATGAGGTGTTGCAGGTGATGGACGATCTGCGCGGTGTAGACGTGGATATCCTCACGATTGGCCAATACTTGCAGCCCAGCCGCTTCCATCTGCCTATCGAACGCTACTGGACGCCGGAGGAATTTCGCCGCGTCCACGATGAAGGCATGGCGCGGGGTTTCCGCTGGGTAGAGTCGGGGCCGCTGGTGCGCTCATCCTATCACGCCGACGGCCAGGCTGAGCAATTAGTCCAGGAAACATGAAACCTTTTTGCCAATGCAAGCATCTTAGCGATGTTACAACAACAAAAACACTATGACCCTATCAGGAGTAGACCCAATGGCAAACCCTTTCCAGACACTTTTCGGCGCCAAAGACGCTGATGCAACCGACAACCACACCAGCGGCGGCCCGCTGCATGTAACCGATGCCGACTTCGCCCAGACCGTTCTGCAGGCCGGCATGCCCGCAGTGGTAGACCTGTGGGCCGATTGGTGCGGCCCGTGCCACATGATTGCTCCGGCAGTCAACCAGTTGGCCGAAAACTATGCCGGTCGCGCCGTGATTGCCAAGCTCAACGTGGACGAAAACCCCAACACGCCTGGCCGCTACGGCATCATGGGCATTCCCACCCTGTTGTTCTTCAAGGACGGTAAGGAAGTGGATCGCCAGGTAGGCGTAGCCAACTACGCGGCCCTGGCCCGCAAGCTGGACCGGATTCTGTAAAGATCCCCCGGCTGGCTAAACGCTAACTGCGCTATCAAACGGCGGAGCCTTCATGGCCTCCGCCGTTTTTTGTTGCAAACATGCGCTGCGTCATGTACACGGCACCCCAGAGGGGAGTAGAATAATCAGCACATTAGCCGCATCTGAAGCAGGCGCGGCAAGCAAGCGGACAGCAACGCCGCTGCCCGGTTGGACTCAACGAAGGAGACCCCGATGCCCAAGTTTACTTATCTGACCCCTGTTCCCAGCGACATCGAAATCGCCCAGGCTGCCACGCTGCGCCCGATCCGTGAAGTGGCCGCGGATATCGGCCTGAGCGAGGACGACCTGGACCTGTACGGCAAGTACAAGGCCAAGGTGCATCTTGATGTGCTCGCTAAGCTGGCTGATCGCCCACAGGGGAAATACATTGACGTGACCGCCATCACCCCCACACCGCTGGGCGAGGGCAAAACCACCACCACTGTCGGCTTGAGCCAGGCACTCGGCGCACAGCTCGGCAAGCGCGTGTTCACCTGCATTCGCCAGCCCTCGCAAGGCCCCACCTTCAGCATCAAGGGCGGCGCGGCGGGCGGCGGCTACAGCCAGGTGGTGCCGATGGAGGACTTCAACCTGCATCTGACCGGCGACATTCACGCGGTGACCGCGGCCAACAACCTGCTGGCTGCCGCGATTGATGCCCGCCTGCTGCACGAACGCAACTACGGCGCCCGCTTCAAGGAAGTTACCGGCCTGGAGCCGCTCAATATTGACCCCTACACCATCACCTGGAAGCGCGTGGTGGATGCCAATGACCGCGCCCTGCGCAGCATTGTGGTGGGCCTGGGGGCCAAGGACGATGGCATCCCGCGCCAAACCGGCTATGATATCGCCGTTGCCAGCGAGGTGATGGCGATTCTGGCGCTGGCGACCAGCCTGCAAGACATGCGCCAGCGGCTGGGGCGCATCGTGATCGGCCAGAGCTATGCCAAGCAGCCGGTGACCGCAGAACAGCTCGGCGTGGCGGGGGCGATGGCAGTGCTGATGAAGGACGCGATTATGCCCACGCTGATGCAGACGCTGGAAGGCACGCCCGCGCTGGTGCACGCCGGGCCGTTCGCCAACATCGCCCACGGCAACAGCAGCATCATCGCCGACCAGATCGCGCTCAAGCTGGCCGATTACGTGGTGACGGAATCGGGCTTCGGCGCGGACATCGGCATGGAGAAGTTCTTCGATATCAAGTGCCGCTATTCCGGCCTGGGGCCCAACGCCGTGGTGCTGGTGGCGACGATCCGCGCCCTGAAGATGCACGGCGGCGGGCCGAAAGTGGTGGCAGGCCGCGACCTGGACCGCGCCTACACCGAGGAAAACCTGCCGCTGCTGGAAGCGGGCTTTGCCAACCTCGGCAAGCACATCGAGATTGCCCGCCAGTACGGCATTCCGGTGGTGGTGGCGATCAACCAGTTCAAATACGACACTCCCGCGGAGATCGAATTGGTGCAGCGGCTGGCTGCGGAGACGGGCGCGTACGCGGCCGTGCCCACCAACCATTGGGCCAAGGGCGGTGAGGGCGCGGTGGCGCTGGCCGAGGCGGTGATCAGCGCGGCCGAGCAGCCGAGCCATTTCCAGTTCCTCTACCCGCTGGAGGCGACGATCAAGCAGAAGATCGAGGCGATTGCCACCAAGGTCTACGGCGCCAAGGATGTGGACTACACGCCGGAGGCCAACGCGCAGATTGCCGCCTATGAAAAGGCGGGTTTCGGCAACCTGCCGATCTGCATGGCCAAGACCCACCTGAGCCTGAGCCACGACCCGGCGCTGAAGGGCGTGCCCACCGGCTTCACCCTGCCGATCCGTGAGGTGCGCGCCAGCGTGGGCGCGGGCTTCATCTATCCCCTGTGCGGCGAGATGCGCACCATGCCCGGCCTGCCCAGCAAGCCGGTCTTCTTCAACGTGGATATTGACGAAAACGGCAAGGTGCTGGGGCTGTTCTAGAGAGTACTGCGTATTGCGTATTGCGTAATCAGAACTACGCAGTACGCAATACGTGTTAGAAAGCCCGCCTGGTTTTATTCATCGTTGTGTCGCCAGGGTTGAGCCGCGCTCGCCACACATCAATTTGCGCTTGCAGTTGGGGGCCGGCGGGATGACCAATTTCCAGGCCGAAGTCAGCAGCGGGCTGCAAATGAGCAATGGCCGCGGCCAGGTCGCCGGCTGCGGCAGCGTGGCGTGCCAGAGTGATGCCCACATTGCTCAACCCCGCGCGGGCGCCAATGGCTTGATAGAGGGTGCGCGCCTCTTCCAGCCGCGCCAGGCCGGCGGCGGGGTCATCGCGGTCAAGCAAAACCACGCCCTGCGCCCGCAGCACGTTGGCCTCGCCCAGCCGGTCCCCCACTGCCCGATACAGCCCCAGCGCCTCCCGGTAGCGCGCCAGCGCCGCCTCGCTTTGCTTCAGAAACGCCAGCACCTCGCCCTGCGCCCGCAGCACGTTGGCCTCGCCCAGCCGGGAGCCCACCGCCCGAAACAGCCCCAGCGCCTCCCGGTAGCGCGTCAGCGCCGCCTCGTGTTGATCCTGAAACGCCAGCACCTCGCCCTGCGCCCGCAGCACGTTGGCCTCGCCCAGCCGGGCCCCCACCGCCCGATACAGCCCCAGCGCCTCCTCGTAGCGCGCCAGCGCCGCCTCGCTTTGCTTCAGAAACGCCAGCACCTCGCCCTGCGCCCGCAGCACGTTGGCCTCGCCCAGCCGGGCCCCCACCGCCCGATACAGCCCCAGCGCCTCCCGGTAGCGCGCCAGCGCCGCCTCGCTTTGCTTCAGGAACGCCAGCACCTCGCCCTGCGCCCGCAGCACGTTGGCCTCGCCCAGCCGGTCCCCCACCGCCCGATACAGCCCCAGCGCCGCCTCGTAGCGCGCCAGCGCCGCCTCGCTTTGCTTCAGGAACGCCAGCACCTCGCCCTGCGCCCGCAGCACGTTGGCCTCGCCCAGCCGGTCCCCCACCGCCCGATACAGCCCCAGCGCCTCCTCGTAGCGCGCCAGCGCCGCCTCGCTTTGCTTCAGAAACGCCAGCACCTCGCCCTGCGCCCGCAGCACGTTGGCCTCGCCCAGCCGATCCCCCACTGCCCGAAACAGCCCCAGCGCCTCCTCGTAGCGCGCCAGCGCCGCCTCGCTTTGAGCCTGAAACGCCAGCACCTTGCCCTGCGCCAGCAGCACGTTGGCCTCGCCCAGCCGGGAGCCCACCGCCCGATACAGCCCCAGCGCCTCCCGGTAGCGCGCCAGCGCCGCCTCGCTTTGCTTCAGGAACGCCAGCACCTCGCCCTGCGCCCGCAGCACGTTGGCCTCGCCCAGCCGGTCCCCCACCGCCCGATACAGCCCCAGCGCCGCCTCGTAGCGCGCCAGCGCCGCCTCGCTTTGCTTCAGGAACGCCAGCACCTCGCCCTGCGCCCGCAGCACGTTGGCCTCGCCCAGCCGGTCCCCCACCGCCCGATACAGCCCCAGCGCCGCCTCGTAGCGCGCCAGCGCCGCCTCGCTTTGCTTCAGGAACGCCAGCACCTCGCCCTGCGCCAGCAGCACGTTGGCCTCGCCCTGCCGATCCCCCACCGCCCGATACAGCCCCAGCGCCTCCTGGTAACTTTCCTCGGCCTGCGCCCAGTGCGCTGCATAGTACTCGGCCTGGCCACGCCACCAATACCAGGCAGCCTGTTGCAGGCCAGACAAGGCTTGCCAGCGCTCCGGCAGACGCGCCATTTCGAGCAAGGCTTGTTGTCTGCTGCGGTCAAACGCAAAAACACTTTGTTCTGTAGCTTCTTCCCAGGCGGCGAAGCCCGCGGCCGGATGCAGCGCCAAGTCATGATAAAGCACATCCAGGCTGGCACTGTCTCCGCGCGCGGCGTAATAGGCTAGCGCCGCGCTGTGAAGCTGTTGATGGCGCGCAGAGGCATGTTGGCGCAGCCAGGCCTCCTCGGTTTGACGCAACAAATCGTGAACGCGCGGCGCTCGTCCCGGCGGGGTCTGCATAAAGGAGAAACGCAGCAGGCGGTGGTAATCGTCCTCAGGGAGCGGTGCAGCCGGTGTCAGCGCGTGCAGTGCGTCCAGCGACAGCTCGCGCAACAAGGCGGCTGCACGCAGCGCTTCCCGCTGGCTGGGTGGTAAACGAACCAGCAGACGTTCAAAAAGCCATTGCGTGGCGGCGGCCTGGTCAATTCCACTCCTGAGTTCGCTGGCGGACAGCGGTTGGCCTTGCGTCAACCCCTCCTGCCAGATTTCACGCGCGAGGTCGGTCAACAGCGGATGTCCCTGGCAATGGTTGAAGATCGCCTGGGCCAGGGCGGCATCATCCAAGTCAAAAGAAGCCAGAAACGCCGCGCTTTCCTGCTCGTTCCACAGGCGCAGCGTGTTGCGCCGGTTACGATCCGCCCGGAAGGGCAAATCCTCGCGTCCGGCCAGCACGATGCGCAGGCCGGCAAGCGCGGCCAGCAAGCCCGGCAAAATTTGCTCTTCGATCCAGGCACGCAGATCAGCATCGCCACCCTGGCGCACCAGCTCGTAGGTGTCTATCAACAAGGCAATGGGCGTGTGTTTCAGGCGCGCGCCAGCCTCCATCAGCGCGTTCAGCAGTGCGGCGCGCGTTGTGCGCCGCAAATCTGCCATGCGTTGGCTGTATTCCAGGTTGACGCTGTTCGGAGACCCCGAAATCGAACCCCCTTGCGCGGCTTCCTGATGGATGGAGACTTGCACTGCGGCTTCGCGGATTCTTGCAGCCTCAGCCAACGCCTGCGCGCGCGTGTGCGTGTAGGCATGAAGCGCGCCCGCGGGAAGGTGTGCGCGCAATTGCTCTGCGAGGCTGTCGGGCAGATCGTAATCGCCGGTGCGCAGGTTGTCCAGGCTCATATCCAGGCGCAGATGGAGGCGATCAGCCGGCCGTGGATGATGATAATCCAGAAACCACAGGAGCGTGGTCTTGCCGTTGCCGCTCATGCCCTCAATGTTGAGGATGCGCGGGCCGTTGGTGGTGGACCACAAGGCATCGTAGGCCGCCAGGGCCTCTTCGCGGTCTGTGAAATGTTCGGGAGATGGCAGGGTCATGGTATGTGTTCCGACAGCAGGAAGTGGATATGAAGAATAGCAAGGACGAGTTGGCAGCCGTCTCTGTCTGACTGGCTGACCGCTCGGCGCTAAAGCCGCCGAGCTACACCGTCAGCGCCCCGTGAACGGGACTTTCGGATCGTCAAGCCCGGTGGTCTTGCCGTTGCCGCTCATGCCCTCAATGTTGAGGATGCGCGGGCCGTTGGTGGTGGACCACAAGGCATCGTAGGCCGCCAGGGCCTCTTCGCGGTCTGTGAAATGTTCGGGAGATGGCAGGGTCATGGTATGTGTTCCGACAGCAGGAAGTGGATATGAAGAATAGCAAGGACGAGTTGGCAGCCGTCTCTGTCTGACTGGCTGACCGCTCGGCGCTAAAGCCGCCGAGCTACACCGTCAGCGCCCCGTGAACGGGACTTTCGGATCGTCAAGCCCGGTGGTCTTGCCGTTGCCGCTCATGCCCTCAATGTTGAGGATGCGCGGGCCGTTGGTGGTGGACCACAAGGCATCGTAGGCCGCCAGGGCCTCTTCGCGGTCTGTGAAATGTTCGGGAGATGGCAGGGTCATGGTATGTGTTCCGACAGCAGGAAGTGGATATGAAGAATAGCAAGGACGAGTTGGCAGCCGTCTCTGTCTGACTGGCTGACCGCTCGGCGCTAAAGCCGCCGAGCTACACCGTCAGCGCCCCGTGAACGGGACTTTCGGATCGTCAAGCCCGCTTGAGCGGGCGCTGCTTTGTAGCCGGTGGATTTATCCGGCGGCGTGGCGCTCCGCGAACAGGGCTTTTCGGCCAGCCCGAATGTTCCAGCAACCCGTCCATCGCTGGCCGCCACGGTCTGCAAAATCGTGAAATGGCGTAGTCCGTTGGCTTTGAGCAGCAATCAGGTATCAGGTAATGGTAATGCCGCTGTCCCGAATAACACCATTGTCTTTGGCCTCCTGAGTCACACTGACCCCGGGGCTATTCGGCACCTGAATGGGGGAATGGTCAATCCGCCCGCCGTTGGTGGCGCTTTGTTCAACGACCGGCCCTGTGGGAGCTGTTGGCGGCTGGATGCGCTGTTGCCAGATCAAAACGATCAGTGAGACCAGAAATACAGCGATCAACGCGGCAAATAGCCACGGCGCGTAGGGCTTGAGCGCGTCGGAGATGTAGCCGGACACCAGATTGGTCAGCAAGGCCAGCAACAGAGTCAGCACCGCCGAAATGACCGTCAGGGTCAAGGGCAATGATCGCTTCATGATTGTTTTCACCTCCATCCTTACAAGAAAAATACGGGCAGGTACAAGCAAGCCGAGTATACACCCGAACCCACCTGATGACAAAGCATCAAAATTCCGGCGCGCCGCTCACATTCGCCGAACCCCCGAATTCCGAGTTGCGCCTCACGGCCTCCCTAGCGCATAGCGCCCAACTGCCGCAGCCAACGCACCGTGTTGGTCAAAGTTTCTGTCAGCGGAACAGGAGCAAAGCCCAGCTCATTAACCGCCTTGCGGTTATCCGCATAGAAAAAGCGGTTGCCAAAACGCAACACATCACCGGCCACCGGCAAACGCCACGGCGAGATGCGGTTCAGCCCGTCAATCACCGCGGCCAGTGGCGCAATCAGCGGCTGGGGGATAATACCGCGCGGCTGAGGCGCCCCCAGCACGGTGGCAACCTGCTGCACCAGCTCCAGCAGCGACACATTGTGCCCGGTAAGCAAATAGCGATGCCCCAACCGCCCCTTTTCCAGTGCCAACAGATGGCCGCGCGCCACATCACGCGCATCCACCACGTTGATGCCACCTGCCGGCACCCAACGCAGATGCCCCCGCTGCGTTTGCAGCAGGATGCGGCTGTTATACAGAGCCGAATCACGCGGGCCAAGCACCACCGAAGGATTGACAATCACCGCATGCAGGCCGCGAAAAACAGCGTTCAACACCACCTGCTCGGCCAGATGCTTGCTGTGACCATACGGATAGCGGGCCGGATGGATGTTGAAATACTGCGTTTCATCCACCGGGGTATCGCCGTAACCAAAGCCCAACGCAGCCTGTGAGCTGGTGAAAACCAGGCGCGGCACACCCACCGCCAACGCAGCTTCCACCACATTGCGCGTGCCGTCTACATTGACGCGATAGGTATAGCGCGTGTCCTGCTGCCAATAATCAGCCACCACGCCTGCAGCATGAAACACCGCATCACATCCCTGCATAGCGCGGAGCAGCGAGGCATGGTCCGTGACATTGCCGGTAAACGGCTCATAGTCCAGGCCGTACAGGGAACGCTGCGATGAGCTGCGCCGCAGCAAAACCCTTACCTGCCAACCGGCCTGAGTAAGGATCTCCACCAGATTTGCCCCCACGAATCCACTGGCACCGGTCACAAGAGCTTTCATGAATACTTAGTTCCAACAGAAAGGGGTAGATCGTTGTGGCGATCTACCCCTTGGATCAAGTTGTCGGTGAGGGAGTTAGGCCAGGCGCTGCTCGGTCTTAGGATCGAACAAGTGCATGTTGTCCATGTTCACAACCAGGTCAAGGTTTTCCCCGATATGGGCGCGGGTGCGCGGGTCAAGGCGGGCCACAAAGCTCTTCTTGCCCGAAAGCAGATAGGCAAAAATCTCGCTGCCCATCATTTCGGTCACGTCCACTTTAGAATTCATATAAGCCGGTGAAATGCCGGGCGGAGTGAACTCGCGGGATTGAAGGTCTTCGGGGCGCACGCCAAACACCACCTGCTTGCCCTTGTGCTTCATAGCCAATTCTTTGTTCTTGGCCGGTACTTCCAGGCGGAAGGTACCGCCATCCACATACATCTTGCCGTCAGCTTCCACCAGCGTGGCATCGAAGAAATTCATCGAAGGGCTGCCGATGAAGCCGGCTACAAAGACATTGTCGGGATGGTCGTACAGGTGTTGCGGGGTGTCGCACTGCTGCAAAACACCGTCCTTCATCACCGCAATGCGGGTAGCCATAGTCATGGCTTCCACCTGGTCGTGGGTGACGTAGATGAAGGTAGTGCCCAGGCGCTGCCACAGCTTGGAGATTTCCGCACGGGTCTGCACGCGCAGCTTGGCATCCAGGTTGGAAAGCGGCTCGTCGAAAAGGAAGACCTTCGGATTACGCACAATCGCGCGTCCCACCGCTACACGCTGGCGCTGGCCGCCAGAGAGAGCCTTGGGCTTGCGATCCAGGTACTGGCCAATGCTCAACACATCAGCCGCTTCCTTGACACGACGATCAATTTCTTCCTTCGGCATCTTGCGCAGCTTCAGGCCGAACGCCATATTGTCGTACACCGACATGTGCGGATACAACGCATAGCTTTGGAACACCATGGCAATATCGCGATCCTTGGGTGGCACATCGTTCACCACGCGGTCGCCGATCAAAATCTGGCCGTCGCTGATTTCTTCCAGGCCGGCCAACAGGCGCAGCGTGGTAGATTTGCCGCAGCCCGACGGGCCGACATACACCATAAATTCCTTGTCTTCGATTGCCAGGTTAAAATCCTTAACGGCAACCACATCGCCCCAACGCTTGTAGATATTGCGATAAGTTACACTAGCCATGAAAAAAAACTCCTTTAAAGGAGGGGGCACAAGCCGGAAAAACAGAACTTTGCGGTCAGGTGGTTGACAGGCACCTGGGCATTAGCGCCAAAACCGCTCTTTCGCGGTGTGCAAAGGGGTCACAGAGAGGCAAACACGAGGCAAATTAAGAGAGGGGCAAGCCCGGCAGCATGTGCCGTATTCACAACAGCAAGCGCGTCCGCCGACCATGCGGGGATGCCGAACTTTGAAAACGACACCTCCTTTCTTATGCAGAACGAGCGACAGCCTGCAAAACAACGGGGACTCAGGCGTGAATGGGGCGATTATAGCACGGACACCCCAAGCTGACAAGTTATCGGTGATGAATCTCACAGCTAGCACGCTGTTGCCCAATGGCCCAGCCTGTGGTAACATAACGCGGCTGAATTTTCCATCCCCACGAAGGACTTTTGCTTCATGCGTCGTATTCACCTGCTGGTGCTTGCCCTTTACTCGCTGCTGGCCGTGGCCCTTACCTGGCCCCTGGCGTTGCACCTCACCACCCATGTGCCCGGCAGCGATGTGTGGGCCTACGATGAATACACCTTCCTCTGGAACCTCTGGTACTTCAAACACGCACTGATAGATCAGCTCAGCACCCCGCTGCACACCGACCTGATCTTCTACCCTGTGGGGATGGGGCTGGTGATGTACACCTTCAACATCATGGCCGCCGCCCTGGCCTTGCCTCTGCATCTGCCTGCGGCCAACGCCATCCCCCTGGCCAGCAACCTGGTCAACCTCGGTTCCACAGTATTAAGCGGCTACGGCACCTTTCTGCTCAGCCTGTACCTGCTGCGCGCCCGCCCTGCCGACCGGCAGCCCACTGCACGCACGCACTACCAGGCAGCCTTCATCGCCGGTCTGGTGTACGCCTTTGCCTCCAGCCGCTTCATCTACCTGGCGCTGGGGCATTACATGATCGTCACCACGCAGTGGATCCCCTTCTTCCTGCTCTACTTCCTGCGCACCTTGCACCGCCCCCGCCTGCGTGCCGCCCTGCTCGCCGGGGTATTCGCCGCGCTGTGTCTGCTCACCGATATGATCTTCGGCGTACTGCTGGCGCTGGCAGCCAGCGTGCTGCTGCTGGAGCAGCTCATAGCCGCACGCAAACGCCTCACCTGGCCGCGGCTGGCGCGCACCGGCGGCCTGCTGCTGCTCAGCGCGGCCATAGCGGCCCTGCTCAGCGCACCGCTGCTGCTCCCCACCGTGCGTGAGGGGCTGGATGCCACCTACGCCGTCGAGGGCTGGGGCCTGTCCGATCAGCTCAGCGCAGACCTGGTAGGGCTGGCTACGCCCACCGACCTGCATCCGTTGTGGGGCAGCGGCGATTGGCCTGCCAGCCTGCGCGCCGTGCAAACCGGCGAAAGCCGTTTTCGCGATGTCAACACCGTCTTTCTGGGTTATGCAACCGTGGCGCTGGCCCTGCTGGGCGTGTTCGCAGCGCGCCGTGGTGCCCGCGGCTGGCTGTTCGTGGCGCTGGCAGCCTTCCTGTTGGCGCTCGGCCCGCTGTTGCAGATCAACGGCCAATCCGAATTCAACCTGGATGGCCTGCTGATCAGCGTGCCCCTGCCTTACCTCGTTGTGCATTTCCTGCCCTTCATCAAAGGCTTTCGCGCCCCCAACCGCTTCAGCATTGTGTTGGTGCAGGCACTGGCAGTGCTGGCTGGCTATGGCAGCGCCTGGTTGATCGGAAAAGCAGCGCGGGCAGGGCGCAGCAGCGCCGCCCCGCTGGTCGCTGCACTGCTGGCCGCCGCCCTGCTGTTTGAGCATCTCGCCGTGCCCATGCCCCTCACCGATGCCCGCATCCCCGCGCCCTACCGTGCCCTGGCCGCAGAGCCAGGTGACTGGGCCTTGCTGCAACTCCCCATGGGCTGGCGCAACGGCTTCGGCGTCCTCGGCGCAGAAGATACCCGCGCCGAATGGTATCAGACCGCCCACGCGCGGCCCATCCTCAGCGGCAACACCTCGCGCAACCCCGCCTTCAAATTCGCCTATTTTGCCCGTCTGCCGCTGGTGCAGGCTGTCACCGGTATCGAAAGCTACACGCCCCCCGATGCCGCCACCGATGCCGCAGCCCGCGCCTCCGCCGCCGAGCTGATGACGCTGTGGAATGTGCGCTACCTGGCTATCAACCCCATTGTGCCCGGCCGCTACCCGCTGGTGGATACCTGGCAAGCCACGCGCGACTATCTGCTCAGCGTGGTGCCGATAGAGCCTACCCCCCGCTGGGACGCCGACGGCGTGCAGATCTATGCCGTGCAGCAAGCCCCCGTACCCTTCCCCTTTGAGTTGGATCTGGGCAGCCGCCCCACCGAGGCCTACCGCGGCCCCGGCTGGAGCGTGGACGAGGCCGACATCACCGGCGCCAACGGCATCTGGGTGGACGGGCAGGAGGCAGAGCTTTACCTGCCGCTGCGCTTCGCCGCAGAAACCCCCCAGCCTGTTGATGTGGTGCTGCGCATCCAGCCCTTTACCTGGGTGAACGCGCCCGCGCAGCAAATCACCCTCAGCCTGAACGATGTGATGCTGGGCGAATACACCCTGACCGCAGGTTGGCAAGAACTGCGCATCCCCGCCCCGGCCACAGCCGCCCGCTCCGGCCTCAACCGCTTGCGCCTGCATTTCAGCAGCGCAGCCCGACCGCTGGACGTGTTGCCCAGTCAGGCGCTCATTGGCAACACCGGCGTGCAAGCGCCCCTTGATATTGAGATCAACAGCGGCGGCGCAGCGCAGGACATCGCCTTTATCACCCTGACCACACCGGATGGCAAAGCGAGCGATGGCTCTGCCGGGCGACGCGGCTACAACCTGGCCGTGCTGCATCCGCTCAGCGGCGAAGTGCTGACCGTGCGCGGCTTCGACACCACAGCCAACAGCTACGAAGCCGACCGTCTGGCCGAATTCATCGAGGGGCTGCCTGAGGGCGTTATCGTGGTTGCCGCCACGCGCGGCGAGGCTGGGCTGGCTCTGAACGATCGCGCCGTGGCGGCACTGCGCAGCCTGGGCAGCGCAGTGGATGGCCGCGCCACGCCCGCCGCAGGCCATGCCCTGATCGGCGTCAAGGGCGCAGCGCCCGGCACTGCGCTGGAGCAAAACGCCCCGGACGGAGCCTATCTGCGCCTGGCCGGAGATCGCCGCCGCCTGGCTGCCGCGGTGGATTGGGTGCGGCTGGAGCCGCCCGCTGCACCATGAACGCCCCCAGAGTTGAACGCACACGCGCCGACGCGCTGCTGGCCGCGGGGCTGGGTCTGCTGGCCGCCGCGCTTTATGCCGCGCTGGCTGCGCCCGGCATTCTGTCCGGCGACAGCGGCGAGCTGCAATTCGCGGCCTGGCGCGCCGGGCTTGCCCATCCCACCGGCTATCCGCTCTATTTAACTCTCGGCTGGCTGTGGACGCACGCGCTGGCCGCGGCGCACCTGGCCGCGCCCGCACGCGCCATGACCTTGCTGACCGCACTGTTTGGCGGGCTAGCCGTAGCCTTCACGGCGCTGTTGGCGCGGGCGCTGACCGCTCACCTGGCCGCAACCCGCTGGAGCCAGCTTGCCGCGCTGACCGCAGCGGTGATCTTTGCGCTCACCCCTACGCTGCTCAGTCAAGCCACCATCACCGAAGTCTACACGCTGCATGCTGCCTGGCTGGCGGCCACGCTTTGGCTGGCAGTGCGCTGGCGTGAGCGTCAAGATGCCGGGTTGCTTCCGTTGGCCTTTGTGGCCGGGCTGGGGCTGGCACATCACCGCACCAGCCTGCTGCTGTGGCCGGTGTTGCTGCTTTACCTGTGGCCTGCACTGCGTCACACCGGCCAGCGCAGCCCGCGGCGTCTTCTCCTGGCTGTGCTGCTGGCGCTGGCACCGCTGCTGTTCTATCTCTACATTCCGCTGCGCGCCGCGGCCACGCCCTACCTGACGCTGACCCTGGGGCCAGGCGCACCCGCGGCGCTGCTGGATCACTCAGCCGCGGGCCTGTGGCGCTACGCGTTGGGCCAGAGTTTTGCCGGTGAGCTACAAAGCCCCGCAGCAGCGCTGCGCAGTCTGCCCACGCTGCTGCCGCGCTTATCTGCAGAGCTGGGATGGTCAGGCGTGTTGCTGGCTGCTGTCGGTGTGCTGGCGTTAGCCGTGCGGCGTCGCTGGGCCTTGCTCTGGCTCACCGCGGCAAGTTTCGCGGTGCTGGCGGGCTTCAATCTCACCTACACCATCGGCGATATTGCCGTATTCTACATTTCGGTTTACCTCATTGCCGTGTTGTGGCTGGCCTGCGCGCTGGCCTGGCTGGCAAATGCTGCGGCTTCAGCTACGCGCGGGCCTCTGCCGGGGCTGATGATACTTCTGCCGGCTCTGCTGGTGCTTGCGCCGTTGCTGCTGCATCTACCCGCGGCCAATCGGCGCAACGACAGCCATGCAGAGCAGGCTTGGCGCGCCCATCTGGCCGCCAATCCGCCGCGTGCCGCTGTGCTGGTGACCAACGACCGCGACGAGATGATGCCGCTATGGTACCTGCAACAGGTTGAGGGGTTGCGCCCCGACCTGGCTGGGGTCTTTCCGCTGCTGCTGGCTGAACAGGGCTGGTTGGATATTGGTCAAACCGTGCGCAGTGCGCTTGCCACCGGTCGCCCCGTTTATCTGATTAAACCGATGCCAGGGTTGGAGATTCTTGCGCAAGTGGGCGAAACGGAGCCTTCGGGCTTGACCCCGGTGTTGGGCATGGCGACAAGTGATCCGCCCGCGCAGGCAGTGAATGCCCTTTTGGGCGACGCGGTGCGCCTGCTGGGCTACGACGAACAGCGCGCCGGTGAGCAACTGACGGTAGCCCTGCATTGGCAGGCTGTGCGTCCTCTGTCTGCGGACTACACCACCTTCGTGCAGGCGTTAGCAGCGGATGGCTCCAAGCTGGCGCAGAGTGATCACCCGGCGGGCGGTGTGTACTATCCCACCAGTCTGTGGCCATCCGGCGAGGTGCTGCTAGATCGCCACGTCCTCGCCCTGCCCACGGGCGCGGCTCCGGCTGCCCTGCTCATCGGTATGTATCGGCTGGTAGACGGCGAGTTGATATCGCTGGGCACGGTGCAATGGGAAATGAGAAGACAGTAAGCAGTAACCAGTAAATAGTTCAGATTCTGCACATCCTTCCTAACGAATCACCGATCCCTATCCCATGCCTGACCTCTTCAACGTTCACACCCCCGATGCAGCGCAACGCGTGTTTGATGCTGCGTTTCATCCTGTCGTGCGCGCTGAGCCTGTTGCTGTCGCCGCGGCATTGGGCCGCATCACCGCGGCGGATATCCGCGCGCCACACGATCTGCCCAGCTTTCCCCGCGCCACGGTGGATGGCTATGCGGTAGCCGCGGTGGATACTCACGGCGCCAGCGATGGCCTGCCCGCCCTGCTGCGCGTGGCAGGTGAAATGCCGATGGGCCGGGCTGCCGTGCTTCCTCTGGCCGAGGGCGAAGCCGCTGTAGTGCATACCGGCGGCATGATCCCCACGGATGCCGATGCGGTGGTGATGATCGAACACACTCAACGCCTGCCCGCCCCCGCTCGCGACTCTGTCAATCCTGCGCCCTATTTGATCGAACTCTATCGCTCGGTAGCCGCGGGGCAGAACGTCGTGCAGGTGGGTGAAGACGTGCGCCGTGGCGATTTGATGCTGCCCGCAGGGCATTGGCTGCGCCCCCAGGATATCGGTGCGCTGCTGGCGCTAGGCATTACCACGGTAGACGTAGCCGTGCGTCCACGCCTGGCGGTGCTTTCTCAGGGCGACGAGGTGGTGCCACCGGAACAGGAACCGGCCTCAGGTGAGGTACGTGACATCAACTCCTACACGTTGTCAGCGCTGGCCGAGCAGAACGGCGCCACAGCCCAGCGCTACCCCATTGTACCGGATGACCTGGATGCTCTGCGTGCTGCGGCCCGCGCCGCGCTAGCCGATGCGGATTTGCTGGTGATGTCTGCGGGCAGTTCGGTGAGTGTACGCGACATGACCGCTCAGGTGATCAGCGAATTGGGTCAACCAGGGATTTTGGTACACGGTGTGGCACTCAAGCCGGGCAAGCCGACTATTCTGGCCGTGTGTGACGGCAAGGCGGTGTTTGGCCTGCCGGGCAACCCCGTCAGCGCGATGGTGGTGTTTGATCTGTTCGTGGCCCCGGCGATTCGACGCCTGCTGGGTGCAGGAGAGCCGCGACGCAACCCTGTGGCTGCCCGACTGGCGCGCAATCTCGCCAGCACCACCGGCCGCGTAGATGTGGTGCCGGTGCGCCTGGAGACGCGCGCTGGTGAGCTGTGGGCCGTGCCGGTGCTGGGAAAAAGCAATCTCATCCACACCCTGGTGCGCGCCGAGGGTGCGGTGCGCGTGCCGCTGGACAGCAATGGCATCGCTCAGGGCACGTGGGTGGAGGTGGAGGTGGGGTGACAGGGTGACGCGGGATGACAAGGTGACAGCTCCGGCCGGCCCCTGCGGGATGGTTCCCAATCTCCAGACCGAGCCGCACCGAGCTACTCATAACATCCCCGGCTTGATTTTGCCACGCAGCAAGCAGAGTAACCGCGTCTGGTCGAGTTGGGGCAACACGGCGGCAGCGCGCGCCAACCGACCACGACGAATCGCAGCCAGAAACTCTTCCTCCGGCCAGGCCGATGTCACAAGCACGCCATCAAGCTCAATTTCACTGCGAGTAGCCGCGAAGATCGGCTGCCAGCGCCCCTGTTCGCACCACTCTAGTTCAGCCATTACATCTACCGGCACGCCTTGCACCTCGAAACGGCCAAAGTGCGAGCGGTATTGCTCACTGGTACGATAAACTACCGGCTGGACTGCCTGCGCGGCAAAGATCTCACCAAAGTGATACGCACCGGCGCGATCGGTGAGCAGATCCAGATCATGCACAGGCACGGCGATGCCATGAATCGCGAAAGCCGCACCACCGGATACCACCAGGGCAATGCCGTGCGCAGCCGTCTGTTCAGCAATGGCACGTAAGGCAGCGCGCCAAGACGAAGCTGGGATAGACATACAAAATTAGCTCCTTGCACAAAGTGATGAGGCTGTACGGTACAATCTGTCCAAAAACAACTGCACAGCTGCGGACTCGGTCTGGAGACCGGCCACAGCAAAGAGTCGCGCTCCGGCCGGTCCCTGCGGGATGACCGCCAATTTCCAGCCACATGCGTGCAAAGTTGTTGCAGGATGTGTACTTACTTGAGTTTAGAGCCGTAGGAAGAGGCTGAACTTTAACAACTGAAGAGGAATC
>CALESQ010000025.1 GCA_937907455.1 uncultured Caldilineales bacterium
AGCACATCTTCGCTCTTGGAAAGACACGCCGTTCCAACTTTTGTCAGTCAATCAGTAGCAGGGACAGTGATTTGATATCGCGCTGGGCGGTGCGCAGCAGGCGCTGCGCGGTTTCCGTGTCTTCCACCACGCCATCGGCCAGCGCCTCCACGATCACGCGCGTTGAGGCCAGCGGTGTGCGCAGATCGTGCCCCACCCAGGCAATCAGGTCACGGCGCAGTTGATCCAGCTCGTGCTGGTGTTGCGCTGCGCTTTCCAGTTGTTCGGCCATGCTGTTGAAGGTGCGCGCCAGGTGGCTGATTTCGTCTTTGCCTATCACCGGCACGCGCGTAGCCAGATCGCCGCGTGCCAGCGCCTCAGCTCCGCGGCATACCGCATCCAGCCGTTCGGTGAGGGCCGCAGCCACGAAATAGCCCAGCGACATGGCGATGCCTCCGGCAAACAGCAGCAGCACCCCGGCCAGCAGCAGATCGTGCTGGCTGGCAAACATTCGCTGCGCCGAATAACCCACGTTCAGAAAAGTCAGCACCGTGGCCAACGCGTAGCCGGCCAGCAACGTCCAGCCCAGCCGCGGCGACTGGCTCAGCCAGCCCAGCCGATAGGCCGCATAGCCGGCCAACAGCGAGATCAGCGCGGTGATAGCCAGGAACAGCGCCATGGCCTGCAACTCGCCGGAGGGTGGACGCATCACCCAGACAAAGGCAGCCAGGGCCAGGGTCAGGGCCAGCAGCACGCCACCCACAAAACGCAGTGGCAGCCGACGCGGCGCCGGTTCAGCGCTTAAACTGAGAGAATGGTTCATAGCAACACACTCACAATCGGCTATGGCTCGAACTTGTAGCCCACGCCCCACATGGTTTGGATGTAGCGCGGATTGGCCGGGTCGGTTTCGACCTTCTCGCGCAGACGGCGTACATGTACGGTGATAGTGCTGGCATCAATGTACTCAGTGACGCCCCACACCAGGTCTAGCAACTGATCGCGGGTGAACACCTGGCGCGGATGGCGCGCCAGCAGCCACAGCAGGTCAAACTCGCGCGCGGTGAGTACGATCTCTTGCCCGCGGGCCTGCACCAGGCGCCGCTGCGGATCAATGCGCAGTGCATCGTAGACCAGCGGGCGCTCGCCCAGATCCAGCGCGGCAGCCTGCTGTATGGGTTGAGTGCGACGCAGCACCGCGCGTACGCGGCTTACCAGCTCCTGCGGGCTGAAAGGCTTGGTGACGTAGTCGTCTGCGCCCATCTCCAGGCCGAGAATACGGTCAATTTCTTCCCCGCGCGCGGTCAGCATGATGATAGGCGTTTGGCCGGTTGCGCGCAGGCGGCGAGCGATTTCCAGCCCATCCACGCGCGGCAGCATCAAATCCAGCACCACCAGATCAAAAGTCTGGCGGGCCAGCCAATCCAGCGCTGCTTCACCATCCGCGGCGGTTGTCACCTGGTAGCCAGAGCGTTTCAAGTACAAGCTGACTATCTCGCGAATACTCGGCTCATCGTCTACCACCAGGATTTTTTCTTCGTTCAACGTGATCTCTCCTGTGTTATATTGCAGCCAGCATAGCCTTCAATTGTTACACAGTCCTTAAGTTGGCGCATCTGTTAAGAAAGCTGTAATGGATTTGTGACTTTATTGTAATGGCGAGCCGGTATTCTGACAAAAGTGCCGTAAAATCACCGTGGCACACCGTCAGGAGCATCTTTTCATGCGACACAAAGCCATTTTGATAGGAATAAGCTGCTTTTTGCTGAGCCTTGCGGGCTGCGCTGCGCCCGTACCTGTGCCCGCTCCGGTTGCAGTCGTGCCGCAACTGCAAGAGCCAGCCGCTCCGCGCCCAACGCCTCCGCAAGTCACTGCAACTCCGGCAGATAGCTTCACCCCGGCACAGCGCGCTTTGTTGGCCGCCTTGCCCAGCCGTGGCCCTGCCCCTGAGCTGCACAATGAAGCTTGGCTTAACTCTCCACCGCTGCATCTGGCCGAGCTGCGCGGGCAGGTAGTGCTGCTTGATATGTGGACCTTTGGCTGAATTAACTGTCGCCACGTGATTCCCTCGGTGAGGGAATGGTACCACACCTACCGCCACGCCGGGCTGGTTGTAATTGGCAATCACATGCCGGAATTTGCCTATGAACGCAACCTGGAGGCTGTGCGTCAGGCTGTAGAGGAATTGGACATCCCTTACCCTGTCGCTATTGACAACCAGGCGCGCACCTGGCGCGCCTACAACAACCGCTATTGGCCGACGCTTTACCTGATAGACAAGCGCGGCGACATCCGCTACATTCACATTGGCGAAGGCGCGTATCAGCAGACCGAAGAGGTCATCCGTGCCTTGTTGGCCGAGCCTTACGAAACCGTACGAGGAGATTCCTGATGAAAGCATCTGCTGTTTTGTTTGTTGTGTTGATGATTGCCGCGCTGGCGCTCAGCGCTTGCGGGCAGGCGGCTACTCCCGCGCCTGCCGCCATGATGGACAAGCCCACCGAGGCTGCCATGATGGACAAGCCCACCGAGGCCGCCATGATGGATAAGCCCACCGAGGCTGCCATGATGGACAAGCCCACCGAGGCTGCCATGATGGACAAGCCCACCGAGACTGCCATGATGGATAAGCCGACCGAGGCTGCCATGATGGATAAGCCGACCGAGGCTGCCATGATGGATAAGCCCACGGCTGATTTGCCAGCCTGGTACAGCGCCGAACTGATCAACGTGAACAACAGCCAGCCTTTTACAGTGGCCGATTTTCACGGCAAGGTCGTATTGATAGAAACGCTGGCCGTGTGGTGTTCAAACTGCATGAAGCAGCAGCGTCAGGTGATGGCCCTGCACGATGCCCTGGGTGAGCGCGAGGATTTCGTCAGCGTCGGTCTGGATATAGACCTGAACGAAAGTGCCGATCAACTGCTCACCCACACCAGCACCAACGGTTTCGATTGGGTGTATGCCGTCGCCACGCCTGATGTGGCGCGTGCCATCAGCGATTTGTATGGTGTCAACTTCCTCAATCCACCTTCCACCCCCATGTTGATCATTGATCGCGCCGGTGAGGCCCATCCCTTGCCCTTTGGCATCAAAAGCGCCGCCGATCTGCAAACCGCGTTGGAGCCCTTCCTCGCCGATACAGAGAACTAGGGAAGAAGGTGGCAAGTAAACAAGTATACAAGTAAACAAGTATACAAGTATACAAGTAAACAAGTATACAAGTACACAAGTACATAAGTATACAAGTATGCAAGTAAACAAGTATACAAGTACATAAGTATACAGGGATGACGTGTACCTGTGTACCTGTGTACCTGTGTACCTCCCCTCCCCCCCATACCGCCATGCTTGAAACCATACTCACCTCCCTCTCTCTCGGCCTGCTGGCAACGACCAGCCCTTGCGTGTTGCCGCTTTACCCGGGTTTCCTGGCCTATCTCAGTGGCAGCCATAGTGCGTTGGCTGGCAAGCGTAGTCGCTACTTTTTGGGCTTTTTTGTGCTGGCTGGTGTACTCAGCATGATGTTGGCACTGGGCCTGCTGATAGCCCTGCTGTCGGTGTCGGTGGGTCGCGCCCTGTCTATTGCCATACCGCTGGCTAATCTGCTGCTGATTATCCTGGGCATTTTGCTGCTGCTGGACCGTAACCCATTCAAGAAGCTGCCACAAATCCGCGCTCCGTTGCTCTCCAATCCCTTTGTTAATGCCTTTTTATACGGGCTGCTGTATGGCCCCATTGCCCTGCCTTGTTCCGGCCCGCTGCTGGTAAGCATCTTCGCCCTTTCCCTGAGCGCTGCCGAAGTGGTGAGCAAGTTGGGCACGTTTTTCTGGTTTGGTCTGGGCTTTGGGTTGCCGCTGCTGTTGCTTTCTTTTCTTTCCGCGGCTAATCAGCGCTGGCTGATCCACGTCTTTACCCGCCACAGCCGGTTGATCAACATTCTGGGCGGCCTGCTGCTAATTGCCATCGGCGTGTTTGACCTGATCAACAACTGGCCGATGATCCGCGCTTTTCTGGCCCTGTAACTTTCGGCATGCCGTGCGGGGGGACACAAACGACTTTTGTGCCATGCGATAGAGGAAAACGTGAGCAACAGCAGGGGCAGCAGTCTGCGCCAACGTTCAGACAACCGGGGATGGCGTTGCAAAAACCACCTGTGCAAGGTATAATCTCCCTGGCCACACGCCTCCGACGCTTCTTTCTGACGTCGGGTACTGACAGGAGCAACGCCATGAATCAGCCAGTTTTTGTCGTGGGTGTCGGTATGACGCCCTTTGTCAAGCCGGGAACCGAGCCGCCTTATACCATGATGGGCGCTGACGCGGTGCGCATGGCTTTGGCCGATGCTAACCTGGATTACGGGGCGATGCAGCAAGCTTACGCGGGCTACGTTTACGGCGACAGCACCGCGGGACAGGCGGTACTCTACCACGTTGGCATGACCGGCATCCCCGTGATCAACGTCAACAACAACTGTTCCACCGGCTCCACTGCGCTTTATTTGGCGCGCCAGGCGGTGCAGACCGGCGTGGCTGAGTGTGTGCTGGCTTTGGGCTTCGAGCAAATGGGTCGTGGTGCCATTGACAGCGTGTTTCAGGATCGTCCCGCGCCGTTAGGCCGCTTTTTGGAAGTGGCCGATGCGCTGCAGGGCCATTCTGACTCGCCCATGGCCATTCGCCTGTTTGGTGGAGCCGGTGCAGAATATCAGCAGCGCTACGGTATAGCCGATGCCACCTTTGCTGAGATCCTGGTCAAGGCGCGGCGTCACGCGCAGCACAACGAGCGTGCCATCCTGCGCAAGCAGCTCACTGTGGAGGAGGTGCTGGCCTCGCCGCGTTTCACCGGTCCGTTGACACGGCTGCAATGCTGCCCACCCACCTGCGGCGCGGCCGCGGCCGTGCTCTGCTCTGCAGATTTCGCCCGCCGCCACGGCTTGGACACGCGCGTAGCGATTGTGGGTCAGGCCATGACCACTGATTTTCGCTCTACCTTTGACGACCGCGACCGCATGAAAATCGTGGGCTACGACATGAGCGCAGTCGCGGCCGGCCAGGTCTACGCGCAGAGCGGCATTGGCCCGGACGAAGTAGACGTGGTGGAGCTACACGACTGCTTCACCACCAACGAACTGATCAGCTACGAGGCGCTGGGGCTGACCCCCGCGGGCACCGCCGAACGCTTCATTCTTGACGGTGACAACACCTACGGCGGCCGCGTGGTGGTGAATCCCTCCGGCGGCCTGCTAGCCAAGGGGCATCCGCTGGGCGCAACCGGCCTGGCTCAGTGCGCCGAACTCACCTGGCAACTGCGCGGCCAGGCTGGCGCGCGCCAGGTGGAGGGCGCGGCTATCGCCTTACAACACAACATCGGCTTGGGTGGCGCCTGCGTGGTCACTCTCTATCAAAAAACTGCCTGACGGCCTTTCATGCTCGCTCTATGTTTAAACTCTTTTCCTCTGCTTCCCTCTACGACATCTTTGGTGATCTGGTGATTCTGCGCAATTTGCAGCCCTTTGACCCGCGCCTGCCCGGCCTGGCCGAGGCGTGGCGCGCGATGGGGTTGCCCAGCGCGCGCATCCCCCGCAAACACGAGCCTGACTATGCCCGCGCTTCGGTGTGGTTTGTGCGTCAGGCTCGTACCCTGGACCTGCCTGCCACCCCGGTGCGTGAATTGCTCTTCATTGGCGACACCGCCATGGCGGACGGCAATGCTTTTCGCAATCTGGCGCTCATGGGTGGCTGGCCCGGCTGGTGCTTTATCGGCAACGAAAAGCTAAGCGCACCGGCCGCGCTCAACCACGAGGCAGATCGCGTCACCCTGGGCAATCGCTGGGCCTTGCTGGCTGACTGGCTGGCTGCGGCCCAAGCTGCCGGGGCACGCTTCGACGAAGGCAGCGCGGTGGTGGTGGATATGGATAAAACCGCCATCGCTGCACGCGGTCGCAACGCTCATGTGATAGACAACGCCCGTGTTGAAGGGGTGGAACTGACCGTGGCCGGCTCGCTGGGGGCTGCCTTCCAGCGTGAGCGTTTCCTGCATGCCTATAAAACTCTGGGCGACCCTATCTATCACCCCTTCACCGCCGATAATCAAGACTATCTGGCTTACATCTGTCTGGCTGTCAGCGCCGGTGTGATTGACCTGCCCGACCTTGTTGCTCAGGTGCAGGCGGGTGAGATGACCAGCTTCGTGCAGTTCATCACCTGGGCTGATGGTCGTATGACCGACGCCCATTCCGGCTTGCAGGCCGTTCATAGCGATGTTTTTCCGTTGGTGCAGGCGGGCGATCCCACACCCTTCAAGGCGTTTCGCCGCAATGAGTACCGCCGCACCGCGGCCCGCTTCAACTGCCTGCCCGCCGAGGCATCCGTGGAGGCGCGTCTGGCCGATGAAATCTGCATCACTGCCGAGGTGTACCACACCGCTCAATGGCTGAAGCAGCGCGGCTGTTTGCTGCTCACCATGTCCGACAAACCTGACGAAGCCACCGTGCCTACATCGGCGCTGGCTGCCGAGGGGTGGCAGCCGCTGCATCGTCTGCGCACCGCCGTGGTGGGAGCTGAGTTATGACCCGCATTCATCCCTTTCGCGGCTGGCGCTATGACCTGACCGCGGCCGGCGCGGCCGATCTGGCCGAGCTGCTTGCTCCGCCCTATGATGTGATCAGCCCGGCGCAGCAGGCGGCCTTCTACGCCCGCCATCCGCACAACATCATCCGCCTCGAACTGACCGCCGATGAGTCGGGCGACGGTGATGCCGTCAACCGCTATACCCGCGCTGCGGCCACGCTGGCCGATTGGCAGGCGCGCGGCGTGCTGCGCCACGAGGATACACCCGCCATCTACCTGCTGCAACAGCGCACGCCCTTGCCCGATGGTGGCACGGTCACGCGGCGCGGCTTGATCTTCCGCCTGCGCCTGGCGCCGTGGGGACAAGGCATTTTGCCGCACGAGCGCACCTTTCCCGCGGCCAAGGCCGACCGGCTGGCACTGACCATTGCCACGGCCACGCAGTGCAGCCCGATCTTTCTGCTTTATTCCGATCCGGCAGGCGAGGTGCAAGTGCCTGTATACGATGTGCTGAGCCAACCGCCAGCCGCCCAGTTCAGCGACGATGACGGCGTGGAAAACACCCTGTGGGTGATCAGCGAACCGGCGCGCCTGGCCGCGCTGGCGGCGGCGTTGGAGCCTAAGACCTTCTACATCGCCGACGGACATCACCGCTACGAGACCGCTCGCGCCTATCAACGTTGGCAGCGCGGCGGGGGCCAGCCCGATGCCGTTGCACCCGCACCGCTCTCTGGCTGGCAGGCTGTGCCGGGCTATCAGCCTGTGCCGCCCGCACCGCCGGAACTCCCTTTGCCTTTCGATACGGCTTGGGTCTACGCGGCCTGCATGGAGGATCCCGGTGTGGTGATTTTGCCCACGCATCGCTGCATCCACGATCTGGCTGATTTTGATGCGGCGCGGCTGCTGGCTGGGCTGGCCGAGGATTTTGTGGTAACCGCCGGTGCTGCGTCCGCCGACACCATGTTTGAGCTAGTACTGCCGGACGCCCGCTACGCGCTCAGCCTGCGAGCCGACCTGTCGTCGGCCGCGCCTGCTGACCAGGTGGATGTAGCTGTGTTGCAAACGCGGGTGTTGGGGCCGCTGCTGGGGGTCAGCCCCGAACCGGCTGAGCTGAAGCGCTTTATCGCCTTCACGCCGCGCGTGGCTGAGGCTGTGACCGGCGTGGCTGAGGGGCGCTATCAGGCAGCCTTTCTCGTCAGGCCCACACCGCTGGCGCAGTTGCGTGCCGTGTCCGATGCCGGCCAGGTGATGCCGCCTAAAGCCACTTATTTCTATCCCAAGCTGCCCGCAGGGTTGGTGATCAGTACGCAGTGAGCGCTAATCGCTAAACAGACAACCTTGACGATGCGTCAGAACATTTCCACAGCCAAACCCCCAGATTCTCAGTTACGAGTTAAAAAGGATCCCCCTCATGCAACCCAAATATCTCGGCCGTCGTTCCACCGAGCCGATTGATGAATTGGACGTGTTCCCCGCCCCCGCGGGCCTGCACCTGGTGACAATGGTCTCGGATGAGGTCACGGCGCTGTGCCCGGTGACCGGCCAGCCCGACTATTACACGGTGACGATTGAATACGTGCCCGCGGCATGGTGCATCGAAAGCAAAAGCCTCAAGCTATACCTGTGGCATTTTCGCAATCAGGGTGTGTTTGGTGAGCAATTAGCCGTGGACATTCGTGATAAGGTAGTGGCAACGCTCCAGCCGCAGCGTTGCACGGTCACCGCGGTGCAAAAGGCGCGCGGGGGCATCGTCATCACTGCGGTGTCGCGTTACCCCGCGGAGACCTAGCCATGCGCGTGGTGGTATCCAGTGACGAGTATTCCCCGCTGGTTGATGTAGTGCTGGAGGAGATTGAGCGGCGCGGGCACGAGGTGACCTACCTCGGCCCGCGCGCAGGTGAAAAAGCAGCGGCCGTTCACGATTGGCCGTTGGTGACGGCGCAGGCCGCGCGGCAGGTGGCCGCAGGTGCCGCTGCTGAAGCAGTGGTGCTATGCTGGACCGGTACCGGAGCCAGCCTGGCTGCCAACAAGGTGGCCGGTGTGCGCGCCGCCTTGTGTCACGATGCCGAAACCGCGCGCGGAGCGCGTATCTGGAACCATGCCAACGTGTTGGCACTCAGTCAGCGGGCGACCGCGGCCCCCATCGCCCGCGAGATTCTGGAAGCCTGGTTCGCTACGCCGTGGAGCGACGATGACTGGAACCGCACGCAGATCGGGCGCATCACCGCGCTGGAGACCTTGCAAGCTGTTTGACCATCGTCAATCAATGGTTCTGATAGGCTAACCGCACCAGTTGAGGCGCCAAATTCGTTGCAAAGCGCCTTAGCAAGCAGCTCTCAGGCAGCCAGGGGGAGACGCACCGCAGGCCAATTGAGCTGAATGCCCGTGGGCAGCAGACCATAGCGGGCCGCACCATGCAGCAAAATGCTGTTGATTAGCTCGGCATGGTTCACGCCTTCGGCGCGTGCTTCCAGCACCAGGTCACTGATGCGCGGGTTCAGCCCCGGTAGAGTGTTGATCTCCAGAATGTAGGGCTTGTCGTTGTCGTGGCGATCCAGACGGAAGTCCACACGGGCCACATCACGACAGCCCAACACGCGGAAGGCCGCGGCCGTGTACCAATTCAGGTCTACCAGCAAGTCTTCGTCTAGGGGTGCGGGGCACAGAAAATAGAAATCGTCCGCCAGCTCGGTCTTGACGCGGTTGGTGTAGATGCCGCCTTCTTCTTCTGGATAGCGCGCCAGGTCAACCTCCAGCGGAGGCAGGAAGTGCAGGCCCGCGGTGATGCGCGGCGCATCTTCGTCGCCGGGCACGCGCCGCGCCACCGGCCCGCGCAGGTTGCCTACCACGCCCACGGTGATTTCGCGGCCATCCACATAATGTTCCACCAGCGCAGGCTGGCGATAACGGCTGAGGATTTCTTTGATCTGCCGACGCAACTCCAACTCGTTATGGACGATGGAGGCGGCACTGACGCCCATGCCTGTGCCTTCGCGGCTGGGCTTGACGAACATCGGGAAGGTCATGTCCGGGTCCAGCGGTTCATCTACCCGCTCGAAGGTTTGAAAGGCCGGCGTGGGCAGCTCGTGGAAGTGCAGCACGCGTTTGGTCATGGACTTGTCCAGGGCCAGCGCCAGCGACATCACGCGTGAGCCGGTGTAGGGGATGCGTAGCATCTCTAGAATCGCCGGAACCTGCGACTCACGGCTGTCACCCCAATGGCTTTCGGCAATGTTGAAGCAAATATCTGGCTTGAAGACAGGCAAAGTATCCACCAGCGACAGATTGGCCTCGAAGAACCTGGCTTCGTGGCCGCCTGCAACCAGCGAGGTTAGGATGCCCTCAATCGTTTCTTCGGAGTCGAGATCGTCCCATTGGTCGGGCGACATGCCGGGCCAAGTAGGGGCGTTTTTCTTGAGATTGGCTAGAAGTGCGACGCGCATAGTGCCTCGTGGATAGGTATAGGTGGTGAAGGGGAATGATGAGTAAGGAGTGAAAAGATTGCTCCTGCTCGGGCTGTCCGCCTATGCTTGGGCCGGTTACCCACGCTTGGGCCGGTCCCTCCGGGATGGTTCCCAATCTCCAGACCGTGCCCTGTGGCCGGACTCGGTCTGGAGACCGGCCGGAGCTGGCGACCGTGCCCCGTGGCCGGACTCGGTCAGGAGATTGGGAACCTGCCGGACTCGGTCTGGAGACCGGCCGGAGTTGGCGCTTACTCACGCTTGGGCCGGTTACCCATGCTTGGGTCGGTTACCCATGCTTGGGCCGGTCTCCAGACCGTGCCCTGTGGCCGGACTCGGTCTGGAGACCGGCCGGAGCTGGCGACCGTGCCCCGTGGCCGGACTCGGTCAGGAGATTGGGAACCTGCCGGACTCGGTCTGGAGACCGGCCGGAGCTGGCAGGAGCTAGCAGGGGCCGGTCTCCCAACCGTGCCCCGTGGCTGGACTCGGTCTGGAGACCGGCCGGAGCTGGCAGGGGCTAGCAGGGGCCGGCCGGAGCTAGCGACCGTGCCCCGTGGCCGGACTCGGTCAGGAGATTGGGAACCTGTCGGACTCGGTCTGGAGACTGGCCGGAGCTAGCAGGAGCTAGCAGGGGCCGGTCTCCCGACCGTGCCCCGTGGCCGGACTCGGTCAGGAGATTGGGAACCTGCCGGACTCGGTCAGGAGATTGGGAACCTGCCGGACTCGGTCTGGAGACCGGCCGGAGCTGGCGGTTACCCATGCTTGGGTCGGTTACCCATGCTTGGGCCGGTCTCCCGACCGTGCCCCGTGGCCGGACTCGGTCTGGAGACCGGCCGGAGCTGGCAGGAGCTAGCAGGTGCCGGCCGGAGCTGGCGACCGTGCCCCGTGGCCGGACTCGGTCAGGAGATTGGGAACCTGTCGGACTCGGTCTGGAGACCGGCCGGAGCTGGCAGGGGGCTAGCAGGGGCTGGCCGGAGCTACCGGTTTCTTTGCGCCATCTGCCGAATTTCTGTCTTCTTACTCCTTACGCCTTACTAAGACTCCCCAGGGCCGGGCAGCTCAGGCTTTGCCGCGGCTTGCGAGTCCACGGTTTCGCCCACCATAAAGGGTTGCCATTTGTCTGCCCGCTCGCGCAGACGGTGCATAGCGCCGCCGCGTGCGTGCGTGCTGTCGAAACCTGATGGCCGAATCGCCATCTGACGGCCCTCCAGCAAACCGTGTACGCCCTCTTGTCCGGCTTCCGGTCGTCGCGGAATCTGGCTTTCCAGATGTCTGATTTCCAGCGGGTTGTAGTCCAGCGGCTCGCTGTAGGTGGTGATGTAGCCCTCGTAGTTGCGCAACACCACCTTGCCGGGCGCGGTGCTGAGCACATAGTTGGGCATCACCGGGATCTTGCCACCGCCGCCGGGCGCATCTACTACGAAGGTGGGCACAGAATAGCCGCTGGTGTGGCCGCGCAAGCCCTCGATGATCTCGATGCCTTTGGAGACGCTGGTGCGGAAATGGCCCGCGCCCTCCACCAGGTCGCATTGATAGAGATAGTAAGGCCGCACGCGCATCTTCACCAGTTCGTGCACCAACATGCGTTGAATGTGTACGGAGTCGTTCACCCCAGCCAGCAGCACGCTCTGGTTGCCCAGCGGAATACCGGCATCGGCCAGCCGCGCGCAGGCCGCGCGTAGCTCTGGCGTGATCTCTTTCGGGTGGTTGACATGGATGTTCAGCCAGAAGGGGTGTACTTTGCGAATCATCTGCGTGAACTGCTCGTCAATGCGCTGCGGCAAAAACACCGGCACACGGCTGCCAATGCGGATGATCTCGACATGGGGAATGGCGCGCAGGTCACTCAGCAGGGCATCCAACATGCGCGGGGGAATAGTGAGTGGATCGCCGCCGCTCAACAGCACGTCACGAATCTGGGGCGTGTTACGGATGTAGTCAAGCTGCGCCTGATGTTCCTGGCGGCTGAAATTGGCCGATGGATCGCCCACAATGCGGCTGCGCGTGCAATAGCGGCAATAGCTGGCGCACTGCGTGGTCACCAGCATCAGCACGCGGTCGGGGTAGCGATGCACCAGCCCCGGCACCGGCGAATGGGCATCTTCAGCCAGCGAATCTTCCATCATCGAGGTGAAGGCGCGCAGCTCGCTGGCGCGCGGCACCACTTGTCGCCGCACCGGACAGTAGGGATCGTCCGGGTCCATCAGCGCCGCAAAGTAGGGAGTCACATCTACACGGAATTTGTCGGGGGCCGAAAGTCCTTCGATTTCATCGTCGGTGAGGTTGATCACGCGGGCGATTTCGTCCACACTGTTCAAGCGGTTGCTCAGTTGCCAGCGCCAGTCGTTCCAGTCGGCATCAGACACATTGCCCCAAACCCGTTGCCGGATCGCCAGAGCTTGCGCCTGCCATTGCGCCATCAACGATGCGCTTGTATCCATGATTGCCGTCATGCCATATCTCCTCAAAACCAAGGGTAGGTACTGCTGCGATGATACCATACGCCCAGCATTGCGCGCAAGCTGTGTTGCGATTATAATCGTTGCCTATGGCTGTGAAATTAGTTGCCGATACAGGCTGTGACCTGCCTGACGACTTGCTTACCCGTTACGACATCCGGCAAGTGCCGCTGATCTTGCGTTTTGGCGAGCAGGAAGTGGCCGATTCGTTGGCTACGCGTGCCCAGCTTTGGCAGCGTATCGAACAGGGCCTGCCCTACGCCACCTCTGGCCCGCCCGCGGGGGATTACATGGCGGCCTTTGCGCCGCTGGTAGCGGATGGGCATCGGGTGTTGTGCCTCACCCTCACCGGCGCGCACAGCGTCACTTATACCAGCGCGGCGTTAGCCGCGCAGAGTTTCCCCGGTCAGGTAATGGTGGTGGATAGCCGTTCGATCTCGCTGGGCTACGGCTTGCAGGTGTTGGAGGCCGCCGAGATGCTGGCACGCGGTGCTGATCTGCCGTCGGCACAGGCGGCCGTGTTGGCTATGCAGCATCGGCTCAACCTGCGCTTCTTTCTGGAGGCGCTCGATCAGGTCAAACGTGGTGGGCGGCTGGATGGTTTGATGCCGCTGCTGAATCGCCTAGGCTCGGCGTTGAATCTGCGGGCATTGTTGACCCTCAATGCCGAGGGGCGCATCACCCTGGTGGGGCCGGCGCGCGGCCGTCGCGGGGCTGCCCGGCGCATTGCGGACGATCTGCGCGTGCTCGGTCCAGTTGAGCGCATTGCAGTAGCTCACAGCCGTGCCGCTGACGAAGCCCACGCCCTGGCCGATGAGCTGGCCGCGGCTTTGCACTTCCCGCGCCACGAGGTGCTGATGGTGGAAATTGGCTCGGTGCTGCTTGCCCATGCCGGCGCGGGGCTGCTGGGCGCTGGCATAGTTAGCCGCCAATAGGCTCGCGTTCGGGGATGCCGGAGCGACGCGGAAATACACCCGGTGTTTGTGCGGTCTTGGCTACCACGATCAGCGAGCGTTCAGCCTCCAGCCCGGGCACGGTGACCTGGCGGGCGAAGCGTAACGAGCCGCCCAGCGTGCGTAGTGCCAGCCGTCCATTGTCAATTTCCTGCTGGGCGTCGCGGCCTTTTTGCACGATAAAAAAGCCGCCTTGCCGCAGCATGGGCAGGCCGTACTCCAGCAGCACCGGCATGCGTGCCACAGCCCGCGCCAGCGCCAGATCGAACACCATGCGCCCGGTGTGACGCCCAAAGTCCTCGGCGCGAGCCTGCACCACAGTGACATCGCTCAGGCCCAGTGTGTCTGCCACATGCTGCATAAAACGGCACTTTTTGGCTGTGGCGTCGAGCAGCGTCAGGCGCAGCGCGGGCCAGGCGATCTTCAGTGCCAGTCCTGGCAGTCCTGCTCCCGAGCCGATGTCTACGGCACGCAGCGGCCGCGTCAGCCAGGCGCTCAACGGCTGTTCATCGAGATGCGGCAAGGCCAGCAGGCACGACAGCGAGTCGAGGAAATGCTTGCTTTCCACCTCATCCGGATCAGTAATGGCCGTGAGGTTCATGCGCTGGTTCCAGTCCAGCAGCTCAGCGGAAAACCGTTGAAAAGCAGCGATTTGTTCGCTGTTCAAGGTGATGCCCATAGCCTGGGCGTGGTGTTGTAAGGTTGTCATAGCTGCATAGTATACCATGAAAGCCGGTTTAGGCTTGCAACGGCTTTCATGGCGCAGCCCTATTTTTTTCACGGAGGTTTGTCATGGTCTATGCTGATGTGTTACGTCCTGCTGTGCGCCGCAGTGCCTGGCTCTACGATGCTGCGCTGGTGCTGGGCGGCTCGTGGTTGATCGCGCTGAGCGCGCGTGTTGCCCTGCCGCTGCCGTGGAGTCCAGTGCCAGTCACGGGCCAAACGCTGGCGGTGTTGCTGGTGGCTGCGTTGCTGGGCAGCCGTCGCGGCACACTGGCTGTGCTGGCTACGCTGGCGCAGGGAGTGGCCGGGTTGCCGGTATTTGCTGGTGGCGCGGCTGGGCCGGCTTGGCTACTCGGCCCAACCGGTGGCTATTGGCTGGGCTTTGTGCTGGCTGCCATGCTCGTGGGTACACTGGCTGAACGCGGTTGGGATCGGCGCATGGTCAGCAGCGCATTGGCGATGCTGGCGGGCAATGTGGTGATCTACATGGCCGGTGTAGCCTGGCTGACCCAGTTTGTGGGTGGCGTGGAACGCGCCTTGACCGCGGGAGTATTGCCTTTCCTGGTGGGCGACCTGTTTAAGATTGCTCTGGCTGCCCTGCTGTTGCCCACAGGCTGGCGTTTGCTGGGCCGCCGTTGAAGCGGCGACACGTCGCCACCGAAACTTGCCGAGGAATAACTACCTGCTTAAGTCCTTGAGCTGGTCACAATGACCGCCTCAAGGACTTTTGAAAAGTTCTGTACCCATTGCTCTGACGCAGGTATTTGTTGCCAACGTGTGGTATAATGGCTGTGTTCGATCAGCAGCTTCCGGCAGGCTCTCCCCAGGGAGTCGCCTTTTCGCAAGGATGGTGCTATCATGATCTATACAGTTCAGCAAGTCATGCGGACTGCCTTGTGGGCCATCACCCCGCAGGCGTCTTTGGACGAAGCCTTGGCGCTGATGCGTGAGCAGGCGGTGCGGCGTTTGCCGGTGTTGGATGATGACGGCGAGTTGATAGGCATTCTCAGCCGCGGTGATGTGCGTGAGGCACTCTCCATCGAACGCGCGCAACTGCCCAGCCCATACGCACCAGAGGCAAACGAAAAGTGGTTGAGCGTCGGTGAGGCCATGACGCCTGATCCGCTGGTAGTGACACCACAGGATAGCCTGACCGATGCAGTGGAGTTGATGTTGGCTCGCAAAATCGGCGGGTTGCCGGTGGTAGAAGCAACTCAAGGCTCCGGTCGTCGTCACCTGGTGGGTATTGTCACCGACAGCGATATCCTGCGTCTGATGCTGCGGCTGTGGCGTGCAGAAGAATCTGAAAAAACTGTCATACAAAGTCTCAATTAAATTCATGCAGATTTAATTTGCATGCAGTATGGTATGGTTGTGCCGGGCACGCCATTTTCCAAACGATTCCGTGTTGTGCAGCCCCGATTCAGGGGCTTTTTATGTGTTAAAGAAGCGATGAGTTGCTATGCCTGCTAAAATCTGTTTTTTATCAGCTTGCGCCCTAATTTCGATGTGACCGTTACCTTAACCGGCGAGCTTACGCAGGTTGACTTCGGCCATGAAGCCTATCGCAGGACCTATATACCGATGTTGTTCCGCCATTGATCAACGCCTGCGCGGTGGAGTGAAGAGCGTGAAAACTGCCATGACTGAAAACCGTTTGACTTTCCTGTTCAAATACCTGCGGCACCATGCGCTGCCGTTGCGATTTGTCGCAATCATCATGCTGATAGCAGGGTGGCTGCTGCCTGCAAGCCGCGGTTTGGCTCAACCGGTTGCGCCGCAAAACAGCGTTTCTTCCACCGCTACCGGTTGTCTGTGGGTAGGTGAGAACTACGGTACTCCCAACGATACCGGCGAGATGTTTTTAGTCTGGTCGGGCACGGCAACCAGCGCCAAGCTGGTGGGCAGCGAGTTCAATGTCGGCGCATACAACGACATTTACCTCAATGACACCTTTGTTGGCAAGAGCATTATTGATGGTTCTGCTACCAACGGGCCTTATTGTGACCCGCGCACCGGCGGCACCAAGGAATGGTCGGTTCCGGTGGCGCTGTTGCAGCAGGGAGTCAACCGTGTGCGCCTCACCGCGGCGCTGAAGTCAGATGGCACCCCAGACGAATGGGGTATGACCAACGTGCATTTGGTGCTGGAGGGCGAAAACCTGGTAACGCCACAGGTGGTGGATTTTACCTTTACCAGCAGCTACGATAGCACAACACAACCCGCCGCGTTGCAAATTCCGGCGGGCTACAGCGCAGGTCAGCCCACACCCCTGTTGTTGACAATCCACGGTTGGGGTGATGACCGCTGGGCCTCGCTGACCGATTACGCGCAGGCGGCTAACAGTGCCGGTTGGCTGCTGGCCTCGCCCGATATGCACGGCGAGCGCAGCGCCTACCCGCGACCGGCCTATGATCATCCCCTGGCGTCGCGTGCCAGCCAGCAGGATATTTTGGATACCATTGCCTGGGTGCAGGCGCACTACAACGTGGATGCCAGCCGCATCTACATCGCCGGTGTTTCGATGGGCGCCCAAATCGCGCTGGTGACTGCGGCTAAAAACCCCGGCCTGTTCGCCGCAGTCGCTGCTGACCGCGGTCCCAGCGATTTGGCACGTTGGTACGACGAGTCGGAGCCGTGGCGCCAACTGTTGATCGCCCAGGAAACTGGCGGTGAGCCGGACGGCGCGTTGTGGTTCGAATACGAGCGTCGTTCGCCTCTTGTGTTTGCCCGTAACCTGGTAAACACTCCCGTGCGGCTGTATCAGGCCACGGGAGATACGATAGTGCTGCCGCACCACACCCAGGACATGCTGAATGCCATCCGAGCCGCCTCGGCTGATGCGCCGGTGAGCCTGGTTAGCTTTGCAGGCAACCACACCACCCCGTTGCCGGGCGGACGCGCCGCGGTGGTGCAATGGCTGAACGGCTATACCCTGGGCAGCTATCCTGCCACATTTGATGCCATTACCGATACCTCGACCACAGTTTGGTGGGTGCAGCTCACTCAGCAGGGCACAGCCGAGCGCTGGACCACGCTCAGCGGCGTGCGCGGCAGCACCAATCAGCTCACCGTTCACACAGTAGATACCACTGGCTTGGACCTGGCAGTGGATGTGGCTGGGCTGGGCTTGCCCAATGCCCGCACCGCAGTGGAGGATTTGGGGGTGGATCAAGCTACTTTCAGCGCGCAGGCGGTGGATTTAGTGAACGGGCGGGCGCGGCTCAGCCTGAGCAGCGGTGCCCACCGCGTGACGCTGTACCCCGGCCAAAGTCCTGCGCCGGTGGCTACTGTGGTGTTGCAGGAAGGCAGCAACGGCTACAGCGGCACGCAGGACAGCTTTCTGGACGGCTGGAACCCCATCAGCAACTACGGCGGCGCGACGCTAATCCGTCTGCGTTCCCCTAACGTTCATAACGGGGTATTGCGCTTCGATCTGAGCGGTGTGCCCGCGGCTGCGCTGGCTAATGGGCTGCGCGGGGCGGCGCTCAGCCTGCACGTCACCAACCGCAGCAACGCCAACAGCGCCAGGATAGCCGCCTATCCCCTGACGCGCGCCTGGATGGAGAATCAAACCACCTGGCAGCAGGCAGCATCGGGTCAGGCCTGGGCACAGGGCGGCGCCAACGGCGTGCCGACGGATCGTAGCAGTGTGGCCGCGGATACGCGGCTGTTCGATGCCACAGGCGTGCGCCGCGGCTTCGATGTCACTTCGTCAGTGGCAAGCTGGCTGGCTGCTCCGGCCTCTAACTATGGTTGGATGTTGCGCAGCGATGATCCTGATGTGGGTTATGATGTGGCCGCGCGCGAAAATACCAATGCCAGCCTGCGCCCGCGCCTGCTGTTGGTGTATCCGGTGACGCCGCCTACTCCTACTCCCACGGCCACACCCACCCTTACCCCCACGCCTACCGCTACGCCTACGGCCACGCCCACTGCCACCCCTACAGTCACCCCCACGGCCACGGCTACCCCGGTGCAGGGTGGCATACGCGGCGTGGTGTGGAACGACCTCAACACCAATCAAATCCACGAGGACAACGAGCCGGGTATGGCAGGCGTTACCCTGACCCTGTCCTATAACGGCGCGCCTGTGGCAACCCGGCAAAGTGCCGCCGATGGCAGCTTTGAATTTGCCGGTCTGGCGGTTGATCGTTACTATATGGTGATAGCAACACCGCCCGCGGCGTTTGCGCCCACTACGCCCATGCAACGCACGGTTTACGTGTCGGCTGGCGTGATGCTGGATGTGCTGTTTGGTCTGCGTTACGATCCGCAGACAGTGTATTTGCCTGTGATTCTGCACAACGCCGAGTGATGATCGGCTCCCCACTAGTTCATGGATTTTGAAGCTTTCTACGACACCTACTGGCAGGCGCAGGGCGATCAGTTCGATCACCGGCGGCAAAGCCGCTTGACGCGCCATGTCCACGCCGGTGATGCGGTGTTGCAGGTAGATTGCGGCCCCGGTGTGTTGGCCGCGCGTCTGGCCGATCTGGGCGCGCAGGTCACCGCTACCGATCTCTCGGCCGAGGCCGTGCGCCGCGCCCGTAGTCGCGGCATCAATGCTATTCAGCTCAACCCAGATCGCGCGCCGCTGCCCTTCGCCGCAGCCGCTTTCGACGTAGTAGTGAGTGACTCGCAGATTGAGCACCGCGTAGACTTTGCCCATTATCTGGATGAATGTGGGCGCGTGCTCAAGCCGGGCGGGCGGCTGGTGCTGTGTGTACCCAACGCTGCGCATTGGTGGCTGCGCTGGAACCTGCTGCGCGGGCGTTTCCCCTATGTGCCACATACCCCCACCGACTGGCTGCATTTGCGCTTCTTTGCCCTGCCAGAGCTGCGCAGCCTGCTGGCCGAGCGTGACCTGTGCATCGAGCATGTTGATGGTAGCGCCAGCCTGTGGGTGCGCGGCCTGTACCCGGCGTGGCTGCGGGGCGGTCTGTCGGCGCGGTTGTATGAGGCGCTCACCCGCTGGCGCCCCACGCTGTTTGGCCGTGACCTGATCCTGCTGGCGCGTAAAGGAACCGCATGACTCTGCGCGCGCGCGTGACACGCGGCCTGTTCTGGGAGGGCGGGGCTGCGCTCATCGCCCAGGTGATGAGTTTTGTAGTCAGCCTGCTGCTCACCCGCCTGCTGGTGGCCGAGTACTTTGGGCTGATCTCGATTGCCACGCTGGCGATCCAATCGCTGCTGCTGTTGCAGGAAATGGGTTTCAGCGCGGCCTTGATCTATCGCCAGGACAATGTGGAAGAGGCGGCCCACACCGCGCATTGGGCTATTATTGCCAGCAGCCTGCTGCTTTATGCCGCCGCCTTTGTCCTGTCGCCGTTGTGGGCAGGGTTCTTCCGCAGCCCTGAGGTGACCCCGGTGCTGCGCGTGTTGGCTCTCACTATCGTCATCGGCAGTTTCAGTCGCGTACCCTATACCCTGCTGGCTAAAGAGCTGGATTTCCGCAAAAAAGTGCTGCCTGAGGTGCTGGGCAGCATCCTTGGCAATTCTGCTGCGTTGTTGACCGCGCTGCTGGGCTGGCGTGTGTGGGCCATTGTCGCCGGTGAGCTGGTATCGGCTACCCTGGTAACGCTGCTGGTGTACGGGGTATCGGCGTGGCGGCCGCGACGGCTTTTCAACATCGGCTATTTTCGCGAGTTGTTGAGCTACGGCAAGCACGTCACCGCCAGCCAATTGCTGATCTTCGGCATTACCAACATTGACGATGTGTTTGTGGGACGGATGGCCGGCAAAGCCGCGCTGGGCTATTATGGCATCGCCTACAAGGTATCAAATACTCCGGCCACCACCATTGCCCGCATGGTCAGCCGCGTGACGTTGCCGGCGTTCAGCTTGTTGCAAAACGACATCGCGCGTCTGCGCAGCACCTTCTTCCGCCAGATGCATTTAATTGCTGCCGTGGCTATGCCTATCGGCGCGGCTACAGTGTTGTTTGCTCACGATTTTGTCTATGCCGTGATGAACGATCATTGGTCTCCGGCCATCCTGCCGATGCAGATTTTGGCTGTGTATGGGGTGATCCGTGCCCTGGCCTCCAGCATGGGCAGTGTTTTTCAGGCTGCCGGCAAGCCGCAATGGTTGGCAGGCATTGCCTTGTGGCGCTTTCTCACCATGGCTGCGCTGCTCTACCCGGCGACGCGCTGGGGTGGCGTGGTGGGCGTGTCGTGGCTGTCAGCCGGTGTAGCCGTGGTAGACTTTGCTTTGTCTGCTTATCTGGCGAACAGGATTTTGCAGGCGCGGGCCGCCACTTATGCTACAATAACCCTGCCGCTGCTGCTGTGTGCGGTGTTGGCCGGCGCGCTGGGCTTCGGGCTGAACCGTGCCTTGCTGGCTGCCGGGTTGTGGGATGTGGCCGCGCTGCTGGCTGGCGGGCTGCTGATGGGGCTGCTCTATGCCCTGTTGATCTGGCGCTTCGATCCTGAACTGCGTCAGGAATTGACAAAGCTGTCAGGTTGGCTGCGTGGTGGCAAGCGCAGCACCTTGTAAGGTTTGAGGATTTTCATGCAAGAAAAAACTGCCGGCAAGTCGCACGCCGGTTCCCCTTCTATTCGTGCCATCCTGCGCCGCCGCTGGTGGCTGATTGCCGCTGTGGTGGCCGGTGCGCTTGTTGTGACTCTGCTGGTCACGCTCAACGCGCCGCAAAGCTACCGTTCATCCTTGCGTTTGCAGGCGCTGGCGCTGGATGATCAGGAAGTGGCGCTGTACACGCGCCGCGCCAGCGACACCGTGGGCGACCAAATTGCCCTGACGCAGTTTAATTTCAACGAAACGCTGCAAAACTCGCTAATCGCCTGGCGCACTATCCGCGATTTAGGGCTGGATATCAGCGCCAGCACGTTGTTGAAGAGCCTTAACACCACGGCATCGGGCGATTTTGTCACGGTCACTTATGATGCTCCCTCGCCACAGCAGGCCATGGATGTGCTGAACCGGCATGTGGAAAACGCAATGAGCTACTACAACAGTGTGCGTTCCCGTCCCGCCAGCATCACCGGCCAGTTTATCGCCGCCGAGTTGACCGCTCAAGGTCAGACGCTGAAGCAGGCACAGCAAGCTGTGTTGCAGTTCCAGCTTGAGCATACCCTGGGCGATCTGCCGCGTGAGATCAATGCCTTGCAGGATGTGTTGCGCAGCCTGCGCACCCAGCGTGATGCCGCGGCGGTACAGGCCGCGCAGGCTGATGCGGTGGCGCAGCAGTACACGGCGCTGGCCGACCAAACCGAGGCAGAGCTGGCGGATGCGCAGCGGGTGCTCGATGCCCTGCTGGCCGCCGCGCCGGCTTCTCCCTCAGCGTTGCAGCAGGCGCAACTTGATGCCCAGGCTGAGCAAACGGCCAGCCTGCGCCAGGCCTTGCGCGATCAACGCGGCGCGGCCGCAGCGCGCCACATCGAAGCTGAGGGCGCGCGCGCCGCGCTGGCGCAAACCGACGTTGTGCAGGCACAGCGCAGCGGCGATCTGGCGCAGTTGCTCAGCCTCAGCAGCGAGTACGGTGACTTGCAGGCCACGGTGGACACGGCCGCGGCTGACTATGAATTCCTGCGCAGCAAGGCAGCCGAGGCGCGGCTAAAGCAGGCACAGGTCAATCGCATCGGCTCGTTGCAGATCGTAGACCCGGCTTTTCTGCCCACCGAACCTGGTGATTCGGCTGTGTTGCAGTTGATGTTGCTGGTGACGGTGGTCGGTTTGTTAGTAGGGCTGGTGTTAGCATTGCTGCTGGAGTTCATCAGCCCGACGCGAGGTGTAGCATGAAGCCGCTGGCTCGCACGGTTGCTGCTTGTCCTGCCTGCCACGCGCCTTTGCAGTGGCCCGATGCCCCGGCGCGTGCTGAGTGTTCTGCCTGTGGCCGGGTGTATGCCGTGGCCCAGGGCGCGGCCTGGCTGCATCTCGATGCCGCAGGCGCGCCGGTGACTCCCGCCCTGCCACAGCCCGCGCCGCAGACAGGCGCGCTGCGCCGCGCCTGGAGCAAGGCCCCGCAGCCTAATTTTGCCTTCAAGACGGCAGCCAGTCGGGGGCGCATCCCTGCGTTTGTGCAGCAGCAGGGGCCAGATGCAGTGATCCTTAACCTGGGGTCGGGCCGTACCGATTTTGGGCCGCGTGTGGTGAACCTGGACATTGCACCGTATGCGCATGTGGATATTGTGGCCGTGGGCGAGCGTTTGCCGGTGGCTGATACCTGTCTGGACGCTGTGATCACCCAAGGGGTGTTGGAGCATGTGCCCGATCTGCGCGCCACGCTGGCCGAGATTGACCGTGTGCTGCGCCCCGGTGGTTTGGTGTACCACGAAGCACCTTTTGTGCAGGGCTTTCATGCCTCGCCCAACGATTTTCGCCGCTTTACAGCCGTGGGAATGCGTGAACTGGCTCCCGGCTACGCGGTGCAGGCGCAGGGCGTGGCCGTTGGCCCCAGCTCGGCGTTGATGTGGATCGCCAGTGAATGGCTGGCGTTGTGCTTCTCGCTGGGTAATCCTACGCTGCTCAAGGCCGGGCGACGCCTGTTTCCGTGGCTGCTCAGCCCGCTGAAGTGGCTGGACGCCTGGCTGGAGCGCCATCCGCGCGCCGAGTTGATCGCCTCTGCCTTTTACCTTGTCGCACGCAAGCCGGATGGCAGCAGCGAGCACTAAAGCAGGCATTTCACCGTGTCTGGTCGAGCAGGCCGGTGCGACCGTACCGCAACCAGCGCCGCCGCTGACAATCACTGCGCAGCAGGAATCAGGTCTTTTTATGCAACTTTCATCCGCCGACATCCAACACATCGCCGAGTTGGCCAAGCTCACCCTGACGCCCGATGAAATCGAGCAGTACCGTCGCCAGCTATCCGCCATTCTGGACCATTTCGAGACTCTGCGTCAGGTGGATACCTCCAGCGTGCCACCTACAGCCAGCGTGTTGCCGTTGCGCACGGTGCTGCGCGCCGATGTGGCGCACCCCGGCCTCAGCAACGCCGAGGCTCTCGCCAACGCGCCCGATCAGGCCGAAGGCTTTTTCCGTGTGCGCGCGGTGTTTGGGCAAGACGAGTAGACAAGGCAGGCTGTAGATACAGCAGATTGGCAGGTCGTTGGCGGGTAGAAGCGGTTGTCGGGGGCGGGGGGATGGGCAGTTGCTGCCAGGCTTGTCATCCTGAGGCCGCCAGGGCCGGGGGAAGCCCTCACGAACGCATACTTTGTTTACGATGCAGCTAATCGTGTGGCTCCACATTATGAAACCTCTCGATTGCTGCAATCTCTCGTTGCTATGGTAAAATGCTGTGCCCGTAGGCGGCTACGCCTTCGGTAGGTAGGTTGGTAGACGGTTTACTTTTTACTGCTTACTCCTTATTTTATTACGTTTCGGAGCGCGATGTGCATCGCTTAACTATCCACGAGGCCGCGCATAAGCTGCGGCGACGCGAGATTTCCGCCGTTGAATTGACGGAGGCTGTGTTGGCGCGTATCGCTGCGGTCGATTCCGCGCTGCATGCCTATCTCAGCCTGACGCCGGAGGCTGCACGCGCCGCGGCCGCGGCGGCTGATCGCACCCTGGCCGCCACAGACGACCCCGCCACTCTGCCGGCGCTGCTCGGCATTCCGCTGGCGATTAAAGACGTGATCCTGGTACAGGGCGCACCGGCCACCTGCGGCTCGCGTATTCTGCAGAACTTCTACCCGCCCTACGAGGCTACAGTGATCGCCAAACTGCGCGCCGCTGGGGCGGTGATTGTGGGCAAAACCAATACCGATGAATTCGCTATGGGCTCGTCTACCGAGAATTCGGCTTATGTCACCACCCGCAACCCGTGGGATTTGAGCCGGGTGCCGGGCGGATCCAGCGGCGGCAGCGCCGCGGCCGTGGCAGCCGACGAATGCCTGGGCGCGCTGGGCAGTGACACCGGCGGCAGCGTGCGTCAACCTGCATCGCTGTGCGGCGTGGTAGGGGTTAAGCCGACCTATGGCCGCGTCAGCCGTTACGGGCTGGTGGCTTTTGCCTCCAGCCTGGATCAAATCGGCGTGTTTGGCAAGGATGTACAGGACGCGGCCCTGCTGCTGGAGGCAATCAGCGGCTACGACGAGCGCGACTCAACCAGCATGAACGTGCCTGTGCCGCCTTACGCAGCAGCCTTGAGCAATGTTGATAGCCGGCCCTTGCAAGGTCTGCGCGTAGGCGTGCCGCGCGAGTATTTCATCGAGGGCATGCAGCCGGAAGTGGCGCAGGCCGTGGATGCAGCGTTGCGCACCCTGGCCGCACTGGGGGCCGGGGTGATTCCCATCAGCCTGCCGCACACGCAATACGCGCTGCCCGTCTACTACTTGATTGCGCCCGCCGAGGCCAGCGCCAACCTGGCGCGTTTTGATGGCGTGCGCTACGGCCTGCGCGCCGCTGAAGCGGAAACTATGTGGCAAGGCTTTGAGCTGTCACGCACTCAGGGTTTCGGCGCAGAGGTGAAGCGGCGCATTATGCTGGGCGCCTACGCGCTCAGCGCGGGCTACTATGACGCTTACTACCTCAAGGCGCAGCAGGTGCGCACCCTCATCAAGCGAGATTTCGAGCAGGCTTTTGAGCAGGTAGACGTGATCGCCGCACCGGTCAGCCCGACCACCGCCTTCAAAGTGGGCGAAAAGAGCGACGATCCGCTCAGTATGTACCTGGCTGATGTGTTCACGTTGTCGCTCAACCTGGCCGGTCTGTGCGGCCTCAGCGTGCCGTGCGGCTTCGATCAACAGGGCTTGCCTATTGGCCTGCAACTCATTGGCCCGGCTTTTGGTGAGGCGGCCATCCTGCACACGGCTCACGCCTACGAGCAAGCTGCGCCCTGGCGCGCGCGGCGCAGCTTGCAGTAAAAAGTAACCAGTACGCAGTTCAAAGCCGCAGATCTTCACTGAAAACAAACCCAGACAAGGATGTCTCTCCTGTGAAACTCATTTTGCCCGTTGCGGGCTATGGCAAACGCATGCGACCGCACACTTGGTCGCGGCCCAAGGTGTTGATTGACGTGGCAGGCAAGCCGATGCTTGGCCATGTGCTGGATCAATTTGTGAATGTCGGCATTGACGAGGTGATTTACATCACCGGCTGGCTGGGCGATCAGATCAAGCCCTATGTTGAGTCGGCCTACCCTCAACTCGGCGCCCAATTTGTCGAGCAACACGAGTTGGCCGGCCAAAGCCACGCCATCTGGCTGGCACGCGAGCATATTCACGGCCCCTGTTTCATCGTCTTTGCCGACACCATCGCCCGCGTGGATCTGGAAGCTATGATTCATGCGGATGCGGATGGCGCGCTGGCGGTGTGGGAAGTGGAGGATCCGCGGCGCTTCGGCATCGCCTTCACCCGTGAGGATGGCATGGTGGAGCGTTGTGTCGAAAAGCCTGCTACTGACGAACACCGGCTGGCGTTGACCGGCGTGTATTTCGTGCGCGAAGGGCGTGACCTGATTGCAGCAATCGAAGAGCAGATGGCGCGGCAACAGACACTCAAGGGCGAATTTTTCCTGGCCGATGCTTTCAACGTGATGATCGAACACGGGGCACGCTTTACCACTGAAATTATGAGCGTTTGGCAGGACTGCGGCGTGCCGTCGTTTCACCTGGAAACCAACCGCTGGCTGCTGATGAACGGCTCGGACAACAGCGCTGACCACGTGGCCGAGGTGAACAACAGCACGTTGGTGCTGCCGGTACACCTGGGTGATGGCTGCGTGATTGAAGATTCCACCGTCGGCCCGTTCGCGGTGGTAGAAGCCGGCTGCCGTATCACCGCCAGCACGCTGCGCGACTGCATTGTGATGGCAGATAGCCGTATCACGGCCAGCGACCTGCACGACTCGATGATCGGCGAACGTGCCGAGGTCAGCGGCTATACGGGCAGCCTCAACATCGGCGACGATTCTCAAATTGCCGGAATTTTCACCTCGTAACGCGTCCCTGCAAGGAGTTTCTCATGCACAACCGCATTTCCCGCCGCGTAGCCTCTGTGCCGCCCTCTGGTATTCGCAAGTTTTTCGACATCGCTGCCACCATGGACGATGTGATTAGCCTGGGCATCGGTGAGCCAGACTTTGTAACGCCTGATGTGGTTCTGCAGGCGGGCATTGCCAGCCTGCGCCGCGGCGAAACGCGCTACACCTCTAACTCAGGAACGTTTGAGCTGCGTCGCGCCATCAGCCAAAAGCTGGAGGCACTCTACGGCGTACACTACGACCCCGACCATGAGATTTTGGTGACGGTGGGCGTGAGCGAGGCGCTCTATCTGGCGATGACTGCACTGCTGGACCCCGGTGATGAGGTGATTGTGCCGGAACCGTGCTTTGTTGCCTACACGGCGGAAGTGGTCTTTGCCGGTGGCACGCCGGTGACGATCCCTACCCAGGTTGCCAACGATTTTCAGGTGACCGGGGCCGAAATCGAGGCTGTCATCACTCCGCGCAGCAAGGCGCTGCTGATCGGCTATCCCAACAACCCCACCGGTGCGGTGATGCCGCGCGCCCGGCTGGAGGAAATCGCCCGCGTGGCTGAAAAGCACGATCTGATGGTGCTGTCAGACGAAATCTATGATCGGCTGGTGTACGGCGGCCATCAGCACGTTTGCTTTGCCGGCCTGCCAGGGATGCGTGAGCGCACCATCCACCTGGGCGGCTTCAGCAAGGACTACGCCATGACTGGTTGGCGCATTGGCTATGTCTGCGCACCGCGCGAGATACTTGAGGCGATGCGCAAAATCCATCAGTACACCATCATGTCCGCGCCGACTATGGGGCAGGTGGCTGCCACCGTCGCCCTCACTGATCCGCAAGCCGAGGACGCGGTGCATGCGATGGTAGCCAGCTATGATCGCCGCCGCCGTCTGATCGTAGACGGTTTCAACAGCATGGGGCTGGCTACTTTCGAGCCGCAGGGCGCATTTTATGCCTTTCCCAATGTCAGCATCAGCGGCATGGACGAGGACACCTTTGCCTGGACGCTGCTCGATGAGGAAAAGGTGGCTGTGGTGCCTGGCACGGCCTTTGGCGCGGCCGGTAAAGGCTTTGTGCGCTGCTGCTATGCCACCTCCTACGAGAAGATCGAGGAGGCGCTGGAGCGTATGCAACGGTTTGTGCGGCGCCATGGATAGCAGGAAGGATTAAGGGTTAAGATTGACGTAGAAGAGGGTGTTTGATAGGATTGACCACTTAAAATTCCCAACTTAAACCTTAAACCTCCCAAAGGATACCCGTATGACTGAACTGCGTTTTGTCTTGACTGTTGACGATCAACGACGCCTGCATCTGCCGGAGGGCGTGCCGCTGGAGCCGGGTGAGCCGGTGCATTTGCTGTGGGATGGCAAGGTGTTGCAGGTGTCCCGTTCCAAGCCGAAAAAGCTGGCCGATGCCTTCGCTCAGGTGCAGAAGGATGCCTCGCGCGTATTGGATACCGATGATCTGAGCCGTCGTCTGGCCGAAGACGAAGCCCGCCGTCGCCGCAAATTTGATGAGTTGTTCGGCGGCCCAACCAGAAAAGACTGATATGCCCGCTGCTTTTCACTATTTGGTACTTGGTGCAGGCCGGCAAGGCACTGCCGCGGCTTATGATCTGGCGCGCTGGGGCGATGCGGCTACCATCACCCTGGCCGATGTTGAGTTGAGCCGTGCTGAGGCTGCTGCGGCGCGGCTGGCTGCGCTCACCGGTTTCGCCGGATTGCGTGCCCTGCGCCTGGATGTGAGTGACAACACCGCGGTGGCGGCTGCCCTGCGCGGGCAGCATGTGGTACTCAGCGCCGCGCCGTACTATTTCAACTTGCCACTCACCGAGGCTGCGATTGAGGCCGGTGTTTCTTTCTGTGATCTGGGCGGTAACACCGAAATCGTGCGCGCTCAGCACGCGCTGGATGCCGCGGCGCGCGCCGCAGGTGTCACCGTGGTAGCCGATTGCGGCATGGGGCCTGGCATGGGCAACAACCTGGCTGTCTATGCGCTGGATCTGCTGGATGAGCCGCAGCATGTCACCATCTACGATGCGGGTCTGCCGCAAGCGCCGGAACCGCCGTGGAACTACCTGGCTACCTTCAACATCGAGGGGCTGATCAACGAATATCACGACGGCATGACGGTGCTGCGCGCGGGTGAGTTGGTGCATTTGCCCTGCTTCACCGAGCTGGAGACCATTCATGTGCCGGGTGTGGGGCATCTGGAGGCGTTTGTGCTGGCCGGTGGCGTCTCCACCGCGCCGTGGAGCTTTCAGGGCCGCCTGCAAAGCTATGACCTGAAGGTGTGCCGTTACCCCGGTACGTTCGCCCAGCTTAAGGCGTTTTCTGACTTGGGCCTGTTCGACCCCCAACCGGTAGACGTGCGCGGGGTGAGTATTCGGCCGCGCGACCTGTTTCAGGTGTTGTACGAACCCCAGGTGCGCCGCGCGGTGATGCGTGATGTCTGTCTGATCCGCGCCCGTGCCACCGGTTTGAAGAATGGCCGCCCTGCCGCGGTGCAAGTGGATCTGGTGGATCGCTATGATGAGGCCACCGGCTTCACAGCGATGGAGCGCACGACCGGCTGGCACATCGCCATTGTGGCCGGTATGATTGCCCGCGGCGAGATTGCACCCGGTGCCGCGCCGCTGGAACTGGCCGTGCCGGCGCGGCGCTTTGTGCAGTTGGCCCGCGCCCGCGGCTTCATCATCACCGAAGAGCCAGTTGCCGATGACCAGATGACCGGGTGACACGACCGAAGACCAACAGGGTTTGATCTGTTTATCATTTACCGTTCATTGCTCATTCCCGACTCCCGCTATGTTCAGATCTGTTGCATTACCCGAAGAGATCAAAGGCCGGCTTTACCTGCACAGCATGCCAGGGCGCTATGAGCCGTACCAGGCTACGCTCGACGCGGTGCGCATGAAAGGCATCTCGCAGGTGGTGTGTCTCACCTCGTTGGACGAAATTGCCGGTAAAGCGCCAGACTATGGGCGCGCCCTGCAACGCAATGCCATCCCCTGGCAGCAAATCATGTTCCCCATTGTAGATTTTGGCGTGCCGGGCGACTTGCCGCAGTTTCGGCAGTTGGTTGAGGATATTGCTGCGCAGCTTTGTAGCGGTGTCAACATCCTGCTGCACTGCGCGGCGGGAGTTGGCCGCACCGGCACTGTGGCTAGTTGCGTGCTGGTGCAGTTGGGTTTGCCCCCCGCCGAAGCCATGTCACGGGTGCAACAGGTCGGTTCTTATGCCGAGCGGCCAGAGCAGGTGGCGCTGATCGCCGGTTTTGCGCAACCGCCCCAGGTTGACGCTGCGCCTTAAACCTCGTCGCCAGCCCATGCCTCCAACAAGGCCTGCAAATCGGCCAGCATCCAGGTGGGAGGAGGATCAGCCGCAGCAAACTCGGCCGCGTGGCTGATGCCGGTTAGCACGGCCACCGTGCGCAGACCGGCGCGGTTGCCACCCAGAATATCGGTTTCGTAGCGATCCCCCACCATCACGGCATCGGCGGCTGCCATCCCCAGCCGGGCCAGCGCCTGATGAAAGAAGGCCGGCTCCGGTTTGCCGATCATCACCGGTGCAACCCCGGTAGTCGCCTCTAGCAGTGCTACCAACGCGCCTGCGCCCGGCTCGATGCCGCGCTCGGTGGGGATAGAGCGATCCGGATTACTGGCGATAAAGGGGCAGCCGCGACCAATCGCCAGCGCCGCCGCAGCCAGGCGCGCGTAGGTGGCCTGCCGGTCCAGCCCTACCACCACCAGATCGGCCGCGCGGTGGTCATCGGTCAGCAGAAAGCCGGCCTGCTGCAAAGCCTGCTCCAGCCCCGCTTCACCGATCAGCAGCACGCGCGGGGTGTGCGGATAATGGGCCTGTAGCCACAAGGCCGTGGCCTGCGCCGAGGTAAAGATATGATCGGCGTCAAGAGCAATGCCCATGGCAGCCACCTCAGCGGCAAGCTGTTGCGGAGTGCGACTGGCGTTGTTGGTGAGCAACAGATAGGGTGTGGCGGTGGTGTTGAGTGCCGCAATAAAGGCAGCAGCACCGGGCAACGGTGTGGGGCCACGATACAGCACACCATCGCCATCCAGCAAAAAGGCGCGGGCTGTTACCCGCGGGGCAGGGATGGGCATGCTCATGGCTCGTTGATGTCGCTTTCTACGTCCACCGCGGCGGTAGCTACGGCCCACGCCACCAACCCCCAACTGACTGCCGAAATCAGCATAGCCACGAGGATATTAAGCGGATGAAAAGGCACCGTGCCGCGCGCCACGCCAATGAGTACCAGCAGCAGGGCTATCAAGGCAGCCACCAGGCCGGAGCGCTGTGGCAGCGATAAGCGCTGCCAAATGCCAGCTTTTTGTTTAGAAGTTGGAGGGGTCATGGAGAAACGGGCTTTCCTGGAACCAGTCAAATTGCATTTGCAGCGCGGGGTCGGCGTCAGAGTCATCCTCTGGCGAGGCCAGCACCCCAGAGTGAAGCTGCAAATATTCGGCGAATGTCTCCGGGCCACGGCTCAGACGCACGCCCTGTTGCCCGGCGACGAAGAACACAACATCGCCCGGGCCGACACCCAGGGCATCCATGATTTCGGGCGGTAGCACCACCCGATTGCGGCTGCCGATTTTGGCGGGACGTATGAACATGGCACATCCACTGTGACTTACGATTGGGCGGGGCGCAGGTCCTCGATTACCAATTGCAGGCGGGTTTGGCCGTTCCAGATGTTTTTTTCCACAGCATAAACGGCATCAATGGCCTGCAAGTTGTGCGGGAACCAGTGTCCCTGGCGAAAGGCAATGGCATCCCAGACTTGTTGCCCTTGCCTGCCGCCCGCGGCAGGATCACTGACGCGCAGCTTCAGGTGGGCATTGTCGGTGCCAACGCATCGTTTTTCATGCACTTTCAGGTTGCGGGTGAGGAAGCGCGGCTGAGGATTGGCGTAGCCGGTTGGTTCCATGCCAGCCAACAACTCAACCAGGGAAAAATCTATAGAATCCAGCCTGATTTCCTGATCAATCAGCAGCGGCGCGCGCAGGTCCTTGTCGGACAAGGCTTCGGCGGCCAGCTCCCGCAAACGGGCAAGCAGGCGTTCCAGGCGCGCGTTTTCCACGGTAAGACCGGCTGCGGCAGCGTGACCGCCATGACGCACCAGCAGCCCCTCGGCTGCACAGCGATCCAGCGCCGCGGTAATGTCGAATTCGGCGATGCTGCGCGCACTGCCGCGGCTTTGCGTTTCGCCCATTTCCAGCACTAACGCTGGCCGGTAGTAGCTCTCTACCAGCCGCCCGGCCACCAGGCCAACAATACCGGATAAAAAGTGCTCGCTGCGCGCTACATGCAGCCAGCTTGCGTCAGGTTCAGAGGTGATTTGGGCCACGGCCAGGCTGTAGGCCTCGGCGGTGAGCTGCTGGCGACGCGTGTTCAGCTCGCTGAGCTGCCGTGATAGTTCAGCCGCGCGCACGCTGTCGCCGGTGAGCAGCAATTCGTAGCTCAACCGGGCGCTTTCCAGCCGTCCGGCAGCGTTTAGACGCGGCCCCAGTATAAAGCCAATGCTGCTGGCTGTTGCCTGACCTTGAGCCACTGCGCCGGTGTGCAGCAAGGCCAGCAAACCTGGCCGCTGCGTGCGGTTGAGCTGCATCAGCCCGCGGCGCACCAGGGCACGATTTTCGCTCAACAGCGGGGCTAAATCGGCCACTGTACCCAGCGCCACCAGATCCAGCAGATCTTGCTCCTGCAAATCCACCGGTGCCATGCCCTGAGGGGCCTGTCGTTCTACGCGCAGCAGCGCCTGGGCCAGCTTGAAGGCCAGCCCCACGCCGGCCAGCCCCTTGAAGGGATAGGGGCAATCGGCCCGCTTGGGGTTGATCACCGCCAGCGCCGCGGGTAATTCACTGCCCACCGAATGGTGGTCGGTGATGATTACATCCAGCCCCAGCCGGTTGGCGTAGGCTACCTCAGCCAGCGAGCGGATGCCGCAGTCCACGGTGATCACCAGCTTCACCCCGCGCTGAGCCAGATCGGCCAGGGCATTGTTGTTCAGGCCATAGCCTTCATCCACGCGGTGCGGGATGTAGGAGGTGACCTTGCCTCCTAACGCCGTCAGCGTTTGCTCCAGTAAAGCGGTGGCGGTAACGCCATCGGCATCGAAATCGCCGTAAACAGCTATGAGTTGCTGCGCTGCCAGGGCGCGGCGGATGCGTGCAACCGCTTCGTTCATGCCTTTGATGCGAAACGGGTCGTCGGGCCTGGTATCGCCGTAGAGAAACGCTTCCGCATCAGCCGGGTCGCTGATGCCGCGGTTCCACAACAACTGCACCAGCACCCTGTGCAGATGCGAGAGCTGAACAAACTGGCTGTTGGGGGCGGTTGGGTGGACAATCCACCGCTTGGATGGTTGCATGGTTATAACAGTGCGAAAGAGACAGCAGAGATAATCAGCTTGATTATAGCCGGATTGGCCGTTTGCGGCAATGTGGTGACGGGTGTGTTTTACTGATTTCAGTAGTTCACGATTTTGGCAGTTGAGCAGGTAAGGGCAGGGCCATGACGA
>CALESQ010000026.1 GCA_937907455.1 uncultured Caldilineales bacterium
ATCGGCAGATACTACCTGAGAACCAAAAGTTCTCAGAAACTTAATTTACAGTGTAATAAGTCGCTTGCAAACAAAAAAAGAGAGCCGATTTCGGCTCTCTTTTTTTGTTTTATCATCAACACGTTTGATGAGCTATTGTTCGCCGTAGGCCTGAGCTACCCGATGCCGGTAGACAATGCGGCCCCGTGTGAGGTCATATGGCGACAGTTCAACGCGCACAGCGTCGCCTAACAAGACACGAATATAGTGCTTGCGCATCTTGCCGGATAAATAGGCCAGGACTTGGTAGCCGTTTTCCAGTTCAACGCGAAATGTTGTATTGGGCAATGCTTCGATGATTTTGCCTTCCAGAATCAGCTTATCGTCCGCGGACTCAGCCATTCGCCATCACCTCCTTTCAAACGTGATTTGTGCGTGGGACGGGCTGCTTACTCAGCCATGCGGTCGCGCTTGCGCTGCGCCTGGCGCGCCTTGCGTACGGCCTTCTGCTTCTTGATGCGGCGCACTTCACTGGGAGGAGTGAACCAGCGCTTTTTGCGGGCAGTAGATAGCACGCGGGTCTTGGTGACTTCCTTGCGGAAGCGCTTTAGCAACTGTTCCTGAGATTCGCCGGAGCGAAGCTCGACGTTAGCCATAGTGTACGTACCTCCTTGTATTTCGGATAACCTGCGGCCTGTGGCGCAAATAAATGCCTCACTGACGAAGCAGTGAGGCATACTTGAAACCACAAGCTATTGCGTTTCAGGTTGCTGCGGGCCATTATAGCCTAAGCGTGAAGCCCTGTCAAACGCACCGAGGGCGCTACTTTGGATAGGCCCCAGGCACAAAAGTCTGTGAATTGATCGGCGGACGTACATAGCCGACATCGCTTTGGCGCGGCGGCAGCACAATCGGCGGTGGGGTCAGATCTTCATAAGGGAACTGCCCCAGCAAATGGCTGATGCAGTTCAGCCGGGCCAGCTTCTTGTTGTCGCCATCCACCACCCACCACGGCGCTTCTTTGATGTCGGTATAGGCGAACATGTCATCTTTGGCGCGCGAGTAGTCTACCCAGCGTGAGCGCGCGGTCAGGTCCATCGGGCTGAGCTTCCAGCGTCGCGTGGGGTCATCAATGCGCGCCTGAAAGCGTTTTTCCTGCACTTCGTCGCTCACCGAGAACCAGTATTTAATGATGGTGACGCCGGAGCGCACCAGCATGCGCTCAAATGATGGGCAGGAGCGCAGGAATTCCCAGTATTCATCTTCGCTGCAAAAGCCCATCACCCGCTCTACGCCGGCGCGGTTGTACCAACTACGGTCCATCAGCACCATCTCGCCCGCGGCAGGCAGTTGAGCCACGTAGCGTTGGAAGTACCACTGGCCCTTCTCGCGTTCGGTGGGCGCTGGCAGCGCTACCACGCGTACCACGCGGGGATTTAGCGTCTCGGTGATGCGTTTGATGGTGCCGCCTTTGCCTGCGGCATCGCGGCCTTCAAAGATTACCACCACGCGCATCTGCTTGTGTTTGATCCATTCCTGCAACTTTACCAGCTCGATTTGCAGGCCGGCCAACGCCTTCAGGTACTCCTTCTCGGAGATGGAAGGCCCTTTGGTGGCATCTTCGGACGCAGGAGCATCGGCTACCAGCTCAACCGGCGCTGCGCTGGCCTCAGCCGATTTGGCTTTCTTCTCCTTGCCCTTGTGCTTTTTTTCCTTGTCTTTGTCCTTGCTCATGAGTGCGCTCCTTGCTGTAAAAAATCAGGAGTTACGAAGAGGAAGCATCGGCTGCTTCGCTAAGCAACAGCTCGCGGCTGGCTTGCATGTCAGCACGCTGTTTGTCGTTGATGACAGGATACTGCGGATCCATATCAATCAGTTTCTGAGCGATAATCGCGGCAACGGCAACACGGGCAAACCATTTGCGGTCAGCCGGTACCACGTACCACGGCGCGGCCTCGGTGCTGGTGTGTCGCAGCATATCTTCATAGGCGGCCATGTAAGCATCCCAGAAGTGCCGTTCTTTGATGTCACCTGGGTTGAATTTCCAGTTTTTTTCTGGTGTGTCAATACGTTCGAGTTGCCGCTTTTGTT
>CALESQ010000027.1 GCA_937907455.1 uncultured Caldilineales bacterium
TCTGGAAACTTCAGCTAACGCCTTTCAGGCCAAATCGTGAACTACTGAATTTAGCAATTGAGCATTACCAACAGACGAAGCCCTGCCAATTTGCTAAAATAGCGTAACTGTTCGACCCTCTAGCCTGCGCTTTGATGAAAATCAAAAATAGTCCTGTGATCCTTAGCTCTATCCTGTTTAGCTCATGCTGAACAGGCCAAGCCATCACCGAATTCATTGGGCTTTCCCCCCGCCGCAGGCCGAGTATCCGTTTCCAAACTTTATCCCTGCCGCAGCGCAACTCGCTACGGCAAGGTATTTGTGAGAGGACGACATGTCAAGAATCATCAACGGCCCCGCGTATACCCCTGAGGTGCAGGCAGCCGAAAGCGAAGAATGGCGCGAATCGCTCAACTATGTCTTGCAGCAAGGCGGCCCAGAACGCGTGCTGGATCTGTTCGAAGACTTGAAGCAGCATGCGGCACGGCTAGGGGTAAAAGAACCATTCACCGCCAACACTCCTTATGTAAACACAATCCCGCCATACGATGAACCGGCGTATCCGGGCAATCGTCCGCTGGAACGGCGCATCAAGAGCCTGATCCGTTGGAATGCTATGGCGATGGTAGTGCGCGCCAACAAAGAATCACCCGGTATCGGCGGCCACATCTCCACCTATGCATCGGCAGCCACGCTCTACGAGGTAGGCTTCAACCACTTCTTCCGCGCCCGCACGCCCGACTTTGAAGGCGATCTGGTGTTTTTCCAGGGGCACAGTGCGCCGGGCATCTATGGCCGCGCCTTTCTGGAAGGCCGGCTTTCAGCAGAAGATCTGGCTAATTTCCGCCGTGAACTGGCTCCTGGCGGTGGTCTCTCTTCCTATCCGCACCCCTGGCTAATGCCCGACTTCTGGCAGGTTCCCACCGTTTCGATGGGGCTGGGGCCGATCATGGCGATCTATCAGGCACGCTTCCTGCGCTATCTGGAAGATCGCGGCCTGAAATCGGCCCGTGGGGTCAAGGTGTGGGCTTTTTTGGGCGACGGCGAAACCGACGAACCAGAAACATTGGGCGCGATCTCGCTGGCTGCGCGCGAAAAGTTGGACAACCTCATTTTCGTCATCAACTGCAACCTACAACGGCTGGATGGCCCGGTGCGCGGCAACGGCCAGATCATCCAAGAGTTGGAGCGCAACTTCCGCGGCACCGGCTGGAACGCTATCAAGGTGATCTGGGGCAGCGACTTCGACGAGATGCTGGCCTCGAAACACGGCGAGCTGCTGGCGCAGCGCATGGGTGAAGTGGTAGATGGGGAATATCAAAAATACATCGTAGAGGGTGGTGCATACATCCGCGAGCACTTCTACGGCAAATATCCTGAACTGCTGGAGCTGGTGAAGGACAAAAGCGATGAAGAGCTGGCGCGCCTGCGGCTGGGCGGCCACGATCCGCTGAAAGTGTACGCAGCCTATTACCATGCGATGAACCACAAGGGCGCGCCCTCGGTGATTCTAGCACGCACGGTGAAAGGGTATGGCCTGGGTGAGGCCGGCGAAGGCAAGAACATCACCCATAGCCAAAAAAAGCTAAATGAGGCCGAGCTGGTGCAGTTCCGCTCCCGCTTCGACATCCCGCTGCCTGAAGATGACGTGCTGCACACGAGCTTCTTCCGCCCGGCTGATAACAGCCCGGAAATTCAATATTTGCAGGAGCGACGCCGCGCGCTGGGCGGCTATCTGCCGCGGCGCATCGGCCAGATAGAACCACTGCCCGTGCCCGGCGACGAGCTGTTCCAGGAATTCTATGAGGGCACGGAAGGCCGCGAGGTCAGCACCACGATGGTTTTCGTGCGTCTGCTCAGCAAGCTGCTGCGCGACCGCGGCCTCGGCAAGCAGATCGTGCCGATTGTGCCCGACGAAGCACGCACCTTCGGCATGGAGGCGCTATTCCGCCAGGTAGGCATCTACGCTTCCAGCGGCCAGCTCTATGAACCTGTAGACTCAGACAGTCTGCTATACTACAAGGAAGACAAAACCGGCCAAATCCTGGAGGAAGGCATCACCGAAGCAGGCGCGATGTCTTCCTTCATCGCCGCGGGCAGTGCCTACGCCAACTACGGCATTCCCATGCTGCCCTTCTACATCTATTATTCGATGTTCGGCTTCCAGCGTATTGGCGACCTGGCCTGGGCCGCAGCCGACATGCGCACGCGCGGCTTCCTCGTGGGAGCCACGGCTGGCCGCACCACGCTGGCCGGCGAAGGCTTGCAGCACCAGGATGGACACAGCCACCTGCTGGCCTATCCCGTGCCCACGCTGCTGGCCTACGACCCGGCCTTTGCCTACGAATTAGCGGTAATCATCCAGGACGGCATTCGTCGCATGATGAGCGAGCAGGAAGATGTGTTTTACTACCTGACCGTCGGCAACGAAAACTACCCCATGCCGCCCATGCCCGCGGGCGAGGGCGTGCGTGAAGGCATTTTGCGCGGCCTGTATCGCGTGCGCCCGGCCACGCTGCCCAATGCACCGCTGCGCACTCAGTTGCTGGGCAGCGGCTCGATCCTCAACGAGGCGCTGAAAGCACAGAAAATCCTGGAAAAGGATTACGGCATCGGCGCGGATGTGTGGAGCGTGACGAGCTACAAAGAGCTGCGCCGCGACGCACTGGAAGCGGAACGCTGGAACCTGCTGAACCCAGGCCAGCCGCCGCGCGTGCCGTTTGTTGCCAGCACGCTGGCTGATGCGCCGGGCGTGTTGGTGGCTGCCTCGGACAACGTCAAGACCCTGCCCGATTCGATCAGCCGCTGGCTGCCGCGTCCGCTCTATTCGCTGGGCACCGAAGGTTTTGGTCGCAGCGAAGACCGCGCTACCCTGCGCGATTTCTTCGAGGTGGACGCACGGTACATCACCCTGGCCGCGCTGACTGCGCTGGCACGCGCCGGCGATCTACCGTGGGCACGCGTGCAGCAGGCCGTGGTTGATCTGGGCATCAATCCCGACAAACCCAATCCGTTGCGCGCGTGATGTGCGTTGGCCGCGGCGCGCGGTAAATTCGCGCGCCGCGGCGTATTCGCGTACGACGGCGACCCGCGCATAACGGCGACGTAGAGCCGCAAAATTTTGCGGCTCTACGATGCCCACGGCGGATCGCCGCGGTCCACGATGAATCACCGCGGCGCATTCGCGTATAACGTCGCCGTCACACGCATTCCATTATCCACCGGAGATTCCCCATGTCTATCGAATTCAAATTACCGGAATTAGGCGAAAACATCACCCAGGCCACCGTGGTTGGTGTGCTGGTTCACGTTGGCGATTCATTAAAAGAAGGCCAACCCGTGTTGGAGCTGGAAACCGACAAAGCCGTGCTGGAAGTACCCTCGAATGTGGCAGGACAGGTGAGCGCAGTACACATCAAAACTGGTGACGTCGCCAAAATCGGGCAGGTGCTGTTGACGCTGGAAGCAGCGGCTTCAGCGGCTAAGCCAGAACCCGCCGCGGCCCAGCCTGCTGCCTCCCCAGCGCAAGCGACAGCAGAACCGCCCAAGCCGGCCCCTTCAGCCCCTGTTGAGGCCGCACCAGCCGCGCCCCCACCCGCTGAGCCTGCCGAGGCCGCACCGGCGGCACCCTCAGTACGTCGCTTCGCGCGCGAGCTGGGTGTGGATGTGGCCGCGGTGCCGGGTACGGGCATGGCCGGCCGCGTCACGATAGAGGATGTGAAGGCCCATGTACGCGCGGGCGCAGGCACACCTTCCGCGGTGCTGCCCAACGCTGCGCCGCTGCCTGATGGCAGCAAGTGGGGCGCGGTACAGCGCGAAAAGATGAGCAATGTGCGCCGTGCCACGGCGCGCGCCATGAGCCAATCCTGGGCCACCGTACCCATGGTAACGCAGTTCGACCGGGCCGACATCACCGAGCTGGAGCAACTGCGCAAGCTCTACAACCCACGCGCTGAGGCCGCCGGGGCCAAGCTCACTCCCACGGCGATCCTGCTCAAGGTAGTGGCCGCCGCGTTGCGCCGCTTCCCGCAGTTCAACGCCAGCGTAGACATGGCCGCGGAAGAGATCGTCTACAAGCAATACGTGCATGTCGGCGTGGCGGTGGATACTGACCGCGGCTTGCTGGTGCCGGTGATTCGTGATGCGGATCAGAAAAACGTTATCGAGCTGGCAGCAGACCTGGGCCAAATGGCACAAAAGGCGCGCGACCGCAAGCTGGGGCTGGAAGACATGCAAGGTGCGTGTTTCACCATCTCAAACCTAGGTGGCATCGGCGGCACAGCCTTCACGCCATTGGTTAACAGCCCCGAAGTGGCCATTCTGGGCGTCTCGCGCAGCAGCACCGAGGCAGTGTGGGTGGATGGCCAATTCCAGCCGCGACTGATGATGCCGCTGTCGCTCACCTACGATCATCGCCTGATTGACGGTGCCGACGGCGCGCGCTTCCTGCGCTGGGTGTGCGAAGCACTGGAAAAGCCGTTTTTGTTGATGCTGGAAGGATAGCTATTGCGTACTGCGTACTGCGTATTTCAAAGCATGGCGTGTTTTGTGTCCAAAAAGGCCCTTCCGGATTACGCAATACGCAGTACGTAACACGCCAAAGGACACCATACAATGACCGAAAACACCATAAACACCCACGTTCTCGTACTCGGCGGCGGACCGGGCGGCTATCCGGCGGCCTTCAAGGCGGCTGATCTCGGCCTGGAAGTAACGCTGGTAGACGTGGAGAAGAACCCCGGTGGCGTTTGCCTCTACCGCGGTTGCATCCCCTCCAAGGCGCTGCTGCACGCGGCCAAGGTGCTGAACGAAGCGCGCGAGGCCGCAGAACTGGGCATTCACTTCGGTGAGCCAACCATCAACCTGGATGAGCTGCGCTCGTTCAAGGACAAGGTGGTGGGCCAACTCACCGGCGGCGTGGGGATGCTCTCCAAGCAGCGCAAGGTGCGTTTTGTGCAAGGCCACGGCGAGTTTCTCGATCCGCATACGCTGCAAGTCACCGCGACTGACGGCGTTGCTTCGCGCATCCACTTTGAGTACGCAGTGATTGCAGCCGGTTCACACCCCACAGTGATCCCGGCCTTCAACATCGGCTCGGAGCGCATCATGGACTCCACCGCCGCGCTGACTCTGCCGGAAATCCCTGCCAGCCTGTTGGTGGTAGGCGGCGGCTACATCGGCCTGGAGCTGGGCAGCGTCTACGCGGCTTTGGGCAGCAAGGTCACCGTGGTAGAGATGCTGCCGCGGCTGCTGGCTAACGGCGATGCAGATCTGGTCAAGGTGCTGGCGAAGCAGCTTGCCACCCGTTTCGAGAAGATCATGGTGCAAACCGCCGTGTTGGGGATGGAAGAAACCACAGATGGCATTCGTGTGCGTTTTCGTTCGCCAGAGGGCGACCCCTTTGAGGAAACCTTCAGCCGCGTGTTGGTTTCTGTGGGACGCAAGCCCAACTCCACGGGGCTGGGACTGGACAAAGCCGGTGTGCAGGTCGATGCCAAAGGCTTCATCCCGGTAGATGCGCAGCGCCGCAGCAACGTCGCCCATATCTTTGCCGTGGGCGACATCGCCGGTGAACCGATGCTGGCGCACAAGGCCACGCGTGAAGGCCATGTGGCAGCCGAGGCCATCGCCGGGCATCCCACCGCGTTCGATCCGCAGGCGATCCCCGCGGTGGTGTTCACCGATCCTGAAGTAGCCTGGTGCGGCCTGACCGAGCAGCAAGCTGAGGAGCAAAAGCGTCCCGTGCGCGTAGCCCGCTTCCCGTGGGGTGCGTCGGGCCGAGCGACCACATTGGGTCGCAGCGATGGCCTGACCAAGCTGATCATTGATGCGGTGGATGAGCGAGTGCTGGGCATGGGCATTGTCGGCTCCAGCGCCGGTGAGCTGATCTCCGAAGGCGTGCTGGCGATTGAGATGGGCGCGGTGGCCGCCGATCTGGAACTAACCATTCACCCGCATCCTACGCTGTCCGAGACAGTGATGGAAAGCGCCGAGGCCATCAGCGGGCAGAGTACGCATGTGTACCGCCGCACACGGTGATTGCTGAACAGGCGTTCCGATGTCAGCTATGCACCCATCGCTTTGCGAGAAAACGCTCGGCTGCATGATCGCAGGATAGTTTTGAAAAATGATTCTGCGGGTTTGAATTGCCAAAACTGATTTTTTGAAAAACGGATGTGATATGCCAGCATCCGTTTTTTATATTCAGTTTTCATCTGTTCTTCTAATCGCTTGAACTTTGTGACTCGCCCGCTTGGTGGTATGATCAGGTTTCAAGGTTTAAGGTTTAGGTTTTAAGCCGAAACGTATCTGTCGCTGTAAACTGTTCACTTCTCACTATCCTCATGCCCTTCTACCACCGTCTGCCTTTGCTGTTGATCCTTCTGGCTGCGCTTGCGTTGACCGCAGGCTGTGCCGCGCTGCAACCTGAGCCAACGCCCACTGTGACACCATCGGCCACAGCCACAGCCACAGCGACGGCCACAGCTACCGCGACGGCCACGGCATCGCCCACAGCTACAGCTACCGCGACGGCCACCGCTACCGCGACGGCCACGGCATCGCCCACAGCTACCGCTGCGTCCACAGCCACCGCCGCGACAGCAGTCAGCGTGCGCACGGTGAAGAGTACTTTGCCACCGATCATCCCCGGCGGACCGTGGCCCACGCCGGATGCGACCCAGGCCACCGATCATTACTGGCTGGCGCGACCCACCGGCCCGGGCACCATCCAGTGGGCCAGTCCCTACTATCCCTACGGCAGCACCGGCCAGGGAGCCTACCTGCTGCATCACGGCGCAGATATCGCCAACCCCCTCGGCACACCGCTGCTGGCCCCCGCAGATGGCATGGTGGTGTTCGCCGGCTCAGACAGCGATGAAGCCATCGGCCCTACCACGCACTTCTTCGGCAACGCGGTGGTGATCGAGCTGGATCGCCGCTATCGCGATCAAGCCGTGTTTGTGCTGCTGGGTCACATGAGCCGGGTTGATGTGCAACGCGGCCAGCGCGTGCAGAGTGGTCAGACTGTGGGCGCAGTGGGCAGCACCGGCATTGCCATCGGCCCGCACGTGCATGTAGAGGTGCGCGTAGGCGTGAACGATTACGATCACACACGCAACGCCGAATTTTGGCTGGAGCCGCTGCCCGGCTTCGGGGCACTGGCAGGCCGCGTCCTTACCGCGGATGGCCGTCACCTGCCCAACGTGCATTTGCTCTTCTATCCGGGGCCTGAATTCAAGTCTCCGCGCTTCTACACCTACACCTATACCGATGCCCTAGGGCTGATTTTCCCTGACGACGAATGGGGCGAAAATTTCCTGCTGGCCGATCTCCCCGCCAACACCTACCGCTACGAATTCGAGGCCAACGGCAAAATCTATCACGGCGAGTTCACCATCACCGCCGGCCGTACCTCGTGGATCGAAGTACGCATGGTGGAGTAAGAAGTAAGGAGTATCCAGTATCCAATATACTGTTTACTGGATACTGTTTACTCCTCACTGCCCGTCCCCAGCCAGCGCTCTGTGAGGGCGGCCAGCGTGCCGTCGGCGGCCAGCGCAGCCAGCGCAGCATTCACCTCACGCTGAAGCTGTGCAGCGCGGCGCGGCAATACCACCACGTAGGGGTCCGACACCACCACCTGAGGGGCAAGGCGGATGCGGCCATCACCCGCAGCCACCTGCAACGCGCTGACCCGATCAGTCAGTGCGGCATCAGCGCGACCCTCGGCCACAGCCAGCAAAGCGTCCTGCGGCGTTTCCTGCGGCAACAGCAACAGATCAGTAAAACGACGACGCAAACTGCGCGCCTGCACATCGCCCTCCGATCCCCACTCCACAGCCAGGCGCTTGCCCGCCAAATCATCCAGCGATTGCACTGCCCCACCCTGTGCGGGCAACACCAGCACCAAACCGGCCTCGAAATAAGGGACAGAAAAAGCCACATCCTGCGTGCGTTCCGGCTGATAAGGCAACGCAGAAATGGCCCCCTGCACGCGGCCCGCGTACACCGCATCTACCAGGCCATCAAAGCCCATCGCTTCGAAGGTCACCGTCACCCCCCAGCGAGCGGCAATAGCCTGCGCCAGTTCAGCATCAAAGCCGGTGGGCTGTCCGGCGGCATCCAGCAGCTCAAAAGGCGGGAAGCTGGGGTCTATAGCCACCCGCCATTGGCCGCTGCCGCGAATATCCTCCCACACGCGATCATGGCCGGGAGCATAGGCGCGCCAAAGCCAGCTCAGCAGCAAGATGAGCAGCAGAGCAGCGGCAAGCAGCAAACGGCGGGAGATGACGAGCGATTTCATGGCAGGGATGGCTCGGCCGCGGGGGCAGGTGCTGCACCCTGCGCGTAGCGCTGCACCTCCAGATAGATCGCCTTGGGCTGAAAATCGGGAGTGACAAAGGTGAAATAGTCTTGATAGGTGCGCGCCGGAGCGGGGTAGCGAAAGGCCCACAGCGCCACGGCATCTACCCAGGGCCAACGCTCCAGCGCCAGTTGATAGGCGCGCGTGGTGTAGGCAATGCGCTGCGCCGGGCGCACGGCACGCGTCCAGCGCGGATGATCGTTCCAGCCGCCTTCGGTGATGACCACCTGTTTGGCTGCATCACCATTGCGCACCATCACTGCGCGCAGCAACTCGGTGCGGGTAAAGTTGATAGCATCAGCCGCGGCGGGTTCATCGGGGGGAAACTTGCCGCCGTAAGCGTGTACTGCCAGGGCATCGAACCAGGGGGCCGCGCCGGCATCGTACATGGCCTGCAAATAAAGCAGATCATCCATCCCCCAGGCACTGCCCGCGGGAGCCAGAGTAGGAGCCAATGCACCGCCCAACACCGGCAGCGTGGGATCAGCCTCTTTGGCGCGGATATAGGCCGCGCGCAGCAGCCGCGTGTAGGCCGCAGCATCCACCGGGCGATAGCCCCACTCCAGGCTGAGGTTTGGCTCGTTCCAGATGACCACACCGGCAAGCTGGCCGCGGTAACGCTGCACGAACTCGAAAACATAGTCACCGAAGGCGGCATACTGTGCTTCATCGAGATAGGTGGGAGCAGTGTCTTTGGGGCGCGCCCATTGCGGGGTGAAACCAAGGCGAGCGAAAACCTGCAAGCCCTGAGCGCGGGCGTGGCGCATCACCATGTCGCTGTGTTGCCATTCGCCCTGGCCAGGACGCTCTGGCTCGACATAGGCCCAGGGGAAGTATTCAACAATCCAGAATGCGCCCATCTCACGCACCATTTCCAGCGTGCGCCTGACCTTCCACTCCTCCACCTCATCGGTAAGACGGGTATGCACACCCAGCCGGGGATTGATGCCGGTGACGGTTTGCTGCGGCCCCACCGTCACCGCGGCGCGCGGACGCAGCCAGATCAGCGCCAGCAACGCTGCTGCAGGGATCAATATCAGCCAAAATCGTCGTCGCAGGTGCATCACAAGGCCCAGTATAGCACGAGGTGGCAAAGTGGGTGAAACCAACCGAGCAAGTGTGTGTTATAATAGTAGACAGCGGGTTTCAGAACGCAACGAGGACGAACCATGTTCGTCCTCGTTAATGCACGCGCCTCCCCAACCGGTGCGTTCGGGTTGGTCCCCAGACTTGACTTGCAGTGTGTCGCCTCACTGCAATCCACCAACCCACGCCTGCATTATACCAGACGAATGGGTATTTTTTGCTGACCACTTTCCTTACAAAATCTTTAACTTTAGCGTTTATGGCTGTTTCTGCATGGTTTACTGCATCGTAAACAAAGTTGTTGCCCGAAGTTCAGCAAGTCAGATGCACTCAGCGCTGTCACCACAAACACAGTAAAGAGTCCCCCGTGCGGCGTGAGGGCTTCCTCGGCCCCCTGCCGGGCCTCAGAATGACAGGCTAGCAGCAAGCGCCACAGACAAACACCAGGTTTACAAAGTATTGACGAGATCGCCATGAGCCGCGGGGGGTGAAGAAACATCCTCACCCCATTTTCAGGCAAATTTCATACACCATCCCATTGACAGACGACTTGACGAAAGAGATGGGCACAGGTATACTGCTTGCCATTCAGACCACCAAACCGCCTCTTCTTTAGTCAGGCCGGTTGTTATCATGTGAGGAGAACTATACCATCCATTGCCCTCGTTGCACACAGGAGGTGTGTCTCATGCGTTTCTTCCGTATTATTGCCTTCACCCTTATCCTCTCGCTGCTGCTAAGTGCCTGCGGCGCAGCCACCATGCCCACAACCGATGAAACCACAGCCAGCGGCCAACGTTTTCTGGTATCTCTGCCGCGTCTGATCCTGGATATTGATCAAAGCGGGCGTGCTTCAGTGAATGGTCTCAGCATCGAAACAGTGAATTCGCTGATCCCCGGCGCGCAATTACCTGATATGGGCGTCAACCCGGTATACGTAGACTGGATGACCAACACCAACGTACAGCATCTGGAATTCGTCAGCAGCAACAAGGGCATTTTCATCTTCGCCAACGGCCAACCGCTGCCCTACCTCACCTGGGATGGCGACTCGCTGGCTAACCTGGGCACGCTGGCCGGCATTGCCAACCTGCCCTACGGCGAATTGATCGGCAAACTGGTGCCGATTGTAGAGCGCACCGGCCTCAACATCGTGCTGCGCTTCCCCATGCAGACCGGTGCCAGCGAAATTGCCATGCGCGATCCCGCGGTAGCCCCCGAAGTGCTGGAGCCTGAAACCAAATCGGGTGATCCTTCCTTCGTGGTGCGCATTGATGTGAACTACGACGAGCAAGGCATTCCAACAGTGGCCGGCATCAGCAGCCGCGACCTGGCAGCAGCCGGCATTTTTCTGCCGGTAGAGCTGACCCCTGATACCCTGGCACAATTTAAGGCTAATAATGTCAACGAGCTGCGTTTTGTCAGCGGGTCAAACGGTGTTTTCGCCACGGTCAACGGCGAAGCACTGCCGCAGATCGGCTGGAACAGCGCCCTGCTTGACAACAGCGCCAACCTCTACGCCCAGATCAACCCCGACAGCCCCTACATCAACCTGGCCAACCTGCTGTTGCCTGAGCTGTCAAACCTGGATGTAGATCTGCGCATCACCATGCAATAATCTGGCAAGAAGGAGTTATTCTGTGAAAAGTCGTTATCAGGGCCTGCGCGTCCTGGGCACGCTGGCACTCGTGCTGGCCTGGATCATCCTCATTCTCGGTCTGCTGGCTGCCTTTGGCTCATGGCGGGCGGCGCAATCTGTGGGCGACAGGCTGGATCTCAGCACCATGACCTGGGCCTGGCTGGCGGTGATCCCCGGCCTGCTGCTGGCAATTTTCGGCTTCATCGAGTTCTACATCATCGGCAAGGTGCTGCACCTGCTGGTGGGCGTAGACAGCACCACCCTGAATGTGCAGCAAAAGCTGGCCATGCCCGCAGTGGCCGATGCCACACCCGGTGGCGGAGCAGAGATTTCCGGCGAATTGAAACGCCAGGCCAAGTTGATCGCCTCGAACCTGGAGGCCACGCAGGCCCTGCAAAAGCAGATGGCCAGCTTGTCCAGCCGTCTGAGCAGCCAAATGCTGGCAGCCCCTGCGGCCGCGGCAGCCGTTTTACCGGCAGCAGAAAGCGCCATCAGCCAAGTTGCCAATGAAAGCGCTGTCATCAGCGAGCATGTGGTGGCCGAGGTGATCGAGCAAGCCTCAGAATAAGCCGCCGCGACCTCACCCTTCGCATCCTGCAGGGCCCTGCCGCTTCCCGCGCGCAGGGCCTTGTGCTATACCCCGAGGGTTCAGCGGGTTGAGAAACCATCCCGCAAGTAGCGGTCAGAGCGCCAACTCACTTTCTGACGATTACCGCCAGCCCTATCCCGCCTTTTACACACTCCGGAGAAGCCCTGCTGACTTGCGCAACAAAGCACTATCTGGTACAATGGCGGCATCTTCATTCATACCAAATACCTGCAAGCAACGAGGACCTTTATGCTCCACTTCAACCGCAAACAATGGCTGCTTGTCATCGGCTCTTTCGTAGTTGCCATCATCCTCAACTGGCTGATCTGGCTGATTTCCATGGGTAAACCGGGCGACATCAGCGGCTTTTACCACATCCTGAACACCCTCTGCCTGGCCTCTGCCTTCATCGTCATGGGCGATCGCGTGGCAAAAACCAATATCTTCCGCTAGACGCTCTTCTTCATGGAAAACGCCGCGCTGCTGATCCTGCTGGCCTACGTGTTGATCTTTGTCGGCTTCATTGGCAGCCTGCTGCCCCTGGTGCCGGGGCCGATCTTCATCTGGCTGGGTGTGCTGGCCTGGGCCGTCCAAGATGGCTTTGCATCCATCGGCTGGCCAACCCTGGTGCTGCTGGCCCTGTTAACCATTGCCGCCTGGGGCAGCGATCTGGCGTTAACCGCGTTGATCAGTCGCCGTGTCGGGGCCAGTTGGAAAGCAGTGGGCGGCGCAATTGTCGGCGGCTTTGCCGGAGGTCTGCTGTTCGGTGCCTGGATCCCCGTGCTGGGCACGCTGGTAGCCACCATCCTCGGCGCGGTAGCGGGCATGATCGCGTTGGAGTATCTGGACAAGCATAACTTGCGTCTGGCGTTGCGTTCAACCCGGGGCTATCTGTTCGGTGTGCTGGCCTCCAGCCTGCTGGAAGCCATGATCGCCGTGTTGATGATCGTGATCTTTATCTGGCAAGCCTTCCTGTAGCCAAACGGCCCCAGCCTGCCATCCCATAAAAAACGAGGGTTGCTCCAGCGCCATTGCAGGAGCAACCCTCGTTTTTTTCAGCAGTACCCCCAGCTGGACTCGAACCAGCGCACCCGGCTCCGGAGGCCGGTGCTCTAT
>CALESQ010000028.1 GCA_937907455.1 uncultured Caldilineales bacterium
TCATGGCCCTGCCCTTACCTGCTCAACTGCCAAAATCGTGAACTACTGAAACTGGTAGTCAGTAATGGCTTTTTTTTCAGACCCGATTCTAATCCGCGGGGCAGGTGACTTGGGCAGCGGAGTGGCGTGGCGGCTGCACCGCTGTGGCTTTGCCGTGGTGATGACCGAAGCCGCGCGGCCATTGGTGGTGCGCCGCACCGTGTCCTTTGCCGAGGCCGTGTTCGTCGGACATACCACAGTGGAGGGGGTCACCGCAGTGCGGGTGACTGACCTTGCAGCCGCTCACCGCGCCCTGGCTGCCGGTCACATCCCGGTGCTGGTGGATGCCGCGGCAGCCTGCCGCGCCGAGTTGCGCCCCGCAGCGCTGGTAGATGCCATCATGGCCAAGGCAAATACCGGCACGGCGCTCACAGATGCGCCGCGGGTGATTGCGCTGGGACCAGGCTTCAGCGCGGGTGTAGACTGCCATGCCGTGATCGAAACGAACCGCGGCCATGACCTGGGTCGGGTGATCTGGCAGGGCACGGCCGAACCGGACACCCACACCCCCGGCGAGATCGGCGGACAGCGCGGGGCACGCGTAGTGCGCGCCCCCGCCGACGGCTATGTACACAGCCGTGCCGCTATCGGTGACCTGCTGCGTACAGGAGAGGTATTTGCCGAGGTAAACGGTGTGCCGTTGGTTGCGCCCTTCAACGGCGTGTTGCGCGGCCTGGTACATGCCAGCGTGCCGGTGACCGCAGGCATGAAGATCGGTGACCTGGATGCCCGTGCCGAGCCGCGCTACTGCTTCACCCTCTCAGAAAAGTCGCTAGCCATCGCAGGCGGTGTGCTGGAAGCGATTCTCTCCTCGGCTCCCTGATTAGCGGCGGCGCGGCCATCAAGCCCCAAGCTGTCCCGTAAAACGACGTGATTTGGGCCTGCCTGCAAAAAAGCCCTGCCAATGCAGGGCTTCAAGGCTATCTGCCCAATCACTTAGCTGATTGAGCTGAAAACTGTCTCGGCTATGCCACTGCTTTCTGCTTTTTGGCAAACTTCTGCCGCATCTTGACAACCTTGGGGGAAACCACCGCCACGCAATAGGGCTGACGGGGATTGTTGACAAAATATTCTTGATGATAGTCTTCCGCAGGATAAAAGCGGGTAGCCGGGGTAACTTCGGTAACAATCGGCGCGCTGAATACATGCGCCGCGTCTAGTTGCGCAATGGCGGCGCGGGCGGCCTCACGCTGCTGGGGCGAATGATAGAAGATGGCTGAGCGATATTGCGGGCCTACATCGGCTCCCTGGCGGTTGAGCGTGGTGGGGTCGTGTAGCGCAAAGAAGACCTCCAGCAGCTCGCTGAAGCTGATTGCCGCAGGATCAAAGGTTACCTGAACCACCTCGGCGTGACCGGTTTTGCCTTCGCACACCTGATGATAGGTAGGGTTGATCACAAAGCCGCCAGAATAGCCGGAAACCACGTTTTCTACGCCCTGCAATGTGTCGAACACCGCTTCCAGACACCAGAAACACCCACCGGCCAGAGTTGCAATTTCATGTTGTATACGATCCATGATCTGTTTCTTTCTTGTAAAGTCAATATCGTGAATTTGATGCCTTGTATTATAGCCCGCAGCCACCGGCCGATCAAGAGGATAGCCTACATTCTGGCGCCATGTCCGCAGAAAAGCGCGCGGCGCACCCGCTCAAAGACTCAAGCTGATAGCCACAGGCATCAGGCGGTGAACACAATGTCCTCACGCCCTGTCAGCCGCTCCTGAATGCGCTCCACCACAATATCCAAATGCCGCGGTTTATGGACAAAATCCAGATCATCGGTCTGAATGGTCAGCACCGGGCACAGGTCAAAGGTGCGCAACCAATCTTCGTAGAAAGACTCTAGCAAGGTAAGATAGGCCTCGCTGATGCCGCTTTCGATCTCACGCCCGCGCTGGCGGATGCGTTCCATCAGCAGCGGGGCCGGCGCGCGCAGGTAGAGCAGCAAATCGGGCCGCGGCAGCCCGGCCACCACCAGATTGAACAGGGTGCGATACGACTGATAATCGCGCTCGTTGATGTTGCCGAGGTGATGCAGGGCGCGGGCGAAGATATAGGCATCTTCGTAGATGCTGCGATCTGCAATAGCAGAACGGGCATGGCGAGCCAGCGTCACATGCTGCTGAGCGCGGTGGCCCAGAAAGAAAACCTGCAAGTGAAAAGCCCACTGGCGCATGTCGGCATAGAACTCGGCCAGGTACGGATTATCACTGACCGACTCAAAAGCAGTGTACCAACCCAGCCGCGCGCCCACGCGCTCGGTGATTGAGGTCTTGCCTGCGCCGATATTACCGGCGACAATCACGAATCGTTTAGTCACAAATAGGCTCCGTAGGGTAAGATCATCACGCATTGTCGCCGAAATCACTGCGCTGTCAAGGTCGAACGCAGTGCAGTTGCGTAAGTGGCGGTGATGAAGTATCATTTTGCCCATGACCCCACCCCTACCCGCCGCGGCGAAACCTCGCCGCACCGCCCTGCTCGTCTGGATGATCCTGGCGCTTGCGCTCACCCTGGCATCATTGCTGATCTGGCTGCTAATGGCCGGCCTGTCAGTGATGGCTTTCGACTCTGGTGTGAGCAAGGAGGCCTGGACTTTTGTAATTGTGGTATGGTCATATCCAATTCTGCCGCTGGTGCTGACCATCACCGGCTGGATCGCTTATGCCCGTCGCCGTAACCGCCTGGCTGCGCTGCTGGCCGGATTAGCCTTTGCTCCGCCCTTTCTGCTCTATGGCTTCATTGCCGTAGCCAACGCCATTCAAATTTCCCGCCTGGGGCTTTAGCCCCTATGCCGCCTTTCGACTACACCTTGGACTACAAATCTTATGGGTATCAACTCTAGTCTCACCACCCTTTTCAGCCACAACCGCTGGGCGAACCTGCGCCTGCTTGACCTGTGTGCGGGCCTGAGCGACGAACAGCTCGACAGCACGGCCATCGGCACCTATGGCTCGATCCGCGACACCTTGCAGCACATCATCACCGCAGAACGCTCCTACCTGGCGCGGCTCACCGGCGGCCAGCCCTATCGCCGCGCCGCGGATGCGCCGCCGCTTACCCCGGCGGAGTTGCGCGCCTGGGCGGAAGCCAGCGGCACGGGCTTGATTGACTGTGCCCCCAACATCGGCGCCGACGAGACGTTCTCTGCTACCTGGGACGACGAAACCTACACCCTCCCCAAGATGATCCTGCTCACTCAGGCGATCAACCACGCCACCGAACACCGCTCGCAGGTGATGGCGATTCTCACGGGGCTGGGCATCCAGCCGCCGGACCTGGACGGGTGGACCTTCGCGCTGGAACCCGATGTGTAAGCGCCGGAGCTGGCTTGGCGCTGCGCTGACCTGCCCGCGCGCGCTTTGCCTCATCACCGCGTCAGATGACGATTTTCGGCAAAGCCACTGAGGCTTTTCCCCTCTTCATGAAAGGACTGTATGATGAACAAGAATACGATCTGTCTATGGTACGATCAGGGCGCGGAAGAAGCGGCGCGCTTCTATACCAGCCTTTTCCCCGACAGTCACCTGGGTGCTGTCAACCGCGCGCCCTCCGACTATCCCGACGGCAAAGCGGGCGATGTACTGACGGTTGATTTTGTGGTGGCCGGCATCCCCTGTATGGGATTGAATGGCGGCCCGCATTTCAAGCATAGCGAAGCCTTTTCGTTCCAAATCCTGACCGACGATCAGGCTGAGACTGATCGCTACTGGGATGCGCTTGTGCAAAACGGTGGAGAAGCCAGCCAATGCGGGTGGTGCAAGGATCGCTGGGGCTTGAGCTGGCAAATTACCCCGCGCGCGCTGACGGAGGCTATGGCCCAAGGGGGCGATGTAGCCAAACGGGCCTTCGAGGCGATAATGCCGATGCAGAAGATTGACATTGCCGCGATCGAAGCGGCTGTGCGCGGGGAGTAGACGAAGCGGTTAAAGGGGGGGAGATTCGCTGCGCCGGTTGTTTCGCATCGGCGCGGGTTCGCCTGGATGCGCTGGGTCTGGGCCGAGAACTGACCAGCATCCCCTGGGGCTCGAAGAAACCGATCCCATTGCCTCCATCAACCTTAATAGAAAGGCGCTGCCCTGAGCTTGTCAAAGGGAGCAACGTCTCAAACTTGTCCTGACGAAAGCGTGTCGCAGGATAAGTAACTCCGGTTAGGAGACCTGAAAAGGTTTTGCGGGCTTCTCTTTGTGTCGATAATGGGTGAGACAGCTTCTACGACGAATTTAGTGTACAATA
>CALESQ010000029.1 GCA_937907455.1 uncultured Caldilineales bacterium
TCATGGCCCTGCCCTTACCTGCTCAACTGCCAAAATCGTGAACTACTGAAATTGTCTTTATCAGCCATTGGCAGGTATAATAGCGGCGAAAGCGATTTTACGATGACAAAGCTGGATTTACCGCACGAATTTATCAAGCCTCGTTATGAAGGCGGTTGCTTTGCCGACCTGCCCGGCTTCATCAAATCGTTACTGCTTCCAGACAGCGCCAGCCCACTGACACCTGCAGGATTTGCTGCCTTTCCTGCACGCTATCGCAAAATCATCTTTCTGTTCATTGATGCTTTTGGCTGGAGTTTTTTCGAGCGTCACCGTGAGCGACTGCCTTTTCTGCGCCGTTTTGATGCACGCGGCAGCGTGACGCGCATCACCTCGCAGTTTCCTTCAACCACCGCGGCCCACGTCACTACCCTGTACACCGGTCAACCGGTAGGCCGCCACGGCGTCTACGAATGGCACATCTACGAGCCGAAGCTAGACGCCATGATCATGCCCTTGCAGTATGCCTATTCGGGCGACCGCGCGCCGGAAACACTGCAAACCAGCGGCGTGCCTGCCGAAAGCTATCTGCCCGTGAACTGGTTTGTAGAAGATCTGACGCGCAACGGCGTGGCCTGTTTTCTCAGTCAATTCCACGGCTTTGCTCACTCCACCTACTCGCGCATGATTGGCCGCGGGGCCACCATTGTGCCTCACCGCACGCTGCCAGAGGCGCTGGCTAATGCTACGTTGATGCTGCAACGGCAGCGCGGCATGGCTGCCTATTTCCTCTACACCGGCACGGTAGATGCTATCAGCCACGATTACGGGCCGAATTCGGTGCAGGTGAATGCTGAAATCGAGGGCTGCTGTGATGCGCTGGAGCGCTGGTTCGAGCGTGATGCCAAGCAGATGCCCGCAGATACGTTGCTGATTCTGGCTGCCGACCACGGGCAGGTGGTGGTTGATCCGGCCACCACCCTGTACATCAACCAACAGCCGGAGTTTGGCAAATTGCAACCGATGCTGAAAACCACCCGCCAGGGTCAGGTACTCACACCGGGCGGCTCCTGTCGCGACATGTTCCTTTATGTCAAGGAAAACGCTTTGGAGGACGCGCGCGTGATCGTGGCCGGCATGGTGGGCGAACGCGGTGAAGTACGCTACACGGCTGATCTGATCAACGCTGGCTATTTTGGCCCGCTGCCGGTGTCCGAAACGTTCCTGAGCCGCGTGGGCAATTTGGTAATTCTGGCGCGTGAGGGTGAAAGCGTATGGTGGTTCGAACGAGATCGCTTCGAGCAGAGGTTCCGCGGACACCACGGCGGCCTGACACGCGGCGAGATGGAAACGCCGCTGCTGTTGCACCATTTCGGCTAGCACGCCACCGACGCAAAGCAAGCTTTGCAATTCCAAGACCTTCTCAAAGCAAGCTTTGAGATTCCGAAAGCATCTCAGAACAAACTTTGAGATGCCAGCCTGAACCTGATACGAACGCTTATGCACCTGGCACGCGTTACCGGCACATTGGTTGCTACACAAAAATACCCCGGCCTTGAGGGTATCAAGCTGCTCATCATTCAACCGCTGGACAAGCAAGGTCAGCCCGCGGGCGAAGCGCTGGTTGCTGCTGACTCTACAGCACAGGCCGGCCCTGGTGAGTTGGTGTTCTTTATTGCCAGCCGCGAGGCTGCGCTCACCCTCCCCACCACGTTTGTGCCGGTAGATCATGCGATTGTTGGTATTGTGGACGCCGTTAGTGGCTTGCTACGCTGAAGGCGGGTGCCAATTTACCCCTTCCCAATTTACCCGCCTTCGGCGTAACCATTTACCTCTCCCCTAATCTATCCCTCCCCACCTATGTACCTCGCTCACGTTTTCGGCACGGTAGTTGCCACCGTCAAACATCCCTTCTTCACCGGCCGCAAGCTGCTGCTGGTAGAACGTCTACGCCCGGAAGGGGGCGCCGAAGCCAAATACGATATTGCCGTAGATCTGGTGCAGGCCGGTGTGGGTGATACGGTGCTGGTGCTGGATGAAGGCAGCAGCGCGCGTCAACTGCTTGATGCCGAACCAGACGCCCCCGTGCGCGCCGTAATTGTGGGCATTGTAGATGCTATAGACCTGGCGGAGGCCATGTGAGCCAACTGGTACGCTACCAGACGCGCAAGGCCCCAACGCAGCGCCCAACTGAGCAGCAGGCGCGACAAGAGATCATCCAGATCAGCCGCATGTTGCATCAAGGTGGTTATTGTCTGGGCTACGATGGCAACGTCAGCGTGCGCCTGAGCGAAGACCGCTTTCTGGTGACTCCCAGCGGCGTCGGCAAGGCTTTTGTACGCCCCGATCAACTGGTAACGGTGAATTGGCAAGGCGATCTGGCAGGCAGTGGGCAATACGGTGCGCAGCGCGGGCTGCGTCCCAGCTCTGAGGTACTGCTGCACCTGGAGGCATATCGCCAGCGCCCCGATGTGCAGGCGGTTGTACACGCCCACCCTCCTATTGCCATTGCCCTGAGTATTGCCGGTATCAGTCTGGCCCGCTGCCTGCTGCCCGATATTGTGCTCTATTTCGGTTTGATTCCCACCACAACCTACGCTACACCTGCTTCGGCAGAGGGAGTGCAGGCCATCAGCGACCTGATCCAACGCTACGATGCCTTGATTCTGCAGCGTCACGGCAGTGTCACCGTGGGTAACTCAGCTACCGATGCCTATCTCAAGCTGGAAAAGCTGGAACATACCGCGCTAATCACCAAAACGGTGCTTGACCTGGGTCGCGAACAGGCATTTCCGCAGGCCGAAATCGCCAAGCTGGTGCAGTGGCGCAACGAAGCCGGCGTGATGCGGCCAGGGCAAGCAGACGACCTGTGCCGGGCCTGTGGGGTCTGTAATCTACCGGCCAAATAGCACGCCTATGTCGTCGTGGGCTTGCTGCGCAGCTTATCAATCTGGTCTTTGGGTGTGATAGTTGCCTCACGCGCCTGCTGCCGTCCCTGTGCGGCTTGCTCGCCGGGCGTCAAACCGCCTGCACTGCCAAGCACGGTGATGCCGGAAAGAATGCGCCGGGTTGTCCCGCTGCCACAGGCTGTGCATAGCGGCGGCTCAGCTTGCTCAGCCGCCTTGATCGAACGCCAGTAATGTGAAAATGTCGCAGTACACGCAGCACACACGTATTCGTAAATGGGCATAGTCGTTTACTCACTTGAAGCCAACCCAGAAACGCTCTTGCTTTGGCCGGTTGTTTCAGGACGGTTCCAATCTCCAATCGAGCCATTCCTGGAAGTTATTCATGGACTTGTACTTACAGAAAGTTTTGCTTAATTCCGCTATCATTGACGTTTATAGTAACACGAGGTAATGAAAGCGCCAAACCGCTCTCTGAACCGCAACTGAATTGTTCTCACGAAGGAGAGACCCATCCAATGAAACGTAGCTTTTTGCTCTTGCTGCTGCTTGTACTGGTGATTGCCCTGGCTGCCTGTGGTGGCAGCGACAAAGCAGATCCCACTGCCGCGCCTGAGAGCAACGCCACTGCTGCACCTGCTGCTGCTGACAAACCGGCCGCCACCCCGGCAGATACCGCAGCCCCCACTGACAAACCTGCCGCCACACCGGAAAGCACAAGTGACGAGGAAGTTCCTGCATCCATCCTCGCGCTGAACGATCTGGACAGCTACCGCGCCACGGTGGTCTATTCGATCAAAGGCAAGGATACCGAGGGCAATGATGTGGAAGCCTCCAGCGAAATGGTGGCCGAATACACTAAAAACCCCGAAGCACGACGTATCACCATTACCATCAACGACAGCCGCACGCCAGAAGACAACGGCCAGATGATGGAAATTTATCAGATCGGCGACGACGCTTACCTGTATTCCGGCGAGGACACCGGCTGGATCCGCACCACCAGGGATCAAACCTCATCTATTGAAACCGACGCCGGTCTCTACGACGCCGAAGGGCTGTTTGGCGACATCAGCAAGCTGGATCGTGTGCGCCCCGATGAAAAGATTGGCGGCGTTGACAGCCGGCATTACCGTTTCGATGAAACCACGCTGGCCAGCGCCCTGAAAGAAGACATGGGATCAGCCGAAAAAGTCAGCGGCGAAGTATGGATCGCCAAGGACGGCGGCTATCTGACCAAATATATCATCAACGCCGAAGTCAATGAAACAGAAGAGCCTACCGATATCACCACCGGCTCCATGATCATTACCATGGAACTGCAAGATGTCAACGGCAACATCAAGATCGAATTACCTGCTGAAGCCACTGCCGGTGGTTCCCTGGCTGGATTTGATGGCGCAGCTTTCCCCATGCCCGCAGGCAGCAGCCTTACTGTCAGCGGTGCCAACTTCACCATGCTGGAAGCTGATGGCAGCATGGAAGAGCTGATAGCCTTTTACGAAGAGGCCCTGAGCGAGCTGGGCTGGGCCAAGGACGAAGAAGGTTCGATGTTGATGGAAGGCATGGCTTCGCTGGCTTTCACCAAAGGCGAAAACACCCTAAGCCTGCTGATGACCCCGAGCGAAGAAACGCAACGCATGCAGATTATGGCAAACGTCGAATAAGACGCAACCATTTCTAAGCCCCCCCCGACTCGCGCCGCTAGTGCGAACCGGTCAACGAATCAGCCAGTGCTTCGGTAATCAACCAGGCGCTGGCTGATTCGCGATAGACATCGGCGGTGCTGCGGGCAATGATTTGCCAGTTCCACACGCTTTCCACCTCAGCCAGCGCGCGCTCGGCACGCACAGCCGCCGCTGGCTGATCTTCAAGCACGCGGGTGACAGCCCATGCCAGCGAATTAGCGTCACCGGCATAGACCGTAAGGCCGGTTTCTTCATGGCGCACCACCTCACCAAGACCGCCAACATCACTCACAATCACCGGCGTACCGGCGGCCATTGCCTCCAATGCCACAATGCCGAACGGCTCGTAGCGGCTGGGAAACGCACACACATCGGCCACCACATACAAGCGGTCGCGCACATCATCACTGAGGTAGCCGGGCAGCAGCACACGTTCCTGCAACCCCATTTCAGCCACACGTTGGCGTAGAGGATCAAGCAGCGGGCCACGTCCGCCGATAACAAACCTGGTGTTGGGGACACGCATCAGTACCTGAGTCGCGCTTTGCACCAGCAAATCAGCCCCTTTTTCGTACACCAGGCGTCCGACATTGAACACCAGGCGCTCATCGGGGTGGGCAAATCGTGCCCGGAATGCGCTCAACTCCTCATGGCGCAGGATTTGCAGCCGCTGACTGTCTATGCCATTTGGAATCACATGCAGGCGCTCCGTCGGCACACCGAAGAAATGCTGCACCTCATGCTGCATAGCCGGGCTACACACAATCACCTGTTGTGCCGTGCGGGCCAGGCGCGCTTCGGCGGCATCAATGGCAAAAGATAGCTCGCTGTTCAGCAGGCCGCGATAGCGCCCACGCTCGGTGGCATGAATGGTAGCCACCAGCGGCACAGAAAGCATGGTTTGCATATCAATAGCGGCAAAACCGGCCAGCCAGTCGTGAACGTGAATAACATCAAACACGCTGCCAGAGTTGACCAACTGCACCGCAGTGGCGTAAAAGGCAGTGTTAGCCTTCAGCACGTCGGTATAGATGCTGTCCTGAGCAGGCCGATTGACCGGCACGCGGTGCACATGCAACCGGCCACTGCTTTCATGGCTGGCAAGGCCGTTGAAATCAGGCGTGATCAGATGAAGCTCAAGATCGGAGATGTCCTCAATCAGGGCAGATACCAGGCCCCTGACATGCTCGCCGAGGCCGCCTTCGATGTAGGGAGGGAACTCCCAGGATAAAACCAAAATTTTCATACTGTTACCAACGATACGCATAAATGGTTGGCGTCGCTCGCCATCCGCACGGCCCTGCCGCGGTGCATGGTTGCCACTGCACCACGCCGCTCACACCCTGCCAGCCTGGCTGCTGCCCGAGGCGCGCCAGCGCGGCAGCGACTGCTGGCCGTGTGAGAGGTTGGCCATCCGCACCGGCTTCATCCAGGGCCGCAAGCAGCAAGCTGGCCGCATCATAAGCCAACGCAGCCCGTGGCGCAGGATCGGCAGCGGTGGCTGCGCGATAAGCCGCGCTGAACGCGGGCAAAGGCGACGCGGCACTGAACCAGCGCACACCGGCTGCCGACGGCCCGACCCGGCCGACGAACACCGGCGAGCCAAGCTCAGGTCCACCCAGCAGAATGCTGCCTGCGCCCAGATCGGGCAGAGCCTGCGCTGCGGCTGCGGCATCATCCAGCCACAGCCAGGCAGCGGGTGAAGACGACAACGACACGCCGGCAACGGCAAGCTGCACCGGCAGGGTAATTTCGCCGGAAGCAGTCAGCGAAGCTGCATAGTTAACCAAGTCAGCCGGTGCGGCCTCCAGGGCAAAGCCACCGGCCAGATGTTCCGGCTCCAGGCTGGCAAGTGGCAACCAGGGCAGGCCCTGCTGTGCCAGCACCGGGCCAGCAGCCAGCGCTGTGCGACGCGACAGCAGGCCGGTAACCCCCATCACCTGGGGATCAAGTGCCAGATTAGCGGCCTGGCTGCGACTTTCTTCAGCGCGGCCGTTATCGTTGAGCGCCACCAACAGCACCTGATGCCCTGCCACGCCACCTGCGGCGTTGCGTTCGGCCACGGCGAAGCGGACGGCAGCCAGCACGGCATAGCCGTCATCACGATACAGCTCCTCGAAAGGCGCAATCAGGCCAATTTTAACAACGGGTGGTGTACTTGCCACGCACCCGGTCAGCAACCAGATAATAAGGCTAAAGACGATGGTTAAGCGACACATGACAAGGGGTTTGAAAACGCCCTGTGTTACTATACCACAGGACGCGCGGTTGTGAGCTTACGAAACCCTGACAATCCAAAAACGACGGCAAGCACTTCTGCCTGCCGTCGTTTTTGAGGGAGCTTTATTGGCCGCCGTATTGCGCCACGTTGATCTGATGCTCGGCATAGGTGCGAGCAAAAACGTGACGCCCATCCTCACCGGTAGCCACAAAGAAACAGTACTGTGTTTCAGCGGGATGAATGGCAGCATCCAGTGCAGACAAGCCGGGGCTGGCAATAGGACCCGGCGGCAAGCCCGGATACAGGTAAGTGTTGTAGATGTCGTCTACATCTTTATACTCTTCCACCGACTGAGGCTTCCACCACCAATCGCCGGAGCGGCCGCGGGCGTATTGCACGGTAGGATCAGCCTGCAAATAGGCGCCACCCACATCGGCATCACAAACGCCTGCCAAACGATTGCGGTAGACGCTGGCAATCAGCGGACGCTCGTCGGCCTGCACCGCCTCGCGCTCGACAATCGAGGCCAGGATCACGGCATCGGCCAGAGTTGTACCTGAGGCGGCGGCATCGGACTGCCAGGAGCCAGGCACTTTCTGCTCAAAGTTATCCAGCATGGCCGCCAGCAACTCAGCCGGCTTGGCGCGGGCGGGAATGCGATAGGTGTCAGGGAACAGGTAGCCTTCCAACGTGGCGCGGCCAGAGCGGTCGCTCAGGAAATCATAGGAACCAATGCCCAGGGCCACAGTGTCACCCAGGCGTACTGCGGCCATGAAACTTTCGGCATCCATAATGCCCTGCTGCTGCAACAGCTCGGCCACCTGCTCGGCACGCCAGCCTTCCGGCACCGAAACTGTAACCTCACGCACGATGGCGTTTTGCAGTGCATCGGCGATCTGCGGCATATTCATGGCGTAAGCCAGTTCGAAATCGCCTGCCTCCAGCCGCTGATCTATGCTGTTGTAGCGCATGTACAAGCGAAACAGCCCGGCATCGCTGATCAACCCCATTTCCTGCAAGCGATCGGCCACCACCGCGGCGGTTTCACCCGACTCGATGGTGAAGGGCACCGGCTGCGTGCCAGTGCCGGCAGGGGTAGAAATGACGGTCTGTTGGGCACGCAGATAGAGGCCCAGCAGCGTATCCTCCAGGTTGTCCAGGCTGAGTGCCTCGCCAGCTAGTTGGCTGGATGTGACCAGGCCCTGATTGGTTTCGGGACGCTTCTCCCACTGCCCGGTGATATGCTGGCGGCTAAGTACCATCATCATCGCCACAGCGCCCAGGGTTACCAGCGTGATGCCCAGGCGAAGGTAGGTGCTGGGGCTTAGCAAAAACTGGCGCAACGAGGGCACAATCCGGCTGCGAAGCGGGGTGGCGGTCAGCGGCTCAGGTATAGTACCGGCTACGCGACGTTTGAAAGAAGAGTTAGAATAGTTGCTCATAGGGTGATTCGTTTGCCGCGGCGTGCAGCGTGCGGCTGTCGAGATAGTCCTGCAGAATCACGGCAGCGGCGGCAGCATCCAACGGAGCTTGACGACGGCGACGCGAAGTGTGTGCCAAACGCTGTGCGGCCTCCTGACTGGAGCCGTATTCATCCCACAGCATCCAGGGCAGGGCCAGAACGGCCGCGACGCGGGCGGCATAGCGGGCAGTTTGCAGTGCCTGCGGCCCGGCGCTCCCGTCGGCATTGAGGGGATGGCCGATCAGCAAGCCGGCCGCGCGCTGTTCAGCGCTGAGTCGGGCCAGTTTGGCCCAGTCTTCGGCATTGGAGCGCCGTTGCAGCACCAGCAGCGGCGAAGCCAACAGTTGGCGGTCATCACTCACAGCCACGCCGATACGCTTGTCGCCCACATCCAGGGCCAACAAGCGGCCTGTCGCAGGCAAATCGGGCGATGGTTGGTTGATCATGGCTGCGGTTGCGGTGCATATCGCACATCCACATAGGTGCGAAAAGACAGCCACGGCACGCGGCCAGCCACCGGCAGGGGCAGCCAGCCAAAATCAAGCCGATGCAGCAACGATTGCAGCCACTCCGGCCCCAATGTGAGCGTGGGGGCGGTTTGCAAGCGCCAGGCGCTTTGCAAGGTGGCAATGGCCTCATCCGGCTTCATGCCGCGGATCTGGTTACTTACCAGCGAAGGGTCAATATCTACCACTACCAACGCGCTGGCGGTGTCGTCGAAGGTAATCACCACAGCATCACCCTCTTCAGTGACAGTCGCTGCGCCACGCGTCCATTGCACCGAGTCGCTCACCAGCTGGCCGCGACGCGGCAACTTGTCGGCCAGCGCGCGCAAGGCAAAATCATCAGCCGCAGCGCCATCTACAGCCAGAGCGGTAGACAGCATACGCAAGCGCAAGGTGATTTCTTCAGCCGGTTCGTCGGTAAAATGATCGTAGGTTTCTTCGATCACCAGCGTACCCACCGTTTCCGACGGCACAAATTCACCTTCCTCCAACAACTCACCCAGCGCCACATAGGCTTTCTGACGAGCTTCGGTTTCCAGGCGCGCCCGCAGCGTATCTTTGTCGGCCTGATCCACCGTGGCTACTTCTTTCACGTCGCCGCCGCCGGTTGCGCCGGGATTAACAACGTTAGCCACCACACCCAGCGGTCCTTCGATGGTGTTGATGGTAAAGGCACGCACGTTGCCAATGGGGCCAGGATCAATTGCCTTGATAGGCACATAAGCCTGAGCGCCTACGCCACCGCCTAACCCGGCGGGTTCGGTAGTCTCGAAGCGAATGTTGCTGCCGGTGGAGGTGGCTACCACGGTACCGGCTGGGATCTCCAGCGACTGCGGACGGCGATTGGTGAACAATACAGTGCCCTGAGCAGACTCACTGGGAGCAAAGTTTTTGCCGGTGGTGGCCAGACTGCCTTCCACCTCAACGCGCTGGCCGATGCGCCGCGCGGGCATGAGCAAGTTGCTGCTGCTGAGGGTGGCCTGATCCGAGCGGGCAGTAAGGCGGATGGTAGCTGCCAGCGGCTCATGAGCGGGCACCATCTGCACTTCGGCCACCGGAATCAGGAAGGCCAGCACCGCGGTGACGGCCAGCAGGCTAAACACAAGGAAGAGAGCCAGCAGCGCGCTTTGCAGCAGCGAGGGCAACGCCGCGCCGCGACCGGCGGCAATGGTACGGGTGCGGCTGCGTGCCACGGCAGTGCCGTGACGCACACGGTTGACCATTTGACCGGCGTCGCGCCTGGGTTCAGGAGGCAGCCGATCCAACCCGGTGGCACGCGCGCCCCAGGCACGGGCGCGGGCGGTCTCAACCGTGCCAAACGCTGGCACGCCAGCCTCGGCAGCCTGGATGCGCAAATGCTCGTTGCGACTGACAATAGCCAGCTCCAAATCTTGCACATCAGCCTGACGGCGCAGGCTTTGCAGCAGAACCAAACCGGACTCGCTGGCAAAACCGCTACCGCTGCCGGGTCTGATCTTGCGGTCAGAGGGAGCAATCACCACCAGCACGCGTCCGCCGGAAAGGCTACGCAGTACCTGCCGCGCTGCGGCTGCGCTGCTATCGGCAGCCAGCTCTACGATATGGATTTGGGTAGCATCGAACACGCGGCCATCGGGCGTGCTGCGAGGTGCATCAAGAACAGAGTGATCAAGCATTGGATGAATCGTGAGCGATTGATTAGAGTGCGAAGTGCGAAGTAAACAGTAAACAGTAACCAGTTCAGACCGCAGGCTTCGACCGTGTCACCTATATGGTTTCGATACGGCCGCAGACGGCCTACTCAACCGACAGGGCGTTGGCTACCAGCTCTGGTACCAGGGCCAAGGCTGCGGGCAGAGCGGCCAGATCAACACCGCCGGCCTGGGCCAGGTTGGGCCGCCCGCCACCACCGCCGCCAACCTGTTGCGCCACAGCCTGCACCAGCTTGCCGGCATGCAGGCCGCGCTTTACCAGATCATCGGCTACGGCGGCCACAATCTGCGGCTTGCCGTTGATGCCTGCACCCAACACCACCACGCCAGAGGGTACGCGGTCACGGAACCAGTCGGTCATTTGACGCATGACGTTACCATCAGCTACGGCCACTTGTCGCGCCAGCACGGGCACACCGCGCACCGATTGCACGTCGGCCAACAAGGTGTGGAACTCCTGTCGTGCCAGCTCTTCGCGCAGGCGGGTGATCTCTTTTTGCTGCGCAGAGGCTTGCTCCAGCAGGGCCTGCACCTTGCGCTCCAACTCAGCTTCGGGCACGCCCAGCGCGGCCGAGGTGCGCTGCAACAAGCCGACATGGTCCTGGATCCAGGTATGGACGCCGCGGCCGGTGACGGCCTCGATGCGACGCACGCCGGAGCCAACACTGCCTTCGCTGCTGATGTGAAACGCGCCGATTTCGCCGGTGGCGGCCACATGGTTGCCGCCGCACAGCTCACGGCTCATGCAGGCAGAGCTGGAGCCAGGTTCGCACACCGTGACCACGCGCACTTCGTCGCCGTATTTTTCACCGAAAAGGGCCATAGCACCGGTATTTACGGCATCGCGATAGGCCATCCAGCGCCATTGCACCGGAAAATTGCGATAAATCGCCTCGTTGACGCCGTTTTCAATCTCAGCCAGTTGCTCGTCGCTCAGCATCAGCGAATGGGTAAAGTCAAAACGCAGGCGGTCGGGAGCCACCAGCGAACCAGCCTGATGGACGTGATCACCCAACACGCGACGCAGCTCGGCATGAAGCAGGTGGGTGGCGGTGTGGTTACGGGTGATGTCGGCGCGGCGGCTGGTATCTACGCGCGCGTGCGCGGCCGCGCCCAGGGGCACCGTGCCCTGCGTCACCTCGCCGATGTGGATGATAACGCCGTTGATGGGCCGGCGCGTATCGCTTACCCTCACCTGCCAGCCCTCGCCGCTGAGTATACCGGTATCGCTGACCTGCCCGCCGCTCTCGACGTAGAAGGGTGTGGCCGCCAGCACCACCTCGACGCGCTGCCCGGCGCGCGCTTCCATCACCAAGGCGCCGTTTACAAGCAGGGCTGCCACCGTGGTAGTGAGTTCCTCGGCCAGCAGGTAGAGATGCTCAACCCCGCCTGCAGGCAGGCGATCCAATGCCTCGGCGTAGACTGCCAGATCTTTGCCATCGTTGCTGCTGCTGAACTGAGTAGCGGCGCGGGCGCGGCGACGTTGCTCTTCCAACGCGGCGCGGTAGCCGGGCATATCAATGGCAAGACCGTTTTCGGTGGCGATGTCACGCGTTAAATCCAACGGAAAACCGTAGGTGTCCCAAAGACGAAAAGCCTGATCGCCGGGCAGCACGCGGCTGCCCTCAGCCTGTACCGCGGCCATCAGGTCGTTAAGCAGTTCCAGCCCCAGGTCCAGGGTACGCAGGAAGCGCTCTTCCTCGTGCCGAATAGTGGCTTGAATGAACGCAGCGCGCTCGCTCAGATCGGGATAGGCATGGCCCATCTGCTTGATCACTGTGGCGCTGACTTCATGCAGGAAGGGTTGGGTAAAGCCAAGTAAGCGGCCATGCCGGGCCGCGCGGCGCAGTACTAAACGTAAAATGTAGTTGCGACCTTCGTTGCCAGGCAGCACGCCGTCGCCGATTAAGAAGGTGATGGCGCGGGCGTGGTCAGCGATGACGCGGTAGGAGACGATTTGTGCGGCCATCTGCGCGGCGCTGTGATCCAGCAATTCCTGCACGCGGGCCATGATGGGGCGGAACAGGTCGGTGTCGTAGTTGGCTTGTGCGCCTTGCACCACGGAAACCAAACGCTCGAGGCCCATGCCGGTATCCACACCGGGCTTCGGTAAGGGGGTGCGCACGCCGCTGCTGTCCTGATTGAACTGCATGAACACCAGGTTCCACACCTCCAGCCAGCGGGCGCAACCATTATCCAGAGCTACGCTGCAATCGGGCTGACCACAGGTGCAGGCTGCTGCGCCCCAGTCGTAATGCAGTTCGCTGGTGGGGCCGCAGGGGCCGGTGTCGCCCATGGACCAGAAGTTAGTCTTTTCGCCCATACGCATGATGCGTGCGGCGGGCAAGCCGATCTCATCGGCCCAAACGTTGAAGGCAAAGTCATCATCCAAAAACACGGTGGCCACCAGACGATCACCGGGAACACCAAAGACTGTGGTGAGGGCCTCCCAGGCGTAGTGGATCGCCTCGCGTTTGAAGTAATCGCCGAAGGAGAAGTTGCCCAGCATCTCGAAGAAGGTGTGGTGGCGCGGAGAGGGGCCAACCTCTTCCAGGTCGTTGTGCTTGCCACTGACGCGCATACACTTCTGGCTGCTGGTGGCGCGGGTGTAGGGCCGCTTCTCCAGCCCCAGGAAGGTATCCTTGAAGGGCACCATACCGGCGTTGACGAAAAGCAAGGTGTCGTCGCCGTGCGGCACCAGAGGGGCACTGGATACGCGGGTATGGCCTTTTTCCTCGAAGAAATCAAGGAAGGCCTGACGGATGTCAGCGGCTGAGTAAGGGCGTTGGATGTTCATGCCTGGAACGGTCTCCGTGTAATGCGCCTAACAAAGAGTGGCTGCCCGGGTGGGCAGCCACGTCATTTTATGCCAGAAGGGGACAAATGTCAAAGGGTATATTGACTCTGAAAACCGATGGTGGTGTGTATCGCCCGGTTAAAGCGGTTGCAGGTCTGCCAGAGCTATTGCTTAAGCTGTTGCGCAAGCCCGATGAGTATTCCTTCAGGGCCACGAATATAGCAGAGGCAGGGATGCAAACCAGGCAAAAACCCGCCTCCACGCTGTTCACCGCGTGAAGGCGGGTCATGTTATTGCCTCGACCCCGAGTCGCATGGCGGTTCGGTCTGGAGATTGGGAACCATCCCGCAGGGACCGGCCTCAGCAGCATGTCAGTTTACTGTTTACTTCTTACTTACTTTTTACTGCCTACTGTTCCCTGCTCGCCAGCGCCGCAGCCAGCACATCCTCCACCTGCTCAGCAAAAACGAAGGTCATCTGCTTGCGCACTGCCTCGGGCAGATCATCCAGATCTTTCTCGTTGCGATAGGGCATGATCACCGTGTCCAGCCCGGCCCGCCGCGCAGCCAGCACCTTTTCCTTGATGCCGCCGATGGGCAGCACCTTGCCACGCAAAGTCAGCTCACCCGTCATGCCTACGTTCGACTTCACCGTGCGCCCGGTGAGCAGCGACACCAGCGCGGTAGCCATCGTCACGCCTGCGCTGGGGCCGTCCTTGGGCACTGCGCCCGCAGGAATGTGCAGATGGATATCGGAATTCTCGAAGAAGTCGTTATCAATACCCAGCCGGGCACTGTTCGCCCGTACCCAACTGAGCGCAGCCTGCGCGCTTTCTTTCATCACATCGCCCAACTGGCCGGTGATGGTGAAGCCCTTCTTGCCGGCCATGCGTGTGGCCTCCAAGAAGAGAATGTCGCCGCCGGTCATGGTCCAAGCTAAACCGGTAGCCACACCGGGGATTTCAGTGCGCTCAGCGATTTCGTCGTAGAAACGCGGCTTTTTCAGATAGCTCACCAGGCTGTCCGGCGTGATAACGCGCGAGCCATCGCTGCCCTTTTCTGCCACCTCGGTGGCTACCTTGCGACAAATCGCGCCAATCGTGCGCTCCATGCTGCGCACGCCTGCTTCCCGCGTGTAATCACGCACCAGCCGACGCAGCGCCTCTTCCTCGAAAACCACCTCATCCGGACGCAGGCCGTTCTCGCGGATCTGCCGCGGCACCAGATAGCCCTGTGCGATCTTGACCTTCTCTTCGGTGGTGTAGCTGTGCAGCTCGATCACCTCCATGCGATCCAGCAGCGGTTCGGGGATGGTGTCCAGCATGTTAGCCGTGGTGATAAACATCACCTGGCTCAGGTCAAAGGGCACGTCCAGATAATGATCACGGAACTCGCGGTTCTGCTCCGGGTCCAGCACTTCCAGCAAAGCCGAGCTGGGATCACCGCGAAAATCACGCCCCAGCTTGTCCACCTCGTCCAGCATGAACACCGGATTGCGCGACTCCACACGGCGCAAGCTCTGAATCACCCGCCCTGGCATGGAACCGATGTAGGTGCGGCGAAAGCCGCGGATTTCGGCTTCATCGCGGATGCCACCCAGCGCCAGACGCACGAATTTGCGCCCCATGGCGCGGGCAATGCTCACACCTAACGAGGTCTTGCCTACCCCGGGCGGCCCGACAAAGCACAGAATCACCCCCTCACGCTCGCGGCGAATCTTATCCGCGGCGCTCAGTTCGTCCTGTGGTTCATCTTTGCGCTCCAACTTCAGCTTGCGCACCGCCAGATATTCCAGAATGCGTTCCTTGATGTCGTCCAGGCCATAATGGTCTTCATCCAGCACCTGGCGCGCGTGAGTTATGTCAAGATTATCTTCGCTGCTCTGCTGCCAGGGCAGGCTGACCATCCAATCAAGATAGGTTTTAATCACGCTGTATTCAGCGGCCTGGATCGGCATCTTGCGCATCCGCTCCAGCTCGCGCAGCGCCTCTTTTTGGGCCTCTTCCGACATACCGGCGTTAGCAATGCGCTCTTCCAGTTCGTTGATGTCAGTTTCCTGCTCGTCGCCTTCGCCCAGTTCCTTCTGAATGGCCTTGAGCTGCTCGCGCAGGTAGAAGTCGCGCTGCATCTTCTCCATTTCGCCCACCGCTTCCGACTGGATCTTGCGGCCCAGCTCCAGCACCTCTAGTTCCTGGGTGAGCAGCGTAGTGAGGCGACGAAGCTTTTCGGTAACGCTGTCAATTTCCAGCAGTTCCTGCGCCACCTCGATATCCACGCGCATGCTGGAGGCGATCAGGTAGACCAGTTGACGGGCATCATCCACGTTGAGCGCGGCCATCTCCAGCTCTTCCGGCAGGTGAGGCACCAGCGCGATCAATTGGCGGAATTGCTCCTGAGCGTTGCGCATCAGCGCTTGCAGCTCCACCGTATCTTCCAGCACATCGGGAAGCTGCACCACATCGCCGCGCAGATAGGGCTGCAACTGGGTGTACTCTGTCACCTTGATGCGCTCCAGCCCCTGAATGATCAGGCGCACAGTGCCGTCAGGCGCACGCAACATGCGATGCACCACAGCCAGCGTGCCCATTTCATAAATATCCTTGGGATCAGGCTCTTCGTTTTCAGGATTTTTGCTGGTGAACAGGCCGATGATGCGCGGCTCGGCTTCGGCCAGCGCCTCATCAATCAGCCGTATCGAGCGCGGTTGGCCGATGGTCAGCGGCAACCACATCATGGGGTACACCACCACCCCGCGCAGTGGCAAAATGGGCAGGTCGTCGGTATGCACCGGTTGATCCGACTCTTTCAGCACTGCTAATTCATCTATTCCCAGCCGCAAAGACAACTCATCCTTGCTGTGGGTCTTACCAAATAATGACACGTTGGTTCTCCGTTCTCTTCTGAAAACGCCATAACGCCTGGCAGGCAGGCGGTGGTATCAACTTTTTTGCGTGCGCACGCTGATCTGTCTTGCTCTGGCTTTAGGCAGTACAACCACCAAAAACCCGTCGCCATAGACCGCCTCAGGTTCGCCCTGAGTCTCCAGCGTGGCGGGCAACGCCACCTCCACCGCAAAGGCCCCATAGGGAATTTCCAGGCGGTGATAGGTGATCTTGCTGCCCTCGCCTGCAGGGCCTTGACGGCGGCCCACCACAGTGAGGGTACGCGCAGCGGGATCGAGCAGCACCTCGTAGCTGCCCTCTTGCAAGCCGGCTACCTCCAGCGTTACCGTGATGGTATCATCGCTTTCGTAGACATCCACTGGCGGCTGGAATGCGCCGTCGGTAGCAGCCAAAGTATGTTGCAGCAGGCTGAGACGCCCCAGCCCAAGATGGCGAAAAAGTTCGTAGTCGTTCATAGCTGCGCGCATTATACCACATCCGCAACGCGCGCAATGGATGAATAGTCCGTTATACGCGAATCTAACAAAACTCTAATTGACGTGGTACAATAGCGCCCATGACACACCCCTTTTCCCTCTCCACATTCATAGATGATCTGGCTTCCGGCGAGCCGACGCCGGGCGGCGGCAGCGCGGCTGCGCTGGCGGGCGCGCTGGGCGCGGCCCTGGCCGCGATGGTGGCGCGCCTGACCGTGGGCCGCAAACGCTACGCCGATGTGGAGCCATCCATGCAGGCTGTGCTGGATGAAGCCGACGGGTTGCGCATTCGCCTCACCCAGCTCGTGACCGAGGATGCGCAAGCCTACGAAGCGGTGCGCGCGGCCTACAAGCTGCCCAAAGAAAGCGAACTCGATCAGCACGAGCGCGGCATTGCCATTCAAAATGCGCTGCAAGCCGCCAGCGCCACCCCGCTGGAGACGATGCGCGCCTGCATTGCCACCATGCAGTTGGCCGAGCGCGCGGCCAGCCTCGGCAACGTCAACGCGGCCGCCGACGGCGCAGTGGGTGTGCTGCTGGCCTATGCCGGCTTGCAGGGCGCGGCGCTCAACGTGCGCGTCAACCTGGGCAGCATCGAAAACCAGGATTTCGTGGCGACCAGTGAGCAGGCCGCGGCGCGCTGGCTGGACGAAGGTGCGGAAATCGCCGGGCGGATCTTGTCCATCGTCGCCGCGCGGCAGGGATAGCCGGGCGCGGCCGCGCGGCGGCCACTCGGAATGAAGCCAAATTGCGCGGCGGCCCGAAGTGCGATACAATCATCTCACAATGACGACATCCATCTCGCTTTCGCAAGAAGTTCTTGCCGAATACTCACAGCGGCATCACATCAGGTACCTGGCTGTTTATGGCTCTGCGCTGCGCGCGGATTTCGATCAGCACAGCGACATAGACATTTTGGTGGAATTCGAACCCGATCACATACCAGGTTTATTTGCGATTGCACGCATGGAGCGCGAGCTATCAGCGTTGCTGGGCGGCAGGAAAGTTGATTTGCGCACGCCGCAAGACTTGAGCCACTATTTCCGACATCGAGTGCTGCAAGAAGCCAAGGCACAGTATGTTCAAAGATGACGCAACTCGACTTCATCACATGCTGGACGCCACAGAAGAAGCACTGCGGTTCATACAAGATCATAAGCGCGTTGATCTTAGCAGGGATCGCATACTCGTACTGGCATTGATAAAAGAGATCGAAATCATCGGCGAAGCCGCTTATCAAATCACGGAAAAGACCCAAGAACGCTTCCCAGATATTCCCTGGCAAGATATTATCAGTATGCGTCACCGGTTGGTTCATGCTTACTTTGATATAAACCTGGACATTCTTTGGGAAACCGTGAGACATGACTTACCACCGCTCGCCCAGGCCTTGCATTTAGCTATCGTAACCCTTTGAAACATAGTCGGCCCGCGGGCCACTCAACCTAACCCGTTGCCCCCTTGTACCAGGGACCGACGACGGAGGAAGGCGCAGCAGTGCGCTTGTTTTAGTTTCCTCCGTTCGGCAACGCCACGGAGGCTTTTTTTGACCAAAACCTACCACATTCACACCTTTGGCTGCCAAATGAACGTCGCGGACAGCGGCCACGTGGCCGCGCAGTTGGAGGCGCTGGGCTATCAGCCGGTGCTGACGCCACAAGCCGCGGACGTGATTGTCGTCAATACCTGCGTGGTGCGCCAAAGCGCCGAGGACAAGGCGATCGGCAAGCTGGGCGCGCTGCTGCCGATCAAACGACGCAAGCCCGGCACGGTGATCGGCCTGATGGGCTGCATGGTGGGGGTGAAGCCCAACCCGGCGCTGGCTGAACGCTACCCCTGGGTGGATGTCTTCATGCCGCCGTCGGAGCCAGGTCCCCTGGTCGGGCATCTGATGGAACGCGAGCTGGCGCGCGAAGGCCGCGCGATCGAGGAAAGCGCAGTGCTGGCACGCTATGCGCTGCAAGACGCTGACGACGCGCGCCCGCTGCCGGGCCGCAGCCAGTCGGTGTTGCAATCGGTGCGCCATTTGACGCAGGAAGGCGGCGGTCAAACGCCGGTGGCCGCGCATGTGCCAATTGTCTACGGCTGTTCGCACGCCTGCGCCTTCTGCATCATCCCCTTCCGCCGCGGCATCGAACGCAGCCGCCCGCTGGCCGAGATCGTGGCCGAGGTGGAGGATTTGGTGGCGCAGGGGGTGCGGGAAGTCACGCTGCTGGGCCAGATCGTGGATCGCTACGGCTACGATTTGCCCGGCCAGCGCCCCGATCTGGCTGATTTACTACGCGCAATCCATGATATTGAAGATTTGTGGCGCATCCGTTTCCTCACTTCACACCCCAACTACATGAGCGACCGCATTCTGCACGCCATGCGCGACCTGCCCAAGGTGTGCGAACACGTTGAAGTACCGATTCAGGCAGGTGACGACGACGTGCTGGAAGCGATGCGCCGCGGCTATACCGCCGACGACTACCGCCGCCTGGTGCAGCACATCCGCGACGTGCTGCCCACCGCGTCGGTGCATACCGACATCATCGTGGGCTTTCCCGGCGAAACCGATGCCCAGTTCCAACGCACCTACGATGTGCTGGCCGAATTGAAGCTGGACAAGGCGCACCTGGCGCGCTACTCACCGCGGCCCGGCACCGTCAGTGCGCGGCGCATGGCCGATGACGTGTCTGACGCCGACAAGGTGGCGCGGCACAAGGCGCTGGAGGACTTGCAGGCCGAAGTGCAGGGCGAAATCAACCGGCGCTTCGTCGGTGAAACGGTCGAGGTGTTGGTGGAAGAGCTGCACAAGGGCAAGTGGCGAGGGCGCACCCGCCAAAACAAGCTGGTTTTCTTCAGCGATGAAGCCGACTGGCGCGGCCGGCTGGCTGACGTTCTCATCACCTGGGCCGGGCCGTACTCGATGCAGGGCCGACTGACTAACCAGCGCCCCGGTGTTGCCCCCTGGTCCAACCCTGTGGAATTAGTAGCCGTCCACTAGACAAAAAGACAGGAGCGGGAGGCCTCCAGCATCAGCCACCCGCCCCTGCTGTGGAACTACCAGCCACCGATACAAACGACAGCCGGTGTGCAAGAACACGCCGAGGTAATGCGCCTCGGCGTGTTGCTGCTTAAAGAGGATTGACTAGCGCAGGCAAAGCACCTGACCGGCCTGAATGTAGTTGGCATTGGCCAGGCCATTAGCTTGCATCACGGCGCTCATGGAGAGGCCATTGGCTGCGGCAATGCTGGAGAGGTTATCACCAGCCTGCACGGTGTAGGGCATGGCACAAGCCGAGGCAGCGCCGGCATAGCTGGCACCCATCGCTGTACCAGGAGGGGGATCCTGCATGTTGGTGAAGTTGACCACCGTGCCGGTGTAGGTCATGGGCACCGGGTAGGGCAGCAGCACATCAACACAAGTGGGGCTGACCGGGATCCAGTGATCGCGCTTCTCTTCGCAGACGGTAATGGTGGCACCGGGCAGCGCCAGGCCGCCATCCTGCAGGTCAGCTTCGCTGAAAGCGTACTGGCCCAGGGCGTCGGTGACGGTGGTGATTGCCACAGCCGGTTCGGCATCCTTCAGCGTGGCGGTGATCACCCAGCCAGACAGACCCACGGACTTGCCGACGTAAGGCTCGACCCACGCCTGGAAGTACTTGGTGCCGCTGATCTTCAGGTGGCCGGCGACCTCAAGGTTCTCCATCACGATTTCCTTGTCTTCGCAGGCAGCCAGGATGAACTTTTGCGGATTATCGGTGACCGCTTCCCAGCCGGGCTGAACGGTCTCTTCAACCTTGTAGACGCCGGGTTTCAGATCGCCAAACACTACCTTGCCAGAGCCATCAGTCATGGCGCTTTGAGTAGCCATGGTGCCATCCGGGCGGCTCAGAGTGATTTTCCAGCCGGTGAGCGGGCCAAGAAATTCCTGCTCGCCCTTGGCATTGGTGCCCAGGCCGTGCTTGTAAACGGTGACGCTGGCATAGCAAACCGGCTCGAGGTTCTTGAACATCACCAGGTCGGTGGCGCCGGCCGCGCCGTACTGATCCAGATTAATCACAACTTCGGTGGGGGTGATGGGGGTCCAGCCGTCCTTCAAGGTTTCCTTGATAGACCACTTGCCGGGGGTCAACTGGAACTGCACGTAGCCGTCAGCATCAGTGGTGCCCTTCTTGGCAACCGCAAAGGGATCGCCGACCGGGGTGGCGCTGATTTTCCAGCCTGCACCACCGGCCACAGTGCCGGCGCGGTTCTCTTCCCACTTGCGCACGGTGACATCGTACCAGCGACGGATCTTGAAGACCACATCGTGGCAATCATCGCTCTCGCCCAGCATGGTCCAGCCGGTGTAGCCTACGCCATTGCGCTCGGCCTGGGGCACAATACCATCCCAATCCATCGGCATGGTCATGGTGAAGTTGTAGTACATATCGGCAGCGAGGTCTTCAAAGACGTAGTTGCCGTTCTCGTCCACATCCGCCGAATCCAGCACGGTGTAGTTGCCGGCAGTGGCATCTTCCAGGCTGGCCGCGCTCATCAGGCCGACCTGCAACTGGGGATCAAACTTGGTGCCGTCTACAGCTTGCTCGCGGTGATTGATGACATAGCCGCTGACGCAGGTGGTGGCGCCGCTGGTGGGGGTTTCACCATCAGCAAACGATACATTCGACAGAACCAGCACCAGGGCCAACGCAGCCACCAGGGCCAGTACCAACAAAGACTTCGTAGACTTCTTAGACATTGAGAAATCCTCCTGAGAGTGTGCTCCCACCCAACGGCGGGATGAGTTCCAAACAAAGGTGGTACATCGTTGCAAAGGGCCTGCGGGGCATCTTTGCGGCGGGCAGCTAACCCTGCGATAAAGCGTCAGCCTCCATACGACGGCTTGGGAGCCGTAGCCCTGGCCGAGAACTCTTCTCAGCCTGAGCTACAGCTCCGGCAACAGGCCGCAAGATTAAGGAAAGCGGATCCATTGTCCGGCATAGATGAAATTGGGATCCGTGATAGCGTTGATTTGCATCAAGGTAGCCAACGGCACACCACAGCTCGCCGCAATACCGCTGAGGGTATCACCACGCTGCACGCGGTAGCCACGGCTGCCGGCGTCGTTCACCGGCGGCTTGCTTACCACCGGCGCAGCAGGCGGCGCAGGGGGCGGAGGTGTCATCGTCACCGCATCGGCATGATGGCCGCCGGGGAAGCACAGCGTCTGACCGATGAAGATCATGTTGGCGTTGACCAGGTTATTGGCCTGCATGATGGCCGCCACACTGCTGTGATAGGTCATTGCCAGGCTGGACAGGGTATCACCGCGCTGAACGATGACACAAGTAGCCGTCTTGGTATCAGGCTTCGGCTGCGGCGGCTTGACCACAGGCGGCTTGACGACGGGCGGTTTCACTACGGGCGGCGTCACCACCGGGGCAGGGCCGCAGGCCCGCACGGCTACATTATCAATGTTGACATCCAGCTCGCGCTCCAGCGTGGCCCACTTCTTCAGTGCCCAAATGGCAATGGTGGTGTTGCCACCGGCAGGAGCCACAAAACGGGTGCTGTAGCGCTGCATCGGAGCCGCGCCGGGGTTCACACGGTTATAGATCGTACTGAGCGGCACACGCTCATGGAAGAGCATTTGTGCCGGGTTGGCGGTGCCGCTGACAGAATAACCCCATTCCACCATGTAGCGATAGAAATCCTCATCCGCTGCGGTGGGCGCTTCGCGCATGGCGGCGCTAAAAGAAATCTCGTAGGTAGCACCGGCACGCAGCGACAGGCGCTGCATGATGCCGTTGATGCGGTCAGCATCGGTGACGGGCAAACCCTTGGAGTTGATCTCCAGCAACTGGCTGTGGCGTCCTTCTGCCACCACCGACGCCCACTGGTCGTCGTAGATGCCGTAGTTAGCCTTACCGCCGTTGGTGAAGTGGCTCCAGTAAAGCCCCACACCGGCTGCGGTGAAGCCGTTCTCGAAGCCGCCGTTAATTACCAGATTGGGGCCGCTGCACATGGTTGCCAGGGTGGACGCAGCAGGGGCCGCAGCACTGCTATCACCCGGCTGGGCAGGCGGAGCGGTGTAGCCGGCAGCAGGGGCCGCAGCACTGCTGTCACCCGGCTGGGCAGGCGGAGCGGTGTAGCCGGCAGCAGGGGCCGCAGCACTGCTGTCACCCGGCTGGGCAGGCGGAGCCGTGTAGCCTGAGCCAGATGCGGCTGGTTTGGCCGGCACGGCGGTGGGCACTGGGGCGGGCATCATCCCTGACAGACTGATCGAGTCGAGGTTAAAATCGGTTTCTTCGTACCAGGTTGCCCAGCGACGCTCGGTGCGTACAAACACTGTCAGTTTGCCGCCACTGGCCGTAACCTGAGTGCTGTAGCCACTGAATGCGCCCGGGTTGGTGCGGCTGTAATAGGTATCCCACGGCAACTCGCGCCAGTCACTAACCGCCTGCCAGTTGGCCGCGCCGCTGTAGTCAAAGCCGACATACACGCGATAGCGCCAGGGATCGCCGCCCTGATCCTCGGCCCGGATCATGCCCTTCAAAGACAGCTCATAGGTTGAGCCGGCCACAGTGGTGACCGTCTGGAAAATACCGGCGTTGCGGTTGGCATCACCACCCTGCTGCTTGGTGTTGATTTCGATTAGCTGGGAATGGGCACCGGCAAACACCGAACGCGCCCACATGTCATCATAGAAACCGTAAGCGGCTGCGCCGCCGTTGGTAAAGCATCCCCAGCCGCTACCAACCATGCCGCCGCAGTTGGCGGTAAAGCCGTGTTCAAAATCGCCGTTCACAAGCAAATCACCCTGAGCAGCCATAGGCGCAGCGCCGGAAGGCACCAGGCTGATCGCCATCACTAGCACCAGAGCGATTGCTAAAAAGCGCAAGACACGTTGCTGTTTCATCGTAACCAACGTTCCTTTCGGGCCAACAGCCCACAGCCTCATAATCAAATCATGCACTCAATAAAACGAACATACAGGTCAATTGTATCATGCGCGCGCGGGCGCGACAACCACTTTTCGCCTTAAAAGCAGCTTATTTTTCGTATAGTTTTGTCTTTTCCTGACCCATCCACCCAGCAAGGTTAGCTATGCGAAGGATTTAAGATGAATTTAAGCTTGTTACTATACGCAAACAAAAATATCGGGTGGATTTGGCGCGAAACCCCCAGCGAATGAATTTCGCGGCTCACTGCACAAAAGCCCCTCATGGCCCTTCCCCAGCACCTGAGGGCACTTCATGCTGTCAGCGAGACAATCCCCATTGTCTGGCCCCTTCCCAGCGCCTGAGAACTTTTCAGACCGCTTCTCAAAAACACCGAACGGGGTGCAACGTTTGCTGCACCCCGTTCTTGAGCGCTTTTTCATTCAGGACTGAGGCACTTCGGTACGGGCAGGCAGAGTTCTGTCCAGGCAACTTTGTTGGTTCAAGCGGCAAGATCAGGACAAGCTACCTGCCCCCTGCGGCAACCAGCGTTTGCCTGATGGTTTGAAACAGACTGCGTACCATAACTAACTCATCACCCCAAGCGCCAGCGGATCAGTTGACGCAGAGAGTCTGTCCGGCCCGAATGTAATTAGGGTTAGACAAGTTGTTGAGTTGAAGGAGCGCGTTGACCGTCATGCCACTGGCCTGTGCGATGCTCAACAGATTGTCACCGTACCGCACCTGATAGGTCGAGTTGCAGCCCGCGCTGGCGGTTGGCTGAGCGGCTGGCTGATACGAAGAGGTGCCATGCATCACATCGGGGGGCGGGTCCTGCATGTTGGTGAAGTTCACCACCTCCCCGGTGTACGTGGCAGGCAGCGGATAGGGCAGCTTGACATCCACGCAGGTGGGGCTGACCGGGATCCAATGATCGCGGATTTCCTCGCACACTTGCACCGTCGCACCAGGAATGGCAATACCAGCAGCCGTCAGATCAGCCTCGCTGAACACATAGTTGCCCAGCGCATCCGTGTAGGTGCTGATAGAAGCAACCGGATACGCCCCCTTCAAGGTAGCTGTGATGCGCCAACCGGCCAAGCCTACGATTTTCCCCTTGTACGGCGGCACCCAGGCTCGGAAGTACTTGGTGCCGCTGATGGTGATGTGCCCTGCCACCTCCAGATTTTCCAGCGTTACCGAGTAGGGATTGCAATCGCTGATCAGCAGCGTGTAAGGATTGGCCGTCAGGGCTTGCCAGCCTGACTGTACCGTTTCCCTGATTTGGTATACGCCGGGCTGAAGATTGCTAAAGTAAGCTTTACCCATGCCATCTGTCCCCCTTGAGACCGGTGCCATCGCACCATCCACACGACTGAGCATGATGCTCCAGCCATACAGCGGCCCAAGGTACTCCTGCTCGCCCTCGGCGTTTGTACCATAACCAATCTTTTGCACGGTCAGGTTAGCGTAGCAAACCGGCTCCAGGTTCTTGAAGATCACGGGGTCCAGCGCGCCACCGCCGCCATAGTACGGCAGATTGATTGTCACTTCCGGCGGTGTAATGGGGGTCCAGCCACTCTTCAACGTTTCTTTGATCGTCCATTTTCCCGGCGTCAGGTACAACACCACCGAACCGGTGCTATCCGTCTGGCCTGTCTGCTTGACAGCCCACGGATCGCCCTGCGGGGTAGCCGTCATGCTCCAGCCCTGGCCCTTCGAAACTGTACCGTTGCGCTGTTCTTCCCACTTCAACACTATGACATGATACCAACGGCGAATCTTAAACAGGACATCGTAGCACCCATTGCGTTCCGGCAGAAACGTCCAGCCGGTTTCAGCCGTGCCGCCTTTGTCAGCCAGCGGCACAATGCCGTCCCAATCTTCAGGCAAATCAATCGAGAAGTTATAGACCAAACCGGCAGCGAGACCTTCAAAGTGATACTTGCCATCTGCGCCGATAGTTACATTCTCGACCTCGAACTTGCCTGCCTTGGCCTGATCCAGCGATTCCGCCGTCATCATATTCACCATCAGCGGCGGATCGAACTTCGTACCGTCCACCGGATCTTCACGGTGGTTGATGACATACCCACTCACGCAGATAGTCGGAGCAGGCTTGGTTGGTCCCTCACCGCTGGCGAATGCAGCGGTCGTCGTTGCTAACATCAGCGCGAACAGAGCAACTGCGGCCAGCAACACAGCAAATTTCCCACGCGTAGTCGTACACTGATACATTTCCTTTTCTCCTTGGTCATTCATTCGAATACAAGTCAATTAAGTCCAACATCAAAATCTATTCTAAGCCAGCCCCGTGCTGGCTCTCCACGGGATTGCTACTCCCATCAAGCGCAACCTCCTGCCTTCCTTCCTCACAACCGGTACGCCTTTCATATCCTTATAAACATAAACAATCAATCTCAACCTGTGACCGGCTTGTCCTGACATGACTTGCTGTAGTGATAAACGAGTAATCACAGAGTTTTTTCCTGTCTGAAACAAAAAAATCGAGCTTTGCGCTCGATTTTCATTCTGTTAGCACTTCGGATCGTTAAAGTGCGTGCTGCGGGTCGGCCAGAAAGGCATCCAACGCCTGGATCGCCCGCTCCGCGTAGGCCTGATAACGATCGCCCTTGTTGCGCACGGCCTCAGCCAGCGGCGGCAGCAAGCCGAAATTGGCCTTCATCGGCTGGAAATAGCGCGGTTCAGCCGACGTGATGTAAGTGAACAGCGCGCCCATCATCGTTTCCGCAGGCAGCACCAGCGGCGCTTCCCCGCGCGCCAGCCGCGCCGCGTTGATGCCAGCCCACAACCCGCCCGCGGCCGAGCCAACATACCCTTCCGTGCCGGTGATCTGCCCGGCAAAGAACAAATCCGCGCGCGCCCGCGCCTGCAACGTCGGTTGCAGCACCAGCGGCGAATTGAGGAATGTGTTGCGGTGCATCTGCCCCAGCCGCACGAACTCTGCCTGCTCCAGCCCCGGAATCATGCGCAGGATACGCTGCTGCTCCGGCCATTTGATGTTAGTCTGGAAGCCAACGATGTTGTACAGCGTGCCCGCCTGATTGTCCTGTCGCAACTGCACCACGGCATACGGGCGACGCCCTGTGCGCGGGTCGCGCAGCCCCACCGGGCGCATCGGCCCAAAAGCCAGCGCATCCGGGCTGCGCCCAGCCAGCACTTCAATCGGCAAGCACCCTTCGAAAAAACGCTCGGCCTCCGGATCGGTCTCAAACGAACGCAACTCAATGCGCTCGGCCGCGCGCACTGCATCCACGAACGCCTCGTACTGAGCGCGATCCAGCGGGCAGTTGATGTAGTCGCCCTCCGACTCGCCGCTGTCACGGTCGTAGCGGCTTTGCCGCCAGGCGGGCGGCAAGGCAACGCTGTCCAGGCTGACAATCGGGGCAAGCGCGTCGTAGAAATAGAGGTGTGTCTGTCCCGCAAACTGCCCAATGCACGCAGCAAGGCTATGTGAAGTGAGCGGCCCCGTCGCCAATACTGTCAACCCGGCGGGCAGTTCGGTCACTTCTTCACGACGCACCGTAATGCGCGGGTGCGCTGAAACCGCCGCGGTGACTGCTGCGGCAAAGCCATCCCGATCCACAGCCAACGCCCCGCCCGCGGGCAACGCCTGCGCGTCGGCGCACGCAACAATCAGCGAGTCCAGTCGGCGCATCTCCGCCTTCAGCAGACCCAGCGCACGATCCAGCCGCGTCGAACCGAGGCTGTTGCTGCACACCAACTCGGCGAACTGGTCGGTGGCGTGAGCTGCGGTGGATTGCACCGGACGCATCTCGTACAGCGTTACGGTTAGGCCGCGTTCAGCGAGCTGCCAGGCCGCTTCACAACCGGCCAGCCCAGCGCCGATCACAACAACATCACTCATGCGGGGTCTCCTCGGCAGACAACCAGGGATAAAGCTGCGCCGCGCTGATGGGGCCGCGCCGCTCCAGACGAACCGGCGTCACCGCCAGGTTGAGCACGGTGGAAGGCACACCGCCCGGACACATGCCGCCATCCAACACGGCGGCGATGCGTCCGCCCAGTTGAGCCAGCACATCCTCAGCGGTGAGCGGGTTGGCGTGGCCGGACAGGTTGGCGCTGGTGACGGCCAACGGCTGCCCCAACGCGGCAAACAGGCGCAATGCCGCAGGATGAGCGGGCACGCGCAGTGCCACGGTTTGCGTGCCTGCGGTAACGTTGGCGGGAACCTGCGAGCCACAGGCCGCCACAAGAGTTAGCGGCCCCGGCCAAAAGCGCGCGGCTAAATCCACCAATGCCGAACTGAGGGCCACACCCAGCGCCCCGGCCTGCGTCAGATCAGCCAGCAGCACCGGAATAGCTTTTTCTTCCGGGCGTTGCTTAGCCTCGTAGATGCGCGCCACAGCCGCGGCATCCCACACCAGCGTGCCAACGCCATAAACGGTATCTGTAGGAAAGGCTACCAACTCGCCCTGCTGCAACAGATGCACGGCGCGGGCCAGGGCCGCGGGCGAGGCCGCGTCAAGGCGTTCGGTCATGGCAATAATCTTATGACAAGCAGGGGCAAACAGATGTGGGCGGCAACCGGCTGAAGCAGCAAATATGGCTTAACCGGATCAGGTTTGGATGCGCACAATGCGTTCGCGGAAGGCATAATCGGTTAGCACCTCGATCAGGGCGTTGGGGAAACCGGCTCGGGCTGCTTCGGCCACGGCAGCGCCCTGGCTGGAGCCAACCTCGAGCAGCACCACACCGCCAGGCTTGAGATGCACGGGCGCTTGCTGCAATAGCCCGCGAATAGAATCCAGCCCATCGCTGCCGCCCAGCAAAGCTTGAGTAGGCTCGTAGTTGACAATGCCGGGAGCCAGATCCTGCCATTCATGTGAGGCCACATAGGGCAGGTTAGCCACGATGACATCCGCCTGCTCCGGCAATGGCTCAAGCAGGTTGCCATGCAGGAAGTGAATGCGCTGCTGCAAACGATGACGGGCTGCATTGCTGCGGGCTACGGCCAGGGCATCAGCCGATATGTCTATGGCATAAACCAGGGTTTTCTGCGTATTGGCGGCAACGGCCACGCTGACAGCGCCGCTGCCAGCACCGATATCGGCCACCACCAGGCGCGGCGCGCTCGGGCTAGTGTCCTCGTCTTGCTGCAAGATCACGTCTAACAGCAAATCTACCAGCAGCTCGGTTTCTGGCCGCGGGATAAGTACGCGGCGATCTACGTAGAAATCAAGGCCATAGAATGCCTTTTCGCCCACCAGATAAGCCACCGGCTCGTGCTGGAAGCGCCGCACCACCAGATGCTCGAACCGACTGCGCTCCTCGGCGCTCAACAAGCGCTCGGGATAGGCATATAGTTGAGCGCGGTTGCAGCCCAGCACCGCAGCCAATAACACTTCGCTGTCGAGCTTGGGGGTTTCCACCCGGGCGCTGCTGAGCCGCTGAGTTGCTGCCACCAGGGCAAGCACCACTGTGGCATCGGCAGCTAAATGCCAAATGAAGGTTTGTAAAGGCGGTTGTGAAGATAGAGAGTGCATGGAGTTGAGAGGCCCGGCTGAAGCCAGGGCGGTCCAATCACGGTTTTTGGCCGGATGGATTTGCTGCATTGCAAATGAATGCGCCATTGCTTGCTATATCCTTTTTACGCTAAAACTCAACCCTGATTATATGTCGTTGCTATCACTCAAACGAGCCAGCTTCTCGGCTTGTTCCGCAGCCAGCAAGGCTTCGATCAACTCGGTGATATCGCCTTCCAACATGCTGTCGAGCCGGTGCAAGGTGAGGCCGATGCGGTGATCGGTGACGCGGTTTTGCGGAAAGTTGTAGGTGCGCACTTTTTCGCTGCGGTCGCCGGAGCCAACCTGGCTGCGCCGCGCTTCGGTTTGCTCTTCCATCTGGCGCTCAGCTTCCATCGCATAAAGCCGGGCGCGCAGAATCTGCATGGCCTTGGCGCGATTCTGCAATTGCGACTTTTCATCCTGGCATGATACCACCAGGCCGGTAGGGAGATGGGTGACGCGCACTGCCGAATCGGTGGTGTTGACGCTTTGGCCGCCTGGCCCACCGGCACGAAAAACATCAATGCGCACCTCGTTGGGGCTAATCTCCACCTCGACTTCGCTCATCTCTGGCAGCACGGCTACCGTGGCGGTGGAGGTATGAATACGCCCCTGCGATTCGGTGACAGGCACGCGCTGCACCCGGTGTACGCCACTTTCGTGCTTCAACCGCGAATAGGCTCCCTGACCGCGCACCGAAAAGATTACTTCTTTAAAGCCACCCACGCCAGTTTCGTTCTGGCTGAGCATATCCACCTTGTAGCGTTGAGCTTCGGCCCAACGCGCGTACATGCGGAAGAGGTCAGCGGCAAACAGGCCGGCTTCATCGCCGCCTGCGCCAGCACGAATCTCGACAATGACGTTTTTCTCGTCTGCTGGATCGCTGGGCAGCATCATCACCTGCAAAGCATGCTCCAGGCTGCTGATCTCGGCTTCCAGGTGCAGCGCTTCTTCGCGCGCCATGGCGGCCAATTCCAGGTCATCGCCATCGTCGGCCAGCAACTCGGCATCGGTCAGCTGCTGCTGGGCGCTGCGATAGCTGCGATAGGTGATCACCAGCGTTTCGATTTCCGAGCGCTCTTTGGCAAGCCGGGCCATCTGCTCATAATCAGTAGCCACGGCAGTGTCGGCCATCAACTGGCCAATTTCATCGTAGCGGCGAGCTACGCTATTGAGACTTTCAAACATACGGGGTTGATTCTTGTGTGATGAATTGGTAAAAAGCAGCGACCTTCGAGGTTTATTGTACCACAACCCTGAGGGTTGGCGGAATACGTTTAGGCGCTGATTACTCTACGCTTGGGTGCTGGCTACGTTTCAATCCTCGTCATCGGCCAGGTCTGCGCCTGCCGCACCATCTGCCGGAGCCAGCGCCTCCAGCAGGATTTCACCGAAAAGCTCATGCTGCGTGGCACGCAGCCGGCCGCGCTTGATCATTTCCAGCACAGCCCACAGGCTGACAACGATCTCAACGCGGTCGCCTGATTGACGGATGATGCGCTGAAAAGGCACGCGCTGGGTACGGCTGAGAAGCTGCTCAATCCATTCGATTGTTTCGCGCACAGTGATCTTGCGCAGCGCCACCACGGTTTCACCGGTGGCTTGTAACTCCTCATCCTGTTCCAACACGCGCTGCAAAGCCGCCAGCAGATCGTCCAGCGTGATAGCTTCCCAGTCAATACGCAGATCCAAAACGGGCGGCGAGGCCACGCGCACATAGCTGTGGCGGCCCTGCTCTTCCCACTGGCGCAGATGTTGCGCGGCCTGTTTGAATTTTTTGTATTCGCGCAGACGGCGCGCCAGCAGCTCGGCAGGGTCTTCCTCCTCGTCTTCCTCTACCACCACCGGGCGCGGCAGCAGCAAGCGCGATTTGATCAGCAGCAGCTTGGCAGCCACCACCAAAAAATCAGCGATCAAGTCAGCCTGCACCTCTTGCATTGCCTGAATATGCGCGATAAACTGATCGGCTACCAGCGCCAGCGAAATGGCGGTGATGTCCAATTCGTTTTTCTGAATCAGATGCAGCAGCAGGTCAAGCGGGCCTTCAAACAAAGGCAAACGCACCAGATAAGTATCTGATGCGCTGACAGCGTCGGCAGAGACAGGCAGATCAGGTGTCGTCAAGGCGTATCCTTGTCAGGGCGTGCTGTTTTGCACGGCGGTGATGGCGTTCAGCAGGCTGTCTTTCCAGCGATGCGGCGAGCGCAGCCAGGTTTCGCCGGGGCAACTGGTATCGTTTTGCGGAAACTCTTTGTGGCCCATCACATGGGCCACCGGAATGCCCAGGCTTTGCAACAACCAGGCAATAAGCGCAGCTGCCGTGGCGATCTGTGCGGCAGGAGGCGGATCGTAGGTAAAATCGCCCGACACGCACACACCCACACTGTAATCGTTGTTGTGGGTGACATGCCAGGACACCGTTTCCAGACGCTGCGTCAGATAGATGACGCCGTCCGGTTTGACATAGTAGTGATAGCCGATGCCGGGCCAGCCCTGCTGTTCGACATGGTACTGCGCGATATGCTCCACGGGCACGGTGGCCGCAGCCGCGCTGTGATGGACACACAAATGGGTGATGGCAGTGCGGGGACGCGTGGCATAACTCTTTTCGGCGTGTTTCACCAGGCGATCAACCACGTCTTGCACGCCAGGCATAGGCAATACAGGCGGCGCGCCGGCATCGCCCAGCAACGCCCTGAGGCGCGCAATCTCGGCAGCATAGGCGGCAATGGTGTGAGTTTGTTGCGCCACTTGTGCACTGAGCGCGGTGAGGCGCTGGTCGCGCGCGGCTACCTCGCGCTCCATGCGCGCCAAATGAAACTGCGCCTGAGCCAGCTCCTCTTCGCGTTGGGCCAATTGGGCCTGCAACAGCACAGGGGCGCTGACCGCGCGCCGGGCAAGCTGATCATTGGCAGGGAACAGAGATGAAAGCATAGTGTGGGAAAGCATCCTGGATTAAAAACAGCCCTTTACAGGTCGCATGCTATTATACACGCTTCCGCCAATCCGTCCATGCCGCTCTATGCGTTTGCGCGCTGTTTGGCCGAACCATACAACCCGTGTACAATTCAGCACCAACACTGCTACCCACGGCAGTGCGCTCCGGCCTGCCTGGCAGGGCGCGGGCACTTCAACACGGCACTTAATTTTCACGGAGGCTGTATGCCCACACGCAAACTTGGGTTGTTGATCGGTGCAGAGGAAGAAGATTGGCCGAGCGCGCTGGAAGCGCTGTTTCGCCGCCATACGCCGGTAGCTTCGGTGGGCGGCGAACCGCTCAACGTGCAGGTAGAGCGGGTGCGCGTGCATCCCTTTGACCTGCGCGCAGACACCAGCTACCATGTCGTGGTGGATCGGTTGGGACACTGGCAGCTTCACCCACGCGAATGGCTGAAGAAAGCCGCGCTGTTCAACGGTGTGTATCTGGTGAACAATCCCTTCACCTTTCAGAGCATGGAGAAGCATTCGGCCTATGCAGCCATGATGCGCCTGGGCATTCACGTCCCTAAAACCTGGCTGATCCCGCTGAAATCCTATCCTGACCGACCCGGCTATCAGGACACGGCCAACCGCTACTATGACTGGTTCGACCTGCCAGCCATCGGAGGGGAGGAATTCGGCTATCCGCTGTATATGAAGCCGTTTGATGGCGGCGGCTGGCGCGGCGTGAGCCGCATCGGCAACACAGCAGAGCTGATGGACGCCTACAACGCTTCCGGTCAAACCATGATGCACCTGCAAGCCGCGTTGGAGGGTTTCGATGTCTTTGTGCGTGCGCTGGGCATCGGTCCGCAAATCCGGCCCATGCACTACGATCCCAGCAAGCCTTTCCACGAACGCTATGTGCCCGACCGCAATTTCCTCAGCCCAGAAAAAACGCTGGAGATGACACGCATCACCAAAGTCATCAATGCCTTCTTCCGCTGGGAAATCAACTCATGCGAGGCGATTTTAAAAGACGGCCTGTTGCAGCCAATTGACTATGCCAATGCCTGCCCAGACATGCACCTGATCAGCCTGCACGTCAATTTCCCCTGGGCAGTAAAATCGCTGCTGGCCTGGACCACCTTCTGCCTGGCTACTGACCGCCGGATGCGGCTGGATATGAACATGGCAGATTATTTTGCCATTGCCGACTCGGAACGCAGCTATGATGAAAAATTGGCCGCCTATGAGGTATTGGCCGACGCCTACTTTGAAACCGAGCGTTTCGATGAGTTCCGCCACAAGCAACTTGGCTGGCTGGATGAAGCCATGTGGGAATTTGTGCAGAGCGCTGAATTTGATGGCATTCTGCAGGGCATTGTGCGCGACAAATTCCCCGCACACGAGTTTGACCATTTCGTTTACCATTACCGCACCATGATGCGCGAATGGGTGCAAAGCAACGCCTAGCCGCGGAGAGGCAGATGATGAACAGCAAGAAAATTGGCCTTTTGCTGAGCGATGAAGATGATTGGCCGGTAGCGTTTGAGCAGTTGCACCGACGTTTCAGCGAGCGCAGCGCCGGCCGTGCCGGTTTGCCCGCCAGCACAGTGGAGCGCATCCGCATTCACCCTTTCAACCTGGCCGCACCTACATCCTACGATCTGGTGATTGATCGGCTGGCCTGGTGGCATAACCACGCCCGTGAATGGCTGAAAAAAGCCGCGCTGGTAAACGGTGTTACCCTGCTCAATAACCCGTTTACCTTCCAAAGCATGGAAAAGCATTCGGCTTACAGCGCCATGATCCGCCTGGGGTTGCCCATCCCTGAGACGTGGCTGATCCCGTTCAAGACCGGCCCCGATACCGACAAATTCCGCCGCACCGCAGGTCGCTATCACGACTGGTTCGATCTGCCCGGCCTGGCCGAGCAGATCGGTTACCCGCTGTATATGAAGCCCTTTGATGGCGGCGGCTGGCGCGGAGTGAGTCGCATCGGCAACGTGGGCGATCTGATGGCCGCCTACGACGCTTCCGGCGCCACTATGATGCACCTGCAACGTGGTCTGGAGAACTTCGACATCTTCGTACGCGCCCTGGCCATCGGCCCGCAGGTCAACATCTTTCACTACGACCCGGCGCGCCCCATGCACGAGCGCTATCAGGTAGACAGCAACTTCCTCAGCGCCGAGCATGTGCGCGAAGCCACCGCCGTGGTGAAAACCATCAATGCTTTCTTCCACTGGGAATTCAATTCCTGTGAATCGATTCTCAAGAACGGCGTGTTGCAGCCGATTGACTTTGCCAATGCCTGTCCAGACGTAGCGCTGATCAGCCTGCATTACTATTTCCCGTGGGCTATCAAGTCGCTGCTGGCGTGGAGTCTGTTCAGCCTGGCGAGCGAACGGCGCATCAGTCTGGACCTTAACACTGCCGACTATTTCGCCGTAGCCGATTCCGACCGCAGCTACCACGAAAAGCTGGCCGCCTATGAAGCGTTAGCCGATGCTTATTTCGACACAGCCCGCTTTGAAGAGTTCCGTGCCACCGAGCTGGCCGATCTAGATGCGGTGATGTGGGAGTTGGCGCAGACGCAGGAATTCGACGACATGTTGGTACACAACGTGCGCATCACCTTTCCTGCGCACGAGCAAGATGCCTTTATTGCCCATTTCCGCGGCCTGCTGCGCGCCTGGGTGATGGAGCAGTGAGCAGTATCCAGTATCCAGCAAGCAGATCAGCAGATCAGCAGCCTGTCACTGCGCTACCCTGTCTTCTCAACTCTCAATTTCCAATTCCCAATTCTCAATTCCCAATTCTCAACTCCCAATTCCCAATTCATGAACCATTATTCTTTCCCCAACGTATTGCGTCTGTTGCTGCTGCTGGCGCTGGCGCTGGCGCTTGGCACTGCTATCAGCACCCATACACCGGCCCAGGCTGACGCGCTCTGGCAAACCTCGCCGCTGGCTGTGCCGCAGGATCAGGTCTCACCGCTGCCGGCGGGAACCAATCCGGCTCCCACGACGTTGCCACGTACAGCCGATGCAACAGATACAAGCTCGGTGGCAGGCCGCGCGCCGATCCCTGTGGCTGCCCTTGTCGGCCTGATGGCGGTAATCGCCCTAGCAGCAGTGATGATCAGCCTGCGCAAGCGAAACCCATAAATACCAAGCAGCCATCTGTAGATGAAAACGAACGGGATCGGTCAGAGACTGGGAAGCATCTCGCAGGGACCGACCCAGGCGATTTTCAAGATCAGCAAACAGTGAACAAGCTCTCATCTTTTGCCTCTCAACGGATCACCGGCCTGGTGCTGACAGCGCTGGTTGTTTGCGCGCTTGCGTATGGCGGGACGATGCGTATACAGGCCGCACCCGCCAACCAGCAAGACAATCCCGACTCACCCATTGCCACGCCCACCTGGACGCCCACGCTGTTCCCCAGCGATACGCCGCCAGCCGAGGCCACAGCGACGCCGGTGGTGTTGTCCACAGATACCCCCATCCCCCTGCCCACCGACACGCCGTTTTTGCCAGCTACCGCCACACCGGTAGCCCCGCCTGCCGCGGGAGAAACGCCCGTGCTGCCGCCTGTCGGCGGTGAGCTGGCTCCCAGCGCCACAGCGCAGCCCATCCTGCCGCCGCCGCCCTTTGGTCCCACGGCCACCCCAACCATCGTCGGTGCTGAACCCCTCTCTCCCACGCTGTTGCTGGCCCCCGGTGCTTCGTTGTCGCTGCGCGAACGCATTGACCCCGTGCTGTTCATTGATAATCTGGTGGTAGCCACCGGTTATGTCTGGCTCTGTTTCGCTACACTGGCGATTCTGACCGCCGCGGTGGGGGCAATTCTCTGGGTGACACGACGGCGCAACCGGGCTGCGGCCATTGCCGCGCTACCAAGCGCCCCCAATGCGCCTCCAGCGGCCCCGGCTGCACCCGCAACGTCGAACGCGCCCCGAGTAGCAGCACGCCGCAAAACCTCTCCTCCGCGTGATGACTTTGAGTAGCAACTCGTCAGGGTCTGAAGGCACGAGCAAGGTGCGCCTGCCTGATCGCGCGGCTCTGGCTGTGATCAGCCTGCTGGCTTTTGGCTGGCGTGTGGGCGGACTAACTCATCAAAGCCTGTGGCGCGATGAAGTAGATTCACTGCATTTTGCGGCCCGTACTCCGCCGGAACTGTTGGCTACCTTTGTCCGGCCCGGTGAAAACGGGCCGCTTTTCTTTGCCCTGCTGCACCCCTGGCTGAAGCTGCTAGGTAGCAGCGAATTTTCCCTGCGTTTACAAGCCAGCTTCGGCGGTATGCTGGCTGTGATGCTCACCTGGGCGCTGGCCGTGCGTTTGATGCGCGTCACTCAGCCGCTAAAGCATGATGCGGAGCGACCGGCGGTGTCATCGGCGCTTCCCCTGCTGGCCGCTGCACTGGCGGCAGTCAACCCTTACCTGGTATGGTACAGCCAGGAAGGCAAGATGTACGGCTGGCTCCCCGCGCTGGTGCTGGCAACCCTGTACGCCTTTCTTGCTGCATTGGAACAAGGCGGCACGATGCGCTGGCTGCTATGGCTGCTGCTGCTGGGCATCAGCGTGCTGCATCATATCTGGGCGATTCTACTGGTGCCGCTGTGTATGCTGTGGCTGACCCTGTTGGGACCGCGCTATCACCGCCGCTGGCTGCCTTTTCTGCTCACCCTGCTGCTGCCTGTGCTGCCCTACATGCGCCTGGTGGGCTGGTGGCAATGGCGCTTGTGGCAAACACCCAACTTTCAAACCGGCCACCCTTTTGTAGAACCGATGCAGATGCTCAGCGGGTTAGCCACGGCTTACACGATGGGCCTGGGTGTTGCCCCCACACGCTGGCCGCTGATCGGGCTGATTTTGCTGCTGCTGGCCGGCACCCTGCTGCCTGCGCTCCGCCGCAATGAACGCATCGCCCCGCCGCTGCTGTGGAGCTGGATAGTGCTGCCTCCGCTGGCTCTCTACGCCATCTCGTTAAGCAAGCCACTTTATGCTGATCGCTACGTGATCTGGATTGTGCCGGGGCTGACACTGCTCGCCGCGCAAGGTATTCTGGCATTGAGCCGTACAAGCCGCGCGCTGGGAGCGCTGGCTTTGGCTGCGGCGCTGTTGACGGGCACGGCGGCTGGCTGGCGGCAGATGCACACGCCGCTGAAAAGCGATTTTCGCGCGGCCGCGGCCTATATCGAGGCACAGCGTGCGCCGGGCGACCGCCTGCTGTTTCAAATCCCCTATAACCGTATCGTCTATGAATACTATGCTGGACCTCAGACCATGCTTGACGGCCCTTACACCAACAATGATAACCCCGTTACGCAGATAGAGGCCGAGTTAGCCGCAGCGGTGGGGGATGCACCTGCGGTGTGGCTGATCGCGTCCGAAGAGGCGCTGTGGGACAGCCGCGGTCTAACGCGCGCCTGGCTGGAGACACACGGTGAAATAACCGACCAACAAGGCTGGGCGCGTGTAGAGGCCGTGCGCTATCAACTTGCCGCCACACCCGCGCCGTAACGAGGGGTGCGGCTCAGACTGCACCCCCGCGATTCAGCGTTACCTGCTGGCGCAGATCGTCAGCCGCAGCGCGCAGGGTATCGCGCACATCGAAGTAAGCTGCCTCGGTGAATTCCATCTCACCACCGGCCAAAATCTCCTGCAAAGCGGTGACCACCGTCAACACCCGCCCTTCTATTGCCTCTACTGATGTGCCATAGACCCGCGGGGGAACCATAAAGACCACGAAAATCAACGAGCTGGAAAGCCCCAAAATCAACAGTGCAGGAAAACGCGGCAACAACCGCACCCCTACAGTAGCCATAAAGAGCCACCAGGCCAGCGCGGTCGCCAGCACCATGCCGCGGGTGATCGGTCGCGCTGGTTTAAGATGCGCCAACGGCCGGGCAAGGTGATCATAACTGCGCACGCGTTGCAGGAAGGCATTGAACTCCAGACACGCGGCACGCTGCACGCTATCTGCATCCAGCGTTGCCAGACGTGAAGCATAGGTGCGGCACTCAAGGGCTAGATCATAGAATGCTTTGCGGGTTAGAGGAGGCATGGTGGAGAGTTGAGAATGGAGAAGTGGGAATGGAGAGTTGAGACAGGGCCTTCCGGGATGGTTCCCAATCTCCGACCAAGCCCGTCCGTTTCATCCATGAATGGCTGCTTGCTTTTCTCTATTCCTATTCTACCGAAGGATGCAGGTCTGTGCAACTATTCTGGTTTTTGCCATGTGACAGATGCCGCTAGCTGCACAATTTGCCTAAATCGCAATCAAGTGCGACACTGGAAGCGGTTAAGAAACGCCTCGCTCTGGTCGGCACCTTTGGAATGGCTTGTAATCCCCGACCAAACCAACCACGACACCCCACTCTGGAGTTAACAGCTATGGCAAGATCTTTGTTACGCTTTCTGCTGTTTGTATTGATCCTTCTGCCGGCCGCCGCAGGCTGTGTGCAATCACCGGCGCTTGGCCCTGCACCCACTGCCACAGCGTTGGCTCCATTGCCCGCTGACACTGCTACATCACCGGCAAACGTGATCGGCCCCAAGCCTACCCCTGAGAACACGCTGGCGCCCCGACCCACACCCACTGCCACCGCCCAACCAACGAGCGGTGTGCTGCAAGGGCACGTCAGCATCGGGCCACTGCATGGCGGGCCGGTGCGCGCTGAAGACCTCAATGCTACCGTGCCGCCGGAACTGTATGCGGAGCGCCCGCTGCTGATCTACGCCGAGAACGGGGAAAGCCTGCTGCATCAGGTAAACGTGAACGCCGCAGGTGATTATTGGGTGGAGTTGCCACCGGGCCGTTATGTGGTCAGCATCACCCTGCCAGGGCGCGAGCGCAGCGGCAACGTGCCTGCCACGGTGGAGATCCGTGCCGGTGAAACCACCCTGCTCGACATTGCCATAGACACCGGCCTGCGCTAATGGCAGCGTTGTCGGTTGACACCGATGGCTGTGCAGTGTTCGTAACCCGTAACCCGGATTCGTATCATGTCTGGCTTCGATCCTTTTAGCGGGCTGTCTGACCACGGCGCGGCTTTCGCGCGCACGATCCAGGGCGTTCACGGTGCAGTTGGCCGCGCCTGGCTGGATCGGTTGCCAGCGCTGCTGCTCGCCTATGCTGAACGCTGGTCGCTGCACCTGTTGACCCCCTTTCCACTCTCCTACCACTACGTCGCGCCAGTGCAGTGTGCGGATGGCACGGACGCGGTGCTGAAAGCCGGGCCGCCCACGCCGGATCGCTGCCGTGAGCTGCTGGCGCTGCAAGCGTTCGACGGCCGCGGCATGGCGCGGCTGCTGGCGTTCGACCTGACGAACGGTGTGGCGCTGATCGAACGTGTGCAGCCGGGTCACACGCTGGCCGGGCTGGACGACGAGGCAGCGACGACCATCGCCGCCACGGTGATGCAGCAGCTTTGGCAGACACAGGCCGACGCACTTTTTCCCGAATTTCCGACGATCCAGCAATGGGGAGAGGGTTTTGCGCGGCTCCGGGCACGTTTCAACGGCGGCACAGGCCCACTACCTGCGGCGTGGGTGGACCGCGCCGAGCGCATTTTCACGGAATTGACCGCTTCAGCCGCCACCCCAAAGCTGCTGCACGGTGATTTGCATCATTTCAACATTCTGGCGGGTCGGCGCTCCCCCTGGCTGGCGATTGACCCGCAAGGTGTGGTGGGTGAACCGGCGTATGAGGTGGGCGCGCTGCTGCGCAATCCGTTCGAGCCACTGCCGGCCCGCGCCGATCTGGTGCGCTGCCAGGCGCGGCGAGTTGATCAACTGGCCGCGCTGCTCAATCTGGATCAGCAGCGGCTGGCCGGCTGGGGCATGGCGCAGGCGGTGCTGTCGGCTTGCTGGGATGTAGAGGATAACGTGCCAGGGTTTGCAAAGGCGTTGGCGTACGCGGAGGCGCTTGCGTGTGTAACTCGTAACTCATAACTCGTAACCCGTAACCCGTAACTCAGATTTGACGCCCGCGGCTGCGCGTACAGCATCTTCTAAGTTACGCATTACTCCCACTTGACATCTCTGCCTACAAAGTACTTTACACTCAAGTTACGAATTACGTGTTACGAATTAGCTTACGGATTGGTCAGGCGCAGCCAGCGCGCGCCGGAATTGGTGTGAACCGCGATTTGTTTACCATCGGGCAAGGCCAACAGAATACGATAGCCGGGGGTGATCACGTCCAGACACATTTCACCCGGCTTGTCCACGCCCAGACAGGAATTGCGCCATTCCACCTCTTCCATGCTGACCACTTGCAACTGTGCAGCGTTTACGCTCAACTCCTGCGCGGCAAAATCCAGCGCTTTCGCGGCAATGGCAGCGGAGCCTTCCAGTTGTGGCGGCGCAGTGGCCGCCGGGGGCACCGCGGTGGCAAGCTGCGGGGTAGCCGTTGGTGGCCGCGGCGTGGCCGTGGCGGGTTCATTGGTTGGAACAGCCGTTGGCTCGACCACCGGCGCCAAGGGCATGGGGGTGGCAGGCGCAACACAGGCCGCGGCCAGCCAGCCCACAAGCAGCAAAATCATCCAGTTTCGACGCATCATACACTCCTTCCGCGCCCGCAGACGTTGGTTGTCCTGCTCCGGCGCACTTGCTGCCCATTATACCATTAGTCGAGATTGCGCACCTATGGTAGACTGAGGCGACGCAGCCAGCAACTGCTGGCTTTTTTTGATGGAGCAAAATCAGTGAGTGAGCGACCAACTGTAACGATGTACACCGACGGCGGCGCGCTGGGCAACCCCGGCCCCGGCGGCTACGGCGTCGTGCTGCTGTACAAACAGCATCGCAAGGAACTATCGGGCGGCTACCGCCTGACAACTAACAATCGCATGGAGTTGATGGCGGTGATCGCCGGGCTGGAAAAGCTGAACCAGCCGTGCGATATCACGCTCTACACTGACTCGCGCTACATTGCCGATGCCATCAGCAAGGGCTGGGCCAAACGCTGGAAAGCTAACGGCTGGCAGCGCAATGCCAAAGAAGCCGCGCTGAACCCCGATCTGTGGGAACGGGCGCTGCGCTTGCTGGAGCAGCATCAGATCAACGTGGTTTGGGTCAAGGGGCACGCCGGCAACGCCGAAAACGAGCGTTGCGATCAACTGTCGGTCGCGGCCGCGCACAGCCGTGACCTGCCAGCTGACGAGGTGTACGAGCGCAACAATCCGCGGCCCGGCCCAACCAAAAACTGGATGAGCGGCAGATGATACAAACAGGCAAGTAAGCAGATGGAATTCTTTTTAGCTATCGGCGCGGGCAGTGCGCCCCCGCGCAAGGAACGCTTCGCTGAGTTCGGTATGGCGCTGGAGCGCGCTGTTGAGTTGCTGCAAAGCAATGCAGGCGCGCCCCTCGAAATCACTGACACCGGCGAGCATCAGGTGCTGGATGCGGCTGATCTGCAACGGCTGGCTGGGTGGGTGACTACATTCGCACCAGTGGATGACGACCTGGCCCGCACAGTGCTCGCGCCGCTGCCGACGGCCACCCTGGATGCACTGGCGCGCTGGTTGATCTTCCGTATGCGCGCTGCGGGCATCTCTCCCCGCGCCCGTCTGGCCGTCCTCGGCGGCGTTTTGGATGCGGCGAAGGAGGGAGGCAAGTACGCCGAAGGCGGGTAAACAAGTAGACAAGTAGACAAGTACGCCGAAGGCGGGTACGCCGAAGGCGGGTAGACAAGCGTTCCTTGTGTACTTCTTTCCTTATGTACTTGTCTACTTCTTCCCTTGTCTACTTCTTCCCTTGTCTACTTCTTCCCCTGTGTACTTGTCTACTTCTTCCCTTGTCTACTTCTTCCCCTGTGTACTTGTCTACTCGTGTACCCATCTCCTCCCCGAAACTCACTATGAAAACCTATCACGTTCTCCAAGTTGACGTTTTTACTGATACGCCGTTCGGTGGTAATCCGCTGGCGGTGTTTCCCGATGCTCTGGGCCTGAGCGACACCGGGATGCAGCAGCTCGCGCTGGAGTGCAATACCTCGGAAACCACCTTTGTGCTGCCACCCACCCTGCCCGGCGCGGACTTCCGCGTGCGTATTTTCACCCCCACGCAGGAAATCCCCTTTGCCGGGCATCCGCTGGTGGGCACGCATTGGGTGCTGGCCCATCTGGGCCGCGTGACGTTGACCGAACCGACGACACGCGTCACATTCGAGCTGGGCGTGGGACTGCGCAGCGCCACCCTGCACGTCGCGGCGGGGCGCGTCACGCGCGTAGTGACCGACCACCAACCGCCGCAGTTCCTGCAAACCGCCAGCCCGGAGCAAGTTAAACGCCTCGCGGCCGCGCTGAAACTCCCCGCCGAGGCTATTTTCGCCGTTGGCACGCCGGTGCAGGGCGTTTCCACCGGCTACCCGCAACTGTTTGTGCCGGTGCGCTCGCTGGCCGAGGTGCAGGGCATGGATGCGTTGGCGCTGGACGTTCCCGCGCTGACCACACTGTGCAGCGAACTGGGCTTGCCCGGCCCTGATGTGGCGGTGTTCTCGCTGGAGACGGTTAACCCTGACCGCGACGTGCATCTGCGCTTCTTTGCGCCGCATCAGGGCATCCCCGAAGACCCCGCCACTGGTTCAGCCAGCGGCGGCTTAGGCTCCTATCTGATCCGGCACGGCTTGATTGCGGCCACCGCGCCCGTCACCACGATCCACACCGAGCAGGGGCTGGAAATGCACCGCCCCAGCCATGTCATCGTGGATGTGGAAGGCGCACCGGACACCATTCGTATGGTGCGCGTCAGCGGCGATGTCGTGCCAATGCTGGATGGCCGGTTCAGTTGGTAAGTGAGCCAGCCGATGCCGCCGCGTTTGCGTGATCTGTACCAACCTGGAGATCGTGTGGAAATCTGTTTTGACCGTGCTGGCCTGGAAGAATGGTTGCCCGGCGAGATTGCGGGCTTTCAACACCCTGGCGTGTGGGTGCGCACCCTGTCTGGCGGGTTGTGGTTCGTCACCAACACGCGCCGTATTCGACCTTTGGAAAGTTAGCCATGCTCTCACAAGCTACAGCTACCACGCAAACCGGTTATCGGTGTACCGTTCGTCGGCAAGGTCATACACTGAACTTTGAAGCATTTACTGCCAGCGAAGCCTACGCTGCCGCGCTGCTGCATATACTGACTGCCTCTGTAGCCCTGTGAGTTTACTCGGTAATTTTTTTAGGGATGCTGCCGATAGGGTTTACCCAGTAGTTGGAAACCACTGCCTGACAACACAGAGGCCCCTCAGGACCTGTCTTCAAGCGGCTGAGGCCGCTTCGTGCGTTAAGCCGATTTGTTTCCAACCCACCCTTGTTTCGTGTTAGACATATTTTCTGCTTGTGGTATAATCGTCTGAATTGTCCCATCCCCGGCTTTTGTCGCCTCCATTCTTCTGCGGCCAAGCCCCACACCCTTGCAGTTCCCCTCCCCGAAAGGAATAGCCGTCCACTTATCCTATCAGGATTGGGCCTCCTCGTCTGAGCATCCCCACCGGTCACTTTTTATTTCCTCTTTTTCCCCCCCTCGCAAGGAGACATCATGACCTCTGCTCAAGTCAAAAAGAAGGCTTTTGGCTACCTGCCGCAGGACGTTCCACCAATTGGCTCGATGTTGAGCCTCGGCTTCCAGCAAGTGCTGACCATGTTCCCCGCTACTGTGCTGGTGGCTATCCTCACCAAGTTCGATGTAGGCGTCACGTTGCTGGCAACCGGCATCGGCACGATTATTGCCCTGCTGGTCAGCCGCCGACGCATCCCCATGTACTACGGATCGAGCTTCAGCTACATTTCCGTCATCATCTCAGCGATGCTGCTATACGATCCTGCCTGTTTCAACGACGCGGCGCAAACCTATTGCGAAAATGGCGTGCGTATGGCCCAAGTGGGCATCATGGGAACCGGCTTGTTCAACATTCTGATGGGCTTGATCATCATGCGCGTAGGCAAGGCCGCGCTGGACAAGGTACTGCCGCCCATCGTCACCGGCAGCGTCGCTATTGTGATCGGTATCGCCCTGGCTGGTGCAGCGTTAGGCATGGCTTCGGCTAATTGGACGGTGGCCTTCATCACCCTGTTAGCAACAGTCATCTTCTCGGTTTATCTGCAAGGTCGCGGATTAATTGGCATGTTGCCAATTTTGCTGGGAGCCATCGTCGGTTACCTGGTTTCAATGATCTTTGGCCTGGTGGATTTTGCGCCGGTCGCCAGTGCAAACCTTTTTGCTGTGCCGCGCATCACCATGCCGGCCTTCAACAATCCGCAGGCATGGGCCTTGGTGCCCAGCATTGCCTTGATCGCCATCGCCACCATCCCCGAATCCACCGCGCACCTCTACCAGATGAGTTTGTACATTGACCAGCTCGCCAAAGAGCTGGGTCGAGCGCCGCTGGAGATCAAGAAGCTGATCGGCCTGAACCTGGTCGCTGATGGCACGGATGATATGATTGTCGGCTTCCTGGGCGGCTGCGCAGGCACGAACTACGGCGAAAACAACTCGCTGATGGCTATCACCCGCAACTATTCGGTGCCGGTGCTGATGGTCGCAGGCGTAATCGCCATCCTGCTCGGCTTCGTCGGCAAGCTGGCAGCGCTGGTTGGCACTGTTCCCACCGCGGTTGTCGGCGGTCTGGCAATCTATCTGTTTGGCGTCATCGGGATGCAAGGTATTGCCCTGATGCAGAGCGAAAAGGTCAACCTGTTCGATCCCAAGAATTTGGCGATCGGCGCCGCAATCCTGGTACTGGGCATCGGTGGTAACCTGGGCCTGGAGAACGGCATCTTCCCCTTCAAGGTTCCCTTCTTCTTCCCTGACGGTATTCCGGCCATCGTGTTTGCCGCCTTTATCGGCATCGTTCTCAATCTGATCTTTGTCCTGTTCCCGCCGTCGCGCTTCGGCGTACGCGAGCGTGCGGATATCAACGCGTAGCAAGCGTACCTGCCATACGCGAGCAGGCTGATACCACGTACTGCGTATTGCGCCATATGCAATATGCAGTACGTAGTACTTAACTTAAGTTTAGAGTACTCAGTTCTGGACTGAGGTAAGGCAAACTAAGCGAGA
>CALESQ010000030.1 GCA_937907455.1 uncultured Caldilineales bacterium
CAATGGGCGGTCTGTGCAAATCGCAGACCGCCTGTTTCGTAGTCTAAACTCTAGATCATACCATCCTATATTTACTTTGGATGGGGGTAATGGCGTCACTATCAAGAAGATTCCTGCCATAATAAAGCCTATACCGATGGCAAATCCTTGAGTTAACTTCCATAAACTTATTCGAACACATAGGGTTTCATCGGAATTAAATTGTCTCACAGAATGCCTAGCTCCTTATAATTAAGTACTTTGTAAATCAAGTTTTTGCCTGTTGCAAAGTTGCTGGCAGTCTGTCATTCCGAGGCCCGTCAGGGCCGCGATATTACCTGTTATTTTGCCAGCTAAATCTCTCACAATTCCGCCCACCGCTCCTCCCATTAAAGCGCCTATGGCAACACCTAAGGCAGTCCCTGCTCCTGGCACAACACTCCCTTCAAGACCCATAAAAGCACCACCTATATAAACGCCTAACTTTGTGCCAACAATGCCGCCTGTTACCTCGGTGACAATTGGGATTAGCTCCAGGCTGGCATCCACCAGCATGGCTGCCGCGCGGCGCGAGGCGGTGTAAGAGGCATACTCATCGCGGCGCGTTTGCCACACGTCGGCGATAGCGCTCGCGCCTTTACCAACAGCTATCACCCCATCAAGCATACTCAGGGAGCCAGCTTCCCGGCTGATGTGGCCGGCCAGGTTCTCAGCCTTGATGTGCGTCAGCGTTTCCGCCGCGCCAGCCTGATCTCTCAGCCATCCCTTGTTGATGCCGAGTGCCTCACCGCAGCAACGATAAGAACAGAGATTAGATGGTTACAGCATTCAGTCTAGCACATCTCCGCAGAAAAATCTTGAATTTCCCCTGAAGATTTTCTGAATTTTTCGTGAACGCGGGCCGTGGACGGGCAGTATCATCAAGACAACAGGTCATTTATGGCACCTCATCAGGCTGGCTACAAGCCCTGCGATAGATGATACCTTCCTTGTCAGAATTAAACACCGGCGCTGCCATCACTCGCCTCCCGTGAACAGGCTCTATCCGCTGGTGGAGCGCCCCAGGATGCTCCGTTGACACTCTATCATCAGCGTGGCAAGACTGGCACCAAGGCTATTAATCCACCAGCTTATCCAATGCAAGAAGACGTTGGCGCACTCGTTCGTTTACAACAGGGTTGGTGCCAGGAAATGGACTCATAGCATCAAACTTGGCCCGATAATCATGTACAGGTCGTAACGCAATAGATAACGTCCTTGACGATTGATATTGCGGATCATTGAGCACATATAGAACGGGATAATCAATAGCCAGAGGGGAAAATGGTTGGATGATCATACCACCAAACACAGGTTCATCAGCAAGTGTAACCACAAAAGGCGAAAAATCAGCCAGAAAGCTGGACGCTGATTCTTCGTAACGTAAACGAAAACTTTCGTTCAACTCTAGAATTTGATGGGTCCAGTCATAGCTGACTATATCCTGTTCCGTGATGACCAAGGTTTTTGTATTGAGATCAACCTTTTGTAGCAATGGCCATGAGGACTCAACGCTGTAACCAAGTGTTCCCAGGCTGCCGGGATCGAATATATAAATAGCGAAAACTTGATCAGACGTATTGCTTCCTTGAACAGATAGGTTCATTGTAGGGGTAATTTGCTGATATGGCTTTGCTGGTACAGGAGTTGCACAAGCTATCATAGCTGCGATGACACAGCATAATCCGATTATTCGTATGGCTTTAGTCCATAATAAATTTATCATCAGCGTCGTTGCTCCTGTATGATGATACCCCTTCCTTGTCAGAATTAAACACCGGCGCTGCCATCACTCACTTCCTGATGCGGCAAGGCTACACCTACTGCTCTTGCCACGTACACAGGCGCAGGATCAAGTTATACGCTTGTTGCGTACTCAAGGCGAACACGTCTACGGTTATGGGGTCATCCAGCACGGCGAAAAGCCAGCCACGCTTGCTCGTTTGCACACCAAACAGACCCTGGTTTGCTTCCGCTGCTCCTTCAACAGAGGTCGTGATGCGTAAAATCGTACTCCACACCGCCGCGTCATCCTCCATGTCTGCCGCTATGCCGGCAGCGACCTGCTCCGGCAGCGTTTCGCGTAACATAGCCGCACGCTGCGCCGTGGATGCGTCTGCATGGCCGCGCAATGCTCTCAGGGTGTCTGCCGCCATCGCACCCAGCTTGCCGTCACCCAGCGACGGCGCAACTACCGGCTCATACATCAGAGTTGCCACCTCCCGGGCCACGGCAGCCGAATCGGGCATCACCGTGAGCCTCGCCGTGACACTCTGTACAAACTGGTGTTTGACGGGATTGGGGCCATCCAGGAAAAATGTCACTACATCTTCCTCCGCGCTGCGGCTGGAACTGGTGCGAAGACTGATGCGAGTAGTCAAAAATGCGTTCACGACCTGTTGGAGGTCGGCGTTCATTGTTGCGCGTGCAGCGCCGCCATCCCATGTCAAATACCCGCGTGATAACAGGGAATGGCTGGCTGCCGTCATGCGGCCGGCCATGTTGTCTTCCGTCAATTGGCCTGTAATGGCTGTCAAATAGCCCGCTGCAGTTTCTGCCCCGCCTGCATGGCCCAACGCAAAAGCCATTTCCTCAATCGAGAGTGCGAATTCCATCGTCTTCAACTCCTTTGATGTGGCGGCGAATGTAGTCACGGGCAAGTCGGAAGTCTTTGGCGCTTGCCAAGGTCAAGTGAATAATTATCTCATCAGGCCTTTGCCAACCTTGCTGTTTACTCCATTTTTCTATATTTGCATATTTTGGGGGATCTACCATGTCCAGGTATATCTGGTATAGGGGTAATATCTTGCTCTTGTATACGTCTATATGCATGGCACGTATATCTTGGTAAGGAATAAATACATTGTAGCGATGATCAAACATACCATCTGACCGCAAAGTGAGCATAGGCCATCTCAAGGCTCTTCGTTTGATACAGCTATATCCCATAGTTAAAATGCCTGCTCCTCCAAAGAGAATGCCGGCGATTGCTACTAGTATCACGAATCCACGATAGCCAGGAATGTTTGCCTTTGATGTCGTCAAAGGCATAATAACCATTAAGATGCCGAAGAAAACAAAACTCGTGCTAATAAGGATTCCTTGAAACAGTTTCCATGAGTTTACTCGAACCACTAATGTATCAAGGCTATCAGTTTCCTTCATACGACAACTTCCTTTCAGTACAATGGATCAGGGAGAACAAGTGAAATAGAATCCATTATTTGTGTTACTTTGTTGATTTCTAAGGCTACAGGCTGTGCAATCCTTTCATCCAGGAACTTTATCAGACTTTCACGCCATTGATTTTTTATATAATTAGCAACGTTATTACCTGTTTTACCACCAATCTCGTCTCCAACAATACCGCCAAATGCACCTCCCAAAAGCGCACCGGTAGCGACGCCAACTAGCGAGCCTGCGCCAGGAAGTCCTATAGTTCCTAACGCCCCCATAACCCATATTCCTCCATCCGCCCCCAATTTCGTACCAATAATGCCTCCTGTCACCTCGGTGACAAGCGACCGGCCATGTTGTCTTCCGTCACTTGACCTGTAATGGCTGTCAAATAGCCCGCTGCAGTTTCTGCCCCGCCTGCATGGCCCAACGCAAAAGCCATTTCCTCAATCGAGAGTGCGAATTCCATCGTCTTCAACTCCTTTGATGTGGCGGCGAATGTAGTCACGGGCAAGTCGGAAGTCTTTGGCGCTTGCCAAGGTCAGTACAAGGATGACATCAGTATTATACCAACCGCGCCGCTTAAGCCGTTGTTCCACAACAGCATAACGTTGTGGATCTACCATATCAAGTTGTATGCGCTGTAAAGGCAACAGTTTTCTAGTGTCTTCTGTGAGCCACATTCTTTTTATGTCCGTAAAAGGAATAAAGAGGTTGTGGTGATGATCTGTAATGCCATGTACATTGAGTGTTAGAATAGGCCATTTGATAGAACGCCGTTTGATGATATAAATCAGATACGCTAAAACCAAAGAACCACCAAACACTACGCCCATTATTCCTATGGATATAATAAATTCACGATAGCCAGGAATCCGTGCTTTCGAAGAGTTTACCGGCATAACAATTATGAAGAGGCCCATAACAACAAAACCAAGGCTTAAAATAATCGCTTGCAATAACTTCCATAGGCTAATGTGGACAATCAAAGTTCCTTTTGAATCAGATTGTGTCATGAAACACCTCAGTCTATCTAGACCACTCCAAAACTGTAAATAGATGGTTAGCAGGATTATAAGTCCGCTTTATCTGGTTGATTGCTTTCGTGACGGGCTGTGTAAGATGTTCATCTATACAATCAATTATATCTTCTCGCCAGTGCTCTTCTATATAACCAGAAATAGTATTACCAACTCCCCTGCCAACGCTATTTCCAACTACTCCTCCAATGGCTCCCCCTACGATTGAACCTGTGGCAATACCCACAGCAGGCCCAACTAAAGGAACAAAGCTTTCAGCTGCTCCCATGACTACAGCCCCAACGCGCGCACCCATTTGTATACCAACAATGCCGCCTGTTACCTCGGTAACAATTGGGATTAGCTCCAGGCTGGCATCTACCAGCATGGCTGCCGCGCGGCGCGAGGCGGTGTAAGAGGCATACTCATCCCGGCGCGTTTGCCACACGTCGGCGATAGCGCTCGCGCCTTTACCGACAGCTATCACCCCATCAAGCATACTCAGAGAGCCAGCTCCCCGGCTGATGTGGCCGGCCAGGTTCTCAGCCTTGATGTGCGTCAGCGTTTCCGCTACGCCAGCCTGATTTCTCAGCCATCCCTTGTTGATGCCGAACGCCTCCAGGAATTTGGGGATAGCCGGAGCTGCGATAATCACTTCGTCCTTGTATTTACTGCCTTCTTTTAGCCCACGGGCAAGCAGCGCCGCCGCTGCTACCGTAACCCCATCTTTAACCGTGTCGGCCTTCTCGGCAAGCTGACCCACGCGATCCCATAGCCACTCAGCCAAATTGCCTGAGGTCTCAGTCATGTTCAGGGTATCAGGATCGTTGTGCTCGCCGGCTGGAGAGAGAGAAGAACCAGATGCTGTCGTGGCCGAGCCATTCCCTGAGGCATCCCGTCCACGGAACGGCTCGGCGGCTTCCTCCTCAGCCTGACGTATGAGATGCCCAATCTGCCCGCTCACATCTTGCGCCTGGCGCAGTGCTGAGGTCAATCGCTGCAAGGCCGGCGCAATCTCGTCGTCCATTTCGGCGAAGAAAGCTGCTGAGCCACGGCCTTCCCAACCGCCCGCGCGCAGAGCCTGAGCGCTGCGTTGTGCCTGTCCCTGCAAGGTGGAGGCTGCCTCCGCATTCCTTCCAAACTGCCTGGCTACCTCGGCCAGCCTGTCATAGTCTGCCTGAATGATGGGTGCTGCCATAAGTCATCTCCTCGGTAAACCAGCGTATCTTTCAACCGCAGCAACGATAAGAGCAGAGATTAGATGGTTACAGCATTCAGTCTAGCACATCTCCGCAGAAAAATCTTGAATTTCCCCTGAAGATTTTCTGAATTTTTCGTGAACGCGGGCCGTGGACGGGCAGTATCATCAAGACAACAGGTCATTTATGGCACCTCATCAGGCTGGCTACAAGCCCTGCGATAGATGATACCTTCCTTGTCAGAATCAAACACCGGCGCTGCCATCACTCGCCTCCCGTGAACAGGCTCTATCCGATGGATAACGTCCTTGACGATTGATATTACGGATCATTAGGCAAGAAAAATCAGCCAGAAAGCTGGTTGCTGGTTCCTCGTAACGCAACCGAAGACTTTCATCATAAATGGCTAATCCTTTCCTCCAAGGCATTTTGTTCTGGCAAGACGATCAGCGTAACTAATTACAAGATAATAGACAGTTGTGTATTGCATCTTCGCCTGGTTAACCGCGTCTATTGGAAAGTCTAAATCAGGGTCGAATCTCAAACTTAGTTGAAACCCTTTATCCTTTTTCCAGGATAACGCGCTGGAAGATACTAAAGCATCAGAGGAGGATTGCCATGAGGCGGACATCAGAATAGTTGTGTAAAATTCTGTTACATCATCAAGGCTGTGACTTGTGCCATAGAGAAGCTTTGTATATGGGAAGAAACATGCATCCTCCGAACCCTGACGCGTACCATCCTGCCTGATTAACAACCTTGCATCGGCAGGAACAGGCAACGTCTTGATCATCAGATTGATTTTTTCGTTGGGCCTGCCACAGCCCGCAAGCAAGAAACTCAACAGAAAAAGCGTGCTAATTCGCAACAGGTAGCGAATAATCATATTGCAACCTCTCGTAGTAAATACGGTATAGTTTAAGAAAAGGTGCTAATACTTGCCCTCGACTATCCAAGCCAGTTGTAAGGTGCGGAAGATCTGTTGCCTTTGCAAATTCAGCCCAACTATCCCAACAATCGCACCTAAACCTGCCGTAGATCATTTGCATATCAAAATCATCTAAATCCGTGATATGTGATCCACGTATACCAGTACGATAATCAGCAGTCATTCGCAAATACGCAGCTGTATAATAAATATTACCTGAATCAGTTAAGAGTACTCTTGAGCGAGCATATCCACTGGCAGGAGTATCAAGCAAGTGTTGATCAGAATAATATTTTGCAAAATAATCTTCCACACTTTTAGCAGTAGCAATGTGTACGTTTGCAACTCCATTTCCGGGGCCACGTCCACCGAGGAAACCAAAATAATCCTCGTAGCCATTTAAGAACCATTCTGTTGCAGCATATAACAACGGAGACTGCTCACGAGCGAAAGAAGAATAATGAAGGTTGAGCGGATACTTTTGGAATAGATCGTCCAGCAACTTATCATACCAATCGGTATCATCTACAATTTCTACTGCCACGGTTCCCGCTACGAGTTCTGGTGGCAGTCCAAACTTTTTCGCAGCTTCTTTACTTAAATTAAGCTGCACGGATGTCAGTGGGCCGGGAAAGCTGATTCCCGGATTACTTTTTGATATTTCTTCGTTATCGCGTGATAACAGAATAATAGTATAAATGCTATCTCCCCGGAACGGCTCGGCGGCTTCCTCCTCAGCCTGACGCATGAGATGCCCAATCTGCCCGCTCACATCTTGCGCCTGGCGCAGTGCTGAGGTCAATCGCTGCAAGGCCGGCGCAATCTCGTCGTCCATTTCGGCGAAGAAAGCTGCTGAGCCACGGCCTTCCCAACCGCCCGCGCGCAGAGCCTGAGCGCTGCGTTGTGCCTGTCCCTGCAAGGTGGAGGCTGCCTCCGCATTCCTTCCAAACTGCCTGGCTACCTCGGCCAGCCTGTCATAGTCTGCCTGAATGATGGGTGCTGCCATAAGTCATCTCCTCGGTAAACCAGCGTATCTTTCAACCGCAGCAACGATAAGAGCAGAGATTAGATGGTTACAGCATTCAGTCTAGCACATCTCCGTGGAAAAATCTTGAATTTTTCCTGAAGATTTTCTGAATTTCTCATGAAGTTTGGGCTACACGTTGTACACCTGCATGTAAATCGTTGCCATCCCGCTGCCATCTTCCAAAACCAGGATTTTGTAATGCTTCTCGCCGACTTGCTGGTACACCCCGCGTGCGGAGGCGGCTTTCCCGGAATCGCTGACCGGCGTCCACCAGGAGGCAGCCTGTTCGTACGGCGCACTGTCCGAGAAAAAAGGCGTGTAGGTTGCATCCAACGGCGTAGTCACCCCCAGGCTGGTCAAATAAGCTTCTACTTGATCCTGGGGCAGAGAAAAGCGCGCGATCACCAGCGTGTCCAGCGCCGCTTCACCGGCAAAGGCAACACCGGTTGCCGCAGCAGGGAATGGCTGGCCGATGAAGGCAGCCAACTGATCTTCGCTGATTGGGTTGACGAACTGGTTCATGGAATCATCGGCAGCGAGGGAAGTATTCATGGCTGAGTTTCCTTTACAGGCAGTAACGGCAAAAAGGCTTGCTAAAAGAACACTACAGAGCACAAAACAGCGCAAGTAGCGCTCGGCATTGCGGCCAAAGCCGGCAGTCATCTCAGCCAAACGGTCATAGTTCACTTCAATAATTGGGGCTACCATCATTCACCTCCTGTATAAAGGCCCTCTTACAAAGCAGGAGCGGCCAACCCATCGTGTTCCAGCGCAGCCAGCAACGCAGTCAACAGGTCACGAATAGCCAGTAGACGCTCACCGGTCAAGGCTTCTTCCTCTTCGCCAAAAGCCACCCAGGCGTTGCCATCATGCGGGCCAATCACCAATCGGCTGGTGCGCGCCGCCGCCGTGGCCAGTTGACGCTGCACCGCAGCATCGTTCAGCAGCGCAGCCGCTATCTGCGAATCAGAAGCACGCACGCTGTAGCCATCGTCAATAGCAGGAATGCCCAGTATCACTTGCGAAACGTCAGACGGTTTAAGCGTCAGGGTAATTTCGCGGACGTTTTTTGGATCCAGCGTCAGCTCAAAGGGTTGGACAGGCTGATAAAACACAAAGGCACGTAAACTCTGATAAGAGGCGATCGCATCCCCGGGGCCTGCCAAACTGCCGGTTGTTTCAAAAACGAACCGATGTCCGCCTTGTTCAAATTCAACGACCTGACCAAAACCAACCGATTTGCGTTGATACGTGCCACCGGTTTGCGCAGCTAAATCACGCAGCGCGCTTTGGGTCGGGCTGGTTTTACCGCGGTTTGATAACAACAGCAGGAATGCCAGCAGCAAGAATGCTGCTACGGCGAGCAAAGCAATAGTTGGTGGCATTTTTCTCACCCATTTTCTCCAGAGTCATGTATCGTGAGGCTTGGCTCCAGCAAAACTAATAGCAAAAGTGAGCGGCCCAAGCTTTGCCCTGAAGCAACGCAGCAGCCCTTTTCTCCACTTGAGAACGCAAGGCCATGACGGCTTCGGCGTTGCGGCTGAAGCGTTGCCTTACCTCCTCCAGCGCACGATAATCAACCTGAATCACCGCGTTGGCAACACCGGCTCCAGACATGCGTACTGCGCACTGCACGGCTGCTGATCAGCCGCACAATACGCAGTACACAATCCCTCATTAGCAAACAGGGTTTAGTAGAAGCGGGTCGCACCCAGCGCATCACCGCGCTCGTAGGCATCCACCGACTTGTTCAGGTCGCTGAACAGCTCCTTGCACTTGTTCGCCA
>CALESQ010000031.1 GCA_937907455.1 uncultured Caldilineales bacterium
AGCACATCTTCGCTCTTGGAAAGACACGCCGTTCCAACTTTTGTCAGTCAATCAGCTGTGTGATATAGTGTAATCATCGTCCCTCTGCCGGTTGCAAAATCGGCTGTTTACCTGTCGAAAGGAGCATTTTATGGAGAAACCCAAAGCCAAGCGTGCGTCTCCATCACCTTTGCGCGTTTGGGCGATTGCTGCCGTGGCTGCCCTGGGAGTATTGATCGGGTTAAGTGTTTTCACGTTTGTTTATGCGCAAGGCACTTCTTACCTGTCCAATGATCCCAATGCATGCATGAACTGTCACATTATGCGTGACCAGTTTGAGGGATGGAACCGATCCAGCCATAAGGCGGTGGCAACATGCAACGATTGCCACATGCCTCATACCCCGGTGGCGAAGTGGGCCATGAAGGGGCTGAACGGTTTCAAGCATAGCTTTGCCTTCACCACGGGCGCTTTCCCTGAACCGATCCGCATCACGCAGTTGAATGCGGAGGTAGCTCAAGAGAACTGTATTGATTGCCACGCCACTTTGGTCAGCGAAATCGGGGATGCCACCCACGACAGCGAACGGCGTTGTGTGACGTGCCATGCTAATCCCGGTCATGGTCGCTGACCCCATTCGGAGTTCACTATGCGTAAACTGTCTACCTATATCATTGTTTTTATGGCGGCTGTATTGCTGACCGCGGCTGTTGCTGCGTTGTTGGTGAACATCAACAGCCGCAAGCAGGAAGCAGCTGAATATCCGCTGAAGGTAGTTGAAATTGCCGACAACGAGCTGGATCCCGCGGTTTGGGGACAGAATTTCCCGCGACAATACAGCTCATTCGTGCGCACAGAAGAAAACTACGGTGCAACCCCCTACGGCGGTTCCGAGACATACAGCAAGTTGGAGCGCTATCCGGCGATGGTGCGCATTTGGGCAGGCTATGCCTTTTCTAAAGATCATAACGAGGAACGCGGTCACTTCTACGCGCAAAGCGATCAGGCTGAAACCGAGCGCGTGAAGCTGGTGAAGCAACCCGGAGCCTGCGCCAACTGTCACGCCGCGGAAACGCCGCAATTGATCAGCGAAATGGGTTGGGAGACATTTAACAGCACACCCTTTAACGATCTCAAAGACAAGCTGCATTTTGGCTCATCTTGCGCCGATTGCCATGACCCGCAAACCATGGCGCTGCGTATCACACGGCCTGCGTTGATCAATGCCCTGGAAGCGCGCGGGGTGGATCTGACGAAGGCGAGCCAGCAGGACATGCGCACCTATGTCTGCGCTCAATGCCATGTGGAGTATTACTTCCTGGGCGAGCAAAAGATACTAACCTTCCCCTGGAGTCAGGGCTTGCGCATTGATGATATCGAAGCTCATTATGACAGCTATGGCTTCAAGGATTGGACCCACGCCGAAACCGGCGCGCCGATGATCAAAATCCAGCATCCGGAATACGAGCTATGGAGCACTGGCCTTCATGCCCGTTCCGGCGTGGCCTGCGCTGATTGTCACATGCCCTATATGCGCGATGGCAGCGTAAAAGTCAGCGATCACTGGCTGCGCAGCCCGCTGGTAAACCTCAATAATGCCTGTGGCACTTGCCACAAGCAGAGTGAGCAGGAATTGGCGAGTCGTATCTCCATTATTCAGGATACCACAGCCGGGCTGCTGCGTCACAGCGAAGAGGCATTGCTGGCTGCAATTGATGCCATCAACGCGGCCAAGGCTGCCGGTGCTACCGATGAGCAGTTGGCGGAAATCTATCAACTGCATCGTGCCAGCAGCTTGCGCTGGGATTTCATCTCCTCGGAGAACAGCACCGGCTTCCACAGCCCGCAGGAAGCCGCGCGCGTGCTGGCTGAATCCATTGACATGGCACGTCAGGCGCAGGTAAAGGCGATTCAACTCACCGCGCAGTTGGGTCAGGCGCAAGCTAAATCTGACTGATGGCAGCGGTTGATCGTATGGAAAAGGCCACACCCGAGGGTGTGGCCTTTTTTGTTGGCGTCAGCATGAAGTGGCCTTAGTGAAGGGGGTTTACTGCCTGAGAGTACGAAGCGACCTTAGCCATTGGAAAGTTGCAGTGGCAGTTTTATAGTTCGAGATGGCGGATTACGCGTGCCGGGTTGCCTGCCACGACTGTGTTGGCAGCGACCGCGCGCGTGACCACTGCACCTGCACCCACCACCGCGTTGCGGCCTACGGTCACGCCCGGCAGCAGGATGGCTCCGCCGCCGATCCAGACGTTTTCGTCAATCGTCACCGGGTATGCAGTTTCCCAGCCGTCGTTGCGTTCGGCTGCCTCCAGCGGGTGCGCCGCGGTGTAAATCTGTACGTTGGGGCCGATCATCACATGGTTGCCGATGGTGACCGCGGCGTTGTCCAGGATGGTGCAGCCAAAGTTGATAAACACATGGTCGCTCAAGGCGATGTGCCGTCCATAGCTGCAATAGAAGGGTGGCTCAATCCACGATTGCACGCCAAGGCTGTGCAGCAGGCTGACAAGCAACTCTTGCTGCTGCACCGGATCTGAGGTGAGGTTGTATTGGCGGAATAGCTCCTGCGCACGGGCGCGCAGCGCGGCCAGCTCCGGCTCAAGGCAGTTGTAGCGTTCACTGGCCAGCATGGCCTGATAGGCGGAAGAAGGCATCGCAGGGAATGGTCTAGCGTTGGCTGAGCCACGCGCCCAGAGCTGTACCGAAGGCCAGGCCCGCGCCTACCCCCACAGCCAGCCACAGTGCCAGGTTATCGGTGGCTATGCCCAACACCACGCCGAAAACGATGCCCAGTGCCGCACCCAGGGAAATCCCAAGGGCTTGTTTGTTGTTTGCATCAGGTTGGTTCATGGATGGGATTATATCCCTGCTTTTGCCTGGCAGCAATCTGAGGCGCTTCGGTGCTTATGTGGCTGTTTCAGGTGCAGCCGTTTCGTTCACCAGCCAGTAGACGTAGATCAGTACCGCGGCAAAAAGCACGGTCATGCCCCATAGACGCCAGTGGCTGAGCGGATTGGCTACGTAACCGGCCATCTCCAGCAGCAGGCGGGGCCGGGTCAGCAGGTCCCAACTGTTCCAGCGCAGCGTACGGCCCAAAGCCATGCCCAACCCGCTCAAGGCGAGGCTAAGCAGGGCCAGCGCGCGCCCGGCGACTGCACCCCAGTGACCTTCTGCCAGCGTTTGCATCCAACGCAGCGACAGCAAGCCCAGCGCCAGCCCACACAGCGCGGCCAGCAGCAGCAGCATTGCATCTACCAGCACCAGACCGCCGTCGCTGTAACGAATGTGGATCAGATCGGTGATCAGGTAGGGCGCATTGGGCAGAAAGAGCAGCCAAAGCAGGCTGAACAGCACAGCCACGCCGCGGGCACGGGCTACACTGAGGCGCACCAAACCGGCAAAAGCCAGCGGCAGGGTGGCAAGCAGCAGGTTCCACAGCAAAAAGGCGTAGGTCGGCGCGCCAGTGTAGGCCATGCGCACTTGTAATAAGGCCACAAAAGTTGCACAGCCAACGGTGATTTTAAGGATAGGGCGGAATTCGTGTGTTGACATAATCGTAATTCTTGACTCGTAACTGATGTTGTGCAGCGCACCGCCGGTGGAGCAGGTGGTGGCGACGCTGTAACTTAGCATGGCGTTGCGGTCTTTACTCTTCTGCTTTGAGCGATCCCTTCCGAATTGCCAATCTTCGCCTCAACTGGTGCGAGGTTGTAGATACTTCTTGCTTCTTACAGCTTACATCCCGCTTTTGAGCGCGTTCCAGGCGCGCCAGCGGGCCAGGTTGAAGGAGGGCCAGTGCTGCCATGCGCGCGCGTTGTTTGCCATTTGCTTGTACTGCTGCTCGAGAACATCGTCGAGATCGGCGCGGTCGGCGGGGTTGAGTTGGGCGCGTGCCGCCAGCAGCGCGGGCACGGCATCTTCGGAAAGCTGGCTGAAATAGGCCACGTCAATGTGTTCGCTGTAGAGGTCGGTTTTGTTGCTTAAGATGCCGGCCTGATACCGGGCCATGTTCTGGCGCACAATGAAGGCATCGGGGTTGAGCAGGGTGAGCGAGGCTACAAAGCCCAGTCCGGCAGCCAACACGCCGACAGCAAAGAGCCGCGGTTGCCACCAGCGTGTCACAACGAACCACAGCAACAGCAGTCCCAGCCACACCATAAACACATGCGGATAGATGCGCATCTGCGTGAAGCCGTAGGCTTCCTCGTACAGCAGCAGGCGCTTGAAGGCTGAAACCAGCATCACCGTGGTAAGCAGCACCATCAGCGTGCTGCTGGCATTGAAAAAGCGCTGCTGCCGCGGCGTATCGCGTCGGCTGAGTGCATCCAGCCCTACCAACAGGCCCAGCACACCCAGCGCCACCATCACCAGCTCGCCAAAGCCGCGCCGCGCGTATTCGGCATAGGTGAACCCCTCGGGTTGGATGTTATGCAGGCCGCCAAAGAGATAGGAGAGCTGGATAGCCACGAAGACCAGAAAAAGCAGATTGACCGCGTTGAGCAGCACCACGCTTTCCGTGGCGCCGATAAGGCGCGGCAGCGCCAGCCCCTGGGTAGCCAAAGACCCTGTTGGCTGGGTGTTTTCGGCTTTGCGCCAGACAAGTTGGGCCAGACCACCGGCTACCAGCCAGCCGACACCCAGCATCAGCACGCCGCGGGCAATCCATTCATCCAGGTTTTCGAGGAAGTCAAGCCGCAGCAAGCGTTCGGCCAGATCGGCAAATACCATATCAGCAGCCATCAGCAATGTGCCGAAGACCAGCAGCACCGGCAGAGCCAGCAGCAGGCCACGCAGCACGGGGGCGGCACGGTGTCCCTGGCCGTGCAGTCGCTCTGATTGGTCGCGCCCGCTACCGGCCAGCGCTTCTATGCCGCGGATCAGGGCCAGCACCAACGCCTGCGCCGGTGCCAGCAGGTGCGCAGCCAGCGCCAGGGTATGCACGTTTTGCCGCGCCAGATAGAGCGCGATCAATGACAGCATCACCAACACTGCCATCAGATTGAGCGCAATCAAAAAGCCATTGGCACGCACGGCCACCGTAGTGCTGAAAAAGAGCAACGCAGCCACCAGCCACAGGTTCGCGCGCGTGAGGGGCGTTTTCGTCCAGTGCAGGGTTGCGGCTACGCCTGCCAGCAACAAGCAGGTGAACAGCAGCACGGAAATGCCCGGCAGCTTGCCGTAGAACAGCACGTTGAAAAGAAATCCGGCGATCAGGCCGGCCAGCAGGAAACGCAGGGGATGTTTTGGCATGGAAAGCTCCAGTTGGTCGTAAGGGGTAAGGAGGCAAGTAAACACGTAGACAGGTAAACACGTAGACAGGTAAACACGTAGACAAGTACGCCGGAGGCGGGTAGACAAGTAGACAAGTACATCAGAGGCAAGTAAGTCGGAGGCGGGTATGCCGGAGGCTTTTACCGCTGTCACTCCGAACGCAGTGAGGAGTCCCCCTGTGCGTTGGTGGGGAATTCCTCAGCTCTGCCGGGTCTCTAGCCCGGCTGCTGCTTGCCCCGGAGATCATCGGCCTGGTTAAGATCATCAAGGCAAGGATGGCACATTTTGCTGCGCTTGTGTTCCGCTTATCTTTTGCCGGTGCTTTTTTGTGCCAGGCGCGCCAGGATAGCCGCACCCCCGGCAATGACGCTGGCCATGAAGAACAACCAAAACAACGGGATTAAAAAGAAAGGCTCATGCAGGATACCCTGCGCGTCCACTTCTGAGCCGATCACGTTAAAGGTAACCGCACAAGCTGCGGCTGCACCCAACAGAAGGATACTCAACCAGGATGAAATTCTCATTGCTATGTTCATCTTTTTCCGGTTCCTTTTCGTTATGGATCTTTGTGGGATAATGATCGTGTAAAACTTTGATGTCAGGCTGGTGGAATGTGGCAGCGTACTCATCCCGCTCAATCTCGCTCTCGCCATCAAGGCACCAGATTTAAATCGCTCTTTCGCATTGGTGTGCCCACGAGGAGAAATCCGGCTGCCTGCCATTCCACAAGCCTGCCCCATCGTACCAAATAGTCCCCGGCCTTTTCAACTCCCCAAATGCCACTTGCCGCGCACCTGAGTGCTTGACAGTCTGTCCTACCCCAGATAGATGACCTGATCCACGCGCGCGGCCTCTGCCAGGCGGTGGGTGATGATGAGGGTGGTTCGCGCAGCCATGACAGTATCCAGGCTGTGCCACAGCGCCTGTTCGGTGACGGCGTCCAGGTGAGCGGTGGCTTCGTCCAGCACCAGCACCGGCGCGTCGCGCAGGATGGCACGGGCGATAGCCAGCCGTTGGCGCTGCCCCGCGCTGAGTAACAAGCCGTTTTCCCCCACCAGAGTGGCATACCCCTGCGGCAAGCCGCTGATCCACTCGTGTAGCTGTGCCTGACGACAGGCAGCTATCAACTCCTCGTCGGTGGCGTCGGCCTTGGCCAAATAGAGGTTGTCGCGCAGCGTGGCATTGAACAGATAGACCTGTTGCGGAACCACAGCAAACAGGCTGCGCGCGCTTTCCTGCGGCAGGGCGCGCAGATCTACACCACCCACGATAATTGTGCCCGCTTCGTAGTCCCAAAAACGCAACAGGACGTTGATCAACGAGGACTTGCCCGCGCCGTTAGGGCCAAGCAGAGCCACGCGCGCGCCCGCGGGCACATGAAACGACACACCCTCCAGCACCGGCGGCTCGTCCGCAGCATAGCCAAAGCGCAGATCGGCTACATCCAGCGCCAGCCCGCGGCCTGCCGGTGCAACCGGCGCGGCTGCCGCGACCGCGACAAGCGAATCTACCACTGCCGGGGGTGTATCCACCAGCTCAAACAGGCGTTGCGCTGCGGCGCGGCTGCTTTGCAGCATCTGTGCCGCCTGGCTGAGCGGTTGGATCGCCTCGAAAGCCGCCATTGCGGTGAGCGGAATCAGCGCGAGATAAACGCCATCGAGCGCGCCGCGGCTGACCAGCGGAATAGCCACCCGCAGCAACATTACCCCGGTCAGTCCGGTAAACAGTGCCGCCAGCGCATTACTCAGCCCGCGACTGTGGGCCAAACGTTGCTGTGCGGTGTGCAGTTGGGCGCTCAGCTCAGCGCGGCGCTGCTGGTAGGCGTGCATCTGGCCGAAAACCAACAAATCGGCGCTGCCTTCGATCTCATCGGCCAGCGCGGCGGTCAGCTCGGCGCGCAGGCGCACCGATTCGGCCGCGGGCACACGGCTCAGGCGCAGCATCACCAGGGGCAACACGCCACCCACGAGCAGGATGAACAGCAACAGCAGCGCAGCCAGCCCCGTGTTGAATGCATTGAGGAACAGGCAGACCAGCAGCGTCACCAAAGCCGCGGCTGCGGGCGGAATCACCACGCGCAGATAGAAATTCTCCAGCGTTTCGATGTCAGCCACTACGCGCGCCAGGAGGTCGCCGCTGTGATAGCCCTGCAAGCGGGCGGGGGCCAGTGGCTCCAGCGCGCGATAGAACCAGACGCGCAAACGGGTGAGGATGCGAAAGGTAGCCAGGTGGGTGATATAGCGCTCGGCGTAGCGCAGCCCGGCGCGGGCCAGTGCAAAGAAGCGCACGCCGGTGATCAGCAGCGACAGCGCGCTGCTGTCACGCACCAACGTGGCTTTGGAGATAAGGTAAGCGGATACTGCCAGCAGCCCGACATTAGCCAGATGCGTGGCTGCACTCAGCGCGATGCCCAGCAGCAGCCAGCCCAGATAGGCCCCCGCGCCCGCTTGTTGCCCCGGCCACAGGGTCAGCTTGAGCAGGCGGCGCATCATGGCGCACCTCCCGCGGCCTTTTCTGCTTCATAGGCCAGCACCAGGCGGCGGTACAGGCCATCCTGCGCCAGCAACTGCGCGTGGCTGCCGCTTTGCACCGCGCGCCCTGCTTCCAGCACCACGATCTGATCGGCTGTGTAGGCCAGTTCCAGCCGATGAGCCGCCAGCAGCACGGTGCGCGCCTTGCCATCGGCGGCGCGGCGCGTGTGCAGCAGGCGTTGCAGCGCGGCCAGCATCAGCGTTTGGCTCTCCTGGTCCAGGTTGGCAGTGATTTCGTCCAGCAGCAGCAGCGGTGCATCACGCAGGAAGACGCGCGCCAGGGCCAGCCGTTGACGCTGACCCCCGCTGAGACCCGCGCCACCCTCACCCAACCGCGTGGCATAGCCCTGTGGCAAAGCAGCGATGAACGCATCCGCGTGCGCGGCCTGCGCCGCGGCGATCACTTCCTCCCGCGTTGCTTCGGGGCGCGCCAGCCGGATGTTGTCAGCCACCGAGCCGTGGAAAAGGTGAGGATGCTGGGGCGCCCAGGCGATGCCTTGCCGCCAGGCAGCCAGATCAAGCGCGGCCAGCGGCAGGTCACCTACGCGCAGTTGGCCGCGCTCTGGCTGCACAAAGCCTGCCAGCGCCTGAAGCACGGTGGATTTGCCCGCGCCGCTGGGGCCGACCAGCGCCACGATCTGCCCCGGCTCGACGCTGAAGGAGAGGCCGCGCAGGGCTGGGGGGCGTTCGCTGGCGACCTCGGCCGCGGGGTAGGTCAACCATACATCCTGAAAGCGGATGGAAATGGGGGGAGCGGGCAGGCTGCGCGGCTCGTGCGCCGGGGCAACCTGCGCCGCGGCCGCTGGTGCGGCCTCCAGCAGCGCGGCCAGCCGCTCGGCTGCGGCTTTGCCCGCGGCTCCCAGGTGATAGCGCACGGCAAATTGGCGCAACGGCAAAAAGAACTCCGGGGTTAGCAGCAGCACTGCCAGGGCGCGGTCAAAGGTCAGCGCGCCGTTCATCAGACGCAGGCTGGTTTCCAGCGCCACCATCGCGGTGGCTGCGGTGGCGGCCCACTCCATCACCAGCGAGCTTTGAAAAGCCGTAGCCAGCACCTCCAGCGTGGTTTTGCCGTAGCCGCGGCTGATTTCTTCGATGGTCTCGGCCTGTTCATGGCTGCGCCCGAAAAGCTTGAGCGTGGGGAGCCCGCGCAGCAAATCGAGGAACAAGGCGCTCATCCAGCTCAATTCGGCGAAGCGCCGCCGGGTGAGGGCTTCAGCACGGCCACCGATTAGCACCAGCAACAGCACCAGCATCGGCCCGGCAAACAGCAGCACCAGGCTGGTCCACGGATCAAGCCACAACACCAGCAGCAGCACCGCGGGCGGCAACAGGCCGGCCAGGGCGCGGGCAGGTAAAAACTGGGTGAGGTAGGCGTCCAGCGCCTCAATTCCTTCGACTGCGCTGTTGATCAACTCGCCGCTGCGTTGGGCGCGGGTGTAGGCCGGGCCGCGCGCGGCAACCTCGGCCACCAGCCGCGCGCGCAGGTTCTGCTTGATCTGGCCTGCTGCGCGCTGTGCCCAATCTTCCTGCAACCAGAGCAGGGCTGCGCGCAGCAGCAGCAAGGCGATCATCCAGCCGAGCAGTGGCGCTACCTGCGGCAGGGTTTGCCCCCCGCGGAAGACGCGCTCAACGACCTGGCTGAGCAATACGGCCTGCGCGGCCAGCAGCGCGCCCGCGAAAAATCCGGCGCTGACAGCCGCAACGAGCAGCCGCCGCGCCGGACCATGACCGCGCAGCAAGCGGTTAAGCGGTGTGTTCAATAGCTTTGAGCAGTGAGCTGCACCTTGCCGCGGAAGATGTAGTAGACGCCCGCTGTGTAGAGCAGCACAAAAGGCAGCCCCAGTGCGGCGATTATCAGCATCACGGTGAGCGTGTTGGGCTGAGAAGCCGCGTTGAAGATGGTCAGGTTATGGGCGGCATCCACTGTGGAGATCAGCAGGTTGGGGTAAAGCCCGGCAGCCGCGGCAAACAGCAGGCCAGCGATCATTGCTGAGGAGAGCAGAAAGGCCAGCATGGTACGATCACGGCGCACCATCAGCCAGCCAGCTACCACGGCGATGAAGGCTGCGGCGGGCAGCAGGCCCAGCAGCGGTTGGGCCAGGTAACGTTCGGTGATGAACTCATGCAGCAGCAGGGCCGCGGCCAGCAACACCGTGTTGAGTACGAAGAACACCAGCATCAGCCGCGGGATGGCGCGCTTGACGCGGTTCAGGTACTCGCCTTCGGTTTTCATGCTCAGGTAGATGGCCCCGTGCGTGGCAAGCATAAAGACTGTGGTGATGCCGACCAGCAGCGCAAAGGGATTGAGCAGGCTCAAGAGCGAATTGTTGATGTTGCCGCGCGCGTCCAGGGCTACGCCGTTCATAATGTTGCCGAAGGCGACGCCCAGCAGCAGGGCGATGCCCAGCGAGGAGGCGAAGAATACCCAATCCCAGGTGGCGCGCCAGCGGGGTGACGGCCGCTTGCTGCGGAATTCAATCGCCACGGTGCGCAGGATCAGCACCAGCAGCACCAGCATCATAGCGGTGTAAAAGCCGGAGAACAGCGAGGCGTAGACCATCGGGAACGCGGCGAAGAGTGCGCCACCGCCCAGCACCAGCCAGACTTCGTTGCCATCCCACACCGGCCCAATACTGTTGAGCGAAATGCGCCGGTCGGTGTCGCTTTTCGCCAGGAAGGGGTGCAAGATGCCAACGCCCAGATCAAAGCCGTCCATGATCAGATAACCGGCTATGATCACCACAAATAGGATGTACCACAAAATGTTAAGCCACATAATAGCCTCGTAGACAGGGGACGCGTCAGGCGCGGGCGCGGCGGCGGAAAACTTCGCGGAAATTGTCAGGCAGCGAGGCCAGCGGCGTCGTTTCTTCCACCGGTTTCGGCCCTTCCATAATCTTTTCGTTCAGCAGGTAGAGGAAGAGCGTGAACAGCAACGCGTAGAGCAGCACGAACATGATATTTGAGAGCAGCACTTGGGTGGTGGTGAGGTTGGGGGATACGGCATCAGCCACGCGCAGCAGTTGCCACACGATCCACGGCTGACGCCCCAGCTCGGCCGTCCACCAGCCGGCCATGGTGGACAGCTCGGTGAGGAATACGGTGAAAACGAAAACCCACAGCAGCCAGCGCGTGCGCCAAATCCGCTCGCCCCATACGGAGAAAAGCACACCCAGCGCGCCAATGGCAATAAACAGCCCGCCCAGCAGGATCATCAAGTGGTAGGACTGGAAAACCCAGGCTACCGGCGCCCAGGTGTCTTGCGGAAAAGAGCGCAATCCCTGAATCACCGTGTCGGTGCTGTCACCGGCCAGCCAACTCAGCAGGCAGGGGATGGTGATGCCGGTGGTGGTTTGCGTGCCCTCATTGACCCAACCCGCCACCACCATCGGCGCGCAGGCGGTATCTTCCCACACCCCTTCCATGGCGGCCAGCTTTTGCGGCTGGTATTCGGTGACATTGCGCGCAGACTGCGAGCCGAGCAGTGTCGCTTGCACGATGCTGAACACGAAGAACACCGGCAGCGCCACCTTGAACGCGCCCTTGGCGCACTCTGAATAGCGACCTTTGAGCAGGTAAAACGCACTTACGCTGAGTACCAGGGATGAACCCACCAGCCAGGAGGCTACCAGGGTGTGCCAGAAGCGCGCCAGGAAGGAGGGGGTCAGCGCCACTTCGCGGAAGCTGGTCATGAAGGCCAGCGTGCCGTACGCGGTCTGTGCCAGCTCGTAGCCCTGGGGCGTTTGCATCCATGAGTTCGCCATGATGATCCACAGCGCGCTGAAGTGTGCACCGAACACCACCATGCTGATGGAGAAAAGCCACAGCCGCGGCCCCAGGCGGTTGCCACCGAAAAGCATCAACCCCAGGAAGCCGCCTTCCAGGAAAAAGGCGAAGATGCCTTCGGCGGCCAGCAAGCTGCCGAAAACATTGCCCACGAAGCGGGAATATTCCGCCCAGTTGGTGCCGAACTCAAATTCCTGTACGATACCTGTCGCCACGCCCAGCGCAAACACCAGACCGTAGACCTTCACCCAGAAGAAAGAGAGTCGTCGCCAGGTGGGGTTTTTGGTGCGTACATAGAGTATGCCCATGATCAACAACATCAATCCCAGTCCCATCGAGATCGGGGGATAGATGAAGTGAAACGTGGATGTAATAGTAAACTGTAAGCGGGAAAGAAACTCAGGATTCATGGCTGATCCTTTCAGAAGCGAGCCTTTTTATTAAGGCAAGTGATATTCTGCACTATTATCGCTATCTTATAAGCCTTTGTCAAGAAAAAAATGTTACGAAATCTGTTGTTATAACACAATATAACAAACGCTGTGTCGGCTGATTTGCCAGTTCGGCACCTGAGTGCTTGACAGTGAGGCCGCGAACGGGGACAATGGGGACAATTGTGAATTGCGTTTGAAAACTGGATATTAAGGATCTGTCCTGCCGTAGCCGGACGATTGATCGTCCGGCGGCCGCCGCGGCGCGGCATGGATGCGAGGCTTGCATCGGCGCGAGATCGCCGGGGGATGAAATCCCACCGGCTACAAAACAGCGCCCGCTGAAGCGGGCTGGCGTGCGTGTGCGGCAGCAAGCCCCATTGACGGGGCGCTGCACCGTAGCCGGACGATTGATCGTCTGGCGGTTGCCGCCACGCAGAGGCGCGGCGTGCATCGGCGCGAGATCGCCGGGGGATGAAGTCCCCCGACTAGCAAACGGCGCCCGCTGAAGCGGGCTGGCATGCGTGTGCGGCAGCAAGCCCCATTTATGGGGCGTTGCACCGTAGCCGGACGATTGATCGTCCGGCGGCCGCCGCCGCGGCGTGGCATGGATGCGAGGCTTGCGCTGCTGCGAGATCGCCGGGGGATGAAATCCCACCGGCTACAAAACAGCGCCCGCTGAAGC
>CALESQ010000032.1 GCA_937907455.1 uncultured Caldilineales bacterium
TCATGGCCCTGCCCTTACCTGCTCAACTGCCAAAATCGTGAACTACTGAGATTGGTGTGCTTTGAACCCTCACCCCTGGCCCCTCTCCCAATGGGAGAGGGGAAGGCCGAGCGAAGCGAGGACGGGGTGAGGGCAGGGTGCTTCGTCCTCATCGTCCAATATTTACCGCTCTCCCAAGGAGTAATTCTATGATTTCTTCTGAAACTGTTCGATTTCCCCGATTGCGCCAGTTGTTCAACCTGGATACCTGGGGCTATGGGTTGTTCTGGTTGTGGAATGTGATCTTTCTGGCCTTTATGGTGCTGGGCTTTGCGCCGCAATTGCTGCCCATGATGCTGGATGCAGTACGTGCCCGCCAATTTCCTGTCGAGTTTCTGGGCTATGCGTTGCTGATCACCGTGATTCCGCTGCTGGCAGTGATTTTGGGGGCAACGCGCCTGCGTCAGCAGCCACGCAAGCTGTTGGCGCTGGGTTACGGCGTGGAGGGCCCCTTGCTGCTGCTGTTGTTGCTGCGCTTCTTCATCATCCGTCAGGCCACCCCCGCGGTGATCACTATGCTGGCGATGGTGAGCGTGGGGCTGGCCGCGCTGCTCTGGTGGTTGTTGAGCCGCCGCGCCAAGCCGCTGCGCACATTCGGCGCTGCGGTACAGCTCATTGGCTTGAGCCTGCTGCTGCTGGCAGGGCTGTACGCGGCGCTGTGGCTGCTGTTCTATGCGTTGCCGGTTGGGGCGATCCTATGGGACGGTATCAAGCATTTTGTGGGCGATTTCTTTGCAATCATTGGCAACGTTTGGGATGCGCTCACCAGTGCACAGTGGTGGCGCCAGTTGGGTATCAATCTGTTGCTGATCCCCTTTAATGTGCTGGGAGTGATTTTGCTGGCTTTTTCGGCTACGTTGTTCGTGGGTATGCCCGTGGCCATTGTCCTGATCTATGGACGCGCCTGGCTGCACGCTTTGCATCAGGCCGGTGCCCGTATGGGGTATCCGGCTGCGCTGGGCCTTAGCCTGCTGGTGATGGCTGTGGGCGTGGTCGCAGTCACCGCGTTGGATCGTCAGCCGCAAGCTCGCAGCTTTACTTTGCTTGAAATCCCACCTGCCACCCCGGCCGAGGCACAGACGTTGTTGGCGCAGCAAGAGCAGATCCGCTATGGGCTGCTCAATGCCTATCTTGCGCCGCAACGCTATATCAGTTCTGCAGGCGAGGTACGGCATATTAAAGATTTGTATATGGGGGCGCCGATGAACTTGGGTGAGGCTGGCGCAAAGCGCGTGCAAAGGGCCTACGAGCGCATAGCCGCGCCACTGCTCTATCGTCCGGTTGAGGCTTCGGTGGACGACGATTGGCGTCACAGCGCCTTCCTGCGCGAGCCAGCCCAGGCCGCGGCTTTGTACGAACAGTTTTTCGACCAGCCCATCACCGATGGTGAACGGGATGCCGTTGTGACTGCGGTGCGTTCCTCTTGGAATATCGAAACTTCGAATACTGCCTGGCTGGCCGTGGATGACCGTGAGGTGTATTTGTTGGCCCAGGCGATTACGGTCACCGCGCAGGCGGATTGGGCCGATGTGGAATTGGCCGAAGTGTACCAAAACATGACCGGCATTAACCAAGAGGTGGTATACTACTTCAGTTTGCCGGAAACCGCAGTGATCACCGGCTTATGGTTGGGCAACAGTGCAGATCGCAGCCAGCGCTTTGCCTATCGCATTTCGCCGCGCGGCGCGGCGCAAACCGCTTACCGCAACGAGGTGCGCCGCCGTGTAGACCCTGCGTTGGTAGAACAGATCGGCCCGCGGCAATACCGTCTGCGCGCCTTCCCGATTCCGCCGCAGCGTATTGAATGGCAAAACAACAACGGCTTGGGGCGTACTACCCTCACACCCGGCGAGCCGCTGTATCTTTGGCTGACCTATCGCGTGCTGGCGCAGCAGGGAAGTTGGCCCTTGCCGCAGTTGGCCGAAAAGGTCAATGTGTATTGGGATCAAAGTACTGTGCGCACCCTTAATGGCCAGTCAATGCCCTTTGGCGATGCCGATCCTGCGGCGGTGTGGTTGCCTGCGGTTGCCCCGCTGGCTGATGCCGCCACGGCCGCGCCGCAGATGCATGTGGTGGATTTCCCCGGCGGTCAGACGGTGATTGCCCGTCCCAGCGACGGTAGCGGAGCGATGGGCCTGGCCGGTGACCTGCGCCTGGCCGTGGTGCTGGATCGCTCGCGCAGCATGGCTGCGCAGGCCGCTGCCGTGGAGACCAGCTTTGGTCGCCTGCGTACTTTAGCCGAGGGTGGCGCGCAGGTGGATGTCTATTTGACTGCCTCGCCCTATCGCGGGGAAGCGCCTTCGCTGGCGCGGCTGGCTGACTTCGATCCGGCGTCGGTGCTTTATTTTGGCGGGCAAAACGCTGCAGAGCTGCTGGCTCAGTTTGCCGCGCTGCGCGCTGACCGCGCCTACGACGCAGTGCTGGTGCTGACCGATGGCAGCGGCTATGAAACGGGGGCAACCGATGTGCCGGTGGCCTATCCTGATGCTGCCTTGTGGTTAGTGCATCTGGGCGGTTTACCGATGGGCTACGACGATCCTACACTGGATGCGTTGCAGGCCAGCGGTGGCGGTGCCGCCACGTCGGTGGATGAGGCGTTGGGTCGGCTGGCTGTGGCGCTGGCGGCTCCGGCAGAGGGTGTCAGTGTAGATGTGGTGGACGGCTATCAATGGCTGGTGCTGCCCACCGCACAGGCGCGTGCGCTCAATTCCACGGGAGATGCCACGCCTGATGCCGCGGCTTTTGCGCCGCTGGCCGCGCGCCGGCTGATTCTGAGTGAAATGCAGGCCGCGCGCGGGCAGCTTGACGACCTGACGCTGTTGGATCGTCTGCACGCGCTGGCTGCGAACTATGGTTTGGTGACGCCGCTTTCTTCGATGATTGTGCTGGTGGAGGAGCGTCAGCAGGCTTTGCTGGATAAGCTGGAGCAGCAGGATGATCGCTTCCAGCGTGAGCATGAGGATGTGGGGGAAACTGCAGAAACGCCAGTAGTGGCTGCTGTGCCGGAGCCGGAGGAGTGGCTGCTGCTGGGGCTGGCAGCGGCGTTGCTGGTTTGGCTGGCTCGCCGACGCTATCAGCCGGCCTCTAGTCTTGTTTAAGGGTAGAGGGTAATCCGCTAAAAAAGGCCCTGTCACCAAGCGGTGACAGGGCCTTTAGCTGTAAACAGGGCAGAATTTAGCGCATTACGCCGCCGGTGAGGCTATCCTGCAAGGCTTTTAACTCGTCCATCAGGCCATCGGCGGCCAGGCGAGCTTGTTCGGGCCAGGTGCCCGGATTGGCGCGGTTGAAGTTGGAACCGGCATCATCCAGAATCTGTTGAAGCCGCTCCACACTGGTTTCGCTCAGCTCGCGGAATGTGTGAATGCCGGCGTTGCGCAGTAGCCCGGCGATTTTGGGACCAATGCCCTCAACCAGGGTGAGGTCATCGCGCTTGCCGCCGCTCCAACCGGTGGTGCGCGTTGCTGCTACGCCAGGCATGTCTACATCTGCCTTGGGCAGGTTCATGTCCAGCTTGGGCATGTCTACGTCTACTTTCGGCAGATCGAAGTCTGCGTCGGGCATGTCTACGTCTAGCTTGGGCAGGTTCATGTCTACCTTGGGTAAGTCCATGTCCACCTTAGGCAGGTCTACGTCTAGCTTGGGCAAATCCATGTCCAGCTTGGGCATGTCTACGTCTACATTCGGCAGATCGAAGTCTGCGTCGGGCATGTCTACGTCTAGCTTGGGCAGGTTCATGTCTACCTTGGGTAAGTCCATGTCCACCTTAGGCAGGTCTACGTCTAGCTTGGGCAAATCCATGTCCAGCTTGGGCATGTCTACGTCTACATTCGGCAGATCGAAGTCTGCGTCGGGCATGTCTACGTCTAGCTTGGGCAGGTTCATGTCCAGCTTAGGCGTATCAACGTCTACTTTCGGCAGATCGAAGTCTGCGTCGGGCATGTCTACGTCTAGCTTGGGCAAATCCATGTCCAGCTTAGGCATATCAACGTCTACTTTCGGCAGATCGAAGTCTACGTCGGGCATGTCTACGTCTAGCTTGGGCAAATCCATGTCCAGCTTAGGCATATCAACGTCTACTTTCGGCAGATCGAAGTCTGCGTCGGGCATGTCTACGTCTAGCTTGGGCAGGTTCA
>CALESQ010000033.1 GCA_937907455.1 uncultured Caldilineales bacterium
GAACTAAAGTCCTGTTCGTTCGGCTAACTAATGCTATTAATCGTCCGGCTACGGTGCAGCGCCCCATCAATGGGGCTTGTCAGCCCGCTTCAGCGGGCGCCGTCTGCTAGCCGGTGGGATTTCATCCCCCGGCGATGCCGCGGCGACCGCCGGACGATCAATCGTCCGGCTACGGTACAGCGCCCCATCAATGGGGCTTGTCAGCCCGCTTCAGCGGGCGCCGTTCGCTAGCCGGTGGGATTTCATCCCCCGGCGCTGCCGCGGCAAGCGCCGGACGATCAATCGTCCGGCTACGGTACAGCGCCCCATCAATGGGGCTTGTCAGCCCGCTTCAGCGGGCGCCGTCTGCTAGCCGGTGGGATTTCATCCCCCGGCGATGCCGCGGCGGGTGCCGGACGATCAATCGTCCGGCTACGGTGCAGCGCCCCATCAATGGGGCTTGTCAGCCCGCTTCAGCGGGCGCCGTTTTCTAGCCGGTGGGATTTCATCCCCCGGCGCTGCCGCGGCAGGTGCGCGCGTCTCATCCATGCCGCGCCTTCGCCTCATTCGGCTGGCGGACGACGCAGCCATTGACTGAGCGCATTCAGGAATTCCGGCATCAGTGCAGGCTCCAGCGTGCTGTACTCGTCTACGCCGCCGCTTTGCGCGTTCTGAAAGAGGTGATTGGCTGTAGGCAGGGTGATGAGCGTCACATCGCTGTTGTCAGCCTTGTCCAGCGCCGTGCGCAGCGCCGCCGTGTTGCTGTCGGCGTCTACCTGCGTATCCTTGCCACCATACAGGCCCAGCACCGGCACAGTGACCTTGGCCCAGTCCTCACGCGGGTCATGCTTCAGGAAGAACTGGTACCACGGGCTTTGGAAAATCTGCATCTGCGCTGCAATCTGCTGCTGCATCAGCGCATCCAGATCGCCCGCGGCCGCGCGTTGCTCTTCCGTCATCGCCGCAATCTGTTGGCCGGCGATGCCCTCCAGCGCGGTTTGCAGGTTGCTCCACTCTTGCGCCACAGCCAAATTGAGTAGTTGCGTTTGCTGGTTCGCCGCATCCGCGGCCTCTTCTGCTGAGCCGCCACCGGCCAGAGTCAACCGCTCCACCTGTTTGATGATCACGTCATAGCCGGGCAGGGTGCTGCCGGCCATTGAGACCACAAAGGCCACGTCAGCATTGCGTGCCGCGATCATGGCGGCAATCATCCCGCCCTCGCTGTGGCCCAGCAGGCCAACGCGCGTGGCATCAATGTTGCGATCGGCCAGCAACGCGCGCAGCCCCGCTTCGGCGTCATCGGCAAAGTCAGCACTGGTGGCTTGCAGCGCGTCGCCAGTAGAGTCGCCCACGCCGCGATCGTCGTAGCGCAGCACGGCAAAGCCTTGCCGCGTCAGCAGATCAGCAATCTGGCGGAAGGGGCGATAGCCCGGCACTGTGGGAATGGCCTCGTCACGATCCTGCTGGCCGCTGCCGCTGATCAGCAGCAGTGCGGGGAAGGGGCCTTCCCCCTCCGGCAGAGTAAGCGTGCCAGCCAGAGTCACATCACCGTTGGTAAAGGTAAACGGCTGACGGCTGTAGGGCAAGGGGACCTCTGCTTCGGCAGCGGGGCGCGCCAATTGAAACTCACCTGTGAAGCCAGCCTGCTTAAAAACCCCGCGCAAGCTGCCGTCGCCTTGCAGTTCACCGTCGAAGGTGGCCAGTTGCGCGCCGCTCAACATCTCAAAGTGAATCGCCTGGCTCTCTGGGCGAATATCGTGCAGGGGAATGCCGCTGGCGCCCTGCGCGGGCACGTCAATGGTGCCGCTCCAGGCCGTGCCGGGGGTCAACGTTACCAGAATTTCCAGGGCGGCACCGGGCAGGCTGATTTTGCCTTCCCAGTCGCCGCTGAAAGCAGCCGGGTCAGCCGGTGCTGCGGGAGAGGCCGGGGTGGGGGTTGCCGCATTGGCTGTGGCCGAGGGCAGCGTCGTCTCGGCAGTGACAGGCGCGGTTGTGGGAGTCGCCTCCACCGCGGCGGTTGGCTCGGCTGCGCGCCGCGTGCAGCTGGTCAAGGCCAGCAGTGTCAGCATCAGCAATAGGGCCGGTCGGCCCTTGTGAAAAAGCGAAGAAAGCATAGGTAGAAGTCCTTTTGGTAATGGCGGGGTTGTTTAATGGGTACGGCTATCCGGTATAAAAGCCTGCATACGCTCTGTGCTGGCGCGTATGCCTTTGGGAGTTTTCGTCAACAGCCCCATCTTTGCCAGCTCGTTTATGTCGCGCGTCACCGTTTTTTCTGTTTTGCCTGCATAGGCTTCAGCTATTCTGGGAGAAATATATCGTATTTTGGTCAACGACACCGCTTTGGGTTCGTTGCTCAGATCAAGCACCAGATGTTTGCGGCGGACTTCCGTAAGGCTGTTTTTATCACGAAAGTAATCATGCACATAGTTTATCCAGTGAACGCGCAATTGCTGGGTTTTAATCAGCTCGATCTGCTCCTTCAGCCCATCTATAAAGCCCTGCAGCGCGTAGACAATAAAAGGCAGCGCATCACCGCCGCTTCGATGAGCAAGATCAAGTTGGCGGTAATATTCAGCCCGTGTGGCATTGTAATGGTTGCTCAGCAGATGAGCCGCAGTCGTGGGTACACCAGCCGAAAGCAATGTCTCAAATTCCACCAGGCGCGCCGTACGGCCATTGCCATCACCGAACGGATGTATCCAGGCGATATACAGATGGGCCACAATTGCTTTCAACACGCCAAAAGCAATACCGTAGCTTGCTTCAGGATTAAACGCTTCATTCAGCCAACTACACAGCCTTTCAAGCAAATAATCGCAGTCTTCGGCGGGCGCGCCACGATAACGGCCTATCACTACCGAATGGGATCGCACTTCGCCTGGTGTCACATCATCATCTACAGGCAAGTTCTGCAACACCAGTTGGTTGTAATGCTTGATTTTCTCAGGGCTTAATCTGACTTCGGCGCTGGAGAGAACTTGCTGACCGATTTGGTTGCAGGCATTGACAATATTGTCTACTTCTTGTCCCAGGTACTGCTTGGAAGGAGGCAAGGGCAGGTTGCCCTCGATTCGTCGCAGCACTTCCTCTTCGGTCAGTGTATTCCCCTCAATTGCTGTGGTGGCAAGGACGCCTTTGGCCAAAAAAACCTGATGTAAATGGCGCGCACCCTCAGGCAACAAGGGGATGCCAATGACATGCTGGCATTTAGACTGCGCTTCACCCAGCAACAGCCAAGCTTTGTAGCTTGCCTGGCTTAAATCAAGCTGAAAGGTTATCCATGAATGTGTCTCTTGGTATGTCCTGCTTTTTGTCTCGGATGTGGTCATAGCAAGATCCTTAACTGGCTGACTTTGAGCTTGTATAGGTGCTTTTTTCTTAAAAAAGTTGGTTTTTGTGCTGGATAGGGGCAGATCAAGAGGAAATAGGCAATTAGGATTGTAATACCAGTATTACAGAACGTCAAATGATGTCCGTGTATGTGTCCTGATTTGTGTCCATGCCAGTAGCTCAGGCAAAGCGCTCACCAAGCAGGTGTTCAATCTGTTCCAGGCTTTCGTGCAGGGTCGCACCCAGAAAAACCCCCGGCATTCGGGCGCGCAGCGCCGCATCCATGCTGAACACACGTCCGGCATAGGCAACCACCGGGCGGCCATTCTGCTGCACCGCGGCCAGCCATTGCGGCAACTGCTCCAGCAAAATACGCCCGCTTTCTTCGGTGGTAGCCGACAGCACCACCAACGGCGTGCGCACGGTGTGCACGAAATCAGCCAGATCAGCCAGGGGCATGGCTTGGCCCAGGTAAGCCACGGGCCAGCGGCGGCGATGCAGCAACACCGCCAGCATCAGCAGGCCCAATTCGTGCCATTCATTCGGCGCACAGGCCAGCACCAATGGCCGCCCCACCCGCGCTGCCGCCGCAGTGGTCAGCCACATGCTCAAGCGTTGACGCAGAAAGGCCGAGGCCAGATGCTCGGTAGCTACATCCACTCGCCCAGAGCGCCAGGCCTCACCCATGTCAACCAGCGCCGGAGCAATCACATCGAGAATCACCGTTTCCAACGGATACACGGCCATCATCTCACCCAGCACCTGATCGGCCCGCTCCAGATCGCCTTCCTGCAACGTCTGCGAGAAGCGGGCGCGCAGCAATGTCCGCGCGTCGTCTGGTGGAGGCTCTGCCACCAGCGGGCCAGGCTGCGGCGTATGCGTCTGCCGTTCGTGGTTGAGCAAGGCGCGGATCGCTTGCGAGGTCTGCATCCCTTCCTCGATCCTGATTTTAACCCAGCGCAGGCGCGCCATCTCTTGTTCTGAATACAAACGATGGCCGCCGCTGGTACGGCCGGCGTCTGGGAAGTTATAGCGCCGCTCCCACACACGCAACGTAGCTACCGGAATGGCTGTCATGCGCGATACTACGCCGATGTTGTAGATTGGCTCATCATTCAAGGCCCAGGGGTAGGAGGTCTGCTTGTCGTCCATGTAAAGCTCCTGTTTGCAAAATCTCAACAAGCCTACCATGCACCTCCTGAAATGTCAAGATTTATTCGACATTTTCACGACAAGAAAAAGAAACCTTGACAAAACCAGGACAAATATAGTATACTGGACAACACTGTAAACGAAACTTGGACACAAACTCCACAGGAGGCTTTTATGCGAATTATCATCACCGGTGGCACAGGGTTGATCGGCAGCGCCCTGGCCCATAGCCTGAACCAGGACGCCCATGAAGTGATTGTTTTAAGCCGCGCGGCACGGCGCCCTGCGGGCCTTGATGCCGGCATCAGCGTGGTGCAGTGGGATGGTCGCAGCGCGTCCGGTTGGGGTGAGTTGGTTAACGGCGACACAGCTATTGTTAATCTAGCCGGTGCCAACATCGCCGCGGGCCGCTGGAGCGATGCGCGCAAGCACCAGATCGTCACCAGCCGTGTGCAGGCAGGCCAGGCCGTGGTGCAAGCTGTGCAACAGGCCGCAGTCAAGCCGCAAGTCGTGATCCAGTCCTCGGCCGTGGGCTACTATGGCCCCTGTGGTGACGAGGTGATCAGCGAAGCCAGCCCGTCTGGCAACGATTTTCTGGCCGAGGTTTGCCGTCAGTGGGAGGCCTCTACCGTCGCCGTGGAGGCGCTGGGTGTGCGCCGTGCTGTGATCCGCACCGGCGTTGTGTTGAGCGAACGCGGTGGCGCGCTGCCGCGCATGGCGCTGCTCTTCCGCCTTTTCGTTGGCGGCAAGCTCGGCTCCGGCCGCCAATACTTTCCCTGGATTCATCTGAACGACGAGGTAGGGGCCATCCGTTTCCTGCTGGAGCAGCCCGCAGCCTCCGGCATCTTCAACCTGGCTGCACCCAAGCCGCCCACCAATGCCCAGTTCACTCAGGCACTCGGCAAAGCACTGGGCCGCCCTACGTTCATGCCTGTGCCTGCTTTTGCCTTGCGCACCTTATTTGGCGAAATGGCTACCGTGCTGCTTGATGGTCAGCGCGCCGTGCCGCAACGTCTGGAGCAGGCCGGTTATACTTTCCGCTTCACCGACGCCGTCACTGCGTTGAAGGATTTGCTGCGCTGATGGTTTATCATCACCGTTTTCGCGTGCGTGCGTCGGTGGAGGCCGTGGCCGCTTTTCACGCTGATCCCGCCACCATGTCCGCCATCACGCCGCCGCCAATCATGGTGCAGGTTCACCGCGCCCCTGTCCGCATTGCAGACGGCGCAGGCATGGACTTCACGCTGTGGCTGGGACCGCTGCCCCTGCGCTGGCAAGCCAAGTTTGACCAGGTAAGCCCTACGGGTTTTCGTGACCGGCAGCAGCGCGGGCCGTTCAGCCGCTGGCAACACACGCATCGTTTCGAGGCGGTCACACCAGACACCACCGATGTGCTGGATACCCTGGAGATTGAGCTGCGCCGCCATTGGCTGTGGGGTCCGTTGGGCTGGGGCATGGCACGCAGTCTGCCGCTGCTTTTTGCCTATCGTGCTTGGCGCACGCGGCGCTTGTTGCAGCCATCGGCTCGCAGCCTCATGGCGCCTTTGCTGCTGTTGATCGGCGCGGCTACAGCTTTTGGGCTGGCCCACCGGCGTCTCTGCCGATGAGCGCTGCATCGCGCGTTGTGGTGATCGGCGCGGGCCTTGGCGGTCTCAGCGCGGCCGCGGCCCTGGCCAAAGCCGGCAGCGATGTCACCGTGCTGGAGGCACATGTGGATGCGGGCGGCTGCGCCAGCACCTTCCTGCATCAAGGCTATCGCTTTGATGCCGGTGCTACACTGGCAGGTGGCTTTTATGCAGGCGGGCCGATGGCGCTGGTGGCTGAGGCTGCGGGCATTGCCGCATGGCCCGTGCAGCCGACAGAAGCAGCCATCAGCGTGCACTTGCCTGGTCACGCACCCGTCGTGCGCCGCGGCGATGCCCTGCGCTGGAGCGAGCACGAACGCGCCTTTGGGTCGCGCAGCCATCATTTCTGGCAATGGCAGGAGCGCACCGCTGGGGCGCTATGGGCGCTGGCTCTGCGCAATCCGCCGTGGCCGCCGCAGTCCTGGCGTCAAACCACCGCGCTGACTCGCATCGGCCTGGGTTGGCTGCTGGCTGACCCGACGGCGCGGCTGCATCCAACCCTGCTGCTGGATGCAGCTCGGCCCGCGGCCTGGCATCTGCGCGGCCAGTCCGCGGCACTGCGCCTGTTTGTGGACGGTCAGTTGCTGATCGCCGCGCAGACCACCGCGGCCCACGCCAATGCCCTTTATGCCGCGGCTGCGCTGGATTTGCCCCGCCGCGGTGTGGTAGAGGTGCAGGGCGGCATCGGTGCGCTGGCTGATACGTTGGTGACTGCAATCCGCAGTCACGGTGGCGCAGTGCATTTTCGTCACGAAGTCACCGGCGTGGTTGCCGCGGCCCGCGGTTGGCAGGTACACACCCGCCGCGGCGCAACCTTTCACGCCGATGACCTCCTCGTCAACCTGCCACCGTGGAACATCCGCACGCTGCTGGGCGAGGCCGCCCCGGCGACTCTGGTGCGTCGCACTGCGCGCATGGTGGATGGCTGGGGTGCATTTGTGCTGTACCTGGGCGCGGACGGCCATGACCTGCCTGCGCGTGGGCCGCTGCATCACCAAATTCTTCAGGCCGAGCCGCTGGGCGAGGGCAACAGCGTGTTTATCTCACTCAGCCCGGCAGATGATGCCAGCCGCGCCCCCGCGGGCCGGCGCGCGCTCACCCTCAGCACCCATACTGCATTGGCACCGTGGTGGCGTTTGTTAGAGGAGGATTCCGCGGCCTACGAGGCGCGAAAGGAAGCCTATACCGAGCGCTTGCTGTGCGCTGCCCAGAGTGTTTTCCCTGGCCTGCGCGCTGCGGTGAAGCTCGCTATGCCGGGTACGCCAGTGACTTTTGCGCGCTTTACCCGGCGTGAGCGCGGTTGGGTGGGTGGCTTCCCCCAAACCAGCCTGTTGCGCACCTGGGGGCCGCGTCTCGCCCCGCGGTTATGGATGGTAGGCGACAGCATTTTTCCAGGTCAATCGGTGGCGGCGGTAGCCCTCGGTGGCCTGCGTGTAGCGAACCACGTGACCGGTAAAGAGTAACGAGTAAACATCACTTCCCACTTCCTAACTCTCCCTTCTCAATTCCAAAACGGGGTGTTCCATCGGTTCGGCATTTGGTGGGAGACGCGGCTGGCGGTACAATATCTATAAGATTTAAGGTTTATGTGGTGACCCCTAAGGAGTTTGATTTATGAAAGTTGGCATTGTTGGCAGTGGCAATGTGGGGGCAGCGGCGGCTAATGCTATTGTATTGCGCGGCGTGGCGCGCGAGGTGGTGCTGGTAGACATCAACACCAAGCGCGCTCAGGCCGAGGCCGAAGATATTCTGCACGCCGTGCCCTTTTCGAACGCGGTGGTGGTGCGCGCCGGTGACTTTGCCGAGCTGGTCGGCTGCGCAGTGGTGATCATCACCGCGGGCGTGGCGCAGAAGCCGGGCGAAACCCGCCTGGAGCTGCTGAGCCGCAACGCGGCTATCTTTCAGGCTATGGTGCCGCAGATTGTAGCCCATGCGCCCGAAGCGGTACTGGTGGTAGCTACCAATCCTGTGGACATTATGACCCACCTTGCCGCGCGCTATGCTGTGCCGTTGGGTGTGCCGCGGTCGCGCGTACTTGGCTCCGGCACCACACTGGATACGGCGCGCTTTCGCTCAATCCTGGGCCGCGCTCTGGACGTGGACCCCGAACACGTTCACGCCTACGTGCTGGGCGAACATGGCGACTCAGAAGTGCTGGCCTGGTCGCTGGTGACTGTGGGCACTGTGCCGTTGGAGAACTATGCCCGCGCCCGCGGCATTGAATTGAGCGAAGTCTTGTACGCGCAGGTGGACGATGGCGTGCGCCGCGCCGCCTATCGCATCATCGAGGGCAAAGGTTCAACCTATTACGGCATTGGTGCGGCCCTGGCACGCATCACGCAAGCCATTTTGCGTGATCAACGCTCGCTGCTCACGGTGAGTGTGCCGGTGGCCGAGTTGGATGACGTGCGCGACATCACTTTTGCCTTGCCCGCCATCATCGGCGGCCAGGGATTGATAGATGTGCTCCCCGCGCCGCTTAATCAGGCCGAGCAAGCCCTGCTCATCGCCAGCGCGCGCACCCTGCACCAGGCGCTTAACGCGCTTGAAAGCCATTAACCAGTATCAGTAGTTCACGATTTTGGCAGTTGAGCAGGTAAGGGCAGGGCCATGACGACGC
>CALESQ010000034.1 GCA_937907455.1 uncultured Caldilineales bacterium
CGGTCAGAGACCGGCCAAAGCGGCTCGGTCGGAGACCGGCCAAAGCGGCTCGGTCAGAGACCGGCCAAAGCGGCTCGGTCAGAGATCGGCGAAAGCGGCTCGGTCAGAGACCGGCGAAAGCGATGTGCCTAGAGAACAGGCGGGGTGGCGCGGGTGAGCACCATCAGCACCATGCCCTGCTGCACGCTGATTTCGACCTTCTCTGCTGTAAGTCGGTTGCTGATAGCCAGCGATGGGCCAAGTGGCAGGTCGGCAGCGTGCAGCGGCCAGTACACACCCGTCAGGCTGACGCCGCGGGCATCACCGCCGAAGGGCAGCAGCGATAGCGTATCGCCGGGGCGGCCTGTCACCGAGAGACGGTGACGCACCAGGCGCACAGTTTGCGCGCCGTCGGCTACGCAGACATCACATTCCGCTAATGCCGGCAACGCCAGCAGCGCCAGGTTGCCCAGCGTGTGATCCAGCCGCGCACCCAGCGCACCGGCAATGACAAGCCGGTTAGCCCCGCGCTGTAGCGCCAGCCGCAGCGCCAGTTCCAGATCGGTTTCGTCCTTGTCCATCGGCGCAACCTGAAATTCAATGCCGCGCGCCCGCAGATCAGCCTGTACCGCCGGAGCCAGCGAGTCCATATCACCCACCACAGCATCAATAGGCCATCCCCAGGTCAGGCACAGTGCCGCGCCGCCGTCCGCGGCCAGCACCAGGTCACCCGGTTGAGGCTTGCAGCAGGCTGGGGGCAGGGCATGCGGACTGCTCGCCACAACAAAAGCACGCATAAACCATCCTGTAAACAAAAAAAGCTGTTGGCCTGGGAGCGGCAAACAGCGTGCGGTGCGCGTTGGAAGCTATCCCTACGCCGGCATTACCCAGGTCAGGTTCATAGGGTCGGTGGCAGATCGGCCACCCTCTCAGCCAGGCGCTTCCCGGCTCCCCTTGCAGCAATATAACTGTAGCGTGAGTGTAGCATTAAAGCTGCCGAACGTCAAACAGCGCGAAAACAAATAGATCACCAAACCTTGCTAATTCCTGTGCGTTGGGCTACAATGGCTGTTCGGTCAGATAAACTTTGTTTTTGCAGTGATTGCATGGCACCAAAAGACTTGGCGCGGCGTCTTGTTGCTATCCTTTGGTGTTTGGAGGGTATTCCGATGATGAAACGTGTGAAGCAAACTATCACTAACCAACGACCGCTTTCCTTTTGGCTGATTTTCGCTGCTGTTCTGATGCTGCTGGCAGCCTGTCAATCCGCACCTGTTCCCGGCCCCGCGGCTACGGCCTCGCCGTTGCCCCCCGCTTCATTGCCTGCACCAGGAGTTGAGCTGCCCGCGGGAACCACGCCCGCAGCCACCGCTCAGGCAGAGGTCACCTCCTTGCCCGAACCGCCAGCGCGCGCGGAGCCTAATCGCCTGGTAATCCCCGTGATTGATCTGGACACGCCGATTGTGGATGTGGGTTGGCAGGTGGTCGAACGCGGCAGTGCGCGCTATACCGAATGGCAAACTGCCGACAACGCCGCAGGGCGGCACATCAACAGCGCGCGGCCTGGCGAAACCGGCAACGTGGTGCTTTCCGGCCATCACAACACCAAAGGCGAAGTGTTTCGTCGCATCAGCGAACAGGAGCTGGCCCCAGGTGATGCGGTGTATCTGTACGATGCACAAGGTCAACGGTTTACCTATCGTGTCAGCGAGATCACCGAACCCTTGCTGGAAGTAGGCGCGAGCGACGAGCAGCGCCTTGCCAACGCTCAATACATTCAGCCCACCACCGATGCCCGCGTCACCCTGGTGACATGCTGGCCTTATTGGACCAACACTCACCGCATTGTAGTGGTGGCTACCCTGGTGCCCTGAATTCTTTGCTTCTGGAAGGCAAGTTATGGAATTACGTCAGTATGGTCGAACCCTTTGGAAATGGCTCTGGCTGATCCTGGTAGGCACAATCCTGGCAGGCGGCATCACCTACGTGGTGAGCAGGCGCAGCACACCGATCTACCGTGCTTCTTCGCAACTCCTTATCCAGCAAGCCAGCAGTGTTGCCGGGCTACAGTGGACCGAAGTACTGACCAGCGAGCGTTTGGCCGCCAACTATGCCCGCCTGCTCACCACGCGGCCTGTGTTGAACCAGGTAGCCACCAACCTGCGTTTGCCTGAAGTCAACTCGCAGATCATCGTTGACCCGGTGCGCGAAACGCAGATCATTGTACTGCATGTCGAAGATGCCAATCCGGCGCTGGCTACAGCCATTGCCAACGACCTGCCCGCGGTGTTCATCAGCCAGAACGAAAAGCAGCAGCAGCAGCGCATCAACAGCACGTTGGAGGTCTATCAAACCCAGATTGATGGCGTGCAGGCCGACATTGACCAGGCGCAAACCCAGCTTGAAGCCTTTAACGCATTGGAAGCCAACGGCGAAGAGCTGACGCTGGAGCAGACTGCACAACGGACGCGGCTGGAAACCAGCCTGGCGCAATATCGTAGCTCGCTGGCCGATTTGCTGCGCAACCGCGATGACGTGAAACGAGCCGAGGCTAACCGCGGCGACACTATCACCGTGGTCGAGCCAGCCATTGAACCTTCCGCTCCGATCCGCCCGCGGGTGCTGCTGAACACCCTGATTGCCGCCGCGCTGGGCATGTTGCTGATGACCGTGCTGGCCTTTGTCATTGAATACCTCGATGATACCGTGAAACTGCCGGAGGATGCCGCACGCGTCACCGGCCTGCCTGCGCTTGGCTCGCTGGTGCAGTATCGCAACGGCGACCGCGGCCGTCAGTTGATCGCCGCCGACAAGCCACAATCTCCCTTTACCGAATCATATCGCACCCTGCGCACCAATATTCAGTTCTCCAGCCTCGACAAACCACTGCAACGGCTGATGATCACCAGCGCCAGCCCCGGCGAAGGCAAAAGCACCACTGCCGCCAATCTGGCCGTGGTGATGGCGCAAAGTGGCAAGCGCACCGTTTTGGTAGATACCGACCTGCGTCGTCCGGTGATCCATCAGATTTTTGGCTTGCCCAATGCAGTTGGCGTCACCAGTGCCCTCTTGCAGCCGGAAGGCAGCGATCTTGGCCCGTTTTTACAGCCCACCGCGGTGGAAAACCTGGCGATATTAAGCAGCGGCCCGCAGCCACCTAATCCGTCAGAGCTGCTTGGCTCGCATCGCATGAGCGAACTGATCAGCGAGTTGGGGCACTACGCCGATGTGCTGGTGTTTGACAGCCCGCCCACGTTGGCCGTTACCGATGCCGCCGTGCTGGCGCGGCAAATGGACGGCGTGCTGCTGGTGGTCGAGTCCTCGAAGACCCGAGAGGTAGCCGCCCGACGGGCGGCGCAGGGCTTGTTGAAGGTCAACGCCAATGTGCTGGGTGTGGCCGTCAACCGCATCCCCTACCGTATGGCGGGGTCGCACTACTATTACTACGACTACTACGATAACAAAGGCGACGGCAACGCCTCTGATAACAGCACCGATAAGCAACGTTCCGGGCGCAGAGCGCGCACTGCACATGCAGCCGAGAATGCCGGCTGACCCCGAACCTTCGCGCTTGAGGGCGCGCTCGTCCCTGTGGCGCAACTGGCGCACCTGGGCGGGCCTGGGGCTGAGTTTGGTTTGTCTGTTGCTGGCGTTGGCTGACATTCACTTGCAAACGCTGGCTGTCGCGCTGCGTTCCGCTTCACCTGTCTGGCTGCTGGCAGCAGCAGCATCGGTGTTGGTCACGGGTTGGGCCAAAGCCTGGCGTTGGCGTTTGTTGCTTTACCCCGCTGCCATGCAACCCGGCGAAGCGCCGCGCGTGGGTCTGGCTCGTCTCAGCTCAATTTGGCTGGCGGGTACAGGTATTAACCTGGCGCTGCCGGTGCCGCGGGCCGGTGATCTGTTGCGCGTTTATCTGGCCGGTGAGGCTGGCGCGCCGAGCAAGTCACTGGTGTTGGGTACCATCGCCGTCGAAAAGCTGCTGGATACGCTGATGCTGGCCGTTTGCCTGGCCGGGCTGCTGCTGTTGATGGTGCTGCCCGCGGAGCTGGCTCAGCGCCAAACCTCAACGTTTGTCGTGGCCGCAGGCATGGCCCTGCTCACAGCGCTGCTGTTGTGGCAGCATCAGCGGTTGATTGCCGCAGCAGGCAGGCTGTTGCGCCACCTGCCGCGCGGCCGTAGCATTCTTGCCAGCCTGGAAAACGGCGTGCAAGGGTTGAGCGCATTGCGTCAGCCGCGGCCCTTGCTGGGGTTGGCGCTACTTACGCTGGCGATTTGGGCGCTGTCGGCTGCCAGCAACGTGCTGGTGTTTCGGGCGTTGGCATTGCCCCCATCGTGGACTGCCAGCCTTTTTCTGCTGGTGGTGCTTCAAGTGGGTGTGTCGCTCCCATCAACACCCGGCAAAATCTTTGTCTTTCAACTGTTGTGTCGTTGGGCTTTGAGCGTCTTTGCTGTCGGACCTGATCTGGCTGTGGCCTACGGCATTTTGCTTTATCTGGTGGCTCCCTTGCTGCTGATGCTGGTGGGTGCGCTGGCGTTGGCGGTAGAGGGTTGGCGTTTGGGCCGTGTGCCCCATTTTTCGGCAGGTGTATGACCCCCGTTTCTCCTCAGACACCCGCGCTGCGCTGCTCAGTGGTGATTCCCGTATACAACGGCGCGGCTGTGATCACCCGTTGCCTTGATGCGTTGGCCGCGCAAACGGTGCCCGGCGACCGCTTTGAAGTGATTGTGGTAGATGATGGCTCAACCGATGACACCGCCGCCCGGGTGACTGCCTGGGCGCGGCAGCATCACGCGCCGATGGTGCAGGTGATGCGGCAGCATCACGCTGGGCCGGCTGCCGCGCGCAACACCGGCGCGGCGCAGGCGCAGGCTCCCTATTTGCTTTTCACCGATGCCGACTGCCGCCCGACTCCCCACTGGATCGAGGCAATGCTGGCTGGATTTGCCGGGCCAGAGCCGCCCGCGGGCCTGATGGGGGCCTATTGTTCTGAGCAAACTTCGCTGGCCGCGCGTTTTGCTCAGCTTGAATTTGAAGATCGCTATGCGCGTATGAGCCATCAGCCAGAATTGGATGTGGTAGCGACCTACTCCGCTGCTTTTCGCCGCGATATCTTTCAGCAGGCGGGCGGTTTTGATCCTGGTTTTCCCGAAGCCAACAACGAGGACGTGGAGTTCTCCTATCGCTTGAGCGAGGCAGGACATGTGATGCGCTTTGTGCCCGCGGCTCAGGTCTATCATCCGCATGCGGCCACTTGGCGCGGCTATGCCCGCACCAAGATGGGGCGCGGCTATTGGCGCATGGTGGTGTATCGGCGCTATCCGGCCAAAGCATTGAAAGATAGCTACACACCGCAGGTGTTGAAGCTGCAAATTGTGTTGGCTCCGCTGGTGCTGATGGGTCTGGCCGGGGCGCTGTTGCGGCGGCAGGTGCTTTTGTTATTGCTGGCCGCACCCTTTTTGCTGACCACGCTGAGCTTCACCCGCTTTGCCGCGCGTCGCGATGCGGCGGTGGGTGTGCTGGCCCCCTGGGGGCTGTGGCTGCGTTCGATTGCCTTTGCAGTGGGCGTGTTGCGCGGGCTGTTGAGCCGCGCCCCCCGTGCCACACCGAGGTGAATGCCATGAGTTACGATGTTGTGCGTTTCCATCGCTGCCGGATTATGCGGCTGCTGCCGCTGCTTGGTCTGGCGCTGCTGCTTGTCGCCTGCCAAATACCGCCGCGGCTGACCGTAGTCGCCACCGCTATCCCCACCCCGGTGGACCGGCGTGTCTACGATCCGCTGGTGCCTACGGTGTTGCCTGCCCCGTCGCCGGTGGCGGCTACACCGACGCCGACACCCGCAGCAACAGCCATCATTTCTGCGACAACCGTGCTTACGCCTGCTGCTACCCTGACGCCTACGATGCCCACAGAGGCGCTCGCTATCCGCCCGCCGTTGCAGCAGGGGTCAGCGCGCAGTCGTCTGGGTGTAGGGGTGCCGCTCAATGTGACTGATTTTACCTTCAACGAGGCGTTGGCTGCACAACTGGGCATGGGCTGGTATCTTGACTGGCACATCAACCAGCGCCCCATCACTGCCGGTGGCTTGCAGTACGCTCAGCTTTACGCCATGAGGAATCGCAACATCCCGTTGCTGCGGGATCCGATTGCCCGCGTCGCGGCAGCCCGGCCCGGCTCGCTTTGGCTGGCAGGCAACGAACCCGATGTGATTTGGCAGGACAATCAGACGCCGGAAACTTATGCCCGGCTCTATCACGATTTCTACGTGCTGGTGAAACAACTCGACCCAACTGCACAAGTGGCGATTGCCGGTGTATCGCAGGTGACACCGCTGCGCTTGCAGTATCTCGAACGTGTGCTGGCTGCTTATCAGCAGATGTATGGCAAGCCCATGCCGGTGGACGTGTGGAACGTACACGCTTTTGTGCTGCGTGAGGAGCGCGACTCGTGGGGCGTTTCCATCCCGCCGGGCTTCGATGTAGACAAAGGGATGTTGTGGGAAATTGAAGATCATGCCAGTCTGGAGCTGTTTCAGCAGCAGGTCGTAGATTTTCGCCGCTGGATGGCGAAGCAGGGCCAGCGTGAAAAGCCGCTCGTCGTCAGCGAGTTTGGTATTCTGATGCCCGCTGAATACGGTTTTTCGCCGGATGTCGTCAGCCGCTTTATGACGCAAACCTTCGACTATCTGCTGAACGCTATCGATCCTGAAATAGGCTACTCTGCGGACGACAACCGCCTGGTGCAACGCTTTGTGTGGTACAGTCTGAGTGATACCGTTTACCCGGTAGGCAACCTGGTGGATGCCAAAACCGGACACCTGACTTCTGTTGGAGAAACATTCGCCCGCTACGCAGCCAGCCTGGAAACGTCGCCTTAAATCCAGTCGTCACTCACAAGTCTGTGCAGCGGGAGGAACCAACAGCTCGATAAGCAGCAGTTGCTGCAACAAAACTCCCTGTCTTGGCTAAGGAGAATTTATGCACGCGCCCGCTAAAAAAAGCCTGTTGGTGTTCCTGCTTGTAATGCTGCAAATTATGTGGCCCGGCATCGTTCGGGCTGATGATGACAGCGATAATTGCTCTTATCCGTCGCCCGCCGACCGTTTCGGTATCACAGTATATGATAGCGATGCAATCGGCAATTATGATGTCAGTGTGTTGGGTGCAGGAGGCTATTTAAACTGGAAAGCCGACATAGCAGCGCCCCATCCCAGCGATATGCGTTACCTTTTTATGGTGCGGGTACACGAAGCTGGCTATCGTCCCGCTCCTGCGCGTTTGAGCGTGATTGCTGCGGCTAATCCTGGTGAAATCTGGCTGATCGGCAACGAGCCGGATGTGATGTGGCAGGACAATACCTCGCCTGCCAGCTATGTTACAGCCTATCATGGTGCTTACCATGCCATCAAAGCTGGTGATCCCACGGCGCGGGTGGCGATTGGCGGCATTGTGCAGGCCTCACCGTTGCGGCTGATGTGGTTGCAGCGGGTGTGGGATCT
>CALESQ010000035.1 GCA_937907455.1 uncultured Caldilineales bacterium
CAAGGTCTCCCGCTGTGGCCGGTCTCCTGACCGTGCCACACCGATTCGATTCGCTCAGACCCGGCTCGGTCTGGAGATTGGGAACCATCCCGCAGGGGCCGGCCGGAGCGACCCGGCTCGGTCTGGAGATTGGGAACCATCCCGCAGGGGCCGGCCGGAGCAAGGTCTCCCGCTGTGGCCGGTCTCCTGACCGTGCCACACCGATTCGATTCGCTGGGACCCGGCTCGGTCTGGAGACCGGCCGGAGCGACCCGACTCGGTCTGGAGATTGGGAACCATCCCTCAGGGGCCGGCCGGAGCAATTTTCAAGCCAGGCATACCGGCTGCCCGGTAGAACGACCTCCCCGCTTCGTCAACTGGTAACAGATCAGGGCGACGCGGCCCCATAAGATTGCGTTGTCAAGGTTACATGGCGGAAATCGCAGCGAGAAAAAGTGAGCAGATACAGGGTATCGTATTCATTGCTGTCAATGGTGATGGCCGGCCCTCCCAGCGCAGTGATGATCTGCGGCAGCGTGTTGCTATGGCCCACGATCAGCACCTTCTGACCAGCCCGGTTCAGGCGGATAGTGTTGACCAGCCCGGCTACATCTGACGCGTTAACTACCACAGGCGTTAAACCCAGCCGCCGGGCCAGCGGTGCGGCGGTCTGCTGGGTGCGGGCTGCCTCGCTGGTGTAAATAGCGCGGATGCCGGCATCTTCCAGCAGGAAGGCGAGTTCCTGAGCGCGCGTAAGGCCAACCGCGCTGAGTGCATCACTTTGTCCCTGGCGGTCGGCATGGCGCACCAGCAGCACTTGAGTTGGCTGACAGAAATACCAATAAGGCAGGATGGCCGCCATCATGGTGCTAACCACCATAGCCAGATATCCCGCCAGTCGGCTACGTGCCAGTTGATGGTTCATGTAATATAGTTTGCGTTCAAGGCGCTGCTGTGCGCAGCAGTTGAGCCAGGTCGAGCCGCTGCGTAAACATCGCCAGGCTGCCATCAGCCGTGCGCGGCCATTCAGCTTGCGGGCGGTCCCAGTAAAGTTCCACGCCGTTGCCGTCGGGATCGCTCAGGTACAAAGCCTCGCTGACGCCGTGATCGCTGGCACCTTGCAAAGGTACACGAGCGGCGATCAAGCGGCGCAGAGCATCAGCCAGAGCGGCGCGGGTGGGGTACAAAATCGCCAGGTGATACAGTCCGGTGGAACCAGCGGGCGGTGGCGAGCCGCCTGCGCTCTCCCAGGTGTTCAGACCAATGTGATGATGATAGCCGCCTGCAGAGACAAAAGCTGCCTGCGAGCCATAGCGCTGTACCAGTTCAAAGCCCAGCACGCCACAATAGAAATCGAGCGCGCGTTGCAGGTCAGCCACTTTGAGATGGACATGACCGATACGCGTTGCCGGATCAATGGAACCAAAAGCAGTGGGGGTGAAGGAAGAATGGGTTGTCATCTTTACCTGCGAACCTCAGTATAAAACTGCCCTTTCCTTTCGTCAAGCAAACTCTCGCTGAGTGCGGAGTGTCACCGCTGGGTGCGTTTAGCGTGCTAAACTTGACGCAACCCCTTTGTTTACGGTGTACTCAATCTCTCACGGTTGACATGAGAGGGACTTCAGCAGTTGAATGCCACCAAAATCCCAAAGGCGAATACAAAATAGCTCACCAGCAACGCAAGGCTATAGATCAGCACCGTTGCCAACTGACCGCCTCGACTGAGGGAGTGCCTGCGCACCAGTAACCCTACACCCACCGCGCTGGCAAGAAACAGCAGCGCGGTCAATGCCCAAATCACACCGGCGGTTTTGCTGTAATCCGAGCAGCTATCTGGCGACAGCACCAGCATCACCGCGAAAATTACGACCACAGCCGCGACCATCGTCGCCACATAGAGGCCGGTCACTGTCAGGATACTTTTCACATGGCTGTTCATCAACCGCTGCTCCTTGATAAAATTTCAAGTAATCGCACTTTCCAACAATCTGTTGCCTGGGTAGAAGTCAGACAAAGCGACGTGGAGGCTGTTTTTAAAATGTCAATATAACGACGAAAGTCGAAATCGCATTTTAAGACCTCATGCTCAATCCAACCCGGCCACGCTCGCGATCAATCTTGATCACGCGCACCTGTACCACATCGCCCACGCGCACTACCTCCAGCGGATTGCGCACGTACTTGTCGGCCATCTGGCTGACGTGTACCAGACCGTCCTGCTTCACGCCAATGTCCACGAACGCGCCAAAATCCACCACGTTGCGCACGGTGCCGGTGAGGGTCATACCTTCCTGCAAATCCTCCAGCTTGAGCACATCGCGGCGCAAGGCAGGCGCGGGCAAGTCTTCGCGCGGGTCACGGCCTGGCCGCAGCAGCGCCTCGAAGATGTCGGTCAGGGTCGGCTCGCCCACCTCCAGCAGAGCGGCCAGCTCAGCCAAATTCTGCTGGGCACGAAACTGGCGCAGCCGCGGGGCAAGATCGTTCATGCGCAGATTAAGCCCGGCCAGCTCCAGCAGGTTCTTCACCACGCCGTAGCGTTCGGGATGCACGGTGGTGCGATCCAGCGGGTTCTTGCTTTCCGGCACGCGCAGGAAACCAGCGGCCTGCTGATAAGCCTTCGGCCCCAGTCCCTTGACCTTGAGCAGCTCGCTGCGCGCCTCGAAGGAGCCGTTGGCCTCGCGCTGCGCCACAATGGCCTGTGCCAGCTTCGGACCGATGCCCGCCACGTATTGCAACAAGGCAGGCGAGGCTGTGTTCACATCTACCCCAACGGCGTTGACGGCATCTTCAACCACAGCATCAAGCTGCCCGGCCAGCTTTTTCTGATCCACATCGTGCTGATACAGTCCCACGCCGATGCTTTTGGCGTCAATCTTCACCAGCTCGGCCAGCGGATCCTGCAAGCGACGGGCGATGCTCACCGCCCCGCGCACCGACACGTCAAGATCGGGGAACTCGCGACGCGCCTCGTCGGATGCCGAATAAACGCTGGCGCCAGCCTCGCTCACCATCACGTAGGCCAGCTCGTTTGTAGCCTTGTTTCTGATAGCACTTGCCTGCTGGTTTATCTCGCCTACCACCTCAGCGGCCAGTTGCTCGGTCTCGCGGCTGGCCGTGCCATTGCCGATGGCGATCACCTCCACGCCGAAGCGCTGCACTGCGGCCTGCAAGGCCTGTAGGCTACGCTGCCATTCGCGCTGCGGCTCGTGCGGATAGATGGTGAAGCTGGCCAAATATTTGCCCGTGCCATCCACCACCGCGGCCTTGCAGCCGGTACGGAAACCCGGGTCCAGCCCTAGCACCACCTTGCCGCGCACCGGCTGTTGCAACAGCAAGGCACGCAGATTGGCCGAAAACACATGAATGGCGTGGTCGTCGGAGCCTTCGGTGAGATCGCCGCGCAGCTCGCGCTCGATGGCCGGGGCCACCAGCCGCGCGTAGCTGTCCTCAACCGCCAGGCGAACTTGCTCAGTCAGCGGTGAGCGGCCCGGAGGCAGCACCCGCCGCTCGATCTCGCCGAGGATCAAATCTTCCGGCGCGTCCAATGTGGCGCGCAACACGCCTTCCTTTTCCCCGCGATTGATGGCAAGCAGTTGATGCGGTGGCACAGCCGAAAGCGGGACCTTGTAATCATGATAGATCTGATACTTGCCGCTGGGATCAGCATCCTTCTTGGCCAACTTAACGCGCAGCAGGCCCTCCTCGCGGGTGGCACGGCGCGTTAGCTCGCGTACGATAGAATCGTCGCTAACCTGCTCGGCGATAATGTCGCGCGCACCAGCCAGCGCCTCTTCCATAGCTGGTACGTCGGCATTGAGAAAGCGCGCAGTCAGTTGTTCCAGCGACTCGCTGCTTTTTCCTGCCAACAACAGATCAGCCAGCGGTGCCAGCCCGCGCTCGCGCGCAATCATGGCGCGCGTGCGCCGTTTAGGGCGGTAGGGCAGATAAAGGTCCTCCACCTGTTGCAGCGTGGCGGCTGCGCTGATCTGGTTACGCAGCGCGTCGGTCAGCTTACCCTGCTCCTCAATGGAGGTCAGTACGGTCTGCTTGCGCTCCTCCAGCGTGCGCAGGTAGGCCAGCCGAGCCTCAACCGCGCGTAATTGCACTTCATCCAGACCGCCGGTAGCTTCCTTGCGGTAACGAGCGATAAAAGGAATAGTGTTGCCCGCGTCAAGCAGCTCCACCGCACCGGCCACTTGGTCAGGTCGCAGCGTCAGCTCACGGGCAATAGCGAGAATCAGGGATTGGGTCATGAAAATGCCTTTCTGGCCGCGTATTGTAGTCGGGAGCAGGAGAATCGGTAAATTGAGCAAGATGGGTATGGAGATAGACAAAGCGCACCGAAGGCGGGTAGATCGGTTACTCGCTACTGTTTACTGCTTACTCGTTCTCCATTCCCAATTCCCATTCCCAATTCCCGTTCCCCCTCCCCGTCCGCCGCGCGAATCACTTGACAGACCCGCCCGCCAATGCTAGACTTGCCAGCAATAATGTGAGCGTTCAACTCACCGAGCTTCGCTCACCCGCTTTGTTTACAACATAGCTACTGCTCACTCTTTACTCTTTACTCCTTACTCTTTACTCTTTACTCTTTACTGGTTACTGGATACTGGTTACTACTCACTGCTCACCCTCCACCGACCGGAGCACGCCATGATCTTCTCACGCGCCGAACTCGAAGCACGCGAACACACCACGCTGGCCCCCTATGGCATGAAAAGCGGCGATAGCCGCGGCCGCGTCTATGCCGATGAGGAGCATCCCTACCGCACAGCCTATCAGAAGGACCGTGATCGCGTAGTTCATACCACCAGCTTTCGCAGGCTGGAATACAAAACCCAGGTTTTCGTCTACCACGAAGGCGACCACTACCGCAACCGCCTCACCCACTCCATCGAGGTGGCACAGATCGGGCGTACCATGGCGCGTGCCCTCGGCGCCAACGAAGACCTGACCGAAGCCATCTGCCTGGCCCATGATCTGGGACATCCCCCCTTCGGTCACACCGGCGAACATGTGCTGAACGAATTGATGGCTGACTACGGCGGCTTTGATCACCAACGCCAAACCATGCGCCTGGTGGAGCGGCTGGAAGCACGCTTCCCCGGCTTCCCCGGCCTAAATCTCACCTACGAAGTGCGTGAGGGGCTGGTGAAACATGACACCGACTACGACGTCACCGACGCCACTGGCTATGAACCAGATAAGGCCGGTACGCTGGAGGCGCAACTCGCCAGCCTGGCCGATGAAATCGCCTACAATGCGTCTGATCTGGAAGATGGCTTGCGCAGCGGTGTACTGACGCCGGAGGAGGTAGCCCGGCTCACCCTGTGGCAAATGATGCGTGAGGCCATCGCCCAAAGTCCAGAGCATCCCACGCTCACCACCGTCCCGCTGGACAGCCTGCTGCGTACACGTGTGGTACGCAAGTTAATCGCCGCCGAAGTCACCGACGCCATCAGCACCACATCGCTGCGTCTGGACGAATACGACGCCCAATCAGTAGCCGCGGTGCGCAAGCTGGGGCAAAACGTAGCCGGCTTCTCACCCGAAATGCTGGGCTATAACCGTCAGCTCAAAGCCTTTTTGTTGCAAAATTTCTACCATCACTGGCGCGTCAACCGCATGGCCGGCAAGGCACGGCGCATTCTCACCGACCTGTTCATGTTGTACCAGGGAGACCCGAAGCAGCTCCCCCCCACCGTGCAAACCGCTATCAAGCAGGCGACAGACAGCCGTGAGCGTGCCATTTGCGACTATATCGCAGGCATGACCGACCGCTTCGCCATTCAGGAGCATCAGAAGCTGTTCGATCCTGAGACGCGCGTCTAACGGCCCAACACAGCCGCAGCCTGCTGCATTTCCTCCAGAGTCAGGGCACGACGCACACGACTGCGAATGATCCCCTCGGCATCTACAAAAAAGGTTGTTGGCAAGTATGTTACGTCAAGTTGCTTTGCCAACTCGCCTTTCTCGTCAAGCCACAACGGCAGGTTAAAACCACGCTGGGCCGCATAGGCCGCCACCTGCGCGGGGGTTTCTTGCAGGTTCACAGCAAGCACCAGCACACCGGTTGCATCTTCCTGCCGATAAAGTGTCTCCAGATCGGGCATTTCCTCGTCACAGGGCGGGCACCATGTTGCCCAAAAGTTGAGCAGCAGCGGGCGGCCGCGCAGAGTCGCCGTGTCTACCGCCGCGCCGGTGGCATCGCGCAACGTCAATGCAGGCAGAGGCTGACGCATCCGCTCACCCGGCAAACGTGGGGCACGCGCCAGCCACACGAAACCAACAACACCTGCCAACAGCAGGCTTGCTCCAATCAACAGATTAAGAAGACGTTTGCCTGAAACAGACATTCTGCACCTCAGGGGTTTCGCGGCTACCGGGCTATAGGGCGTTCGACAATCAATCAAACAGCCGCTATAAGCAGAATCGTCACGACCTGCTTCCAACCCTGCCGGGGTCTATAGAAAAATTGCGGGCCTCTTTCTTGTATGCTAGAATATTGGTTCTGTCAATTTCACGACACCTTTTTTAAATTTAAGTTGCTTTGCGAGCTTTGCGAATATCTGTGAAACCTCTTCGCTCTTTTAGCTTTGCTTTGTTGGTGCTGCTGACGCTTGTGCTGGTATTTGGCGCGGGCTACGCCACCCACTCACTGGTGATGCGCGGCCGGGCACTGCCCGCGGCCGCTGGTGATGCCGCCAAGACCCCGCCAAATGCCGATTTCAAGCTCTTCCGGGAAGCCTGGGATATTCTGCAAAAGGATTTCTATGGCACGCAGCCTGCCGATCAAAGCCGCACCTACGGCGCTATCAAAGGCCTGACCGAAGCCTATGGCGATCCCTACACGCGCTTTGTGGAGCCGGAACCCCGCCAGCGTGAACGCGAAGACCTGAGCGGCGCATTCGGCGGCATCGGCGCGTACATCACCCAGGACGAAGCCGGCCACATGGTGCTGGATCCCATGCCTGATCGCCCCGCAGAAAAGGCAGGGATTCGCAAGGGCGACATTCTGCTGGCTGTAGATGGCAAAACGCTGGCCGCTGATTTGAGCGTGGACGCTGTGATAGATCTGATCCGCGGGCCTATTGGCGAGGCGGTAACGCTGACCGTGCGCCGCGCCGATAGCGCCGACCCGCTGGTGCTGCCGGTCACGCGCGAGCGCATCGAAACGCCTTCGGTAGAATGGCGCGCTTTGCAAGAAACACCCCAGGTCGGCTACATTGCTATTCGCAATTTCACCGAACGCACCGCTGATGAGCTGGATCGTGCAGTGCGCGAGCTGAAAGACCAGAACATCAAGGCTGTGGTGCTGGATTTACGCCACAATGGCGGTGGCCTGCTGCAATCTGCCATTGAAGTAAGCAGCCGCTTTCTGAACGATGGCGCGGTGCTGTACGAAAAGCGCAACGACGGCTCGGAAGAGGTGTACCGTGTGCGCGCAGCAACGCGTGCCCCCAACTGGCCGATGGTGATCCTGGTAGACGGGGCTACGGCCAGCGCTTCTGAAATTGTGGCTGGCGCACTGCAAGACCGCGGGCGCGCCACGCTGGCCGGCGACAAAACCTTCGGCAAAGGCTCGGTGCAGTTAGTGTATGACCTGAGCGACAGCTCATCGGTACACGTCACGGTGGCCCACTGGCTCACCCCCAACGGCCACGAAATCAACGGCGTGGGCTTGCAGCCAGATCAGCTTGTGCCGCACGAAGACACACGCGATGCCCCGCTGGAAGAAGCCGTGAAAAAACTAACTGACGCCGCCCCCTGACACTCAACGTCGTCTACCAGATCAAACAAGTTTCCATCATCACGACAATGACAGATCATTCGTTATCAAGGTATGTGACATGAACACCCAACGAACAAAAACATCTCCCTGGGTCTGGTTCTTTGCGGCAGTCGCTCTGATCGTTCTGGGCGGCATGACATTTATGGCAGGCTTTGGTGCAGGTTTTGCCACCGGGCGCGCCACCGCGCCGCAGGCAGTAGCCATCAACCCGCCCAGCAATTCTACACCCAGCCTGCGCCCCACCGCTACCCCGCGGGCCACGGTTACTCCAGATGATGCAGACATTCCGGCACAGGCTGACGACAGCGCGGTGCTGGACAATGCCAACACGGCCAAAGTCCCGCAAGATTTCAACCTGATCTGGGAAGCCTGGGGCGCGCTGGATGAAAGCTTCTACGGCGAAATGCCTGATGTTCCGCAAACTACCGGCGGATTGGTGGAAGGAATGCTGCGCGCTGTAGAGATGCAAAGCGGCCAACCGCTGGATCGCGAGCAGATCGCCAATGCTGTGCTGGCGGCCACGTTGCAGATTGTACAGGAGCAGGTGGATGATGTGCCGGATGTGCGCACGTTGACCTACGGTGCGGTCAATGGCATGACCTTCCGCCTGGAAGATGATTACACCTATCTGCGCACGCCAGAAGAGGCGCAATCCTTCAACGAAAGCTTGAACGGTTCGTTCGAGGGCATCGGCGCACGCGTGGGCGAGGCTGAGGGCGGCGGTATTCGCATCGTGGAACCGTTCGAGGGCCAACCGGCTTGGAGCGCGGGCATCCGTCGCAACGATGTGATTTTGGCAGTGGATGGGCAGGATGTGACCCGCATGCCCCTGCAAGAGGCCATCAACCTGATCCGCGGGCCGAAAGGCAGCAAGATCGTTCTGACGATCAAGAGTGAAGGGCAAGAACCACGCGATATCGAAGTAGTGCGTGACCGCATCGAAGTACCTGCGGTGGAATATCGTATGCTAGACAACAACATCGCCTACCTGCGCCTGGGCGAGTTTAGCGCACCATCCTCTGAACAGGTACAAAGCGCGCTGGACAGCCTGCTGGCGGAAAATCCCAAGGGCCTGGTGCTGGACTTGCGCGGCAATCCCGGGGGCTTTCTCCGCAGTGCGGTAGACATCACCAGCGAGTTTATCAGCGAAGGGCCGGTAGTGATCGAACGCTTTAAAAACGGTGATGAACAGGTATTTGAAACAAAGCCCGGCGGGCGCGCCCTGCAGATCCCGTTGGTAGTGCTGGTAAACGAGGGCAGCGCCAGTGCGTCAGAGATTTTGGCCGGGGCTCTTCAGGACAACGAGCGCGGCGTGCTGATCGGCGTCACCACATTTGGCAAGGGTTCAGTGCAGATTCCCAGCGAACTGAGCGATGGCTCGGTGTTGAGCATCACCACAGCACGTTGGTTCACCCCCAAAGACCGCCAGATCAATGGTCTGGGGCTTGAGCCTGATATCGTGGTAGAGCGCAGTGACGCGGACATCGAAGCCGACCGCGATCCGCAGCTTGACCGCGCCGTGGAATATCTGCTGCAAGGGAAATAGCATGAAGGCCAATTCCGGCGGCGTCAAGGTACTTGCGGCCAACCGCAAGGCCCGCCACGACTACAACATTGAAGAAACGCTGGAAGCAGGCATTGTACTCACCGGTACCGAGATCAAAGCGATTCGCACCGGCCGAGCCAACCTGCAAGACAGCTTTGCCCAAATCCGCAACGACGAAGTATGGCTGGTAGGTGCGCACATCTCGCCGTATGCACACGGCAACCGCGAAAACCACGAACCACGGCGCGACCGCAAACTGCTGCTACATCGCCGCGAGATTGATCGCCTGGCCAGCCGCGTGCAGGAAAAGGGCTGGACCCTGGTTCCGCTTGACATTCACCTGCGCGATGGCCGCGCCAAGGTGCAAATTGGCATTGCCCGCGGCAAGAAGCAATACGACAAGCGTGAAACCATCGCCAAGCGCGACTTCGACCGCGAGCTACAACGCGCCGTGAAAGACGCATGGCGGTGAACAGTAACCAGGGGCAAGTAACCAATCTACCCGCCTCCGGCATACTGGTAGTGTGCGACTTTCGGTTGAATTACAAGAGCCGGACAATAAATGGTTGCGGTTCAGAGAACGAAGCGCTCTCAGGCGCTCTCCGAAAGCCCCGGCAGGGGCTTCGTGGCTTGAGACACCGAATTCAATTCGGTGGCAACACATTTCAACCGAAATCCATACGCCTCCGGCATACTTGTCCACTTGCCCCTTGTCTGCTTATGGGCTATAATATCGTTATTCAGGGGATGATCGGCTTCGACGGGGTAGGCTGACCGAAGATTGCAGGTCGAGGTGCGTTACCCTCGTTAATCCAGCGCAAAAACACAAATGCCAACACTGGCAAGGCTTTCACCTTCGCTCCCCGCAGCGCCCAGGCGTCTTTCGCCCTCGCTGCCTAAGCGAAGCTAGCCACCCCCTTCGTCTGCGGACGGAGGCGGCCCTCATCGTGCTTCTCGCAGGCGCTGAGTCAGCCGTCATAACTGCTTGAGATGCGGTTCCGCCGACACCGATAGGCCGAACCTAAGGCCAGGGCATCCGCCCGGCAACCCATCGGTTAGCCCTCTCACGACTGGCGGTCGCTGGCCGGTCTGAGGGCGAAACACCAAGCCGCGACTAAACCTGTAGTATATCTTCGCTCGAGTGCTTCGGACGCGGGTTCGATTCCCGCCATCTCCACCTGATGGGGCTGACCGCGCTGGTCAGCCCCTTTTCTTTGTCTGGAAAGCAATTGTCATGTCTACATCCCATCCGTTTTTTCACGAGCTAACCGTAGCCGAACATTTAATCCGCACGGCAGGGGCGCGCGTGCTGGAGTTCTACAACACCGACACCCAGGTTCACTGGAAGGGGATAAATGACCCCGTCACCGCGGCCGATCACGCAGCCAACGAAGTGATTGTGGCCGGCCTGCGCCAGGCCTTCCCCCAAGACGCCATCCTCTCCGAAGAGTCTACCGATGATCTGGCGCGGCTTGAGGCGCGCCGCGTGTGGATCGTGGATCCGCTTGACGGCACCAAAGAGTTTATCGGGCGCATCGGTGAGTTCTCGCTGATGATTGGCCTGGCAGTGGCTGGCAAACCGGTGCTAGGCGTGGTCTATCAGCCTGTCGCACACCGGCTCTACCGGGGCGTACCCGGTTACCTGGCCGATATGGTGGAACACGACACAGCACGACCGTTGGTTGTGTCCGACGTCAACACCCCCGCGCAGATGCGTTTGGTCGCCAGCCGCTCGCATCGTGACCCGCTGGTAAGCGCGGTATGTGTGCGGCTCGGTGTTGTGCAGGATCGTCCCAGCGGCAGCGTGGGGTTAAAAGTGGGCCTGCTAGCCACCGGTGAGTGTGACCTCTACATCCACCCCTCGCCTGGGCTGAAGGAATGGGATACCTGCGCGCCCGATGCCATCCTGCGTGCTGCGGGTGGCAGCATCAGCGACGCCTGGGGGTATCCCCTGCGCTACAACAAGCCCAACGTGCGCCAGCGGCAAGGCCTGGCAGCCAGCAACGGCCTGCTGCACGCCGAGATTATAGCTGCCACGAGCGCAGCGGCTGAGGCCGCGGGCTTTACGGCAGAAGAAGGTTTTTGGTAAGCCGCGTTGCCTGCAAAAGGTGATGCACAGCAGTTCCCAATCCCGCACCGACGCGCTATAATAGCGCAACGGCTTTTTTATTTTTCAACGAGGACTAACACCACCATGGAACCAGTGCGCATTGGCGTTATCGGCGGCAGCGGCGTCTACGACATGGACGCTTTGCAGAACAAGCAGGAGGTGTGGCTCGACACACCCTTTGGCAAGCCCTCGGATGCCTACATTGTGGGCGAACTAGAGGGACAACGCGTGGCCTTTCTCAGCCGCCACAGCCGCGGCCACAAGATCAGCCCCACACGGCTGAACAGCCGCGCCAACATCTGGGGCTTTAAAAAGCTGGGTGTTGAATATCTAATTGCGGTGAGTGCCTGCGGCAGCCTGCAGGAACATCTGCCTCCCGGCAGCATTGTGGTACCGGACCAACTCTACGACCGCACGCGACTGCGCTATTCCTCGTTCTTCGATGATCCCAGCGTAGGCACAGAAGGCGTGGTCGTGCATATCTCGGTGGCTCATCCTGTCTGCGAATATCTGTCTGAGGTGTGTTACCGCGCCGTGCAGGAAACGGGAGCTGCCGCGCACCTGGGCGGAACCTTTGTCACCATCGAAGGGCCGCGCTTCAGCACCAAGGCGGAAAGCAAGGTTTTTCGCCAGCAAGGTTTTGCCATCATCGGCATGACTGCCATTCCAGAGGCGTTTCTGGCGCGCGAAGCTGAGATGAGCTATGCCATCATGGCGCACATCACCGACTACGACGTATGGCACGAGAGCGAGCAGCCGGTAACGGTGGATGCGGTGATCCGCGTGCTGCTGCGCAACGCCGAAGTTGCCAAGCAATCGGTGCGCAATGCCGTGCGTATGCTGGCACATGCTGGCCCCAGCCCCTACCGCAACGCCCTGCAAGATGCCATTATCACTCACCAGGGGTTAATCCCCGCCGAAGCCGCGCAACAGCTTGATCTGCTGATCAGCAAGTATGTGTAAAAGCAAAGTAATCGGCAAGCGGTGATCGGCTCGCCCTGTCACCGCATCCCCCGCTCACCCGCTTTGCGTCATCAGCCATTCTCAATTCTTAGCTGACGTTGCGCAACGGATCGCCGATCGAGTAGGTTGTGGCGGCGCTAACCACCAGGTGCTCCTGCCAAACAGAGATGAGTTCACACCTGATCACCGCCACAACCGTACCGAGACCTTTCCCGGCTGGTTTCGATACGGGCAGGCAAAGTTCTGTTTAGGCAACTGTCTTGGTTCGAGAGGCAAGATAAGGACAATTCGCCTGCCCCATGCGGCAACCAGCGTCTGTCTGATGGTTTAAAACAGACTGCGTAACGTAAGTTCTTAATTCCCAATTCTCAACTCTCAATTCTCAACTCCCTCCCCCTCCGGCGCGGGCTGATCCCAAAGAGGATAAAACATCAGCCATTGCTCCGGATGCGCGGCGATCAGGTCCTCAAGCACAGCCAGCACCCGCTGCGCGTTATGCACAACATCCTGCTGGCGTGTGCCTACATGCTCCATCTCCAGCCGTCGGAACATGTGAACGCGGTATTGATCCTCAATGGGGCGATATTCGCAGCAGCCGATGATCACCGGCGCATTGGTTTGCAACGCTAACCGGATGTGCCCCACGGGCAGCCGCGCCGGCTTGCCGAAAAAGAGCAGCTCTTCACCGCCGCCAAAAGGATCGGGGCGATCCACACCCGTGGCGACTATCTCGCCATTGCGCAGCGCCTTGAGCGCATCACGCAACGTGTTTACTCCCACCGGCATCAGGTTCATGCCGCCATCCAGACGAATCTTGTTCTGCAGGGCATAGCCGCTGGTGGGGGTGGCATAGGAAAGCACATTCATCATCAAGCCGCGGCGCAGAAAAGCCAGCGCGCCCAAGTCGTAGTTGCTCATGTGAGCCATCACCACCATAGCACCGCGCGGCTCCTGCACCATCTGCTGCACCGTGTAATCAGTGAGTGGCGTGCTGTCCACCGCGGCCAGCAGCGCCTCTGGCCCCACTGCCAACGCATGATACAGATCAAAATAGGCTTTGGCAGCATGACGCACAATGCTCCGCGCTGTCTGATACACGCGCTCATCCGGGGCATCTGCTCCCAACACCACGCGCAGATTGCCTTGCAAGGTCAGCATCAGCGGTGAGGTGCGTTGTCGCGCCACGGCGCGCGCCACCAAATCGGCCAGACGCAGCCCAGCGCGGCGCGGCATCACCCGCCCCAGCCAAAGCCCCAGGCGCAATGCCGGCGCGCTGTTGAACAGCTTACGCAGCTCCATGCGGCTCCTCGGCAGTTGCAACCCGTTTGCGTCGCCCCGGCAATACCTGCAACACCCGGCGAATATCAGGATCGCGCCCCATGCCCAGGGCCAGCAACAGCAGCAGATACACCAGCAGGCTGAGCGCCGCAGCCAGCCACGGTTGTGCGCGTAGCAATGCGGCTACCAGCGCCATCCCTGCTGCCGCAACCAGTTGCCGCCCAACCAAATCCAGCCACGGCAACGGCCCCACGCTACGCCGCACTGCATAGTAAAAAGGCAGCAGCAGGCTCCATTCGCTCAGAATCGTCACGACAGCAGCACCGGCAAAGCCAAAGCGCGGGATCATCACCAGATTGGCGAGAATATTGACACTAACGCCGATGATGAAGGCGCGCGTCAGAAAGCGCTGCTGCCCCACCGCAATCAGCACATACTGCGTCACACTGTTGACAAAGCCCACCGGAATGGACCAAATCAGCAGGGTGAGCGCCAATGCTGAGTCGGGCAGAAAGGCCGCGCCACCCAGAATGCGGATCAGCGGCGTAGCCAGCGTGGTCACCAGAATAGCAATCGGCAGCGCGGTCATCACCAGCAGGCGCACCGCCAGTTGATAGGCACGCAGCAGCGAGTCGCGGCTATCCTTGGCATAGCGGCTCATCAGCGGGAAGATCGCCAGCGTGAAATAGCTAGGGATCACGTTAAAGCCATCCAGATACTTCACCCCAGCCGAGTAAATCCCCACTGCGGCTGTGCCGGCCAATGGCTTGAGCAGCCACATATCAATGCGCCAAAAGATGCTCGCCAGCAGATGATTGAGCATCAACGGATAGCTTTCGCGCAGCATGGTACGCTGCACGCCGCGTTGCAACCCGCCCAGGTGCAGCGGCACATGGCGCCGCAGCGCCAGCCACAACCACACCGCCTGCACCAGATTCATCACCAGGCTGACAGCAGCCAGCCCCACAAAACCCGCGCTGAAGGGAGGCAGTAACACCAGCGCACCCAACGCCACCTTGGCTACGGCCACGGCGCTGGCAATGCCCGCAGGGTACTCCATCTTCTCGAAGGCCATAAACACCGAGCTGAAGCTGTCGGCAAAGCTGGCAAACAGCAGCGCACCGGCAAACAACGCCAATGCCTGCGCCTCCTGACCGGACAAATTGCCGCCGCGGGCATACAGGCCACCCACCACCACCATCACCGGCAGTGAGATCAGCCAGAGCAGCAGGCGCAGCGCCAGCACATTGAACAGCGTGCGCCCCGCCGAACTTTTATCCTGTGCCACGTCGCGCGTCAGCAACGTGCCCAGACCAAAGCGGATCACTACCTCGAAGAAACCGTAAACTGTGATCACAAAGGCATAGCTGCCTTCGCCCACCGGGGCCAAAATGCGCAGGCGCAGCATGGCAAAGGCAAAGTCAATACCGCGGTTCAGCAGCGACAACGCCATTTGCACCACGCTGTTTTTTGCCACGCGCCGCACCTCGGCGTTTTCGTCCTCTACCTCGCGATAGAAGCGCCCCCACATCCAGCCTCCCAACAGCAACAGCAGCGTGACAAAAGCCAAAAAGCTGATGTAGACACCCAATTGCACGGAGCGCGGCGAGTAGACAAAGCGCACCGTCCACTGCCCCGCGGCCGGAATGTACACCGCGCGGAAGTTGCCATCGGCGCGGAACACCGGCAGCTCGGTTTCCAGCGAGTCGCCCGCGGCATCACGTCCCTCAGCCGCGGCGCCAAAGGGGCGCAGATAGGCCTTCCAACCGCTGAACCAGGCGTCGGTGAGTACCAGCCAGCCGCGGTCACTCAAATTCAGGTCCACCGACACTTCCCTGCTGCCGTAGGCGCTGACTGTGGCCGTGCGCAGCGCGGGCGAAGCCGCGGCAGGCAGCTCGGCAGCAGGCAGTGCGCCGTTGTAGTCGGCGGGCAGACCGGCAAAGCCCGCTGCGCCCAACGTGCCGGAGCTGCCGCGACGCGCTCCCTCCTCTAAAACAACAACGTTATGTAAATCTACTTCACGGGTACGGCTCAACACCTCGGTGGGAGCGGCCAACACGGCCTGAGCTGCCACAAAGGCACGCGGAAAGGCATCAGCGTTCTGATAAATGCTCACCTCGCCGCGGTACACCTGCTGCCAACCGGGTTGATCCAGCGGCAGTTCGCTGGCTACATAGCGCACCCCTAGCAGATCGGTGAGCGGATCGTCCAGACTGGCAGGATCGTAGAAGGGGGAAATGCGGTTGTAGAGCAACTGTCCCTGCGGCTCGATGGCCTGCATGTAGGCTACATATTGGCGGGGAATAATCGAATCGTAGCCGCGCACATCCTGCAAACCCAGCAGCCAAGGGGTGTTAGCGTTGAAGGTCTTGGTAGTTCCTGGCCCCTCGAAAGTGGTCATCCGCCAGGGGTCACCCGCCTGCAACGCGGCATCATTGGCCTGCTGCAAAAAAGCCACGCTACCTAACTCAGCCTGAAGCAGCGCCGGATCGGCCGCTGGGTTGAAATCGCCCAGCACCAGATATTGATCAAGCAGCAGCAGCAAGACAGCTCCCAGCGACAGCGCACGACGCGGCCGCGGGTGGCGGGCAGAGGCGGGGCGGCGCGGCGCGGCCCAAAGCAGCCAGGCTCCAGCCAGGGCAGCAAACACGCCCAGATGCAACACGTTGCGCCACTGATAGCCCCAGAAATCTGCACCGTTGGCAAACACCGCCCGCGCCAGATCAGAAGAAGCCAACACCGCTGCGCCCAGGGCATGAAAGGGAGCCGACCACACCAGGCTGAGCAGCGCGACTGCGGCAATGGCCGTGCCTAGAAGCAAACTACCGCTGCCGAGGAGGCGCGCAAGGCGCGGCAAGGTGTGGCCGCCATCGCCGCGGCCATAAACCCATAGCGCCTGCACGCCAAAACCAGCCAATGCAGCGAGCGCCACCGTATAGGGCAACACCCAGCGAAAGGCGGAATGAAGCTGCTTGTAGCCGGGCACGCCGTAGAAAAGCAAGGCATAGAGCGGCGTGCCGAAGGCAAACAGCAGACTCGCCACAGCCAGGGTCAGCAGCAGCAGCACTAACCGCCGGTCATTGCCGGATGCGGTGCGACCACGCAGCCCGCTGGCAACCGCCAGCGCAGCCAGCAGCAGAGTGGCGATGCCCAGGTAGTTGCCGCCTTCGACATAGTTTTTCACCCCCCAGAACACATCACGCACCGGTTGGTCGGCGGCGTTCGGCCCGGCAGCCCGCCAGGCGCGCAGCGCAGGATCCCACCAACCGTGAGTGCTGGGGTTGCCGAAGAAATCGGGCAGCAAAAAGGTGAGTATCTGGCGGCTGGGCCACGCCCAGCCCACTACCTCGCTGTAACTGGCTGATCCCTGACGAAAGCTGGTGCTTACCAGCTCGTACAGCGGCACAAGCTGCACCGCTCCCAATGCCAGGCCAGCCACCACCATCACCAGCAGCCAGCCGCCCAGCAGCAAGGGCCGACGCAAGCTGCCGATGCGCCGCCACAGCATCAGCAAGCGTGCCAGGCTGTAGGCGCCAGCCACCAGCAGCGACATCACCGTGATTTCGGGATGACCGGCCAGGGTTTGCACACCCAGCGCCACCGCACCACCGGCCACATAGGGGATGGGCGAATAAGCGGTGTTGCCCTTTTCTTCCTGCTTGCGGATGATGGTTTCGATGGCAGCCAGCAACAGCGGCAACCATGCTGCCGCAGCAATGATCATGGAAAAGACCACGCTTACCAGCATGAAACCGCTCCAGGCATAGGCCAGACCGGCAAACAGGGCCGCGGGCCAGCTCAGGCGCAGTGCGCGGGCAAAGCCCATCATCGCCGCGGCAGTGAGGGCAAATTGCAACCAGGTAAATACGCCGAAGGCCAGCGGTAGCGGCAGCACGTAGAACACCAGCGACAACGGATACAGGCCGGAATGCTGGCCCGCAGCCAGGAATGGCACCCCGCTAAAGAGATTCTGGTTCCATAGCGGCAACTCGCCGTGCGTCAGCGCATCACGCAGGAAGGTTTTCCATACCAGGTTTTCCAGCACCAGATCGTTCAGCAGCTCGTTGTGCGGCACAGTGGCACCGGCTTGCTGCGCCAGCGAGGCCCACGGCTGAAACTGATAGAGGTTATCTACCGGCAGCAGGGTACGACCACCCACAACAACCGGCGCAAACCAGAGCAGCGGCACAAGCAATACAATCAACGCAGCTAACAAGGCTGGACGTTTTAAAAGTTGTCTCATAGATCAAAGCATAGAGAATGGGCCGCGAGATGGGTTGCCAGCGCACCCGCGGCGTGCTAAATCTAGCTGGGCAGTGTTCAGCGCACGGCGATGCGCAAACACGGCGCCGTGGTGAAGCAAAGCCGGTGACCGGACTCATCGTAATGCCAATCGCTGATCGGCTGTTCGTCCATCTCCACACTGTCGGGACGGCGATCCAGGCCGATGATTTCCCAGGCCCAGTGCTGTCGCGGTGAGCGATAGGCGCCATCATGTTCCACGGTCACGCGCACCACACCACCATCACCGCGCACGGCAAAGCGGGTAGCGCGAAATTCGCCGGTGAGGCAGGCCATCGTGCAGCCATCGTCCTCGTACCACTGGCTTTCACCGATGCCCGCATACACGCGCAGGGTAATGGTGGCAGCCGGAGCTTCATCGGTATGTTGCTGCACTGCTTGCATGGGCAGCACACTGCCGCCACGCACAAAAAGCGGGATAGTGTCCAGCGGCGCATTAGCCCAATGATTGCGTCCGCCCTCCAGCCGCGCGCCGGTATCGAAATCATACCAGCGTCCGGCAGGCAGATAGAGCCAGCGGCCCCGCGCGCCCGGCTCCAGCACCGGCGCGGCCAGCAGATCGTCACCCAGCATAAATTGGTCATCCAGAGCGGCCACGCGCGGATCATATTGATGGGTCAGCACCAACGGGCGGGTGATGGGCACACCGGTTTGTGCGTTTTGCCAAAAGGCGGTATAGATCAGCGGCAGCAGACGATAGCGCAGTTCGATGGCGCGGCGGCAAATGGCCTCGATCTCTGCGCCGAAAGCCCAGGGTTCCTGAGCGCGGGTTCCCAGAGATGAATGGTTGCGGAAGAAGGGGGTCAGCGCGCCTAGCTGCGTCCAGCGTGCCAGCAGCTCACCGGTGCAATCGCCCATAAAGCCGCCCACATCCGCGCCATGAAAGGCAAGACCCGACAGCCCCAGGCTCAGGCCCATAGCCACGGTCAGGCGCAAATGCTCCCAAGTGCTGTGGTTGTCACCCGTCCACACCATAGCATGGCGCTGATGCCCGGCAAACGCGGCGCGGCTGATCACCAACTGGCGCAGGCCGGGCTGCAAGCGCGCCAGGCCGTCGGCGGTGGCGCGGGCCATCTGCGTGCCATAGACGTTGTGAGCCTCGCTGTGACGTGCGCCGAAGCCCTCGTAGTGAAATGGCGCATCATCCGGCAGCACATGGCCGTCGAACAGAGCCGGCTCGTTCATATCGTTCCAAAAGCCTGCCACGCCATCAGCCAGCAAGCCGGCGTATTGTTCCCCCCACCAGGCGCGCGCCGCGGGATCAGTGAAATCGGGAAAATAGCAATCACCGGGCCATACCGGGGCCATGAAGCGCTCGCCGTCGGCGGTGCGCAGAAACACATCGCGGGCCACGCCCTCATCGTGTACAGCATAGCCAGTCGCTGCATCTGCCTTGACACCGGCATCAATAATGGCTACAGTCTTGATGCCAGCGCCGCGCAGGTCTGCGATCATGCCGCGGGGATCGGGAAATGCGGCACGGTTCCAGGTGAAACAGCGATAGCCATCCATGTAGTCAATGTCAAGATAGACGGCATCACAGGGGATACGGCGGCGGCGGAACTGTGCCGCCAGGTCGCGCACAGTAGCCTCGTCGGGATAGCTCCAACGGGCCTGATGATAGCCCAGCGCCCACAACGGCGGCAGCGCACTGCGTCCGGTAAGCGCGGTGTAGCTCTCCAGCACATCAGCCAGACGCGGCGCGGCCATTACATAGGCCCGCAACTCGCCAGCCTCGGCCTCGATGCTCAGCGTATCGGGCTGGGTATAGCCGAAGTCAAAGAAGCTGCGGGCGGGATTATCGAGCAACACGCCTGCGGCCGCGGTCGCGTTGCCCATCTGTGCCGCGGTAAGGGGGAAGGACACGGGCAACAGCGCCATGAAAAAGGGGATACTTTGGTTGATCGGCTCGTCGTAGGGGGCGTAACCCGCGGGATCGGTGTTGTACAGCTCGAAGCGACGGCCGCGGCGCTCCATGGGAAAGGCTTTTTCGCCCAAACCATAGTAATGCGCCCCCTCAGGCAGATGCAAATGCCAGGCCACAGCGCGATCTCCATTCACCGGCCCGCTCCAGCCCAGGCCAGCGGCATCGGCCAGCAGCAAACGCTCCTGCGCGTCCCAGATGCTGAGGCGACAGGGGACACGCTGCACGCGGCAGATCAGCGCGGCGCTGCGCAGTTCCAACACCTCATCATCGGCGCGGAATTCCACCGGCGTGGCGGGCCACTCGGTGCGGGCCACCGCGTAGGAAAAGCCGTGGTCGAAGTGGCCGTCGGGAGCCAAACGCAGCCGCAGCAGCGCCGGTGCCAGCAGTTCGATGCGCAGCGCGGCTGCGCCGCAGTGCAGGTCAAGACACTGATCAGCAAAGCTAAAGGCAGTAACTGCACCCAAAGAATGCAATGGTGGGGTAGCCATGAGGGACCTCAGGGATGACGCGCGGGGGCATTCTGCCTGCGCTCAGGTCTGGCGGGTGGTGGCGCGGGGGGCGCGGCGGCCAGCAGGCGTAGCGCCTCGTTTACAGCAGCATCCAGTTGCGGATCGCGTCCGGCCACCCAGTCCTGCGGGGTAATTTCTATCTCGATATCGGGGGCGGCACCGCGGTTTTCCACCTCCCAGCCCACATCGTTGAACCAAAAGGAAAATTCGGGCTGGGTGGTAAGGCCACCATCCAACAACGTGTCCTGCGGCGAGATGCCGATCACCCCGCCCCAGGTGCGCGTGCCCACCACCGGCCCCAGCTTGAGCAGCTTGAAGGCATGGCTGAAAATATCGCCGTCGGAGGAGGTCCATTCGTTGGCCAGCGCCACCAGCGGGCCGGCCACGGTGTAGGCGGGATAAGCTTCGGGCGCTCCCCAGCGTTGCACATCGTAGCCCAGGCGTCGCCGCGTTAGCTTTTCCAACAACAATTGCGAGACGTGACCGCCGCCGTTGTAGCGCACATCTACCACTACACCCTGACGATGCACCTCGGCCAGAAAAGCGCGATGGAACTCGCCGTAGCCTTCCGGCCCCATATTGGGGATGTGCAGATAGCCGATGCGGCCATCGCTCAGCTCGTGGACGCGGCGGCGGTTGGCCTCGACCCAGGCACGGTAGCGCAACGGCCATTCACTGCGCAATGCCTTGGCGGTGACGGTGAAGTGTGAACTGTCGCTGCGGCTAAGGAAGGTGAGAAAGATGCGCTCACCGGCCAGGTTCACCAATGCCTGCTGCGGTGACAAGGTACGGCCAAGCCGCCGTCCGGCCACGGCCAGCAATACATCATCCACGCGCAGGTCCAGCCCCAGCTCGTGCAGTGGCGAATCGGCGTTTTCGTCCCAGGGATCGCCGCGCAGGATAGTCGTGATCCGATAGCCATCGGCGGCGGGTTCGTATTCAAAATCAGCGCCAAGATAGCCCTGCTGGAAGTTCGGCTCTGGCTTGTAGTCGCCACCCATCTCGTAGGCGTGTGAGGTAGCCAACTCGCCCTGCATCTCCCACATCAGGTCGGAAAACTCGGAGCGGCTGGCTACGCGACGCACCAGCGGCCAATAGCGCCGGTACACTGCTTGCCAATCCAGACCGGACATATCTTCTACCCAGAACTGATCGCGCTGCAAGCGCCAGGCGTGGCGATACATCTGTGCCCACTCGGCGGCGGGTGACACCGCCACCTTGAGGCGGTTCAAATCGAGCCAGCCGCTTTGACGGCTGGGCGCGTTGCCGCCTTTGCCGTCGGGCTTGTCACCGGCGTGCAGCACACGCAGCTTGTTGCCCATGCGATAGATTAAGGTTTTGGCATCCAGTGACACCTCGAAGCTGGTAAGGCCATCAATGATGGTGTCTATCTTGTGTTCGCCGAAATCATAAACATCCAGCAGGGCCGATGCACCGGGGGTGGCGCCGGGCGCACGGCCACTGTGCAGTGCGCCCTCGATGGGTTGCCAGGAAAATAGCACCTTGCCTTCTATGCCGCGAATTTGTTGGTAGCGGGCATCGGGCACGGGGAAGGCTGCCATGCGGCAGGGGAGGCCATCCAGGTCAATGATGATGCGCTCATCGCTGCCTGCTTCGGCGGCTTCGCTGTCGGGCGCAGACGGTGCGGGAGCGGCGACATCCTGGGCGGCGCGGCCTGCTGCCTCCTCAGCCGCTGCTGGCTGCATCAGCTCACCAGCCAAATCGGGTTTGATGCCGTTATCACGCCGTTTTTTGCGTCCGGGGGCACGCGGCTCGGGCACAAAGGGCGAGGGTAAGTCCTTTTGCAGGGTGAGCAGGTAGGGACGAATGCCGCGCGGGAAGTTAAGATCGAATTGCAGGTTGTCGTAGACGGGGTCAAAATCGCGTGCGGAAAGGAAGTAGAGGTATTTGCCTTCAGGATCCCAAGCGGGGTCCTCGTCACGCAACAAGGGTTGGGTAGCGGTGTGTATGGCACCGCTGTCCACCTCGAAGAGTTTGATCACGGAAATCTGCTCGCTGAGCGGCATGCCGTAGGCGATCCAGTGACCATCGGGTGACCAGGCCACGCCGCGCAGGTCGCCGTAGTCGCTGCGTTCGACGACGCGCGCGGCCGGCGCGGCCAAATCCACCACGATCAGCTCGTGGCGGTGATTGACCAGTGCGACCTCATCACGGGTGGGGCTGGGCCACAGCGCCAGCGGGCGGCCAATATCCAGATCAGACAGGCGGCGCAAGGGGCTGGTTCCGTCGAGTTGATAGACCTCCAGCGCGTCTTCGCCATCACGATCGCTGACCAGCACCAGGCGCTCGCCGTCATGCAGCCAGCTTGCCAGGCGATGGTAGACAGCTACGGTTTGCTCGTCGCGCTCTGCAGTGGTTGGTTCAATTTGCGTGACTGCACCTTCCCAGTTAGCCATGACAAATACCTGGCCGCGCGTGGTGAGGGCCACACCCAGGCCATCAGGATGCAGGGCGAAGTGTTGCAGGTGACGCGCCGGTTCGACAAAGCGCCGGTTGCGTTGCACCTGCGGGCTGTACAGGGTGATGGGGATGGCTTGCGCTGCGGCAGGCTGTTGCGGGTCCAGCACAAAAAGATCGGCTCCCGCGCTGTAGATGATGCGGCGGCCATCGCTGCTCAGGCGGCGCACGTAGAAATCATCGTTGAAGGTATGACGTTGCGGCTGGCATTGTGCGGCCTCGGCGGGATCGGCAGGCTGCGAATAGATGCTGCCAATGCCGTCCTGATCGGAAATGAAGTAGATACGCTCACCCAACCAAAGGGGCAAAACCACGTTGCCTGGTAGTTTGCCGGAAGGCGCGGCACAGGCCAGGCGTTGCCATTGGCCGTCACCGCGGGCATCCAGCCAGATGTCGCCGGTGCGACCACCGCGGTAACGCTTCCAGGTAGCAATGTCAGAGGTATGGCGACCGATCACCCGTCCGCCATCAGGGCCGAAGGAGATACTTTCGGCTACGCCTACCGGCAGCAGTTGCAAAGTGCCGTCCAGGGTGATGGTGTAAAGGCTGGCAGCGGCAAAGGGGCTGGCGTGGCTGCTGGCGAAGACGATCGCACTGGCATCGGGCAGCCAGCCGACCACGCGGGCATCAGCGCCCAGATAGGTGAGGCGTTGAGCGGGGCCACCCAGTGCGGGCATCACAAAGACTTCGGGAGTGCCCTCCTCACGGCCGGTAAAGGCCAGCCAGTCGCCATTCGGGGAGAAGGCGGGCGAATCTACCTCACCCAGGTTAGAGGTCAGGCGACGTGCAATGCCGCCCGCTGCATCTACAGTCCACAGATCATCCTCGCACACAAATACCACGCGGTCATTGTGCAAGGCAGGAAAACGATAATAGCCGGAATTTGTCATGTAGGATTGCTATTCAATTGATACAACTCAAAGGCTTCTGCCGTCCAGGGCAAAGCGGGTTTAAAGAAATGTTCGAAGATGGCTTCGGCGTAAACGCGGATTTCAAGCTGTGCTTCGCTCGCCATACGCAGTTTGAGGAAGTGCATCAGGTTGTGGGCATCTACTTTGGCCACCCAGGTATAGTAGACGCTGAAACCGGCAAGAAAAAGTCGCGCCTGCTCGCGCGCCACCCCGGCGGCCAGGGCTTGCTCGTAGAGACGAAACCCCTCGGCGTAGTGGTGGGCGAGTGCGGCGCTAAGTTCCTCGCCATCTGGTAACAGACCATCGCTGGCCTGCTTGTTGTCACGGGCCTGCAAGCGCCAGGCATCGGGGGGTACTTCGTAGAAATCGCCCTCATCAAAGGCTGAATATCTGCCGGACTGAGCGTTAAAATTCCAGGTTCTATGCCGCGCCCATTGCCACCAGGTAACCACTGGGGCGCGCACGCGAAATTTGAACTCCACCATCTCGAAAGGGGTGGTGTGACGGTGACGCAGCAAATAGAACAGCAACTTTTTATCTTTATCCGGGCCTTTGCTTTCGCCCAGAAAGGACGCGCGCGCCGCCGCAACCACGGCATTATCGTCGCCCATCAGGTCTTGCAGCTCGATCCAACCTTTATCCAGCACAGGCACGCGCCTGCCAATTAATGCGTCGGTGGTGGTCATAGGGTTATGGGTGAGGAATTGCTGCAACGATCCAGCCATCAAGTCCGGCATCCAGCAGTGGCTGCATGGTCTCGGCGCCGGCAGCATCGCTGAGGGCCAAGACGCGTATGCCGCGACTGTGGGCGGCGCGCACAATTGGCGCGGAAAGGCGGTTTTGCGGCAGCAGCAGGGCCGGCGCCACGGGCCGATAAAATGCAGTCAGGCGAAAACGCTGCATGGTGAGCAAGGCTTCTGCTTCGGCTGAGGTGGCCGCTGTAGCCAGATCGGGGGCTTCGACACGCACCATACGGCTGAGCGCTTCGTTATCCACCACGGCCAGCACGCGGGAATGGGCTTTGGTGGCGTCCAGGGCTTGCAGCAAGGCGGCCACGCTCTGCAAATCTGGCTGTAGCAGCAGCACCACCGCGCGGCGCACTGGCTGCGCAGCCAACGCCTCTTGCAACGAAAGACCGGCGATACCATTGATGTACAGCAAGCCGTCATCTGCCAGGCTCACAGGCAGATAGGCAGTATTGGCCAGGGAAAAACCTTCGCTGCGCGACGCGCTATCGGATAGGGTGGGAGCCTCAGCTACCAGCAAGGGCTGATCGGCAAAGTACGGTGTGTCGGCGAGCGGACGAATAGTGAGCAGCCGATAAACACCAAAGATCAGCAGTATAGAAAGCACCAGCCACAACAAACGGGTGAATAATGGGCGCATAGCTACATCCTTCCGCAGGGCGTGATAGAGCGGCATTGTACCACAGGCGCGACAAAAGCCCATATAGCCGCGCATAAAAAACTTGAGTTTAGAGCCGTAGGAAGAGGCTGAACTTTAACAACTGAAGAGGAATC
>CALESQ010000036.1 GCA_937907455.1 uncultured Caldilineales bacterium
AGTTCGCCAACTCGGCCCTGCCGAGCCGTTGGCCGTTAGTCTAAACTCAAGTAATTTGCACCGAGTTGATATAATTCCGGTTCCATAACGGCTCGAAGATGGCATTGGCAAAACGCAGCACCAACAGGTTTTGCACCGTTTCCTTACCCAGATAGTGATCAATGCGATAGATTTGGTCTTCATTAAAGACCTGATGCACGGCCTGGTTGAGCTGTTGCGCCGAGGCCAGATCGTGACCAAAAGGCTTTTCAATGACGATGCGTCGCCAGCCCGCAGCAGCATGTGCCAGTCCGGCAGCGCCGATCTGCTGCACCACTGGCTGGTAAACCTGTGGCGGCGTGGACAGATAAAAAAGCACATTATCTGAACCAATTGCCTGCGTCAACTCGGTCAGGCGTTCGGCCAATTGTTGGTAACTGGTGGCATCTTCGTAGCCAATTGGCAGATAAAAGAGCTTTTCAGCGAATTGCTGCCAGGACATCTGCCCGTCCGGTTTGATACGGCCAAATTCGGCCACACCTGCGCGCAATTGCTCGCGAAAGGCGTCGTCGCTGAGTTTGCTGCGGGCTGCGCCCAGCACGGCAAAGCGTTCCGGCATCAATCCCAGACAGGCCAGCGTGTGCAGGGCAGGAAGCAACTTGCGTTGGGTTAAGTCTCCCGACGCGCCGAAGATCACAATCACCGCAGAACGATCAGCAGAAGAAGCGGCTGGAGCCGCGGGTTGTTGAGACATATCCGGTCAACCTTGTTCAGAGGGATGGCTCCGGCCCGGCCGGAGAAGGGTAGCTCCACATCAGGGTGTGAGGTAGAACATGGGCAGGGTTTTCATGATAAGATTGGCCCTGCAGTGTAAGCCAGGCATGACCGGCTACAGCCTCACCCAGGCGACGCGCGCCAAAATGGATCACCAGCGGCAAACCGGCGCGGCGCAAAAAATAGTAGCGTAACAAGGAACGGCGCAGGCAAATGCCCAACGGTCGGCCTGCTCCCAGCGCGCAAGCCGCATCCACCAGGCGGCGAATGGCGGCGGGGGCCACTGCCGAGGATGCGGCAGCCGGGGTGAGGGCAGCCAGCGCCTCAGGCAAGGGCGACTCCAGGCGCTCAGGCAAGCTACGGCCCAGGGCAAAGACCTCACGCAGCAGGCTGCGCTGAGAGCGGCTGACGACCGCGCGCAACAGCACTGCACTGTACATCACAGCGCGACGCAACCGCAAACTGATCTCAGACAGGGATAGCATGAGGCGATTATACCCCTGCCAGAGGGAATGCGCTAACCTACAGTTTTCGATCACAACCCTGCCCCAACTGACTGTATTATCAGGAATTGTACAGGTTGCGTTCACTTTACTTGCCGGTGTCTTGATCAAATGTTAAGACAAGGTTAGAATTTTAGACAAATCCTTGACAGAAAATCTGTTTTGTCTTATAATAGCCATAGAAATAAGCGTAATTAACAGGTGATACTATGAGTACAGTTCAAAAACGCAAAACGCCTCTGTCACAACTGATTGCCACCATGACCGAAGGTGATGCCGACTTTCAACAGGCACTTGTCACCCGCACGGTGAAAGCCGGCGAGGTAATCGCCACCCCGGAAGAGCTTGGTTCCAAACTGTTTATTCTGATGAGTGGTCGTGCCCAATTGATTTGTCGTAACAAAGAAGGGCGGCGCATGACCATGTCGCGCATCGGCCCCGGCGCGGTGTTTGGCGACGGAGCGATGATCACCCGCGATCTGGCCTCTGCAACTTTTGCCGAAGCGCTAGAAGATACCACCGTTTGGGCACTGCCTGAAGCTTATGCCCGCGCCATGACCGAGCGTTACCCTATCATTGGATGGGGCATGCTGCAAACATTTGGCCGACGGTTGCGCCAGGTGGAAGATCGGCTGGAAGAGGTAGCCTACAAGAAATTGCCCCAGCGCCTGGCCAAATTGCTGTTAGATTTATCCGGCAACGAGCGTCCCACCGCCATTCGCACCAGCCATCAATCGCTGGCCGACATGCTGGGAACCTATCGCGAGACCGTGAGCACCATTCTGCGCGGCTTCAAGGCTGATGGCATGGTAGAGCTGGGCTATCGCCGCATCTATGTTACCGACGCGGCTGCGCTTCAGGCATTGATCGGTGTGTAGGCGCAGTTCCCCCTGTGCTTGAAACAAAACACGCGGACCTGATACAGGTCTGCGTGTTTTTTGTTTCAAACCTGTAGATTGTCACATCCTGCAAGTGGCAGTACAATGGCCTTTTGTAAATTCAACCCGATAACAGGAGTTTGGTATGCAAACAGTGCTTCGTTCCAGGCAAAAAACGGTGGCAATCGGCCCGGGCTTGCCGTTTGTAGTGATTGGCGAGCGCATCAACCCCACCGGGCGCAAGCTGCTGGCTGCTGAGATGGCTGCCGGTGACTTCAGCCGGGTACTTGCGGATGCGCGGGCGCAGGTAGAGGCGGGCGCGCAGGTGTTGGATATCAACGCGGGCATTCCGCTCACCAATGAAGCAGAGCTGATGGCCGAAGCCGTGCGTTTGGTGCAGCAAGTGACCGATGTGCCGCTGTGCATCGATTCTTCGGTGGTGAAGGCACTGGCTGCTGGGCTGCACGCGGCCGAAGGCAAGCCCCTGGTAAACTCGGTTACCGGCGAGGAAGAGCGGCTGGAGGCCGTGCTGCCCCTGGTAGCTGAACGCCACGCTGCCGTGATTGCCATCAGCAACGACGAAACCGGCATTTCCTATGACCCGCGCCAACGCTTGTTGGTGGCGAAAAAAATCGTGGAACGGGCCGAGCGCTACGGCATCCCGCGCTCAGATATTTTGATTGATCCGCTGGCTATGCCTGTGGGCGCAGTACACGGGGCAGGCAATCACCTGTTTCAAATTGTGCGCATGGTGCGCGAGGAGCTGGGCTGCAACACGGTATGCGGAGCCAGCAACATCTCCTTTGGCCTGCCCAACCGCAAGGCGCTCAACGCCACATTCGTTGCCATGGCTATCACCGCAGGGCTGCCTTGTGCCATCACCAACCCGCTGGAGGCAGAGATCATGGCTGCAATCCGCGCAGCCGATGTAATGATGGGCCACGATGAGAACTGTGCAGCCTGGATCCAGGCACAGCGTCAACTCGCCGTGCCTGCTCCCACCGCCAGTGCAGAGTCAGCGCCGGTAGATGAGCGCGCCGCACGGCGTGCCGCCCGCGAAGCCCGCCGAACCAGTTAAGTATCTGTTCAGAAATACCAGGCGGGCTGGGCTCGGTCAAGAGATTGGAAATCTCGCAGGGGCGAGACCCTTCCCCTCTGGTTTCGATACAGGCAGGCAGGATACTGTCCAGGCAACTTTGTTGGTTTGAGGCGCAAGATAAGGACAATCCGCCTGCCCCATGCGGCAACCAGCGTCTGCCTGATGGTTTGAAACAGACTGCGTTTTACTACCAAAGGTGCGACACTGCGCCGCCTCCGATCTATTCATTCACCAAAACAAAGGTTCCTTCCATGTCTCATGTTCATTTATTTATCCCCGGCCCCACCGAAGTACGGGCTGATGTTTTGCAAGCTCAGACCGGCCCAATGATCGGCCACCGCAGCAGCGATTGTGATGCACTGGTAGGCCGTGTCGAAACCAAAATCAAACAGGTTTTTCAAACCGAAAACCGCGTTTACATCGTGGCCGCTTCAGGTTCCGGCTTGCAAGAGGCAGCTATTCGCAACGGCGTACGTCAAGGCCGCCGCGTGGCGAATTTTGTCAACGGCGCTTTCAGCCTGCGCTGGCACGAAGTGGCAGTGGGCTGCGGCAAAGAGGCCGTACGCGTGGATATCCCCTGGGGCCAGCCGGTGCGCGCCGCAGATGTAGCCGCTCTGCTTGACGCAGGCGGTGAGTGGGATGCCATCACCGTGGTACACAACGAAACCAGCACCGGCGTGGTAAGCCCGCTGGCCGAGATTGCCGCGCTGCTGCAGCAACGCGCCCCCGATACGCTGCTGTTTGTAGATGCAGTAAGCAGCATCGCCGGCGACTGGATTGCCACCGACACCTGGGGACTAGACATTTGCCTCACCTCGTCGCAGAAAGCGTTGGCGCTGCCGCCCGGTCTAGCCTTTGCCGCGGTGAGCGACCGCGTGCTGGCGCGTGCCAAAGAAACCAGCGGCCGCGGCTGGTACTTCGACTTTCTGCTGCTGGAGAAATATCTGCTGCGCAGCACCACACCGGCCACGCCCGCCATCAGCCTGCTGTATGCGGCTGACCAGCAGCTTGACCATATTCTGGCTGAGGGCATGGCTGCGCGCGTGGCGCGGCATCATCACCTGGCCGAGATGACGCAGCAATGGGCTGAAGCCCACGGGTTCCGTCTCTACGCGGCTGAAGGCTATCGTTCGGCCACAGTGACCTGCCTGGAAAACACCCCCAACATTGATTTTGCCGCCATGAATCGTTTTCTGAAGGCGCGCGGCATGACCATTGCCAACGGCTACGGTGACCTGAAAAACAAAACCCTGCGCATCGGTCACATGGGCGAAGTCAGCAAAGCCGAGCTGAGCGCCCTGCTGGACGCCATGAGTGATTTCCTGCAACAGGCGCAGCCCTAAAATCTATGTGCGGAAGCAGCTTCCAACGTGGCATGGCCTGAAGATTGGGAACCATCCCGGAGGGACCAGCCAAAACAGGAGGCTCTTCCTGCACCGTTCAGAATGCCATCTGATCTATGAGCCTATCCGACCAATTTCTGCGCTTCGAAGCGTTGAGCAAGAGCTATCAGGAGGGCGAGCGCAGGCGCGTAGTGCTGCAAGATGCCCATGCCGTCTTCACCCGCGGCGAGTATGTAGCGATTCTGGGACGCAGCGGCAGCGGCAAAAGCACCCTGCTGAACCTCATCAGCGGCATTGACCGGCCCGACAGCGGACGCATCTGGCTGGACGGCCAGGAGTTGAGCGCGCTCAACGACCACCAACGCACGCTGGTGCGCCGACGCGCAATTGGCTTTGTCTTTCAGTTTTTCAATCTGATCCCCACTTTGACGGTTTGGGAAAACGTTACCCTGCCGCTGGAGCTGAACGGCGCATCCGCCGCGGCGATCCGACCGCGCACGGAAGCGCTGCTCGACGCCGTGGGCCTGTTGGAGCGACGCGCTACTCTGCCTGACCGGCTTTCCGGCGGCGAGCAGCAGCGCGTCGCTTTGGCGCGTGCCCTGGTGCATGACCCGCTGTTGGTGCTGGCCGACGAGCCGACCGGCAACCTGGACGAACAAACCGGCACGCAGATTCTGGCATTGCTGGATCAAATGACGCGCCAGGCAGGCAAGACAGTGCTGATGGTGACTCACAGCGCTGAGGCTGCGGCTCACGCTGACCGCGTGCTAACCCTGAGAGACGGTCAACTGGTGTGATTTACCAGTACCTGCTGTTCTCAGGACTTGCGCAGGGGCTGATTATTTCAGCAGCTCGCGCGAAATGATCACCCGCTGCACCTGCGAGGTGCCCTCGTAGATCTGATAGATCTTGGCATCGCGCATCAGCTTTTCCACGGGATATTCGGCACTGTAGCCGTAGCCGCCGAACACCTGCACGGCATCGGTGGTGGTTTTCATGGCTACATCAGAGGCGAATGCTTTGGCGTAGGCGGCTTCTTTAACATTGGACTCGCCGCGATCAATCAGCCAGGCTGATTTGTACACCAGCAACCGCGCCGCTTCAATCGTCATTGCCATGTCGGCAATCATAAAGCCAATGGCCTGGTTGTGACTGATGGGGCGACCAAAGGCGTGACGCTCGTTGGCGTAGTGAATAGCTTCTTCCATAGCACGGCGGGCTACGCCGGTGGCCGCGGCACCCACCGAGGGACGGGAACGATCAAACACCTTCATGGCAATCATAAAGCCATCGCCTTCGCGTCCCAGCAAGTTCTCGGCGGGCACTTCCACATCTTCCATGAACACTTCACCCGTCCAGGCCGCATGTTGTCCCATTTTGTGGATGGGCTTGCCGGTGCTGACCCCCTTCCAACCGCGCTCCACCACAAACACCGACATACCCCGATGACGCGCCGCAGGATCGGTCTTGGCAAAGATCACAAAGAAATCAGCAATAGGGGCATTGGTGATCCATGTTTTGCTGCCGTTGAGGATGTAGCGATCACCCTGCTTCACCGCAGTGGTTTTGATGCCCGCTACGTCCGATCCGGCTGCCGGCTCGGTGAGGCCGTAGGCCGACATTTTGCCGCTGTCCATCACCCATTCACCCAGGTACTTGCGCTTTTGTGCCTCATTGCCGCCCAGAATAACAGGCCACGAAGCCAGGCTATTGAGCATCATGGCGGTTTGCACGCCGGAGCAGCCCCAGGCCAGTTCTTCGTTGACAATGCACTCGCCCAGCACGTCTACGCCGGGGCCGCCATATTCTTCCGGAATGTTGAGGTTCATCAACCCAAGCTGCTGGGCCTTTTTGATGATCGGCCAGGGATATTCACCGCTGGTGTCGTAATGTTCAGCCTGCGGCTTGATCTCCTTTTCGGCGAACTGGCGAGCCAGATCGCGTAGCATCCGTTGTTCGTCGTTGAACTCGAAGTCTAGCATGACAATGCCTCCTCAATTGGCTTGGTGCAGAAATGCGTATAACGCAGTGCGTCAATTTGGTGCATTGTAGCACGACCGCCGCGAAAGCACAAAGGGAGCGGGTGGGAGGATGGCGGGTGATGGGGTGGCAAGGTCATGGGTTGCGCGCTACTTTCTGCGTCGTAACCTAAAAATCGCTCGGAGCGGCCTCTTCTGTGGCCGGTCTCCAGACCGAGTCCGCAGGGAGGCTTCGATCAGGAGATTGGGAACCATCCCGAAGGGACCGACCGGACTCGGTCTGGAGACCGGCCGGAGCGGAAATGCCTGGTCACTGCTTACTGCTTATTGCTTACTGCTCCCTGTTGTCATACCAAAATGCCCCGGGGAAATCCTCGGCCACAGCTTTACGCTTGCCTGACCACTGCTCGATGTGAATGCGATACACCGCGGTACGCGCCAACTCTTCAGGTGTGATGGGGCGATAATCCTCGCCCGGATACAGGTGAGGGAAATACTTGTCCAGCAGCAATTGCAGCGCGTCGCGGGCTTCGGCAGGGTCACTAACAATCTCGCCGCGACCGAACACCGTGACACCACCGTACTCCACACTGAAATCCAACGCGGTATCGGCGGGCAGCAGGCGGCCCATCTCAAACACATGCAGGCAGACCCGCGGGTTGGCAGCCACGTTGGTGGGAGTACGCCCTGTGCGCGCCGTGTGCAGATAGATGGCATGGGCCTCGGCATGATAGACAAACAAATTGCTGTTGATGAAAGGTTGGCCGTCAGCGGCTGTTGCCAGCACACCCACCGCGGCGCGGTGCAAAAAAGCGGCAATCCAGGCGTCGTCGTCTACCGCACGATCTGAGCGGCGAGCCTGAGTGAAAAGAGAAGATTTGGGCATAGGGATAACCTGGTATAATTTGTCACGGATAAGGTCGGTCTGCGCAGTGGAGCAATCACCCACATCACGCGGGCGAACAGTGTAACACGCGCTTGCACACCTGTCAAGGCTTTGACAGCCCGCTGAAACGATGCTAGACTCGCAACAGCCAGTTGGCTTAACCCAAGAATTTCGCTACGGCCACACTAAGCAGTAAGCCGTAAACAAACCACAACCCTATCACCCGCTCATCCCCCACTCATGTCCTACTCTGCCTGGTTCCAATGTGTACGCGGCTGCCATGGCCGCTGGTCGTTGTACGATGTAATCTACCGTTGCCCAAGCTGCGGCGGCTTGTTGGAAGTTACCCACGATGTGGCCGCACTGCGCGATCGTGGCCCTGCGGCGTGGATGCAACTGTTAGACAGCCGCACCAGCACTACGCAATGGCCTTATGGCAGCGGTGTGTGGGGCAAAAAGGAATGGGTCGTGCCCGACATCGGCGATGATGCCATTGTTTCGATGTTCGAGGGCAACAGTAACCTGTTTTGGGCGAACCGCCTGGGTAAACAAATCGGCGTAGAAGACCTGTGGGTGAAAATGTGCGGCAACAGCCACACCGGTTCCTTCAAGGACCTGGGCATGACGGTGCTGGTGAGCGTGGTCAACCAAATGATGCGCCGCGGCAACAGTCCGGTGCGCGCCGTGGCGTGCGCCAGCACCGGCGACACCTCGGCGGCATTGGCTGCCTATGGCGCGGCCGCAGGCATTCCCACCATCGTCTTTTTGCCCCGCGGCAAAGTCAGCGCGGCCCAGCTCATCCAGCCCATTGCCAACGGCGCGCTGGTGCTGGCGCTGGATACCGACTTCGACGGCTGTATGCGCATTGTGCAGGAAGTCACCGAGGACAACAGCATCTATCTGGCCAACAGCATGAACAGCCTACGCATCGAAGGCCAGAAAACCGTCGGCATCGAGATTGTGCAGCAGTTTGATTGGGCCGTGCCCGACTGGATTATCATGCCGGTAGGCAACCTGGGCAACATCAGCGCGCTGGGCAAAGGGTTAAAGTTGCTGCACGATCTGGGCATCATTCACAAATTACCGCGGTTGGTGGCTGCGCAAGCCGGCAAAGCCAATCCTTTTTACCTGAGCTTTCAAAACGGTTTTCGCGAAAAGGTGGCGGTGCAGGCACAAACCACGCTGGCCTCAGCTATCCAGATCGGTGACCCGGTGAGCTATGAGAAGGCAGTCAAGGCCATTCAAGAGTTTGATGGCATTGTAGAGCAGGCCAGCGAGCATGAATTAGCCAACGCAGCCGCGCGCGCCGACCTCACCGGCCTATACAGTTGTCCACACACCGGTGTGGCGCTGGCCGCGCTCTTCAAACTGGTAGAACGCGGAGTCATCCAGTCCAATCACCGCGTGGTGGTGATCTCCACTGCGCATGGCTTGAAATTCACGCAGTTCAAGACCGGCTATCACGAAGATGCGCTGCCTGAAGTGGAGGCCACATTGGCCAACCCGCCGGTGTACCTGCCAGCCGACAGCCGCATCGTGCGCCAAACCATTGAACGCCGCCTCAATTTATAACAAGGAGCTTGTCTTATGGCCAGCTTGACGCAACTGACTGCCTTGCCGACACTGTGGAAAACCTTTTCTGAGATTGACATTAACACCATTCGCGAAGAGGCCCAGGCCACCCCGCGATTAGCTGTGATCGGCGCGGCCGACAAAACCGCGGCCTTGCAGCGCATCCTGCAAACAGGCCCGCGCAGCAACGAGCAGGTGATCACCGCCTTGCCCAGCTTCACCTTGCCACTCAGCGCGACTGACCTCAACACGCTGGCCGGTTACGACCTGCGCATTGTGCTGCCTGATAACCCCGAACAGCTAAACAACGATGGTCTGCGCGCCCTCTTCAGCCAGAGAGCTGCTACGCTGGTGGTGCAGGATCCGCTGCGTTATGGCTCCATCAATGTCGAACCGAGCTGGAACGGCGGACGCGCCGGCGCGGTGCATTCGCTGGTGATCGCGCTGAGCGACGATAAGGCAATTAAAGAAGATCTGCTGCCCGGTATAGTGCGCCTGCTGCCAGAGCGGGCCGTGGCCGCAGGCCGCGCCTACGCGGGTCTGCGCCCGGCAGTAGCCAATTATCTGATCCAAAGCACCAGCAAAGCCAACGCCGGCTATGCCGCGGGCACCGGTGTGGCCGAGATGGTGCCGCTGCTGGGCCTGCCCTTTGCCATGGCCGATGTCTACATCCTGACCAAAAACCAGATCATCATGGCTTACAAACTGGGGCTGCTGATGGGCGAAGAAGGCACGCTGGCCGAGCTGGCCCCCAAGGTGGCCGGAGTGGTAGGCGCAGGCTTTGTATGGCGGCAGATCGCCCGCGAGATCGTGGGCTTTTTGCCTTTGGGCTTTGTATTAAAAACAGCCATTGCTTATGCCGGAACCATTGCCACCGGCCAGGCAGTCTATCACTACTTTACCACCGGCGAGAAGTTGAACACAGACGATATACGCGCCATCTTTAACCAGGCCTTGACACGCGGCAAAGACCTGGGCCGGTCGCTGAAAAAAGCACGGCGCAAATAAAAACGCCGCGTGCGCGGCGTTCTATAACTCAACGGTTTTTTTGGGGGGTTATTCCAGATATTGCCCGCGCCCGCTGGCCTTAAGCCAATCCACCACCTGGCGCACGCCCTCTGCGCGCTCCTTGGGGCAAATCAGCAGCGCATCGCCGCTATCCACCACCACCAGGTTTTCCACGCCCAGCAGAGCCACCACGCGCCCCGGTGCTGAATAAACCAGCGTGTTACGGCTGTCGCCGGTGAACACGGCGCCTTCGCCGCGCACCACGTTGCCGGCAGCGTCGCCCTCCAGCACATCCAGCAGGGTTGACCAACTGCCAATATCGGTCCAGCCGATGTCTACTGGCAGCACGGCAATGTCTTGCGCCGGTTCCATGATGCCGTAATCTATGGTTTGATTGGGCAGCGTCGGAAAGACACGTTGCAGGGTGGCCTCGGCCTGAGACGTACCCAACGCCGCGGCGATCTCGCTCAGTCCGGCATGCAGCGCGGGCATGTGCTGGGCAAACTCTGCCATGATACGATCTACCCGCCAGGTGAACAGGCCAGAATTCCAGCTATGGCGACCGTCCGCCAAAAAGCGCTGGGCAGTGGCCTGGTCGGGCTTTTCGGTAAAGCGTTCCACCCGATAGGCCGCATGACCGCGGGCCTCTGGCAGTGCCACGCCGTGTTCCACGTAGCCCAGACCGGTGTGAGCAAATTCAGGATGAATGCCCAGCGTCACCAATGAGCCACGTTCGGCTACCTCGGCCGCAGCCAGCAACGCCTCACGAAAGCGTTCCGGCTTCAGGATCAAGTGATCGGCATGTACCGAAGCCATGATAGCATCACCACGGATATGGTGGGCCAGCACCGCACCCAGCCCCACCGCAGCCGCAGTGCCACGCGGTGTGGGTTCGCCCACCACATGCTCCCGCGGCAAAGCAGGCAACTGCGCACGCGTGCCTTCGACATACTGCGCATTGGTCACCACCAGAATGCGCTCGGGGGGAACCAGCGGCAACAAGCGCGCCAACGTCTCTTGCAGCATGGTGCCGTGGCCGGTCAGGTCAAGAAATTGCTTGGGTTGAGCCTGGCGGCTGCGCGGCCAAAGCCGTGTGCCACTGCCGCCGGCAAGGATAACAACAACGAGGCGATCTTGTAGGTTCATGGCAGGGAAGTATAGCTTAAATGAAGAGCAGGGGCAAGATTGACCTGGCCTAATGCCGCCTGCGGCGCAGCGCGCCGCTGAGCAACAGCCCAACGACAACGCCGGCCAGCAGCCAACGCGGCCACGATGCAGACGCGGCGAGGGCGGTAAACCCCTGTACCCTTGCCGCCGTGGGCTGATCAACCAACAGCGGACGCTTGACCATAGCCCACGGCCCTGCCGCTGTACCGAATTGGGCACGCACGCGCACGGTCACATTGGCCGCTGGCTCGTCAGGCACATGCCACAGCCACACCGGGCGACCAGACCTGCTTAACTCTAGTTCACCGGGCTGCCACTCAGCCAGGCTGATGTTCTGCAGCACCAGGTCGTCAATCCAGGCGCTGTCCTGACCGCTGCTCACCGTGCTGTCCTTGCGATAGCTCCATTGCAGGGTGTATGACCCCGCGGGCAGCGTGGTGCTTAGGGTTTGCCAGCCCGATGCGCCAGACACACGCAGCAGTGGGACGTCATCCAGCAGAAATTCCAGAAAATCGTAGCCCTGTTCCGAGTCGACGCGGTAGCGAAAGCTGATCTGGCCTGTAGTTACCAGCTCCACCGGCAGCGTTATTACACTGTGTTGGTTATGGCTGATGCTGCCGGCGCGCAATGCGTCATCCTGCACCTGCCAGCCAGCCGCGCCATAGCCGTTGAAATCAGATGGCAACGGGTTGCTGAAACCCAGACGGCGCGAGCCGGTAGCAGCCGCATCAAGGCTCCATTGCAACTGTGGGATCACGGGCAGTTCGCTACGTGGCTGCCAGGCGATAGCCCACAGGCCACCGGGGCGCAAAATCTCACCGCCAGCGGGCGAGGTGATCAGTGGCGCAGCCAGAGGCAACAGACCGCGGCCTTGCAGCGCCAATGTCAACGCGCTGCGATGCGCCCCACGGTAGAGCGCAGCATCAGCATCCAGCAGCGCGGCCGCGGCCTCATGCCACGAAGCCGCAGGAGGCAGGTAAAAGGCGCTTTGCCAGGCCAGGCGGTCGGCGACCGGGGCGCCCAGCGAGGCGCGCACGTCCCACAGCACACGGCTCCACAGCATACCGTCCTGATGCGGGTCACCGGTAAGGGCAACCGGATATTGCGAGCTGCGATCTACGCGGCGCAGACAGCGGCTGCCCGTGCTGCGGCTGTCAATCTCACCGATGCAGGCGGGATCTGCCGCGCTGTCAGCAAAGAAGCTGGCAGTGAAGTAGTCGCCGTAGCCCTCGCCCAATGCCTCCATATCACCGCCACCCCAGACAGGGGCCAAATCATGCAGCAGCACATGGATATATTCGTGTACCACTACATCAGGATCCAGCGAATCGGGCACGCCGCCATCGCCAAAGTGCAGTGCGCCGTCACTGACACTGTAGAAGGACTGATCCTGGGCAAACCAATGGGCGCTGGCGCGAGTGACACGGTCGCCCACGCCGTTGGCCGGGCTGTTGCGATTGCTGTAGCCCAGCGCCTGCATGTAGCGCTGCATGGCATCTATATAATAGTAGACCATCACCTCACCGAAGCGAGGATCAGCGGAATCGTACTGAAAATCACCGCTGGCCGAGAAGGCTGTAGCCGGGCGATAGCCCTGGGGAGTGGTGACATCTACATAATCGCCACGCAGCCAACCGCTGTCATCCAACCCAGACAGTGTCACCGTTTGCACCGGCAGGCTGCCATCTGCATTGGCAATGCCAGTAGCACCATAGACATCGCCTTTGGCAAACACCAGACGGTTGTAGCGTTTGATCACCGTGCCGCTGGCCGCATCGAGCAACACCTCCCAATCTCCTGCGGGCTGAGCCGAGGCGATCATTACCCGCCAGGCCAGGCGCGCCTGCCGCTCATCCAACGGCAACACCACCAGCTCAGGGGCGGGGCTGCCGCTGCGCGGCGCAGCAAAACCAATGGCCTGACGAGCGCTTTGCACGGCCTGCACCGGCGTGATGACTGGTTCGGCCACAGCCAGTTTCACCTCGGGCAGCAGGCGGCTGTGTATCACCGCAACCTCGCCGCTTTGGTTCAGGTGCAAGGCCAGCAGTGCGTCATACACCGGCCTGCCAGCCAGGGTTTGCTGATAAATCAAATGGCTGCTGCCCAGGCTGTGGCGCAGCGAAAGCAGAGTAAGGGTATTGAGATCGGCAGGCAGACCAAAAGCAGCGGCGTTGGCGCGCAGGAAGGCAGTGGCGGCCTCCTGTGCGGGCAGTGCGGCAGCCTCTGCGGGCAGGGTGCAGCCGCGCGCAACCGCCGGGCGGTTGTTCAATTGGTTCCAGGTGATGCTGCGGCAGGGCAAAGCGGCCGCCTGCGCCGTGGGCGCGGGCAAATCGGCCAGCAGCATGATGAGCAGGGCCACAGACAGCAGGATGCGGTTGATAGAGGCATGACCATGATGCCACCAACACATGACAAACTCCTGGGTTTCAATAAGCCGTAGAGCGAGCTGTTTGCTCAGATACACGGCAAGATGATATTGTAGCATGGCGGGCAGCAGTGAGCAAAGAGGGCGCGAATTGTGAACTTGTTTGACAAACACCCCTGTGCCGACTATAATCGGCGCATTCCGCGTGGTTCTGTGAACCATACTTGTTTCTGTTTCGTTCTCTCGAAGGAGGAGAATCCTGATGAAACAATCCAAACTGTTGGCGCTGCTGGCAATCCTGGTGATTGCCTCGCTCGTCATATCTGCCTGCGGCACAGCCAGCCCGGCAGCCGCCCCCACAACCGAGGCGCCGGTTGTCGAAGCGCCCCCTGCCGAGATGATGAAGATCAAGGTCGGCACCAACGCTGAATACCGCCCGATGGAGTTTGTAGACGACAAGGGCGCGGTCATTGGCTTTGACATTGACCTGATGAACGCCATTGCAGCGGCTGGCGGCTTCGAAGTTGAATTCGTCAACACCCGCTGGGACGGTATTTTTGTAGCGTTGGATCAGGGCGAGTTTGATGCCGTGATTTCTTCAGCTACCATCACCGACGAGCGCAAGCAAACCGTGAACTTCAGCGATCCTTACTTCACCGCAGGCCAGGGGCTGGCTGTGAAGCAGGGCAGCGCCATCACCGGCATTGCCGACGTGGACGGCAAAAAGGTAGGTGTACAACTCGGCACCACCGGCGACATCTGGGCCAGCGAGAACACCAAGGCCGAGGTTATACGCTACGACGAGATTACCCTGGCAATGCAAGCGCTGGCTAACGGCGATGTAGATGCAGTATTCAACGATGCACCGGTTTCGGCGGATATTGTCAAAGCCAATCCTGAGATGGGCTTGGTCATGCTGCCTGAGCTGTATACCTCAGAAGAATATGGCATTGCCGTCAACCAGGACAAAGCCGACGTGCTGGCCGTCATCAACAAGGGCCTGGCTGCGGTACGCGCCTCAGGCGAATACGATACCATCTATGAGAAGTGGTTCGGCATGAAACCGGCAGGGGCGGCCGCAGCCCCTGCGGCCGATGAAGATGCCTGCGCCTACGGCGGCCTGATCAAGGAAATTGTAGCGGTAGACACCCTCACCGTGCGCTTCGATCTGTGCGCGCCCGATCCGGCTTTTCCGGCCAAAGCGGCTTTCTCCGCTTTCCAAATCCTGCCCTCTGAGTACATCGAGTCCACCGGTGGCGGTGGCGACCTGGTGGAGAAGCCCATTGGCACCGGCCCCTATATGTTGAAGGAATGGCGTCGCGGCGATCAGATGATTCTGGAAGCCAATCCCACCTATTGGGGCGATCCGGCCAAGTCCAAAACCGTGGTCTTCCGCTGGAGTTCCGAAGCTGCGCAGCGCCTGCTGGAGCTGCAAGCCGGCAACGTCAGTGGCATTGACAACCCCGGCCCCGAAGATTTCGCTACAATCGAAGGGGATGCTACTTTGACGTTGTATCCCCGGCCCGGCACCAACATCTTCTACGTTGGCATGAACAACGCCTTTGCGCCTTTCGACAACGAAAAGGTGCGCCAGGCCTTCGCCATGGCGATTGATCGTCAGCGCATCGTAGACAACTTCTATCCTGTCGGCTCCACCGTGGCTAGCCAGTTCATGCCGTCCAGCATCTTCGGCTATTCCGAAGGCCAGGAGTGGTACGAATACAACCCCGAAATGGCCAAGCAAATGCTGACCGAAGCGGGCGTGTATGGCGCTGATGGCCGCTTCAAGACCAAGATCTCCTACCGCGATGTGGTGCGTGGCTATCTGCCGCAGCCCGGCGTTGTAGCGCAGGACATTCAGGCGCAGTTGGCCGAAATCAACGTAGACGCCGAGATCGTGGTGATGGAATCGGGCGCATTCCTGGATGCCGCTGATGACGGCTCGCTGGAAGGCTTCCACCTGCTGGGTTGGGGCGCGGACTATCCCGATGCCACCAATTTCCTGGACTATCACTTCGGCGCTGGCGCCAGCCCGCAGTTTGGCTCGAAGTTCGACGACCTGACCGCCTTGCTGAAGGAAGCGGCCTCGCTGGCCGATCCTGCCGCCCGCCAGCCGCTGTACGATCAGGCCAACGAGCTGATCAAGCAGCACGTGCCCATGATCCCTGTGGCTCACGGCGGTTCAGCCATCGTGTTCCAGGCTGCCTGCACCGGCGCGCACGCCAGCCCGCTGGGCAATGAAGCCATGAGCGTGATTGACTGCGGCAGCGACACCCTGGTGTGGATGCAGAACGCCGAGCCTATCGGTCTGTACTGCGCCGATGAAACCGACGGCGAAAGCCTGCGCGCCTGCGAGCAGATCGGCGAAGCGCTCCTGGCCTATGAGGTCGGCGGCACCGATGTTGTGGCCTCGCTGGCTGAAAAGTGGTCCGCCAACGATGACTTGACCTCGTGGACGTTCAATCTGCGCTCCGGCGTAACCTTCCACGATGGCAGCACGCTGGACTCTGGCGACGTGGTGGCTTCGTGGACGGCTCAGTGGGATGCGGCCAGCCCGCTGCATGTGGGCCGTTCCGGCGACTTCACCTACTTCTCGGCGTTGTTCGGTGCGTTCAAGAACGCTCCTGCAGAATAAACGCCATGACCTGTGCTCTATGGCCTATGTGCTGTGCGGCAACAACCGCGGCGGCGAATGATCTGTCTGCTGTGGTTGGCGCGGCGCGCAGGGCCAAGAGCGATGGCTAAATGCAATGGGGCGTTGCCGTGAGGCGACGCCCCATTTTCGCATCAACGGGGTCTGGCCCATGACCAAATACATCATCCAACGTTTATTAGCTGCGCTGCCAGTGTTGTTCGGCATTCTCTTTGTGACCTTCGGGCTGGCGCGGCTGTTGCCCGGCAATCCGTGCGTGGCTATTCTGGGTGAAAAAGCCAACCCGGTGACTTGTGCGGCCTTCAACACGCGCTACGGCCTGGACAAGCCAATTCTTACCCAGTTCGGCATCTATCTGCGCGATGTGGCTACGGGCGATCTGGGTGTTTCTTTTCGTTTCGGCCAGCCAGTAACGCAAATGATTGCCGAACGTCTGGCCGTGACGATTGAGCTGGCTTTCAGCGCGATGATTTTTGCTGTGCTGGCGGGCATGGTGCTGGGAGTGATCTCGGCCAGGCGCCACAACACGACAGTGGATGTCGTAACTATGATCGGGGCTAACATTGGCGTGTCGGTGCCGGTTTTTGTGCTGGGGCTATTCCTGGCTTATGTGTTTGCCATCGGTTTCAAGGATACGCCTTTTGCCTTGCCGCCTTCAGGCCGGCTTTCAGCGGGCATGGCGGTCACTTCGTTTGTAAACAAGTTCAATGTCAGCCCAGACAGCCTGTTCTATCGTCCGGCACAGTTTTTCACCAACCTTTATTTTGTCAATTCACTGTTGAACCTGGATGGCAAGCTGTTTGTTGATAGCCTGAAGCACATGCTTTTGCCCGCTGTGGCGCTGGGTACTATTCCCATGGCAATTATTGCACGCATGACGCGTTCCAGCCTGCTGGAGGTACTGGGCCAGGACTATGTACGCACCGCGCGGGCCAAGGGTCTGGGTGAACGGGTGATTCTGACCCGCCACGCGCTGCGCAACGCCTTGCTGCCAGTAGTGACGATCATCGGCCTGTCGCTGGGCTTTTTGCTCAGTGGTGCGGTGCTTACCGAAACAATTTTTGGCTTTTCCGGGGTGGGCCGCGCCCTGTACGATGGCATCACCGCCCGCGATTATGCCGTAATCCAGGGCTTTACCCTGGTCACCGCCGTGGTGTTTCTGGTGATCAATCTCGTCGTAGATATTTTGTACGGCTTTCTCGATCCCCGCATTCGCCTGACCTAGCCCATAGGACCTGTTGATGACTGCGCAACCAGCAACCACCCCGCTTCCTGAATTACAGACCAGCACGCGTCGGCCCTCGCGCGGCTTTTGGGCCGAGGGCCTGCGCGATATGGTGTTGCGCCGCCGCTCCGGCCAGATCGGCCTTATCATTGCCTTTTTCCTGCTGGCGCTGGCTTTACTGGCTCCCGTGCTGGCGACACACAACCCCAACGCGGTGCTGCTGGGCAAGGAACAGGGTGTGCGCCCACGCCAAAGGCCCTGCATCCACGCGGTGGACAATTTGCCTTCGCTGCCGGTGATTAACTTTTTTCGCTGCGCCGAGGGCCAGCCGCAGCACTATTTTGGCACCGATGGCAACGGCCGCGATCTATACAGCCGCGTGCTATACGGCTCACGCGTGTCGCTGAAGGCGGGCCTGTACACGGTGACGCTGGCGGTAATCATCGGTATTTTGCTGGGGGCCATTGCCGGCTATGCCGGTTCGTTGACCGATAACCTGATCATGCGTATCATGGATGTGGTGCTGGCCTTTCCCTCGCTGATTCTGGCGATTGCCATCAACTCGGCGTTGCTGACGGTGGCCGATGGCAGCCTGTTTGACCGCGGGCTGACGGTGATGCAGCGCGTGCTGGGCTTCGAGGATGTGGGGCTACTGACCGCGTTGATTTCAATTGCGCTGGTGTCTATTCCCACCTACGCCCGTCTGGTACGCTCGCAGGTGTTATCGCTGAAAGAGCAGGAATTTGTCACCGCGGCGCGCGCCATCGGGGCCAAGCCGGGACGCATTCTATTTCGCGCTATTTTGCCCAACGCCACTGCCCCGTTGATTGTGGCGGCCACGCTCGGCATCGCCACGGCTATTCTGGACACGGCCGCGCTCTCCTTCCTCGGTCTGGGCGCCCAGCCCCCCACGGCGGAGTGGGGCGCAATGATCGGCGCCGAGCGCAACCAGATGTTCACCTCACCGCACTTGATTCTGTTTCCCGCGCTGGCGATTGTGATCACCGTGCTGGGTTTTAACCTGCTGGGTGACGGCCTGCGCGACTCTCTTGACCCACGGATGAAAAATCGCTAGGTACATCCCGAAATATCTACTTCCACTTTTACCAATCTCTCCTCCCACAAGAAAGGTTTTCCCCATGCAAGAACGTTTTGGTGCAGTTACCCTGAAAGGCGCACCCCTGACCGCGCTCGGTCCGGTGCTGGCCGTAGGTGATGAGGCTCCTGAAGTCACACTGAGCAGCAAAGGCTTTGATGGCCGCGTGGATCTACTGACTTCGACCGCGGGCAAAGTCCGCTTGATCAACGTAATCCCCTCCATCGGCACGGGCATTTGCGACGCGCAAACCCGCCGCTTCAACCAGGAAGCCGCCGGGCTGGGCGACCACGTGGCTATTGTCACGGTGAGCGCAGACCTGCCTTTCCACCTGGCCGAATGGTGCGCGGCCAAGGGCGTAGATCAGGTAGCTACGCTGTCTGATCACTACGACATGGCTTTTGGCGATGCCTACGGCACCCATATCAAGGAATTGCGCGTGGAGCAGCGTGCTGTATTCGTGGTAGATGCCGACGGTATGGTGCGTTATGTGGAGTATGTGCCAGAAATCGCCCAGCATCCGGCCTATGATGCGGCTATCGAGGCTGTGAAGGCGCTGTAGGTCGTTCGTGTTGAATGTTGCTGCGGCTGAGGGGCAAGCGCTGCCCTGCCTGCCCTTCAGCCGCCCGCCTTATTCTCAGCCCCACGTTCAGGAGTAGCCATGAGCCTGTCGAAAACTGATTCCCCCAAATCTGCGATCCGCTCGCGGCTAAGCTTCAGCGAGCAAATGCGCCAGTTCCCCTGGTGGGCCATTATCATGATCGTTGCTCTGGGTATCTCGCTTTTTGGGATGCTGGGCAATGATAACTACCGCGCCGCGCTTAATTTTATTATCAATCCGCCTACGTCTACCGAGATGGCTTTCGGCATTGGCATCCGCAACGGCGTGATGATGACCCTGGTCACCACCCTGACCGCCTATGTGATTGCCCTGGTTTTGGGATTGTTGCTGGGCATCATGCGGGTATCCAAAAACCCTGTGCTGTTTCATGCCAGCACGCTGTATGTTGAGCTGATGCGCGGTGTGCCCATGTTGGTGCTGATTATCTGGATCGGCTTTGTGGTGGTGCCGTTTTTGCGCCAGATTTTCGGCCAAAGCTTTCCGCTCACCGGCGTGCAGGGTGCGATTCTGGGGCTGGGCTTTGGCTACGCGGCCTACCTGGCCGAGGTGTATCGCTCTGGCATCGAATCGATCCCGCGCGGCCAAATGGAAGCAGCCCGCTCGCTGGGCATGGGCTATGCACAGGCTATGCGCTATGTGATCCTGCCGCAGGCGATTCGCCGTGTGGTGCCGCCGCTAGCCAATGACCTGGTGGCCCTGCTCAAAGACTCGGCGCTGGTTAGCGTGGTAGCCGTGCCGGAAATCCTGCAGATGGCACGGCTTTTTGTCTCGCGCAACCTGCGAGCCATCGAAGGCTACAATGCAGCGGCCTTTTTGTACCTGGTCGTCACGCTGATTTTCATTATCGTAGTGCGGCTGATCGAACGGAGATGGAATACCAATGGATGATGCAATCATTCGCCTTGTTGACGTTCACAAACATTTTGGCCGTGTAGCTGCCCTCAACGGCATCAATCTTGAGATCGGTCGCGGTCAGGTGGTGGTAGTGATCGGCCCCAGCGGCTCTGGCAAGTCCACCATGCTGCGCTGCATCAACCATCTGGAAAAGCCTACCGAAGGCCATGTCTACATCGAGGGCGTAGACCTGGAAGCGCGCACTACCAACATCAACCAGACGCGCGCCGAGGTGGGCATGGTGTTCCAGCAGTTCAACTTGTTCCCCCATCTCACCGTGCTGGATAACATCACGCTGGCCCAGCGCGTCGTGCGCAAGCGCGACAAGGTCGAGCGCGACCGCGTGGGCATGGAGCTGCTGAACCGCGTGGGCATCCCCGAAAAAGCAGGAGCCTACCCCGGCCAGCTTTCCGGCGGCCAGCAGCAGCGTGTGGCGATTGCCCGCGCGCTGGCGATGAACCCCAAGATCATGCTTTTCGACGAGCCAACCAGCGCGCTCGACCCGGAGATGATCAAGGAAGTGCTGGACGTGATGCAGGATTTGGCACAGACCGGCATGACGATGGTGTGCGTCACCCACGAAATGGGCTTTGCCCGCGCCGCGGCCAACCGCATCATCTTCATGGATCAGGGCATGGTCGTGGAAGACACCACCCCCAACGATCTGTACAACAACCCGCAGCACGAACGTACCCGCCTCTTCCTGAGCAAGATTCTGCATTAACAACCACCAAGAGCGCAGCGACAGACGGAACTCAGGCCGCGTTGTCGGTATGCCTGGCTGAGTTCTGAAAGAGCAAATCTCTGCGCTCTCTGCTTTTTCAACGATGCCTCATTCCAATTCCGCGCCGCCGCGGCTGGATGCAGCGCTGCTGGAGCAGTTGACTGACGATCTGGCCGCGGCGCAACGCGTTTTCCCGCTGACCCAAACCGAAGTGGATGCGCTGGCAGCCCGCTGGCAGCCCGTGATCCAGCCGCGCCCCAAACATTTTGAGCCGTTCGACCTCGCAACTGACGACGGCGCAACGACCGGCGTCGTGGTTCCCCGCTGGCTGTGTCATTTGCTGGGATTGTGCCACCGCACTGTGCATCTGGTGCTGCGTACACCGCAAAACTGGCTGGCGCTGCAAGTGCGCGGCCGACATTTGGACTGGCCAGGCCGGCTGGATTTATCGGTCACCGGCCATGTGCGCGCGGGCCTGAGCTGGCAGCAGGCGATCTATCAGGAGGCGCGGGAAGAACTCGGCCTGGACCTGTCGCCGCAGGCGCAGATGCTCACCGCAGCGGGCTTGCAAACTGTCGGCGCACCCTATCGCCGCTGCGAAGCGGACAGTCTCAACCCGCCGGTGCATATTTGCCACATTACACAGATTTTCACGGCCACCCTGACCCCTGCGGGGTTAGCGACCCTGCGTTTTGCCGATGGCGAGGTAGAAGGGCTGTATCTGGCCAGCTTCAACGAGATCAGCCGCATGGTGGAGGAGACACCGCATCGCCTGGCTCCTGGGCTGGTACAATCGTGGCCGTATTATTACGAGACGGTAGATCCCGAAGCACAACCACTTACCCGCTAATACAACGTTTGTGTTGTCGGTCGAACCGGCTGAGTTGCCGCTTATCCAACGCCATTAACTCCTTTTTCTATGTCTTCCCCTTCGCATCATCCCTCATCGCTGCGCGCCCGTCATCTGATCGTCGGCGTCATCCCGATCCGCCTGGTGGTAGACAGCGCCGCGCGCATGCTCTATCCCTATCTGCCAGCCCTCAGCCGCGGCCTGGGCATTACCCTGGCCCAGGGCGGCCTCTTGCTGTCGCTGCGCTCGGCCATGGTCTTCCCCGGCCCACTCTTCGGCTTGTGGAATGACCGGCGCGGCCCGCGCGACCTGCTGGTGCTGGCACTGCTGGCCCAGGCGCTCGGCCTTTTCTGGTTGAGCTTCGCGCAGGGCTTTCTCGGAGCGGCCGCGCCGCTGGCCCTGCTCGGTCTGGCCGCAGCCGCCATCATCCCCACCTTGCAGGCAGCCATCAGCGCGCGCGTGCCGTTCCAGCGCCGCGGCCGTGTGATCGGGGTGATGGAATATAGCTGGGCACTTGTCGGCTTAATCATGCTGCCTCTGATTGGGGTGATGATCGTGCGCTGGGGCTGGCAAACGCCGCTGCGCCTGCTGGCCCTGCTCAGCCTGCTGCTGGCTCCGCTGCCCTTGCGGCTGCTGGCCGGCCCACCGCCCCGCGGCAGCGCGCCACCCCCCTCTTTTCGCAGCATGGCGGCACGCATCTGGCAATCGCCCAGCGCGCGGGCCGCAATCCTGGTCAACGGGCTGATCTTCGTTGCCTCGGAAAGCTTCTTCGTCACCTACGGCGCCTGGCTGGAACAAGCCTTTCGCATGTCACCTGCACAAATTGGCCGCGTAGCCGGGCTGCTGGGCGCAGCCGAGCTGGTCGCTTCGGTTGGCAGCAGCCTGCTGCTGGATCGGCTGGGCAAACGGCGCGGGGTGGGCGCGGGCCTGCTGGCTATGACCCTCACCATGGCCTTGTTGCCGGTGGCCGCAGGACGCCTGATTGCCGCGCTGGCCGTGATGGCAGCCTTCATCTTCAGCTTTGAATGGAGCATCGTGTCGCATATCAGCCTGTTGTCGGAGCAGGTTCCCCTGGCGCGCGGCACAGTGCTGGCGCTGGCGGTGATGGCCGGTGGCCTGATCCGCACGCTGACCGCTTCGCTGGCGGTGACGCTGTTTGAATGGCGCGGCATCCCGGCGGTTGCTGCGTTGGCTGTGCTGGGCGCAGGCAGCGCCGCCTTTGTTCTTTACCGCTGGGTACAGGAGCGTGCTAATGACCCCGCCTAGCGCCGCAGCAGCGCTCAATCCCCGGCGTGCAGTGCAGCGCGCCCTGATGGGCCATTGGCCGGGCCGTGTACTGCGCGGCGAGCTGGTGATTGACGACGATTTCATGCGCGATGTGATAGGGCTGGAGGGCGAGGCCATCCCCGCGGCCGCGCGCGCTGCGTTGCTGCACCACTTGCAGCAAGATGTGGTAGTCGTTTCCTTCTCGCACGGCTGGGGCAGCCCGGCGCAGCCTGATGAAGAAGAGGCACGCTTCTGGCTGCGTCACTGGCACAACGCAAGCGATCTCTTCGTCTTTGCGCTGATAGATGGACCGTTCAGCCTGGCCGCCAAAGCCTGGGGCTGGGAACAGGCGTTGCTGCATCTGAGTGAAGGCGGAGCAGACACGGCGCTTTTCCTGGCCGAGGCTGTGGTGCAGCAGGCCGAAATCATTCGGCAACTGGCGGCAGATGGCGCAAACGGCATCCTGCTGGGCGACGACATTGCCTATCGCCGCAGCACCACCATCAAACCGGCCGCGCTGCGTCGCCATTATTTCCCTTATCTGACTTTGCTGGTGGAAGCGTGCCAGCAGGCGGGCCTGCCAGTGGTATTTCACTCCGACGGCAACCTGTGGGAGGTGCTGGATGATCTGGTAGCGACCGGTATCAACGGCTTGCAGGGGCTGGAGCCGGGCGCCGGCATGAGCCTGAGCCGAGTGAGGGCGCGCGTAGGGCCTGAATTGTGCCTGTGGGGCAATGTAGATGTAGGCTGGCTGACGCAGCCACGCAGTGCGCAGGAAATACAGACAGAGGTGCGTCAATTGTTGCTGCCGGTGGCCGGTACGCCGGTGATTCTGGGAACCAGCGGCGGTTTAATGGCCGGTTTGCCCGCGGCCAATGTCGAGGCAATGGTACAGGCAACCTTTGATTAAAAGAAAATTTGCCTGACACCCCGCTTGTGGTATAATCACCTGGCTTCGGGCGGTTAGCCCAGCTGGTTAGAGCGCGGCGTTGACATCGCCGAGGTCACAGGTTCGAGCCCTGTACCGCCCACAGAAGCCCTTCGGGTTTTGATAGCCCGAAGGGCTTGAATATTAAAATGCGTTGAGCAGGACGAGTAAACGGTACCCGCAGCCTCAGAGAGTGGAGCGCCCTGGCTGAAAGCCTCCGCAGCACGGCCCGTTGAAAACCCCCTGCAAGCGACCGGCAGAACAGTAAACAGTAAGCAGTGACCAGTAAACAGTTTTTTGAACTGAGTATTGGTTACCGCAACCTGTTCACCGAGTAAGCCGGCCCGGTTGGCCCCGTTATCGGCTACAACGAGATGACGTTTGAGCTTTGCTCGGCGCGTTAAGTTGGGTGGAATCGCGTAAGACCCCCTCGCCCCAACACTGGTGAGGGGGTTTTGATTCTTGGGTTGGCACGTTGGAAAATTGGTAGAGTGGGAATTTGGTAAAGCAGAAGAGTGGCAGGCAAAAGGCGAATCGACTGGTTGCCTACCCGACGACTTACCAATTCACTCCCCTTATCAATCTACCCGCCTTCCACGCCCTTGTTTACCCGCCTTCGGCGTACCAATCTACCTCTATCCTTGCCCCCACGGAGGCCCTCATGGCTAAATCAAGCGACCTGCAAAAGGACAATCTTTACAAGTTACGGCACAGCGCGGCCCATGTGATGGCCGAAGCGGTGCTGGGAATCTACCCCAAGGCGAAAATCGCCATCGGCCCGCCCATCGAAAATGGCTTTTACTACGATTTCGATCTGGGCAAGGGGGATGACGGCAAGCCGCGCTCCTTTACCCCCGAAGACCTGGAAGCCATCGAAAAGCGGATGCGCCAGATCATCGCGGGCAAACATCCTTTCGTTTACCGCCAGGTAAGCACCGACGAGGCGCGCGCCCTGTTCACTGATCAGCCCTACAAGCTGGAACTGATTGAAGGACTGGCGCAGGGTGGCGTGGATGAATACGGCGAAGAAACGCAGGAAGCGCCGGTGATCAGCACCTACAAGCACGACACGTTCGAAGACCTCTGCCGCGGGCCGCATCTGGAGCACACCGGCCAAATCCCCGCAGATGCCTTCAAGCTGATGAGCGTGGCGGGTGCATATTGGCGCGGCGACGAAGCCAACCCCATGCTGCAACGCATCTATGGCACGGCCTGGCCCAACAAAAAAGAGCTGCAAGCCTACCTGCAAATGCTGGAAGAGGCCAAGAAGCGCGATCACCGCAAGCTGGGCCGAGAACTGGACATCTTCATCTTCGACGACGAGATTGGCCCGGGGCTACCGTTGTGGCTGCCCAACGGCGGTGTTTTGATCGAAGAGCTGGAACGCCTGGCTAAGGAGATGGAAGAGCAGGCTGGCTATCAGCGCGTGCGCACGCCGCACCTGACCAAAGAAGCCCTTTTCCTGCGCAGCGGTCACCTGCCCTACTATGCCGAGTCGATGTACCCGCCGATGGAGCTGGAAGGGGTGCGCTACTACATGAAGCCGATGAACTGCCCCTTCCACC
>CALESQ010000037.1 GCA_937907455.1 uncultured Caldilineales bacterium
CCCAAGGTGCTGATCGACGACCTGCTGCGCAGCACCAGGGAGCGAGCACACGAGGCCGGACAGACGACGCCGGATCTCTTCGCCGACTTCAACGGCATCCCGACCGGAACCGACAAGACCGAGTTCTACCAGCACGACCAGAACTGGACCAACCGCATGATCCTCGGCGATTCGCTGCAGGTCATGGCCAGCCTCGCCGAGCGCGAAGGCCTGCGCGGCAAGGTGCAGTGCATCTACCTCGATCCGCCCTATGGCATCAAGTTCAACAGCAACTTTCAGTGGAGTACCACCAGCCGCGACGTCAAGGACGGCAAGGCCGACCACATCACGCGTGAGCCCGAGCAGGTCAAGGCGTTTCGCGATACCTGGCGCGACGGGATCCACAGCTATCTGACCTATCTGCGCGACCGGCTGACCGTAGCGCGCGATCTGCTGACGGAGTCCGGTTCGATCTTCGTGCAGATTGGGGATGAAAATGTCCACCGTGTGCGGGCGTTGATGGACGAGGTGTTCGGCGACGAGAACTTCGTTGCGCTAATCACCTTTAAGAAAAGTAGCTCCGCTACTGAGCGCTACCTTGCTTCCACCAGCGACTACTTGGTTTGGTTCGCAAAGAACTTGGATCGGTTGAAATACAGGCCTGTCAAGAACCTTCGAGCACTCGGCGGAGATGGGGCCGACGCTTATCGGCTGCACGAGTTCTTGCCGGGGCACTGGAGAAGTCTGTCCGATGCACAGCTTCAAGAGGCCATCAAAGAGCCCGAGAGATTCCGTATTCTCAGGCTGCAAATCCTAACCAGCCAGCGCCAAGGCAGAGATAACAGTGTAACTGGTGCGATGTCATTCCCTATCGAATTTGAGGGTTTGACCTATCGGCCCTCTGGTGGGCGTGGCTGGACAACGACCAGCAATGGTATTGATCGGCTGATTCGTGCCGGTCGGATCGGGCGATCAGGAGCGTCTATCAACTACAAACGGTACTTGTCTGACGCGCCATCGTTCCCGCTGTACAACATCTGGGACGATACACAGTCGGGATCCGGGATGGAGAAGACGTATGTTGTGCAAACAACAGTAAAGGTAATTGAACGCTGCGTCCTCATGGCCACCGACCCCGGCGACCTCGTCCTCGACCCGACCTGTGGTTCCGGCACCACCGCCACCGTCGCCGAGCAGTGGGGCCGGCGCTGGATCACCATTGACACTTCGCGCGTCGCGCTGGCACTGGCGCGTGCCCGCATCATGGGCGCGCGCTACCCGTTTTATCTGCTCGCCGATTCACGCGCCGGCCAGCTCAAGGAAGCCGAAGTCACCCGCTCCGCCCCGAGTTCACAGCCGGTTCATGGCGACATCCGCCACGGCTTCGTCTATGAGCGTGTGCCGCACATCACGCTCAAGTCGATCGCCAACAACGCCGAGATCGACATCATCTGGGAGCAGTGGCAGGCGAAGCTGGAGTCCTTGCGCGAAGCGCTGAACGCTGCGCTGCAGAAATCGTGGCAGGAGTGGGAGGTGCCGCGCGACGAAGACGCCAGGTGGCCGGACGCTACGAAAAAACTGCACGCCGACTGGTGGCAGGCGCGCATCGCCCGGCAGCAGGAAATCGACGCTTCGATCGCCGCCAAGGCCGAATTCGAGACGCTCTACGACA
>CALESQ010000038.1 GCA_937907455.1 uncultured Caldilineales bacterium
CAAGTTCGCCAACTCGGCCCTGCCGAGCCGTTGGCCGTTAGTCTAAACTCAAGTAGTAAGGAGTAAAAAGTAAGGAGATGCCACTCCACTACTCACTACTTACTACTTACGCCTTACAAATTGCGAGGCAATCATGTCTGAAGAATACGACGAGATAGAATTAGAAGAACAGGACTTTCAGGGCCAGATGAGCGGGCGCACGCTGCGACGCGTGCTGGGCCTGACGCGGCCACACTGGCGCTGGGTGGCCGGCTTTCTGCTGCTGATCGCGGTGGTGTCCACGCTGGACTCGCTGTTCACTTACCTGAGCAAACAGATTGTGGATGAAGGTATTGTGCCGGGCGACCGCACGCGGCTGCTGGAGATCGTGCGCCTGTACGCGGGCCTGACCCTGGTGCAGGCAGGCGCGGTGTTCGGCTTCATCTACCTGGCTGGCATTCTGGGCGAGCGCATTCAATACGATCTGCGCAAGCGCATGTTCGATCACTTGCAAGCGTTGTCCTTTGCCTACTACAGTCGCACCCCTATCGGCTGGATGATGTCACGCATGACCTCGGACTCTGAACGGGTGGCGCAACTGGTGACATGGGGCATTCTGGACATCACTTGGGGCGTGATGAACATCACCACGGCACTGGTGTTCATGCTGTGGATCAATTGGCAACTGGCGTTGATCGTCATGGCGATTGTGCCGGTGCTGCTGCTGGTGGCTACACAGTTCCAGCGGCGCATTCTGACGCAATACCGCCAGGTACGACGGATCAATTCCAAGATCACCGCGGCCTACAACGAAAACATCACCGGTGTGCGCGTGGCCAAGGCGCTCAACCGCGAAGATGCCAACCTGGCCGAATTCGACCTGCTAACCAGCGACATGTATCGCGCCGGCTATCGCGCCGCGGTGCTGTCGGCTCTGTTCCTGCCCACGGTGCAGCTCATCGCGGCCTTTGCCGTGGGGGCAATCGTGTGGTTCGCGGGTATTCAGGCACTCGACCCCAACGGCGCGCTGGCCGGGCTGACTATCGGCGGTGTCGCCGCGTTCATCTCCTACGTCACCTTCATGATCTGGCCGATCCAGGACTTGGCGCGGGTGTTTGCGGAGATGCAGAATGCGGTGGCATCGGCGGAACGCATCTTCTCGCTGCTGGATACCTCGCCCGACATCGTGGACAGGCCGAACGCTGTTGACCCCGGCACTGTACGCGGCGACATCGAGTTTGATCACGTCACCTTCACCTACGAGGACGGCAAGCCGGTGCTGGACGACTTCAGCCTGCGCATTCGTCAGGGCGAGACGATCGCGCTGGTGGGGCCGACGGGCGGTGGCAAGTCTACCATCGTGAACCTGCTGTGCCGCTTCTACGAGCCGAAGGCGGGCGCGATCCGCATCAATGGCCTTGACACGCGCGACCTTACTCAGCATGCACTGCACTCGCGGCTGGGTATCGTGCTGCAAACGCCCTATCTGTTCTCTGGCACAATCCGCGAGAATTTGCGCTATGGTCGGCTGGATGCCAGCGACGCGGAGATCGAGGACGCGGCGCGGCTGGCCGGTGCGCACGACTTCATTGCCGCGCTGCCCAAAGGCTACGCTCAGGAAGTGGGCGAAGGCGGCACGCTGCTGTCTGTGGGGCAGAAGCAACTGCTGAGCCTGGCGCGCGCGGTGCTGGCCCGTCCGGATATCTTTATCATGGACGAGGCCACCAGCTCGGTGGACACCCTGACCGAGGCGCTGATCCAGCAGGGCATGGAGACGCTGATGCACGACCGCACCAGCGTGATAATCGCGCACCGGTTGTCTACCATCCGTCGCGCTAATCGCATCCTGGTGATCGAGGGTGGCCGCATTGCGGAGATGGGCAGCCACAGCGAGTTGCTACGCGCCCGCGGTCACTACTACAACCTGTACACGCAGCAGTTCCGTCAGGAACACACCGTGGAAGAGGCCGCACGCGAGCTTGCCTTCGCGCCGGCTTAACACTCACCGGACCAATCTCCAGACCGTGCCCCAGGTGCGCGGCGGACTCGGCCCGGAGACCGGCCGCAGCAGAGTGAGACCGGCCGCAGCGGAATGGGTGCGGTTTAGCGCTCAGCGTTCACCGATTTCAAACAGCACCACCTGACAGGCGGCACTGTCGGCCACGGCCACGCGCACACTGCCATCTGTGCCAGAGACGGCGGCAATACCTACCGGCTTGAGCAAACCGGCATCCAGCCCGAACTGACCGAGCGGCACACCGGCTGCATCAAACAACAGCACGCGACGGCCCTCTGGATCGGTTACCAACACGCCACCATCCGGCAGCAGAGCCAGATGCGGGCCTTCGATTGTGCCGGCGGAGGCGGGGCCGGCCCAACGTTGCAACGCGCCATCGGGCGTGATGTGCGTCACCGTGCCGCTTTCTGCCTCCACAAAATACAGGTCACCGGTAGCTGCCGCGGCTGCATCGGTGGGCTGCTGCCGCGCCACCTCACTTTCCGTGCCGCCCCACTGCGTTTGCAGTACACCGTCAGCCTCCAACAGCACCACGCGCACCCCGCCGGTATCCGCTACCACGATCTGCCCGGCCGGGCTGAGACCCAAGCCGCGCGGGCGGTAAAAAGTGAGCGCCTCACCAAAGCCGGTCACAAAGTCACCCGTCGGAGTCCAACGGCTGATGCGCTGCCCTACAGCATCCAGTGCCAGCACATGGCCGTCCGCTTCCACTGCCAGATCCGCCAGCTCGCTGAATTGCTGCGGCCCCTCACCTGCCTCACCCCAGGCAAGCACCAACTGCCCATCGGCATCCAGGCGTACCAAACGTGCGTTGCCGGTATCAGCCACGTAGACCGCACCGCCAGCATCCAGCGCCACCCCGCGCGGTGTAGCCAGTTGCCCTTCGCCAGCGCCGCAAGCTGCGCCGTAGCGCCAAACCACCGGCGCAGCCAGCAGCGGAAAATCACCGCTGGGCTGAATGTCTGGCAGTGCGCCGGCCGCGGGTGGCAACGACATCCCCGGCCCTGCGGTTGAGGATGCAGGTAATGCCTGCGCGATCTGCGGCGGAGGCGGCATGGTGAGGCCCGCGGGGATATCCGCGCCCTCCAGCGGGAAGAGATAAGCGCTGTCCACCACGGCACGGCCCTGGCCCGGCGGTTGCCACCAGAGCTGCATCTCGCGGCTGCCATCAAGCTGATTATAGCGTATTTCGATGTCGTGAAAGCCCTGCTCCAGAGCAAGCTGACCGTTACGATCCTCGGCGCCGTGGCTGCCGCCGTTATCCACCACCAGCTGCCCGTCAATCAGCACGTAGGAACCATCATCCGAACGTGTGCCGATGGTGTAGACGCCTGTCTGCGGCACAGCCAGCTTGCCGCGCCACGTAATGCTGAACGGCTCACGCAGGGGGTTGTTGGGGGCCACCAACAAATCATTGCGCACCAGCGCCGGATTGCCCTGCCAGTTACCATTGGCAAAGTAATAGCCCACCAAGCCCTGATCGCCCAGCCGCACAGCGTAGAGCGCATCACCGCCCATCACAGTATTGTTCCACGCCAGGCGCAAGCGGCCCGGTGCAGCGCCGCTCTGCACCTCCAGCCGGATCGGGTGAAAGCCTGCCGCCAGCACGACCGCAAGATTGCCCTGGCTCACGCCGTCGCTTAACTCCAGCCGGTGCCGGGTACCGATCTGCACGCTGACGGCCTCCACCTCAGCGTGCAGGGTCAGGGTATATGTGCCATAGCTGGGAACCAACAGGCTGCCCTCCCACACGGCAAACCAGGGGGCCGGCAAAGGGGCCTGGCTGAGATCGAGATCCAAAGCCGGCGTATGTTGTTGAGCCAACGGCGCCGCGCTGGGTGGATAGCTGTTGAAATAGCGGGCAGTCAACCCCTGGGTGGTTGCCAGATCAGCCGCAGCCACGCGATAAGAAAGAAACAGCGGTTGACCATAGCGATCAGTATGTGGTTCGCTCTGGCCGCCGGGATAGAGCTGCTGCAGCAGGCTGAGCGACGGTTGTTCCACCGGTTCCAGCACGTAAATCAGGTCACCGCCGGTTAAAGTGCCGCGGTAAGGCAGGTCATCCACGGGGTCAAGGGTGCTATAGGGATGATCGCGCCCGATCAGCTTCACTGCAGAATGATGCTCGAACTGTGGTGTGATCAGCACAGTAGCATCAACAGGCAGGGTAGCCAGATAGTAACCCACAGCCGATTCGCCAGGGCTGTAGGCGCTCCACACCTCGGGATGCGTAGCCTGGCGCGCAAAATAGGCGTGTACATTGCTGGCCATCACCGCCACAACCAGCGCGGCCAGGCCCCAGGCAGCCGCACGGCCACCGGCAGAGCGCCAGGCGCGCTGCCAGGCCATCAGCCATTGTTCCAGCACCAGCGCCACCAGCAGGTAAATCAGCGGGATCAGGCCAATGACGCGCCGGGCGCTGGGGGCCTCGTGGGCCACCGACAGCACGCCCAGGCTGAGAATACCGCCAAACCAAAGCACAGCCAGCAGCGGCACACTGCGCAGACGCAAAGCATACCACAGCACATAGATCAGCCCCAGCACAAACAGCACAGCGGTAAACGTGTCCAGCATGGGTGCGCCCGGCAGATTATTGAGCGCCGCAGCATCGCCCTGCTGATTAAACATGTACAGCGTCTTTTTAAAGTTTTCGATCACCGGCTGCCAACTGCCCAGGCGCGTTACCTCAGGCAAAATGCTGATATGGCGCATACGTCCGGTGAACACGGCCCAATTTTGGGTGATGTAGACCCCCAACGGCAGCAGGGTAATGCCCGCAGCACCCGCCAGCAGCAGCATCCCCTCGGCATCGTGGCGCAGCATGGTGCGCGCCGAAGCAGAGGCATCACCGCGCTTCCGGCGGAGACGCCACGCGGCGCGTGCCAGCCAGAAAAGCAAAAAGCCGGCCACGATAAACGGCACAACCCGAAAGGCCGTGTAGCTGTTCAGGCCCAGTGCCAGCATCACCCCGGCCAATGCCCAATCACGGCGCTGACCGCGGCGCAAAGCCGCCAGCAGAAAGCTGATCAACAGCACCATCAGCAGCGGTTGCATAATCAGCTCGTAGACAATGCGGCTGAAAGTGATGTGCCAGCGTGATGCAGCCAGCAACGCGGTGGCAGCCAGCACCGCCGGGCGGCTGCTAACCACGCGACGCGCCATCAGGTAGAACGCGGCCACCGTCAGCACCCCCAGCGCGGCCGAGACAGCGCGCATCGGCGTGATCCCCACGCCAAACAGCCGAAAACTCAAGGCCAGCAAATAGGTAAACAGAGTGGCCTGACCCTCGTTGGTCTCGGCGTAAGGGGTATAGGGCGCGCCGCTGAGCCAGGTGAGCGCGTCCAACCCATTGTTGCACTCATCCGACTGGCAGCCATTGGGATACAGATCAAGGTGATAGAAGCGAAAGGCAACTGCCAGGAGCAGGATGACAACCAGCAACCAGCGGGCAGCGGGCAGCATGGGGTGAGTTGCCGTCTGTGGCGTAGCGGGAGCAGGCGAGTTGCTGGTGACAAAGGTGCCGACAACAAAAAGCCCAGCGGCGACAGGCCACAACAGCAGGCCGGGCAGGCTTTGCAGGTTGCGCCAAAGCAGCACCAATGACACCAGGCCAAGCAACAGCCCCAGCAGCGTGAGCAGGCGGCCGCGCTGCGTCCAGGCTGCGGGCTGCCAGAACTGGGCGCGACGCAAGGGGCGCGGCGCCTCGGCAGCCAGCACAAAAAGCACACCGGCCAGCAGAAACAGCCACAGGGCATCACGCATCAACCCGGGTTGCGGCCCGGTGAGAATACGTTGTGCCCAAAGGCCCAGCCCCAGAGCGACAGCAAGCGATAAAAGGCGGTTCATGGGTCGAAGGTTACGTTTAAGATTGACGGTGAGCAATCACGCTTGGCAATCACCGCGGCGCGGGTGGCATGACCGGGCTTGATCAGGCAACCGACCTCTTGGGTTACTTGAATTCCGCTTGCAACAGCGCCATGATATGCTCGTCATGGTACGCACCATCATGAAAAAGGGCCTGACGGCGCGTGCCTTCCAACCGAAAGCCTACCTTTTCATAGGCCCGGCGGGCGCGCGGGTTGAAATCGAACACATCCAATTGCACGCGGTGCAGGTTCAGGGTGTGGAAGGCAAAGCGCACCATGACACGCGTGGCGTCTGTGCCGTAGCCGCGGTTCCAGCAAGCGCGCTCACCGATGACAATTCCAAACACAGCCGAGCGATGCTTCCAATCAATGTGATGCAGCCCAACGTTGCCGATGTGCTGCCATCCACCTGCCTCAGTCGGGGCTTCAATGCCAAAGACAAAATCGTCCCTGCTCGCCCCAATGTCTTTCAGCCAGCGTTCTTCCGCCATCTGTGACATAGGAGCAAAAACCAGCAAATAGCGCCGCACTTCGGGGTCGTTAAACCAGCCCACCATCGTGGGCACATCGCTCAACTCCAACGCCCGCAGGCGCACTTGATCACCGTAAATCATAGGTATCTTAACTGTCGAAAGTAACTGATCAGCGATTACCGCTCAGCGGGCTGAGCACGGCGGAGGGGACAGGCTGCAAGATGCTGCCGGGCGGCTGCCACCACAGCTCCAACGCCTTGCCGCCGCCGCGCTGGAAATAATCCACCCGAATAGCGTGCGGCCCGGCGTTCAACTCGATTTGGGTCTGGATCAGGTTGACGTTGTCGGGCACAACGCTTTCACCCACCAATTGATCATCCAACCACAGCCGCACGCCGTCATCTGCATTGACCTGAAACTGGTACATCCCCGTGACCGGCGCTGTAAGTGTGCCTGTCCAGCGCGCTGAGAAGGGCGCAGGCCACGGCTCGGCCTCGGGCCAGGCGAAAAGCAGCAGTGGGTCTACGCGGCTGAACACCGGTTCGCCCTCCCACAGCTCGCCGCTGAAATACTGGCCCAGCAAGCCCTGTGCCGGTGGCGCTGCCAAAAAGAAGTAGTTGGCAGGCACGGGCTGGCTGTCAGAATGATTAGGTTGTCGCCAACTGACAATCAGTGGTGTTTGCGCGGCGTTGTCCTCTGGTTGCAAGCGGAAGGCGTGCAGCCCTTTGCCCAGAAAACGCCGCGTGCCGCTGGGCCAAACCGTGCCATCCAGCTCCAGCCGCGCCGCGCCATCCACAGCAAACTCATACTCACCGCTGGCCGGAATATTGAGCGAACCGCTCCAGACCAGATCAGCAGCGGCGGCCAGATCGGCTGGGCGGTCAAAGCGCGGGGCATCCGTATAGGGTGCGCGGTAGGCAGCACCATCGGGCAGGGTGGCGCTGAGATACAGCCCCTGCAAGCCGCGGATTTCAGCACCGGGCACGTTGACGCTGAGATAAAGCGGCTGTCCACCCGGCCCGGTTACCGCCTGCAACTGCGCTCCCGGATAATAGGCCAGAAACAGCTCTGGCACGCTTTGATAATAAGTATCGAGCAGGAAAAGCGCATCCTGGCCGAAAGGATCACTCAACGGCAGATCGGTGGCAGGATCAGCCACCTGATATGCGGGATGATCCAAGCCACCACCCTGGGCCACCGAGCGGTAAGCCAGAAACTTCAGCGGCGAAAAATGATACAGCCGCGGCGACAGGTACAAACTGTGATCATCCATTGCGGCGGCTACCTCGCCAGCTACGGCGGTCTCAATCGGTGAAAACGCCTGCCAGACGCGACCATCCACAGCCTGCACCTGGAAGAAAAGCCGATAGTTGTAGACGCCGGCCCACAGCAAGGCCACAACCAGCAAGGCAGCAGGCAGGCGGCGCAACAAGGGAACCTGCGCGGCCAGGCGAGTGTCCGTCAGCGCGGCGCCACCCACGCGCACGCTACGTACTGCGGCATCAGCAGCCAGCAGAGCCACAGCCGCGATCAAAGGCAGGGTGCGATAGCCCTGCGGCGCCTCCTCCAGCCGCGTGAGAATGCCGCCCAGCAGTGGCGTCACCAGCCACAACAGCAGCAGAGCATAGCGGTGGCCTCCGTGGTGGGCAGCATTGGGGCGCAAGGCTTGCCACAGGGCAAACGCCAGGCTCAAGGCCAGCAGCATGCCGGTGAGGGGATCAAGCATCGGTGCGCCCGGCAGATTGTGGCGCGGATTGCGGTCACCTGCGGCCCAGAACATGGCTACATGCTGCTGCACGCTGGCTTGCAGCGGCTCCAGGCTCACTTCCTGCGGCAGATCAAGCAGCCCCAGCAAGGCCCGCATCGGCTGGCCGGGCGGCTGCTGCGGATTGTAAGCCGCCTGCATGTCCACGAGAATGCTCACCTGACGGCTGCGGTTGTTGAAGCTGAAGGGATTGCGGGCATAGGTCACCAACAACGGGGCAAAGGTAACCAGATAAACCAGTACGAACAGCAACAGCCCACGCCAGGCACGCGCGGCGAAACGCCGCTCGAACAGCAGGCGATAAAGCAGATAGCCCACTACAGTCAACGCCACCAGACGCGAGGCCAAATAGGTGTAATGTCCCAGGCCCAGCCAAAGACCGGCTAAAGCAAAATCCAGGGCACGACGATCACGCAGGGCGCGCAGCAAGAAGAAAAGCGCCAGCACCATGAAAAGCAACGGCGCGACTTCGTTCCAACCCCAGCGGCTCATCGTGATGTGCCAACGGCTAACAGCCAGCAGGAACGTGGCGACAAACGCTGTGGGCACACCAAACAGCAGGCGCGCCAGCGGATAGAGCGCGGCCACGGTGAGGATGGCGGGAAGCAGCGAGGCAGCCTTCAAGGCCAGAAAGGTGGTTCCCAGCAGCTTGAATAGACCCACCAGATAATAGGCGTACATGGTGGGAGTCTCGAACCAGCCGGTGCCGAAGGGGCTGTCGGCGCGGCCCTCCATGATGCGCAGGGCATCCAACGCGGCGTTGGTTTCATCCACAAAGATGCCGGGCGGGATCTGTTGCAGACGATAGACACGCAGGAAAACGGCCAATGCCAGCAACACCGCCACACCGGCCAGCTCCAGCCACCGCCAACTGCGTGGCTGAGCAGACGCCTCGGCGCGGGTGCTGCTCCAAAGCCCCGGCCCCAATGCCATCACCACGGCGCTGCCTGCAAGCCAAAGCATAACACTGAGCGCCCACACCAGACGCATGCTCTGATGGTTGTCGCGGGCAGCAAGATTGGCGACCACCACAAGAGCCAGCAGCAAGCCGGCCAGCATCAAGCCAAATCCAACAGCCAGACGGCCAACCGGCGCAAAGGGCTGCGGCTGCGCGGCCGCCGACGGCTCGGCGGTGTGTTGTTGCAACCAGTGAAAGGCGTAGGCCGCGCTGAGACCGGCCAGCAACAGCCAAAGCCAGCCCACAGGGGTATAAGCGGAGGGATAGAGGGATTGAACTCCCAGCCAGGCAAACCCAATACCAAGCAACAGGGCAAGGGCGGCGGCGAACGGCCCGCTGGCTATGCGGGAGAAGGGGGATAAACGGATCATAGTGGCCTATTGTATCCCTGACGCGGCGCGCCGACAAACTGCCCGAAGCAGATGTAGCGAGACAGGCTATTGCTCTTCCAAAATGCGCCTTAGCGACACCACGGCGCGATATTGCATGGCCTTGATGGCTCCCTCGGTTTTGCCCATGGCCTCGGCTACCTGCGAAACGCTCAGCCCTTCCAAAAAGCGCAGGGTAACAACCTGTGCCTGTTCCTCGGTGAGACGGTTGATAGCCAGACGCAGGCCATCTTCGTTGAGGGCGCGCTCGGCAGCATGATGGGGCGACTCATCGCCTGAAGACAGCGGCTCCAGAGTCTCTAATGGAACCTGGCTGGTACGTCCCCGCAGGCGATAATGGTCCACAACCAGGTTGTGAGCAATGCGGTAGAGCCAGCCGGAGAAGGAAATTTCCCACGCGCGTTCGTGTTGAATGGCTTCCAGCACCCGCAGAAAAACCTGCGAGGTAATGTCCTGAGCCAGCAGGTGATTGCCAACCCGATGATAGACATAGCTAAACACACGCGGCTCGTAGTGGCCGTAGAGCGCACCCAGCGCGTTGACATCGTAGATTTTTGCCCGTTCCAGCAAACGGCGTTCAGTATCGGCTGTCCAATTAACCACGCTAATCACCTTGGATAGCGATGCAGCCTTTTGCAACGGGAGCGCTAGAAACCAGGTTGATCAGGACGGAGAGCGCTCACCGTGCGTGCTGCGATAGACGGCGATAATGCGCTGGAGGGCAGTGACGTTACTCAAAATTGCCAGCACGAATAAAATCAGGGTCAGAAAACGCGGCCCCTGAGCAAGCGGTTGCCAATGGGCCAGCAGCAAGCCAAGCACCAACAGGGCCACGCGCTCGGCACGGGTTAGCAATCCCTCGTTGCACGCAATCTGAAGGCTTTCGGCCTTGGCGCGGGTATAGCTTACCAACAATGAACCGGCCAGCGCCGCATAGATGAGCAGCACCTCAAGACGGCTGGAACCGGTGGCGCTGACATACCAGAGCAGACCACCCAGGGTCAACACCTCGGCATAGCGATCCAATGTGGCATCCAAAAAAGCGCCAAAGCGACTGCTCTGGCCGGTAAGGCGCGCCAGGGTACCATCGAAAGCATCAAACACTGCCGAAGCGATGAGCAACCAGCCGGCCAATGCCAGGTATCCCCGTGCAATGACGATAGCTACCCCAGCCTGCAGCAACAAGCCTGAAAGAGTTAGTTGGTTAGGGGTCAGCCCCAAACGAGCAAAGCCACGCGCGATTGTCTCCAGAAGGCTGCGAAAGGTTCTTCTGGCCCAGGCAGTCAACATATCAAAGGCCCTTTTAACGAAAGTGAGGTTGCAGCCCAATGATACCGAGAAACAAAGGGTCTGTCAATAATGGCAACGCGCTGCGTCAAAGCCACGCGGCCTGACGTACAAGTCACACCAGATCGAAGCAATCTGCCAGACAAATGCAACCTGTGGGAGTCGTCGTGTCTGCCGGTTGCTGCCTCATCAAGCAGGTGAGGTGGATGCGCGGCCATGATCGGACGCGGCCAACACGCGGCGCACGGCCTGCAAGCTGAGGCCGGCTGTGCTGTCCAGACGCAGATCGGCGGCGCGGCCCAGGCGCTCAACCGGGCCGATGCCGACTACGGGCATGCCTGCCGCCTGCGCCGCTTCAACGCCGGCTGAGGCATCCTCAATCACCACGCACTCGGCGGGGGCCACACCGAGTTGGTTCGCAGCCAGCAGGAACAGGTCAGGGGCCGGTTTGGAGCGCGCCATGCTGCGGCCATCGGCCACAGCATCGAACAGCGCAGCAATGCCCAGACGTTGAAGCACGGAGCGGGCATTTTGGCTGCCGGAGCCGAGAGCAATGCGCACCCCCGCGGCACGTAGCTCGTGCAGAAAAGGCAGCACGCCCGGCAGCAGATCCGCCGGGGTGATCTCATCCAGTTGCTTCAGGAAAAGGCGGTTTTTGTAATCAAGCCAGGCTGCGATCTGCGTTTCGTCGGCGCTACAGCCATTGGCGGCCAGGATGATTTCCAGCGAATCGCGGCGCAGCATGCCGCGCAGGCGCTCGTTGAGATCGCGGTCAAAGCGCCAGCCCTGGGCATCGGCCAAAGCTTGCCAGGTGTGATAATGCAGCTCGGCGGTGTCGGTGAGGACGCCATCAAGGTCAAAAATTACGGCTTGCAGGGACATAGGGTGAGGGGTAAAGCAAGGGTGCGCGGTCAGCGCAGCCCTGCTACATGCCGGGCAAAATTGTGCAGGATCGCTTGCCATCCTGCACGCTGCAATTCGATGGAGTTTTCTGTCTCCGCGTCGAAGGTCACGCGCACAGTAACGCCGCCGTCCCCCTCGTTGAATTCGACCTGCGCCATACGATCACCAAACGCGTATTCGATCAGGCTGTGTTCGACAACCCTGGTATACACACCGGCAAAATCAAACCCGACGCTGCCATCTTTCGCCTCCATGTGCGAGGAGAACGCGCCACCGGCGCGCAAATCCACTACAGATGCGGTGGTGTGCCAGTCGTCAGACGCGGCATTCCACTGCATGATGTCCTCCGGCGTCACATACGCACGCCAAACTTCCTCCAGGGGGGCGGCAACGGTAGTTTCAACAGTAATTTTCATCAGTTTACTCCTCACAAGAAAGGGATTGATGCAACTGCGACCAACGCGCGCAATCGCGGACGCAGGGATTGTTCAGCGGCGACGTGACAAGCAGCATCCCCCAGAGTGGACGAGAGTGCAGACCTTGATTGATCGGCGTGACGCCATTATAGCCGGAATGCACGGGGCGTCAATTGAGGAGATGAAAATGACATTACCGGTTATGGGCAGATATCCCCGAAATTTTGGTACCTACTTCTCACCTACCGTTTTTAGGAGACTTTGTTGACGCTCTTTTGAGTTTAGAGATTAACTCGCTAAACGCACAATGCCGATTCCAGATTTTCACGGAAAGCATTTTCATCTTCGTTATTATAAAATGGCACACCGATTAAACGGTACTTTGATTCTTCAAGTTTCAAAACCCTATTCCCAAATTCCTGCTTAATTTCTTCCAAGAAAACTTCCTTCCAACGGTCTTTAGGTTGGAAACCTGCGCCTTTCGGCTCGATGAAAAGTTGGTAGGTGAGCGTTTCGCCGTTTTTCTCTTTCAGAAATAGAACAAAATCGGGCTGGAAAGTTGCGCCGTCTGAAAAATTGTAAATGGCAAAATGCCCTTCGTTGCGCAGCAGGTAAATTTCTTCGTATTGGGCTTGCAGTTTGGGCATGTGTCTGTCCAGCATGCGCACGAAGGCTTTTTCTTCACTTGTTCCGTAAATTGTATTAAAAGCAAACCAATCTTTCGCTTTGAAGTCATGCTCAAACTGTGAATCTTCTTTGCCGCGTTTATTGTCTTTAGAAAATTTCAGGGTCTTGTCATAGAAAATTTCATGAATTCGGGAAGGCTTAAATTCTTTTGAGCCTTCATAGTCGGTGGTTTGCGCCCGAATTTCAATTTGAATTTGATTCAATACGCCAAGCATTGCGGAAAGGTGTTCAGCATAGTTTTCTTCTAAACTATACAAATTGCCTTGAAATGTAATTCCCAGTCCGCCGAGATAATCTTTGGAAACAATAAAATTGCTCATGGATGGCAGATTTGGAAAATATTTTTGGATGTTGGCAAAAGTATAGAAAAGGTTTCGGGCAATCGCAGACCGAACAATATTCGGGTTTATATCTTTCACGGCTATATCTTGGGGCTGATTGTCTTTGATGACGGCATTTTGTTTGCCGCCAGCAAGAACGGTTTCTGCGCCGCCGTGACCAGTGGCGATAACGTGAACATAGTTTCTTTTCTTCACGCCCAAATCCGCAAACGATTTGACGCGCCGATAATCTTTTTCAATCGCTCTGTTTGTGTAAATTAAACCGAATTTATAAAACTGCGTTTTCTTGAACGAGTCCTTGAGTTTCAATTCTTTTGTAACTTCGTTTTCATCCATGATTCCCTGTTCAACCAATGCCTGCCTAATTTCGGCAATGTAGCGGGAATCATTGATGCTGTGATAATGCAATTCTTCAATCACGCGCAATTCGTGGTCAAGGTCGCCGTCAAATTTTCGGCGGAATCTGTCCTGAGCGTTATCGAAGGGTCGGTCTGCATTTTCTGGAAGGACAAAAGGAAAATAACGTGCTCCACGCCCGACTAACTGTGCTTCGGAGAGAGTCGTTTTCCCGATTTTTGCTCTGCCGGTATCGCGTGGTTCGTAACAGCGGACAATATCAAAAAGATTCAGCACGTCCCAGCCTTCGTTGAGTTTTTGCACGGCAAAGATAGCCCGAATCCGATTGCTTTTATCTTCCAGCGTATTGACCAGGATTTGATAATTTCAGTAGTTCACGATTTGGCCTGAAAGGCGTTAGCTGAAGTTTCCAGAA
>CALESQ010000039.1 GCA_937907455.1 uncultured Caldilineales bacterium
TCTCTGTAGAATTCTTACGCTGACCACGCTACAAGATTTGTCAGTCAATCAGGGTACGCACCTCTTTGGCAAGTTGTGATGGTGGTTGCTACTGGTATTTTGTTGGTGTTTGTCCTGCTGTGGTTGCGAAAAGTATCATGGATATCGCGTCATACCGTTGGGGTAGCCGCCGGAAATCACAAAGTCTCATGAAATTGGAGGCGGTTTTGTGGTATGATGGGTGTGTCAACGAGGAGTTCCTTGATGGAAAATTGAAGGAGGCGCCAGCATGAGATCTAAACCCATTGTAGGCGCCGCCGGGATTTTGATCCTGGCGAGCTTGCTGATCGTCCTGGTTGCTGTGGGAGTCCCTGTGGCAGAAGGGCGCGAGGCCAGACAAGTACTGCAAACGGCCCTGGCGCAGATCGAGACGCCGGAGCCGGGTCAAATCGTCCATCTGTCGTATACTTTGTCTCACCGAGGACCACCGGCCGGTCTGGAACCGGGCGATCCTTATCACCTGCCCTATGAAGAAATCTGGCCAGCCCGCCAGATTGAAGACACCTGGCTTGAGATCGATGCGCAGGGAGAAACAGTGCGCTGGCGGACCCAGTTGCGCAGTGAAGATGGTGAGCTGCTGCAAGATTTGATGTTCGACCACGGCGTCGAGACCGATTACTCCCCGCAGGAGGACAAGGCCTATAGATATGCCATGCAGGCTGGCCCCTTTCGAGACGAACGGGTGGCGCTCATCGAAGACTTTCTGGAACAAGAGGGGCTGTCTCGCCGGCAGACACTTGCCCCGGATGGGCGACCAGTGATAAGCGTCTATACCGAGGCGATTGATCTCGAGGAATCGACGTGGGCGTCTCAAGGCATCGAAGCGGCTCTCTTGAGCTTTTCCCGAACTTTTGTGGCCGATCTACAACCAAGGTCACAAGCGATGCGGCTCGATTTCGATCTTGCTAGTTTCATGCCCATCGGTGAAGCCCGGGTTGTGTGGGATCAAGCTGGCGCCGAACACGTCGTTTCCTATCGCACCCTCTCTGAACCAAACTTCGTGTCCGACGGGGCCGCGCAGGCCGATACAGTGTTCCGCCAGGAAATACCTGAGCATGCCTTTGAAGACTCGTTCTCTGCGCCGGTTGGAACACGGTCACTTGTCGGTCTGGGCGGGATCCTACAGCATGTGGGCTTTCCGATTTACGTTCTCGACGACTCGACGGCCGCATTGCAACTGGTGGCGGCAAGTTTGACCATCCCCGATCCTGCCAATCCGCTGCCGGGCTTTGTGCCAAGCATCGAGTGGGCGGCGGCCTCGCTTGGCGCTGGCGTGCAAACGATCTACGTCAACCAGGATAACACGGCCAGGTTGACAGTCATCCAGGGCCCGATTGCCGCCATGCGCGACATGCTCCGTCGGGTCAGGCCGGCCTGGACTGGCGCGAAACAAATCAAGCTCTGGCTGGGCGACGAGCAAGTGGAAGCCTGGGAGCTGAATGGACTGGATCCTCATCGGGTGCGCTATATCTTTGAGGCTGAAGACACGATCCTTTATCTGAACGGTCAGGAGTTGGCAGCAGAGCAGGTTCTGGAGCTGTTACAGAGCTTTGCGCCAGCCAAGTAGCGCCACGAGACACGCTCCAGTCATACGAAAGCGAACTAGGATTATGGGAATCTCCAGAATTACCCAGCCGGTAGCAATCTTGGTGATAGTCGGATTGGTATTTGCCGTTACCATTGGTGTTGCCTTCGCAGCTTCTGGCTCTGTTCAGATACGTGTTGATTAATCAAACAGGCTCCCCAAGCGAGCTCGTTTGTGGGCAGATCCCCGGACGAGATTGATTGGCGAGGTTCACCTGTTGCATTTTGGGTCGAAGGGGGCTTTGTACCTCATAGGGGGTAACTGCTGCCAAGCTGGAGGGCCGGCCAGAGACCAATAGCCGGCAAGTTGGGCCAGTTCAGCCGATGCATAAAAAGGTTCGACTCAGGACTGCCAGTCCCGAGTCGAACCTTTTTGACGCGATCGGGCACCTGGTATACAATCAAGGTCGTGAATCCATCGTGTCCCGTGAACTGTCAGGGCGGCGCAGTTGTGTAAGTGGTAGCGGAGTTGGATCAAGGCTCAGCGCAAGGCCACGCGACAGGGAAGGCTATGATGACACAATTCGTTTATTGGTACGCACCTCTTTGGCAAGTTGTGATGGTGGTTGCTACTGGTATTTTGTTGCTGTTTGTCCTGGTGTGGTTGGTCAGACAACAACCAGATGTATCGGCAGCGCTAATATCGGTGGACCCGGCGCTGGGTCAGCAGCCAGTGCTTTACTTTGACCGCGCCCACGGAGTGGTTGCATTAAACGATGGCGGGGAAACCTTGCTGAAGGAACTGCAAGATCAAGGCCAAAGCAAAATGCACGCTTTGGCAGATGTCTTGCTCGAAGCCCAGGCTGAAACGCGTGTCATTCAAGAGGATACTATCTTGTCCGGGCAGACGTTGGTGGTTATTCCCATCTTTAAGCAACCCGACGTAGTAAGCGGCGTGTTGGCCATGTTAGCGCCACAAATTGCTTTACCACAACCTTTAAAGCCTGAGCCGGCAAAAATAACCCCTTCTGCACTAAACATCAAGGACTGGCAAGTCCTGGATAACAGCCTGATGCTTCATAGCAAGCGTGCTTTAATACAAGTAAAACGCTCTGTCGCTGTTAACTGTGCTGAAACTGCATCTGTGTGGCAGGAACATCAATTAAGCGCGACAGAAAATCAGTTGCTGCGCTACTTGCTGGATCATACAGATATACCACAATCGAGTGACGCTTTGTTCAGGATGTTATGGCCGCAAGATGAAGTAGATCAGTTTGGCTTGCGGCCTGATCAAGGAGACCGTCTGCGTCGCGTTGTTTTTACTTTGCGGCAGAAGATTGAGCCTAATGCACGAACACCGCGCTATTTGTGTACGGTTCATGGGGGCGGTTACGTCGTACACGCGAAAATTCAAGGAGATGATTTATGAACAGCCGTAAGTGGCGAAAATCATTACGGCGTTCGATTGTGCCAATCGCATTGTTATGGGGTGTGATGTTTTTGGGTTGGTTAGCCCTAAACAGCCAGGACGCAGGGGGGCGGCCGTTGACGATCTTATGGGGCGCTGACCCTGAGATGTTCGATCCCCAGCGCACCTCGAATGCAGTGGCGTCTGATGTCTTTCGGCACGTCTGCGAGCCGTTGTTCTACGAAGATGGGCAAGGCATCGTGCGCGGGTTGCTGGCGCAGGACGAGTGGCGGGTCAGCGAGGATGGTCGTGGGGTGACGGTGATGTTGCGCCCGGGCATCACCTTCCATGATGGCGCGCCGCTGGATGCGGCCGCTGTGCAGCGCAGCTTCGAGCGCCTGCAACGGCTGGGGGCCTCGCCGCTGCTGAGCGATTTGCGCCAGGTGCAGGTGGAGGCGCAGCCAGACGGCATGAGCGTTCAGTTCACTTTGCCTGAGCCGGACTACGAGTTCGTGCGCTTTGTATTGAGCAACCCGTATGCGGCCATCGTGTCTCCGCACGCGACCGACGAGGTAGCAGCGGGCTTCGTCGCCTGCACCGGGCCTTATCAGTTTCGGCGCGAGCTGTATCGCCCGCAAGAGACGTTGACGCTGACACGTTACCGCTCCTATCGCTGGCCGCCAGCACTCTTCACCAATCAGGGCCCGGCCCACATCCCCCAACTGCGCTTTGTCTTCGAGGCTGAGCGCGCCGAACGGCTGGCTGCCTTAATGGCGGGTGAAGGATGTGTATTGAGCCTGAGCCAGGAAGACCTGGATCAGGCGGCCGGCTTGCCCCAGATGCGTCTCTACACAGCCAGCGGCGGGGTGACCTACCTGGGCTTCAACTTTCAGAAAGCGCGCTGGCAAGACCTGCGGGCGCGGCAGGCCGTTGCGCTGGCTTTGGACAAGACAGCTCTGGCCGCCGCCGGTCCCTTCGCTGTGCTCGACACTCCCCTGGCTCCGAATGCGGCGGGCTACGATCCAGCCGTGGCCAGCGCTGGCTATGCCTTCGATCCTGAGCAGAGCCGCGGCCTGCTCAGCCAGGCCGGCCAGGATTATGGCCAGGCGATCACGCTGCTGATCCCAGAGAGCGCAACCTACCGCACCCTGGCCGCGCTGGTTCAGCAGCAGTTGGAGGCCGCGGGCTTGGGCCCGGTCCAGGTGCGGGAGAAGCCCCGCTCCCGCCTGCTAAACGAACGTCAGGATTTTGACCTGCTGCTTTTCGACTATGCCTGGGCCGACTACGCTGCGCTGAGCATTTTTCTGGGGCCGGGACCGCGCAATTTGCTGAACTATGCGCAGGGGGACATCGCCGGCTGGATCCGCCAGGCGCGCGCGACCGCCGATCCAACGCTGCGCCAGCAACTGGTCAACCAGGCGCAGCGCGCCGTGCTGGAGCAAGCGATCTGGCAGCCGCTGCTAACCCGACGCATCACCTTTGCGGTACACGGTGCGTGCCTGGCTGGCGAGCGGCAGTCGCCCTACGGCGAGCTGCTCTTTCACGATGCGGACACGCGCGTGGGGGGGGTAGCATGGTGTACCGATATTTAGTAGTTGGAGCAGTAGCTACTACGAGGCATTGGGCAACGCTGTCGGGGTATCCGCCTGAGATCATAAACAATCACAAACAATCACAAATTCCCGGGGGATTTCGTGGTATGGTGAAAGTGCGTCGAGGCGTTCGGCGGAACTGTCTTCTGGCTGTACGCGAAAGGAGTCCATACCATGATGTCCAAGAAGCACGTCGCTATTCTTCTTCTTGCGGTGTTACTAGCCGCAGGAATACGGCCGGTATTCGCCCAAGTGAATGCTGACCATTTCTTTCGCCCAGATGCTCCGCAGGGAGATGAACCGTTACTTGACGAGCCAACAATAACCATCTTGGAACTCCAAGAATGGGTGCAAGGATCAGATCAACTGCCTGGCAGATATGTTACTAGTCAACGAGTAGTCTTGACTCAGAATGCCTCATCACCCATACGGCGTCCAGGTTTGCCTGAAATCTGGCAAAACGAGCACACCGACGACGTGGTCTATTCCGGCAGCTATGTGATGACGATGAGTCGATGGCTTCAGAATACGCCGGATTGGTTAGGCCGTCCTTGGGTAAACGCGGGCGGTTCGACAACGACCAATGTAACTGCCGAGGAGATCCGTGTCCGTGGAACTCACTATTGGGGCGGTAGTGGCTGTAACAACGCAGGGCCGAACTTCAGCGGAACCGGCTACAACACAACATCGGTTTCGGCACAAACGACTCCTGCTCTATTCGGTGGCAACCAATGGCATTGCGTCAAAGGAGGAGAACACCAAGCCAAGATCAATGGTTGGTGGCCGTTCTGGGTGACAGGCCAGGAAGGTCCAACAGCCTATTGGTGAGCGGATCTCGTGCCGAACAAAAAGCACCAGGTGAGCGTCGACCTGGTGCTTTCACTGGGAATATTCCCCAGGACTTACGCAAAACGAGTCTCGATACCGCCCGATCTAGTGGTCGACAACGGGGACTGAAACGTCTCGAAACCAACGTATCAGAACCACGAGGTCTATTGGACCAACGTTTTGCGCAAGTCCTGACTCTGAGGAATCTCGACACCATCTTCTGTTATCTCACACTGAGGAGAACTCAAAGGGCTCTTATGCAACCTGTGTCTTTCTCGCTATTGCACAGTCGTCCCGGAATACGAGTGGCAGTGTTGCTGCTGGCGTCTTTCGGTGTGGTACTCCTGCTAGATATCGCGCTCTCCCAAAACTGCGCCGGCCCAACCTTGTTGACCCGAAGAGATTGCCTGCTGTTGCACACGCCATTGGTTTGGCTTGCCCCTGAGCGCACTGTTTCCTGGCGCGAACCGGAAACGGTGCAACCGCTGACCATCCCGCCAGACGCTGACCCTACGGCAATCAAAGGGAACACCCCGGATGATCTGGAGAACGTCCTGGCGGTGGCCCAAGCCAACCGCGGCGGCTATGTCGCCTTGCTCGGAACCTGGTCGGAACAGGCCAGCGACGACAACTCCCTCTACGTTATCGACAATGGCGCGTCGTTTGTTGGCCAGTTCGAGCTTGGTTCGTTCGAGCCAAAGCCGCGCACCTACGCTATCAGTTGTCTGGTCGGTTTCATTCAGCGCCCTTGCACTCCGGATACAACGGCCGTACAGATGGTAACGCTGAACGATGGTCAGCTTGTTGTAATACCTATCAGGATCGACGGATTGGGACAAGGACTACACGACTTGACAGTAGTTTTCGAGCGTGATCCGCTTCTGGATCACGACGAAAGGCAGTCGGAGGCGCGTTGGGTTTCGACGGTCATGGCAATTCGAGCCAGCATTGCTGTTGGCGGAGACACAACGGTGGTCGAACGCCCATTTGAGTCTCTACCTGCGCCGTTGCACGCCATGGGCGTGGATGGTCTTGCGGCTAGTCAGAAAGCGACGCCGTGGAATCGGATGGGTGGGGTCCAACAGGACACACTGCTGTCGGCGACGCCTGGACAAGAGATGCAGATCTACCTCCACCTGTCAAATAGCCAGCCGATTCAGGTTGATCTTGCGCTTTCTGCATTCCTGGATAACGAACAGGTCCCCATCGAATATCGCAGGGAGCGCCATGCGCCTTTGTATGTCTCCGCCAAATCACAGGCGCAGTACGTAATCCCCGTGAAGATCAAAGCCCCAACCAGAGCAGGCCAGTATGAACTTGTCTTCTACGGCCAACCCTTTCCCCAAGCCCGCATGGATCTGACCAGGGAAACGCTCGGTGGCCATCTGACATACGGTTTGGGGATCGACATGTGGTCATCGTACAAGATATCACTGGTTGTCAAGGAGGAGTGACCACTTCGGCCGCAGGCGTCAGGCATTGGAAACCATCTTGGAAGGACTTGAACTCACACATGCAGCGGCGTCTGTATTGCCAATGCAGATAACGAATTGGTTGCAAGCGCCTATGACTGGAAACCAGGGCGGTCGCGTCCACCGAAGGCAGTGCCTCCTTACGGGGTATTCGCCCGTGATCTCAAACAATCACAAACAATCACAAGTTTCCGGGGGATTTCGTGGTATGGTGTAAGTGCGCCGAGGCATTCGGTGTACCGGCCAACCATCACAAGGCAGGCTATGTAAGCCATCTCATCAGCTACTGAAGGTTTCCCTATGAAAAGGCGACGGATCATGACGGTCGTGTTAGCTTTCTTGCTCACACTCCTAACGGTCACAGGTACGGCAGGTCAGAAAGTGGACGCTCCGATCTCTCCATCCGAGTTTATTGATCTTTCTGCAGACCTGATGAGAATGGAGCGCTTTTACTCTGGCGGTAACGGTGATCTGGTGACATTCGATGCGAAGTCTGCCATGGCTCAGGGCTTCAAGAGCGAGAGCGTAGCATTGGCAACAGAGCTGGCAGCCTACACGAATGCGTTGATCGTGATGGCTCAGCAAGCTATCGAGATTGACGGCGAGATCGCGGCCCTGCCGGTATCACTTGCCGACTACCAGCGCGTGCAAGCGTATTTCGCTGCTGCAACTGAATTCGCGCAGAGCGCAGCAAACGGTGGGGCAAACCCCGAGGGCTGGTGCAGCCCCTCCCTAACTGATGCAGCGTGTACCTGTGGACACTGGCAGTACCCAAGACCTTCCAGTGCAGCTCCGTGGCGTAATTGGACTTCCAGCAATCCATCCAGCACATTGACCTCGTGGGGTTACCATACGACGCCGGATTGGGCTGGCGGTGGCTGGACTCGCCCCCAGACCTATTACCCCGCGCGCTGCGGAAATAATACGTTCCGCGACCATGCCTACATCACAGGAAGTACGACGTTCCGGGAACAGAATTACAGCGGATTCACGCCTCGGGGCGAGCCCAACCCCGAGTTCTGGGCTGGCGGTCCGTGGCCGTATGGGGCATGGCCAGCCTACGTGCAGTGGTGGCATGCGAATTTCTGATCAACTGCCGACTTACCCGCCCGAAGATGCCTTGTCAAGAGGCATCTTCGCCCTTTCTACGATTCCGAAAACAACATGTGCCACACGAAGCCACATCACTATCATGCACTTGGCAAGGTATTGGCCGTTGGCCTGTCTGCCATGCTCATCCTGACGTCTTGCAGTTGGTACAACGATGTCGTGCTTGACAATAATGATGGCCACGCACTCCCGTGCGACCAGCTTCCAACAAAGCAAGAAGTCGAGCAGGTTTTGGCCGATCATCAAGACGTTGTGCAGCGCATTCTCGCTGTCAACCCTGGTCAGGTCTTCATAGATGTTGACACTATGACATGCCCGCATCAAGCAAGCCTTGTCATTTCATATCCTGGTCACCGAGATCGAGTTATGATAGAAGAAATCATCGGCAATGACACATTTTTTGGAGTGCCATTCCGTTTGCAGAACCGCTAGGAGGTTTCGCCATGTCAAGGCAACGCATTGGGTTCTTCGGCGTGCTCATTGTAGTGAGCATGCTGCTCGTGTCAACTGGAGCCGGGGCTCAGGAAATCTCGGTAGGACCAGATAATCCTGCCGAGATCGTTCAGAAAGGCGGGTACGACGTGATTGTTCTTGCCGAAGAGATGGGGGCCGGTATTCGGGACCGGATTGGTTCCATGCTAACGCAGGAGTTCGGAGATAAGGCGTTACATTGGACGGTCAAGGAAGCAGATGGCCTCCAGTATGTCTATGCTTATCCCTACATAGATAATGGGAGCAACAAAGTATTCCGTGAACGAATCGGCATGGAAATATCTGAATTTCCGTCTACAGCGGCGCAGCTTGATGGATACAAAGGCATCGAAGTCTATGTGTGCAATGAGCTCTATTGGCATGGTTTCTATCTGGGATCAATGTTTCGGATCTGTGGTAACCAAGGTGGCAGCCACGGTTATTCCAGCCTAGCAACCTACGGATTCGACAATGTTGCCAGTTCCTATTACGAAACCAATATTAGCTGCGCAGTGGACATCTATAACGGCTACAATTTCACAAGCTACATAGGTACTGTTGTCTGGGACTGGGCGTTGTTCAATTCCACATACAACGACAAGGCATCAAGTGTGTGGGGATACTATTGAGCAATTGATGCTTGAACGGTATGTCGTTGCCACCATAAAAATGATAGTCTCAAGCCGCCCAAGAGTCTATGCTCGGGTGGCTTGTACATTTTCAGAACACATTGACTTGCAACTAACGGAGATCAGGGAATGTTCCATAAGACGCTGAAACCTATTGCGCTGTTGATTGCGCTGCTTTCTATGGGGGGATGTTCATCCGCGTTCCATTCTGACGTTCGAGCGCTACCAGAGTTCGCTCAAAGCAACCACTACAACGTGTTTGTGCTGGAAGCAACTACGCCTTTCTGCTTGCACCAGGAATTCTACGCGCTGCTGTACAATCGCTACGGCGAGAAGCTGCTGACTTGGAGCGTCCAGGAGGTGGATGCTCTACACTATGTCTATGCATTTCCCCCCGATCCTGATCGTAATCAGAACATAGCGTTTGCAGAGGAATTGGGGAGTTTCGTGGAGGGCTTTGCCGAGGATACAAGTTGCAGCAGGATAGACGACTTCGACGCTCATTTTCCGATGCTCGACAATACTGCGGAATGACTATGTCCTCCCTCACATGACGAGAAATCAGTCGTATGATGAAAGTGCATCGAGGTGTTCGGTGTACCGGCCCCTAACATGATATCAAGATCGTTCATGAACCCTTCCGATGCCCGACTGTCGATAGCTTTGGGTTGCTCCAAAGGGACGGCGGCCCCGCGGGGCGTTACCTGTCAAAACTGGCAGGTCAACCCTGTCGTTTTGGCCGTTGTGCCGAAGATGAATAGGGGCTAGAATGATATCGTGGCCGAGGCGTTCGGCTTACACATCTCAAACATCTCTTGGAGGTTGGTTATGAGGCACATTAAGTCTATTGCTGCCATTCTGCTTACAACCATGATGCTAAGCTTCTTGCCGTCAATGGCAAATGCGAATGGTGAGCAAGACTCAAGTACATGGGGGATTCTAAAACCCAATGATATGGCGTCTTACGGAGAGGCAACGATTTCCACGCCAGTTATGAAAGTTCAATCTACCGAGTACCCCGATGTGCATGGGTTTGAGGCAGGTCTTACCACTGCAATCTCTGTTGCCTCTCGAACACCAGGCGACTTCCAAACATTGATCGTTAACGAGTCTTTGGATTTTCTGTCGCCCAAAGCAGCGCAGGTGTTCATGGAGAAGACGGCACAAGAAATGAGACTGCTTGCCGCATCCAGCGAGGCCGCTCTTGGTGTCCTGGATGAAACGCTCCAACAGACCCTCCTGAACGAGGGTGTTGCCGCGCAAACACTACACCGAGTGGACGAAGATGGTCTTTCCACTTTTGATGTCGTGCTACAGCGGGGAGCTTCTGTTGCAGGAGTACGGATTATGGTGTTTGCTAGCAACATTCATGCCGATCCCTCCAACGGATTACCCGCTGAAATGGAGAAGTTCTACAATGACCAAGTTGACCAGAGGATACGTGCAGGCGCCACTATGGCCGATTTGGCTGATTTGCAACGGGCAAATGTCGTTGGAGCAGAACTCGTTAATCTTGCTGTCTGGAGACTGCTTTCAACCAACAAGACACCTGCGCCATTCGATGACAGAGACTCGAGTCCTGCTAGCTATGCTGCGCCGTTGGTTAGCCCTGAATGGTACGGCACAAGCGCCGCTAGCTTCTGGAGACATCTGACCGACCAAGGACAAACGTGCGGCGCTTTGAGCTGGGCCGATAACTGCCATCATTTGGCAACTTGGATACGTCCCTATGGCAATAGTGCGCATTTCGTCGGTAGCGGAGGAGATGCTTCCACTTGTAGCTCCAGTCACGGATGTATCTCACAGTGGACTTGGTGGCTGCAAATGCCTGAAAGCAGGTTAGGCGTACCAAAATCCTTTTACTTCGTCGGCAGCGGCGCCATGGTGGCCAGCAACTACACTGCCTCTGTGTGGTATGACTAAGCAAGGTTTAGATGATTCTGCGCGGACAAGGTTATAATGCCAAGGTTGGCGGACCCCGCCAGCCTCATCTCAATGTTCACCATCGACCTGCAACTACTGCTCTTCCTCCTCATCGCCCTGCTGGCCCTGGTCGCCGGCGGGGCGGTTGGCTTGGAGCGCTGGCTGCGCGGCCGCGGCCGGCGGCAGGACGAGCCTGGTCCGGCGCTGGCTGCGCTGGACCAGGCTCCCTTTGGCGTGCTCGCGCTGAGCAGCGGCGGCGACGTGCAGTGGGCCAACCCGGCGGCGCAGCGCCTGTTGGACTTGGCCGAGCCAAGCGGCGCATTGCCGGAGGAAGTCTGGGCCGACCGGCTGCTGGCCGACGTTGAGACGACCGGCGGCCGCTATCGCCTGATCCCCTTGCCGCCCGACCGCTGGCTGCGCGCCTGGACCAGCGCCGGCGGCCAGTGGATTTTCATCTTCGACGCCAGCGACCAACAGCGGGCAGGCCAGGCCGCTCAGCGGCTGCTCAACGACCTGGGCCACGAGCTGCGCACCCCGCTGGCCACGATCCTGACCCACGCCGAGGTGCAAGGGCTGGCCGGGCTGCCCGACGCCACCCGCCAGGAATCGCTGCACCTGCTCAAGGAGGAGACGCAGCGGGCCGTGCGGCTGGTCAACGCCCTGCTGGAGCTGGGACGGCTGGAGACGGGCGGCGAGCTGGCCCAGCGGCCGGTGGACCTGCTGACTCTGGCCGAAGCCGCCGTACAACAGACCCTGCCCCAGGCCGAGGCGCGTGCAATCCAGATCTCGCTAGAGGCTGATACCCCCCTGCCGCACGTGCTGGGCGACGCGGACCAACTGCTGCGGGTCTGGCTCAACCTGCTGAACAACGCGGTCAAGTACTGCCGGCCAGACGACCGGGTTACGGTCAGCCTGCGCCGCGAGGAAGCCGGCGTGCGCGGCGCGGTCAGCGACAACGGCCCCGGCATCGCCAGGAAGCACCTGCCCTACCTGACCCAACGCTTCTACCGGGCCGCGCCGTTGGAGCAAGCCGGCAGCGGGCTAGGATTAGCCCTGGTGGAGGAAATCCTGCGCCAACATGGCTCGACCATGCAGATCGAGAGCCAAACCGAGGGCGACGCCACCGGCACACGCCTGCACTTCTTGTTACCCACAGTCGCTCAACCGGAGGAGGCGCAATGAGCCAATCACGTCGTTCCTGGCCCATTGCCGCGGGCGCCCTGTTGGCCGTGCTGGCGCTGGCCGCGCTGTATTGGTTGCTGCCCATCCGCGGCCAGGTCACCGTCACGCCGGGCAGCCAGCAATGGAGCGAGCCTTGGCCGCGCTGGCGCGTCACGCCGGCCGAGCCACAGCCTGGCGAGACGATGACGATGCAGTTCAGCGACGTAGTGGGCTGGCCGCACGTGCTGGCCACCGTTGACGGTCGGCCCGTGCCGGTGCAGCCCCGGGGCGATGGCTCACTGGGCTACTACACCTGGGCCTTCGTCCTATCTGCGCCGCCCGCCGGCCAATCGGTAGAGGTGGTCTTCTACCACGACTGCAACACCGGCTGCCAGCGTCGCTCCAGCATCGTGCTGGGCGACGCAGCCGCGCCTGCAGCTCCTCCGGCGCCTTTGTTGCCCAGCAAGCTGTGCGCGGTAGACGCCAGCCCAACGCGTGATTGGCATGGCCGCAGCGGTTGGGATGTGACGTTGACCTACGCCAGCCGGGCTGGCGCCGACTATTGGGGTATCGACGACCTGGCCTGGCGCGTGCAACAGGCCACGGCGCAGGGGTTGCGCGTTCTGGTGCGGGTGGACTACGACCAGGGCCAAAGCCTGCCGCCGGCCGGCGACGAACGGGCCCTGGCCGTCTATCTGGACACTCTGCGGCGACTGGCGCGCGACCAGCGGCTGGCTGGCGTCTACGGCTACGTGCTTGGCAGCGGCTACAACGAGTTGGGCAGCAACAGCCAGGACCCGGTGCGGCCGGTGACGCCCCAGTGGTACGCGCGCATGTTCAACGGCTACGGAGCGGACGTGGCCCAGACCGACAACGCGGTGCAGGTGATGCGCGCCGAGAACCCCAGCGTGCGAGTTTTGGTCGGGCCAGTGCGTCCCTGGAGCACCGACCAAAACGGCAGGGAGCGCTATGTCATCGACGTTCCCTGGCTGAACTACATGAATACTCTGGTGGCCGCGTTGGACGCCAGCGCGCAGGCCAAGCGGGCGGCCGGCGTGCCTTTGGCCGCGCCTGACGGCTTTGCCCTGCACGCGCCTGGCCGCGTGGGGCAGTTGGGCGCAGCCGAGCCGCAGACCGATCAGCGCCGGCCGGAGTGGGCCGGCGCGCAGGCCGGCTTCCGCGTCTACCGCGACTGGCTGGCCATCATCAACGCCTTCCCCAGCACGCGTGGCCTGCCGGCATTCGTCACCTCCAGCAACACCTATGTGGCCGACAAGGGCGTGGCGCCGGACGAGAACTATCCGGGCGGCTGGCTGACGGCTGCGCTGGCCGAGATCGACCGGGAGTCGCAGGTACAGGCCCTGTGCTGGTTCCTGGACCAGGACCGCAGCGGCGACAAGCGCTGGGACAACTGGAGCCTGACGGCGCAGCCCGGACGGCTTGCGGACGCGGCGGCCGAGTTCGATGCACTGCTGCGGCAGGACTGACACCCCTGGTCTGGCGGCGGGACACTCGTTTTTGCAATTGGAGTGAACAACCATCATGAGCGGGACTGTCAGTCCTCTTGCCACGATCCGCGTCATCCTGGTCGACGACCACCCGGCCCTGCGCATGGGGCTGCGCATCGTGTTGGAGCAGGCGCCGGACGTGCAGGTGGTGGCCGAGGCGGGCACGGGCGAGGAGGCCCTGGCGCTGATCCATGCGCTGCAGCCCGACGTAGCAGTGCTCGACTGCCAGTTGCCCGGTTTGAGCGGCGTCGAGGTGGCGGCTGAAATCCGGCGGCTTGGGCTGTCCACGCGCGTGCTGGCCCTCAGCGCCTACACCGACGACGCGGTGATCCAGGGTATGGTCCAGGTCGGCGCGATGGGCTATCTGCTGAAGGAAGAGGCTCCGGCGGCCATCGTCGATGCTGTGCGGGCCGCGGCCAGGGGCGAGGGTCGTTGGAGCGCGGTCGTGATCGCCCGTCTGGCGGCTGGGGCCGTCTCTCCTGCGCAAACCGAGGCGCAGGACGACCTGACCGAGCGGGAGCTGGACGTGCTGCGCCTGCTGGCCAGGGGCTGGGACAACCACCAGATCGGCGGAGCCTTGCAGATCAGCGAGCGCACCGTGCGCTTCCACCTGCGCAATATCCGCGAGAAGATCGGCGTGCAGACCCGCACAGAGGCGGCGGTGTGGGCCGCGCGGCGCGGGTTGGCCGAGGATTGACAGTAAAAGGGGGGACGCTTCGGGCGCGTCCAGAGGCGCGCAGTGGCTGGCAGGTCGCACCTGCCGTTTTGGCCGTTGTGTTTTGAACACGGAGTTGGTAAGATGACTTTGCCATCGGAGGTCTCAAGGAGTAACATTTAGGTTAGGAGGCTACATGATGATCTTACTGATCGGTCTGCGATAGCGTGTTCAACCTTGGACGTCAACCTAGAGATCAGTAGGCACCGTGGATTTGGAGCGATTGAGATGTCTACAACAAGAAATCGGACCCAAGAAATAATTCCTTTGGTGGCTTCTGGAAGCGCACTCCTGCTGGAACTGGTTTTCATCCCTGTAGTGCGCTTGCTACCTGAATACCCTGGAATCCTTGTCATGCAGTTAATGCTGGTGCTCATCGTCGTCCTCGCCTTTGCGGAGTTTTGTTGGGAGCGCAGGAATTCAAGATTAGCAGATCAAAATTCGCAATTGTTGGGTTCATGGCAGGAGAGGTGGCTCTGGGCCTGATCGTCGTCTATGGCCTGCTGTTTCTTGGAAAGTAACCATCGAGGCAAATCAACCTGTTTGAATGTTTCGGAGATGGATGTGTCTTTTTGTGACACTCGCGAGTGTCATTGCCGTTGTCCTCAGTTGTACAACTAACCTTCTTGTCTAACAGTCTTGCGTCATCAGCTCCGGGTGGAGCCTTCCAGTAAGCAACGGTTCACCGAACAGGGATCGGCAAAGATCGATGTCACGTTCAATGACAACAGCTGTGCAGGAACGACGAAAAATGGCTGCAACTTGCCTGAGTGACAAAGGGCGCGCAGGGATGTAAGAAGATCAGCCAAGGATTTGTGCGCCAGCAACGAGCGACCTTTCCCTCAAGCTTTTCGGTGGCAGGTCAGCCCGACGGTTGAACCGTCCTGTAGGGCTACACCAGCGCAACGCAGAGCGGAACAACTGAGGTAACTTTCAGAGATGGCAGCTCGAAAGACACCGAGGAGTGGCGCGCTCATAGTGAGCATCTCTCCTCGGTGTTGGCAATCAGAAGGGTTTGACATGATCAAATCAACTGGATGCCCAGCGGGCAGACTTCTTGACACAGCTTGCGCCGTGTGGGGCGGATTTCTCATCCTTTTCAATGTGGTCGTGTTGTCGAGCGATGACGGCTTTATACCGGGTGGTGCATTGCTACTATTGATCAGCTTGGCAGCAGGCGCCGGATTTCTTTCAGCTCTGTGGCTACATCGCCGTAGCGGCTATCTGGTGCTGGCGTTGGCTGTTCTGTGGTTTCTGGTCGTTGCCTGGTTTCGCCGCGATGACGCAACCCGAAGGGGCAAAGGAACTCGAACTCAAACGTGCTGCGGCGTCTGAACAGCCAATTCAGGCAACGAATTGGCTGTAAGCACCCATGACTAGCAGCCAAGGCCGTCGCGTCCACCGAAGGCAGCGCATCCTTACGGGGTATTCGCCTGTGATCACAAACAATCACAAATTCCCGGGGGATTTCGTGGTATGGTGAAAGTGCGCCGAGGCGTTCGGCGAAACTGTGGCTGTTAAGGTAAAGAAGGCTCCGCCATGTGGATACGAGGCATATGGTTGACCCTTTTGTCAAGACCACGAGTCGACGAAAATAAGGTGATAGACATAACGTCTTCCGCT
>CALESQ010000040.1 GCA_937907455.1 uncultured Caldilineales bacterium
TGAGTATCCCTCACAAAAGAAGATATGTCAAATACTTAATTTCCTGTGTATTAACCATTCACCAATTCACCATTCACCAATTAACAATTGGCAATTGACCATTGACCATGTCCCACCACCTCCTCGCCATCCTCCTCCTGACGCTGCTGGCCAGCCCCGCGGCCGCGCAGGGCGTTTCCTTCGACCTGCCGGCCGCGCTGGCTGCAGCCCAGCCCGGTGACACCATCGTCATTCCGCCGGGCATCTATGCCGGCCCGCTGGTGGTGGACGTCCCCGGCCTGACGCTGGAAGGCCAGGAAGGGGCCATCATCGACGGCGGCGGCCTGGGCGACGTGTTCACCGTCAACGCGCCCGACGTTACGGTGCGCGGCCTGACGATCCGCAACAGCGGCGACTCGCTGGACCGCGAGCACGCCGGCATCACCGGCCTGGCGCCGCGTCTCACCATCGAGAACAACCGCCTGGAGAACGTGCTCTTCGGCATCTACCTCAAGGAGGCGCCCGACAGCGTGATCCGCGGCAACCGGGTCACCGGCATGGACCTGGACATCGGCCGCCGCGGCGACGGCATCCGCGTCTGGCAGAGCCCCGGCGCGCTGCTGGAGGGCAACTACGTCTTCGACGTGCGGGATGTGGTGATGTGGTTCTCGAACGGCAGCACGCTGCGCCGCAACATCGTCGAGAACGGCCGCTACGGCCTGCACTTCATGTTCAGCGACGATCAGACGCTGGAGGAGAACATCCTGCGCCACAACTCAGTGGGCGCATACCTGATGTACAGCCGCGGCCTGACGATGACCAACAACCTGCTGCTGGACAACAGCGGCCCCAGCGGCTATGGCGTGGCGCTGAAGGATGTGGACGACGTGCTGGCCCAGGGCAACCGCATGGTCAACAACCGCATCGGCATCTACGTGGACAACTCCCCGCGCGAGGCCGAGACCTTCGTCCTGTTCGAGGATAACCTGCTGGCCTACAACGAGATTGGCGTCGAGATGCTGCCGCTGGTGCGGCGCAACACCTTCACCAACAACGTGTTCCAGGAGAACCGCGAGCAGATCGCCATCGCCGGCGGCGGCGAGCTGCAAGGCAACAACTGGTCGCGCGACGGCTGGGGCAACTACTGGAGCGACTACGCCGGCTTCGACGCCGACGGCAATCAGGTCGGCGACCTGGCCTATCGCTCCACCAGCCTGTACGAGAACCTGATGGAACAGTACCCGGAGCTGCGCCTCTTCCAGCTCAGCCCGGCCACCGACGCGCTGGACCTGGCCGCGCGCGCCTTCCCGGTCTTCCAGCCGCGCGCCAAGATGGCCGACGAACACCCGCTGATGGCGCCGCCCGACCTGCCGGCCGTGCCTGGTGTTCCCGATCCGCCTACGCTGGCCAACCTGGCTGTTGCGCTGGGGATGCTGGCGATGGCGGGTATAGTGTTGTTTGTCGGTATGAGACAGTCGGGCGTAACACGTAACTCGTAACCCGGAACGCCCGTATGCAACTTCGGGTCCGGGTTGCAGTTTAGTCGTTTTGACATAACACGGAGACAACGCCCATGCTCGCACACGCCGGGTTACGAGCTACGTGTTACGGCAAGCACAGCGTTACATAAATACAACCAACTCCCATGATCAACTTCTCCCACCTCACCAAACGCTTCGGCAAGTTCACCGCGGTGAACGACCTCAGCTTTACCGTGGAACCGCAGCAGGCGCTGGCCCTGTGGGGCCCCAACGGCGCGGGCAAGACCACGGCCATCAAATGTCTGCTGGGCCTGCTGCGCTACAACGGGCAGATCCTGGTCGACGGCCAGGACGCGCACAAGCAGGGCAAGGCCGTGCGGCGGCGGCTGGGCTACGTGCCGCAGGAGCTGGCCTTCTACAGCGACCTGAGCACGCTGGACACGGCCCGTTTCTACGCCCGGCTGAAACGGGCGCCGGCCAGCCGTTCCCGAGAGGTGCTGGCTGAAGTGGGCCTGGCCGAGCACGCGGACAAGCCGGTGGGCGCGCTGTCGGGCGGCATGAAGCAGCGTCTCGCCTTAGGGCTGGCCCTGCTGACCGACCCGCCCGTGCTGGTGCTGGACGAGCCGACCTCCAACCTGGACGCGGCCGGCCGGGACCAGTTCCTGCACCTGCTGGCGGGCGTGCGCTCGGCCGGCAAAACCATCCTGTTCACCTCGCACCGCATCGAGGAGATCGCTGCGCTGGCCGACCAGGTGCTGGTGATGGCGCAGGGCAGCGAGGTGACGACCTGTCCCGCGGCCGAGCTGCCCCAGCGCCTGGGGCTGCGCACCCAGGTCAAGCTGCTCCTGGACCAGGACGCCATCGACCCGGCGTTGATCGTCCTACAGCAGGGCGGCTTCAGCGCCGCACGCAACGGCCACGGCGTGCTGGTCGACGTGCTGCCCGGCCAGAAAGCCGCGCCGATTCACGCCCTGCGCGACGCTGCAATTGATGTGATGGATTTTGAGGTGCAATGAGAAGTGTCAGGTGTCAGGTCTCAGGTACCAAGCGCCATCCAACACTGCGGGTTCCGCACTTGACACCTGGCACTCCGACACCTGACACTCCGACACCTGACACTCCGACACCTGACACGGATCTTTACCCATGACGCTAAGCCTAACCACCGTCTGGACCCTCGCCCAAAAAGAGCTGCGCGATGCGCTGCGCAATCGTTGGTTTTTGCTGTACACGGCCGCCTTTGCCGTGTTGGCGCTGGCCTTCTCCTACCTGGCCCTGGCCGGCGCGGGCATCGTCGGCTTTGCCGGCTTCGGCCGCACGGCCGCCAGCCTGATCAACCTGGTGTTGTTGATCGTGCCGCTGATGGCGCTGACTGTCGGCGCGCAGAGCTTGGCCGGCGAGTGGGAGCGCGGCACCCTGGCCTACCTGCTGGCCCAGCCTGTCCACCGCTACGAGATCTTCCTGGGCAAGTACCTGGGGCTGGCCTTGAGCCTGCTGGCCGCGCTGGCCCTGGGCTTCGGCATCTCGGGGCTGGTGATGGCCCTCAGCGGCAGCGGCGCGGCCGATCCGGCCCAGTATCTGCGTCTGACCTGGCTGGCCTTCCTGCTCAGCCTGGCCATGCTCAGCGTCGGCTTCCTGGTCTCGGCCTTCACCAGGCGGGCCAGCGTGGCCGTGGGCATCGGCCTCTTCCTGTGGTTGGTCTTCGTCTTCCTGGGCGACCTGGGCATGATGGGCACCTCCATGGCGCTGCGCGTGCCCATCGCCAACCTGTTCGCCATGTCGCTGACCAACCCGCTTCAGGTCTTCAAGATGGCCGCCATCCTGGACATCCGCGCCACGCTGGATATCCTCGGCCCGGCCGGCATCTACGCCTTCCAGCGCTATGGCGCCGCGCTGCTGGGCGTGTTCCTGGCGGTGCTGGCCGTGTGGATCGTCCTGCCCGCGCTGCTGGCCTATGCCAGGTTCGCGGCGCGGGGGGATTTGTAGGTTGGAGGATGGGTAGATTGGTAAGTTGGTAGATTGGTAAGTTGGTGGTTGGGTGATTGGTTGGAGTGCGACGCGGTCAGGGTGTGAATGATCTCCAGGGCGTCCCGCCCAGCTTGGGCGGTCGACCTGCATCTGACCCGCCGCCCACTCTGGAGTATTCGGCAAAGGGCGTCTGGCGAACGTTCTTCACTGACCGGCCAGAAAAGCATTGAGTCACCAAAACAAGGAGTCTGTCGTGAAAGCCCGCATTTTTCTTTTGCTCTTCGCTCTGGCGCTGCTGGCTGCCGGCTGCGCGCAGGGGACGGCGGAAATCAAGCCGCCGGAGATCCGCTACGGCGAGGACGTGTGCGTCGAGTGCATCATGATCATCAGCGACCCACGCTTCGCCGCCGCTTACACCTACGAGGTCAGCCCCGGCCGCTACGAGAACCAGTTGTTCGATGACATTGGCGACATGCTGATCTGGGCCGACAAGCATCCGGAGCACAATGTGGTGGCCTGGTGGGTGCACGACTACAACACCAAGGAATGGGTCGAAGGGACCCAGGCCATCTATATGTTCAGCCACAACCTCCAGACGCCGATGGCCCAGGGCACAGCCGCCTTTGCCATGCTGGGGCCGGCCCAGGAGATGGCCGCGGAGCTGAACGGCGAGGTGTTCGACTGGAACGGCCTCGTCGAGCGGCACAAGGCCGGTTCCCTGATGGTCGATGCCAGCCTTGCCACAGCCGTCGGCGCCAGCCTGGCTGGTATGGCTCAGCCCCAGGGCGCGGACGCCGCCGAGCCGATCCTCCAGGGCGAGGCTGAGTTCGAGGGCTACCAGGTCCAACTGTTGAGCGCCGCGCCGCTGCACGCCGGCTACAACCCCGTCACCGTGGCCTTGACTGACCCGGCCGGCCAGCCGGTGGCGGATGCGCAGGTGACGCTGGCCCCGTACATGGACATGGTGGATGGCCGCCACCACGGCGCAGGCGTGCAGGCGCCGGCCCAAACAGAGCCTGGCGTCTACAACGGCGCGCTGATCTTTCCCATGCCCAGCGGGCCGGACCTGGGCACGTGGCTGGTCACTGCGACCTTCACCGACACAGTAGCCGGCGCCAGCGGGTCCGTTCCCTTCCCCCTGGAAGTTGCGCCGTCCAAGCTGCACGGCTCCTTCGTCGGGCCGGAGGAGATGAAGATCTTTGTGTCGGTGGTGGAGCCGCTGGAGCCGCGCGTGGGCCGCCAACCCTTCGAGGTCTACGTCATGCAGAAGCGCGGCATGTTCGAGTGGCCGACGCTAGACGATCTCCTGCTGGAGATCACGCCGGAGATGCCAACCATGGGCCACGGCTCGCCCGGCAACGAGAATCCCGTCGCGCAGGGCGACGGCCACTACCTGGGCAAGGTCAACTTCAGCATGAGCGGCCCGTGGACCGTGACGGTAGTCGTCAAGGATGGCGATGCCATATTGGGCGAAGTTGTGTTAGAATACGACGTACCGTAACATGATGTGATGCGTAAAACGTGAGATGTGACGCCTCAAGACCCTGCGTGGACCTCATCCCGCATCACGTTGCACGCTGCTCAGCAGCAAGCGAATTGCTACATCTGAGGCTAACGCCCAAGTAAATAGTCTACATAAGGAGTACACCATGAAGAAGACACTACTCATCGTCACCCTTCTACTGCTTGTGCTGTCGATCCTGGCAGCATGTGGTGGAGGCGGCAGTGAGCCTGCCCCGGCTGCTGAGCCCGCTGCACAGCCCGCCGCACAAGAGCCCGCTGCCCAACCCGTAGCGCAGGGCGACCCGGTCAAAGGAAAGGAAGCCTTTGCCACCTGCGCCGGCTGCCACGGGCCGGAGGGCAAGGGCATCGAAGGGCTGGGCAAGGACATGACCAGCAGCGAGTTCATCGCCAGCCAGACCGACGAGCAACTCATGGCCTTCATCAAGACCGGCCGGCCTGCCAGCGACCCGCTCAACACCGTCGGCGTGGATATGCCTCCCAAGGGCGGCAATCCGGCCTTGACCGACGAACAACTGAGAGACATCGTCGCCTACATCCGCAGCATTCAGCAGTAAACCGCAGGCTAACAGAAGGCGCGGATCGGAGATAGTCTGATGCGCGCTTTCTGTCTATCCGCGATTCTTGTCCGGCCGGTAAAGCCGCCCGCCAGCTTTCGCCGCGAGAAAATCCCCAATCCATGCACCCGCGCGATCACTTGATCCTTTCCACTGCGGCGGCTGCGGCGGTCTATCCGTTGCTGGGCAGGAGCGTGCTCCTGTCCTGGGCCGCCAGCCTTCTGGCCGATCTGGACCACGCGCCTGCCTACGTTAGCCGTCAGGGCCTGGCGTCGCCCGGCGCAATGTGGCGTTACTTTCGCAGCGGCGAGGGTGGCGAACAACAGCATCTTCTGCATCGCTGGCCGCTGATCTTGGCCGGGATGGCGGCGGCCCCGTTGGCGCCGTTGATCGCCTGGGCCGCGTTAGGCCTGGCCTTTCATCGCCTGCTGGACGACGGGCATAGCCGGCTGCGGCCGGCCTGGCGGCGCTGGTGCTGGCGGCTGAGCGCCAAGGGGCGTCTGCACGCCAAGATCCGGCGCCGGGACGGCTACGTTTGCCGCATGTGCGGCGCGTTCGGCGTGCTGCAGGAACTGCATCACATCGTCCCTGAAAGCCAAGGGGGTTCCAATCAACCGGACAACCTGATCAGTGTCTGCAAGACCTGTCATCGAGCGCTGCACGGCGACTGAGGACTGACGGTCGTGGCCGATTTTCGTCCGCATGGAGGGGAGCCGCGCACGCAGAACGTACTCTCACGGGCCGTCTTCCTCGGCCTGGGCGCTGTGCCCGTCGGTGCCTTCTACGACGAGGACGTGCAGCAGGTGCTTGCATTGTCCGATGATCAGCCGCCGCTCTATCTGATTCCCGTGGGCGCGCTGCAATCCTGACGCGGTCTCTATGCACGGAGCATAGGCGCCCAGCGCTTGCCCATTGGCGCGCCGATGTGACTAATGTCGCTGCACGCGCCGCATAGCCTGTGTTATCGTGGGTCAAAATGAGTACATCACAAGGAGTTACTGGCCATGTCACCTTTCGCTGAGGTTCCATTCTTCCACGTTGCCGACCTGCTGGCCCAACTGCCCGACATTCCGCCCGACAGCATCGTCAGTCGCACCTTCTACTCGGACCAGTCGCTCAAGGCCATCCTGTTCGGCTTCGCCGCCGGCCAGGAGCTGTCCGAGCACACCGCAGCCCGGCCGGCCATCCTGCACTTCCTGCAAGGCCAGGCCCGCCTCACCCTGGGCGACCACGCCAGCAGCGCCGGGCCGGGCACCTGGGTCCACATGCAACCTCACCTGCCCCATAGCATCTACGCCGAGACCACCGTCGTCATGCTGCTCACCATGCTCCCAATCTAACGCAGCGCCTTGCAACCTGCCACCTGCAACCTGCCACCTGCAACCTGCAACCTGCCACCCTCATGCGCCGCATCAACCTCCCTTTCCTCTTGTTAGCCGTTCTGGCTCTGCTGGCCGGCCTCTGGGCCGGGCTGATCCGGCTGCCCTGGCCGCTGCCGCCGCTGCAGCCCACCCTACCCATGGCCCACGGCCCGCTGATGGTCAGCGGCTTTCTGGGCACGCTGATTGGCCTGGAGCGCGCGGTCGGGCTGAGCGCGTTGGGGCCTGGCCGGCGCTGGGTCTACGCTGCGCCGGCGCTGGCAGGGCTGGGTGGCCTGACGCTGCTCGCCGGCGTGCCCGGCCTGCCCGGCCCACTGCTGGTCACCCTGGGCAGCGCGGTGCTGCTGGCCGCCATGCTCTCCATCGTTCGCCTCCAGCCCCTGCTGCACACCTGGGTGATGGCGCTGGGCGCGTTGGCCTGGCTGGGCGGCAACCTGCTCTGGCTGTTCGGCTGGACCGTGGCCGGGGTCAGCCTGTGGTGGGCGGGCTTTCTGGTGCTGACCATCGTCGGTGAGCGGCTGGAGCTCAGCCGGATGTTGCGCCTTTCGGCCTTCCGGCGCGCTGCGTTTCTGGCCGGTCTGGTGCTCTTCGCCAGCGGCATGGTCCTGTCGACGTGGGCCTACGCGCCCGGTGTGCGGGTGGCCAGCCTGGGCATGATCGCGCTGGCGCTGTGGCTGCTGGCCTTCGATATTGCCCGCCGCACTGTGCGCAAGACCGGCCTGACACGTTACATCGCCATGGCGTTGCTGGCCGGCTACTTTTGGCTGGGTGTGGCAGGGCTGCTGGGCCTGCGCTTCGGCGGCGAGACAGCGGGCCTCCGCTACGACGCATTTCTACACAGCATCTTCGTCGGCTTCGTCTTCTCCATGATCTTCGCCCACGCGCCGATTATCGTGCCGGCCATCACCGGCCTGGCCCTGACCTTTCACCGCGGCTTCTACGCGCCGCTCATCCTGCTGCAAGCCTCGCTGGCTCTACGCGTCATCGGCGATCTGCTGCCGGCTCTTGCTCTGCGCCGCTGGGGCGGCCTGCTTAACGAGGCAGCGATCCTGCTGTTTCTGGCCATGCTGGCGCTCACGATCCTGCGGGGACGGAAACGTGAAGACGTGAAACGCGAAACGTGACACCTAACTCGTGACCTCGCTTCATGCACACAGCTTCCGGTCACGCATTATGCATTAAGTATCACGTTTTTCCGAGATTTCTCATGCCCACCCTCACCCGCCTCTACGTCAAGACCTCCCTCGTCTACCTGGTGGCCGCGCTGCTGCTGGCAGTGGTGTTTGCCCTGGCGCAGGCGACGACGCTGCCGCTGCTGCTGGCCGCGGCCGGGCCGGTCTACGTCCACCTCTTCCTGGTCGGCTGGGTCACGCAGTTGATCATGGGCATCGTCTTCTGGATGTTCCCCAAGCAGAGCCGGGAGCGGCCGCGCGGCAGCGAACGGCTGGCGGCAGTGGTCTATGGGCTGCTCAACGCGGGGCTGGTCCTGAGGGTGGTGGGCGAGCCGGCGCGGGCCGTGTCGCCGGCCGCTCTGTGGAGCTGGCTGCTGGCTGCGTCGGCCCTGTTGCAGTGGCTGGCCGGCGTTGGCTTCGTGGCCAACACCTGGGGCCGGGTCAAGGAGCGCTGAGATGCCCCGCTTGAGCGTTTGGTTCATCCGCCTGGCGCTGCTTTATCTGGCAGCAGGGTTCAGCTTCGGCGCGCTGATGCTGGCCAACAAGGGGCTGGACTTCGCGCCGTTCCTGTGGCGGCTGCGTCCGGCGCACATCGAGCTGCTGCTGGTGGGCTGGACGGTGCAACTGGCCATGGGCGTGGCCTTCTGGATCCTGCCCCGCTTCCAGTCGTCGCGCGGCGATGAGCGTCCGGTCTGGGTCGCCCTGGTCTCGATCAACCTGGGCGTCTGGCTGGTCAGCCTGGGCGTCGTTGTCGATCTGGATGGATGGAATTTGGTCGCCGGCCGGCTGGCTGAGCTGGCCGCAGTGGCGGCCTTTGCCTGGCATGCCTGGCCGCGTATCAAGCCGATAGGACAGTGACCATGCGTATTCTGGCAATCATCACCAGCGGCTAAGGCCGCCGTCACGGGGAGGACATCTGCGCCCACGCGCCAGCCGGCCGGCAAGCCATCGCTCTTGGCGCAGCAATGGGATCGGTCTATGCTCTGTCCAGCGCCCTGCTGCGCCGCCAGCAGCGCCCCTCCCTGCGGCCACGCTATCCTCGCAGCTCCTCACAAAGAAACGCCCAGATATCGGTCGCCTCGTCGATCAGGATGGCTGTTGGCTTGCCCATCCCGTGCCCGGCGCGCGCCTGCATACGGATCAGCACCGGCGCGTCGCCGGCCTGTGCAGCTTGTAGCGCGGCCGCGAACTTGAACGGATGCTACGGCGCCACGCGGTCGTCGTGGTCGCCCGTCACCACCAGGGTGGCGGGAGCGGTTGATCAGGACTGCACCGCCAGGCTCTCCTTACCCAGCGCTGACATAAAGGCCAGCGTCGCTGGCGTGGGCCGCCGATCCTTGCGTGCCAGCGTAACCAGTTGGCGCGCAAAGCTGAACTCGGCCATCGGTGAGATGCATAGCGCCCCTTGAGCAAGCTCCAGCGCCAGGCTGCGCCGCGAGACGAAGCCCACGCCCAGGCCAGCCGCCACGCCACGCCGCACCCCCTCACAGCCGGCGATCTCCAGCACCCGCCCCGGCCGCGTCTCAAGCTGCGCCAATCCGGCCACCACCGCCTCCCTGATGCCCGAGCCGGTCTCCCGGAGTATCAAGGTCTCGTCGACCAGCGCCCTGCGGCTGAACGTGGCCTCTCCTGCCAGTCGATGGCCAGGCGGCGTAACCAGCACGATCTGATCAGCTGCGAAGGGTGTTATTTGCAGCCCTGGCGCTTCGGGCCGCAGGCCCACGAAGCCCAGGTCCGCTGCGCCATGCAGCACCTGATCTGCCACGGCGGCGCTGTTGCCCAGCCAGAGACTGATCTCGATGCCTGGGTAACGCCGCCCAAAACGCGCCAGCGCCTCCGGCAATAGATACAGTCCCGGGGTGCTGCTGGCAGCCAAGCGCAGATAACCGCGTTCAAGCCCGCCCATTTCCCCCAGCACCCGACGTACCTCCTCGCTCAGGGTCGCCACACGGCCGGCATAGTCGGCCAGGATACGGCCGGCGTCGGTCAGCTCCACTCGGCTGCCCGCGCGGTGAAAGAGTTGCACCCCTAGCTCGACCTCTAGCTGGCGGATGTGCTTCGAAACCGCTGGTTGGCTGAGGTGTAATTCGTCGGCGGCCTGGGAGAAGCTGAGACGGGCGGCGACCGCCTGGAACACGGCGAGGCGTGGAAAATCCATTGCTATAACCACAAGTTATCGTCTGGATAATTGATTGGCTATTGCATTATGGCGCGAAGCTGTTACACTGTCAAACGGAGCGTAACCCCATGATCGATTACCCTGGCATCAAGCTGACTTCTCTTTCGCACGGCGCGGGCTGAGCGTGCAAAATCGGCCCGGCCGATCTGGCGCAGGTGCTGCGCCATCTGACACCCCCGCAGAACCCCAACCTGCTCAGCAGCTTTGATGGCAACAGCGACGCTGCGGTCTATCGACTGGCCGACGATCTGGCCCTGGTGCAGACGGTGGACTACATTACCCCGATCGTCGACGACCCAGAGGCTTTTGGCGCCATCGCCGCGGCCAACGCCCTGTCGGACATCTACGCCATGGGCGGCCGGCCGCTGCTGGCCCTCAATCTGGTCGGTTTTCCCATCAAGACGCTGCCGATGGGGGTCCTGGAGGCAATCCTGCGCGGCGGCGAGGCCAAGCTGGCCGAGGCGGGCGTCACGTTGGGGGGCGGCCATTCGATCGAGGACCTGGAGCCTAAGTACGGCCTGGCCGTGACCGGCATCGTCGATCCCAGGCGCATGGTCACCAATGCCGGCGCGCGGCCGGGCGACGCGCTCCTCCTGACCAAGCCGCTGGGCACCGGCATCATTACCACAGGCATCGATCGCGGGCTGACGGACGGCGGAGCAGTCCACAAGGTCACAGTGCTTATGGCGCAGCTCAACCGGGCCGCGTCAGAGGCCATGCTGGCAGTTGGCGTCCATGCCTGCACCGACGTTAGCGGCTTTGGGCTGTTGGGCCACCTGCGTGAGCTGGCTGCTGCCAGCGGGGTCGGCGCCAGGATCTCGGCCGGACAGACGCCGGTGCTTCCTGAGACCTGGAACCTGGCCCGGCAGGGAGCCATCCCCGATGGCTCGCACAACAACGCCCGCTTCCTGGCGCGCTCTGTCCACTGGGCGCCAGAGGTGTCGACCGAGGCGCAGGCCATCCTGTGCGACGCCCAGACTTCAGGTGGGTTGTTGATCGCCGTGCCCCGTGCCAGGGAAGCCGCGCTCTTGGGACAGTTGCAGCAGGCCGGCGCTACCGGCGCCATTATTGGCGAAATCACGCCCGGCGCGGTCGGGCAAATCGAAGTCACACCCTAAGCGCGTGCAGCGCGCCAGCCACCCATGAGGAGGTCGCCATGGCTGAAAACCACTCACGCACTTACTTGTTCATCATCAACGACGCACCCTACGGCAATGAACGCCCCTACAACGCACTGCGTCTGGCCATGAACCTGGCCAAACTGCCGGAGGCCATTGTGCAGGTCTTCCTGATCGGCGATGGCGTCAACTGCGCCATCAGCGGCCAGAAGACCCCCAACGGCTACTACAACATCGAGCGCATGCTGCAATCCATCGCCCGCAAGGGCCTGGTCGCCACCTGAGGAAGCTGTTCAGAGGCCCGCGGGCTCGGGCCAGAGCGGTTTATCGACGGGACGCAAGCGGGCGGTATGCAGCTTCTGGCCGAATGGACGGCAGCCGCCGACCAGGTGCTGGTGTTCTGAGTCCATGCAGGAACACACGGCCCCCATCTTGGGGCGCAAAGCACATCAGGCTCCCTCAGTCTTTCAGGCGGAAAACCTTCTGCGTGAGGCCAGGCGGCAACGCTCGATACCTGATGGCGACATCCCAGCCATCTGCATCCTGGACCCCGACGGCGACCTGACCGAGCATCTGGTCGCCGCGGGCCAGGCTGCGCTGCATCCGCAATGTGGTCAGCTTTGCCCACATCACCAACCAGATGGCCGTCGTTGAAGGCAACTTCGAGAAGGGACTGGATGGCGGCAGCCACGACGCGCTGCAGGTAATCAGTCTGACGGCGCAACGAGCGATCGGAGATGGCATCCCATCTGGCGACTCCGCTGCCGGTTGAGCAGCTCTCGGATACACTCAAAGAGGTCAAGCAATGGCTGGGAAGACAATACTCATCTTGGGCGGCGGGGTCGGCGGCATCGTGACAGCCAATGCGCTGCGCCAGCGGCTGGGCGCGGAACATCGCGTCGTGCTGGTGGACAAACAGGGCGAATACTTGTTCAGTCCCTCGCTGCTGTGGGTGATGGTCGGCCAGCGCCGGCCCGGCCAGATCACCAAGGACCTGCGCCGCATGGTGCGTCCGGGCGTGGAAGTAGTGCAAGCCGCGGTGCAGGCAATCGAGCCGTCAAGCGGGCGCGTACGCATGGATGGGCAAGAGTTGGCATACGACTACCTTGTGGTTGCGCTGGGCGCCGATCTGGCGCCGGAAGCCCTACCTGGCTACAGTGCAGCCGCGCACAACTTCTTCGCGCTGAACGGGGCGGCCAGCCTCTGGCAGGCGCTGACGCGCTTCCAGGGCGGCCGGGTCGTCGTGCTGGTCTCGACGCTGCCTTATAAGTGCCCGGCTGCGCCCTACGAGGCTGCCATCTTGTTAGACGACGCCCTGCGCCACCGCGACCTCCGCAGCCGCTGCGCGGTGGAGGTCTTCACGCCGGAAGTGCTGCCAATGCCGGTGGCCGGACCGGCCATGGGAGAGGCGGTGGTGCAGATGCTGACCGCCAGGGAGATCTCCTTTCACGCCCAGCGCCAGGTGCAGCACATCGACGATGAGGCAAAGGAGTTGGTCTTTGCCGACGGCCAGCGGGAGCCGTTCGACTTTCTGGCGGCCGTGCCGCCGCATCGCCCGCCGGCCGCGTTGCAGGGATCGGCGCTGACCAACCAGGCTGGCTGGGTGCTGGTGGACAAGCACACGCTCCAAACCCGTTTCGACAACGTCTACGCGGTGGGCGATGCGACCACCATCACCCTGGCCAACGGCAAACCATTGCCCAAGGCTGGCACCTTTGCCCACGCGCAGGCCGAGGTAGTGGCCGAGCGCATCGCCGCGGACATCCAGGGCGAGTCTTCCGCGGTCGAATTTGATGGAACGGGTTACTGCTGGCTCGAAACCGGCGGCGGTTCGGCCGGCTTCACCAGCGGCCATTTCTACGCTGAACCCGATCCGATGGTACCTCTGCCCCGCGCCGGCCGGCCCTGGCACTGGGGCAAAGTGATGTTCGAGCGCTACTGGCTGGGCGACGGCCTGACGCGCGAGGCGGCGCGGCTGGGAATGAACCTGGGCGCCAGTGTTTTCGGAGTTCCGGCCCGGCTGTGATTCATGGTGTTTCATCCATGTCAAAGAGTTCGCTAGAGACACAAGCCGCGCAGGGCATCGCGGTCTTCGATCGCTTGGCGCGCGAGTACGATCAGTGGTTCGACCACCATCCTGAGATCTACCAGGCTGAGGTGGAAACGCTACGACGGTTGCTGCCGGCCAGCGGAGATGGCGTCGAGATTGGCGCGGGCACAGGGCGTTTCGCGCTGGCGTTGGGCGCCATGCTGGGTATCGAGCCAAGCTGGCCCATGGCCAGGATCGCACAGGCGCAGGGACTTATGACCGTGCAGGCTGTCGGCGAGCATCTGCCGTTGCCAAACGGCCGCTTCGACTTCGCTCTGCTCGTGACTGTGATCTGCTTTGTCGCCGACCTCCCCACCTTGCTGTGCGAGACAGGACGGGTTCTCAAGCCCGGCGGACGGATCGTCATCGGCCTGATCGACCTGGACACCCCGTTGGGCCGGCTATACGAATCGCGCCGCGCAACCAACCCTTTCTATCGCTATGCCCATTTCTACACCACGGACCAGGTCATCGACATGTTGCTCGGTGCCGGTTTCCACCAGCCGTGGACGTACCAGGCCATCATTGACCTGCCTGGTGAGGGGCCGCAGGTCGACGTGCCGATACGGCCGGGACACGGCGAAGGGAGCTTCGTGGGGCTCAGCGCGATCTGGTCGCCTCCCGCGCGTATGCCTTAGCCGCCTGCATCTCTTCCTCGGTCACGATGCGCTCCAGCAGCGCGTCAAAGAGGGGATTGATGCGGGCGTTCAGGCAGCGAAATAGCGCCGACCGCTCCTTGAGCACAGTCTTGTAGAAGCGCATGCAGCGATAGCAGCCGGGTGAGCGCACCTGATACTCGGCCGGGTCGATATGGTGCCACCAGGCCAGCAGGCGCATGCCCAACCGCAGCGGCTCACGCACCAGGCGAAACCAGGGCGAGCGCTGGTAGGCGATGCGCACCAGGCGGATGGTACAGGTGTTACAGACGGCGTCTTTCTTGGGCTGCTCTTGCTCGCTCATGTTGCACGTCCCGCCGAAAAGGAGTGTCCAGCGACGCTGCGCGATCACCCTAGGACATCAGCAGCCAGCCGGCGATGGCGCCGCCAGCCACCAACAGCGCCGAGTTGGCATTCCAGCGCAGGACCAGGATCAGCGCGACGGCGAGCACCAGCCAGGCCTGCCAGCTTACCAATGCGGCCTGGCCGAGCCGAATCGACACCACCACCATCAGTCCGATGGCGCTGACGTTTATCGCGTCGAGAAACGCCGCCATCCAGGCCGAGCGGCGCAGCTTCGGCATCAGCCGCGTGAGCGCAGCCACGAAGATGAACGACGGCAGGAAGATGCCAACCGTAGCCGCCAGCGCGCCCGGCCAGCCGGCCAACACGTAGCCGATGAAGGTGGCAGCGCTGAACACCGGCCCTGGCGTCACCTGGCCGACGGCGATGGCGTCGATCAACTGCTGCTCGGTGAGCCAGCCGAAGGTCTGCACCAGCCCGCCCTCCAGGAAGGCAAACAGCACGTAGCCGCTGCCGTAAAGCACGCTGCCGATGAACAGGAAGTAGAGGAAAAGCAGACCAGACGAAGGCTCGACCGGCTGGCCGTCGGCCGCGCTGGCCCAAAGCCGGGCGGCGTTGTTGCCCACGGCCAGGATGGCGCTGACCGCACCGATCAGCGCCATGACCAACAGCACGGAGTTGACCAAGCCGCGGCGGTCGGCCCATCCCTCCCGGCCGCGCAGCCAGATCATGCCCACCAGCCCGCCGAAAAACAAGGCCAGGATTTCGCTGAAGCCGAGCCAGGCAGCGGCGCCGACAGCCACGCCAATGGCCAGGAGCTGCCAATTCTTGACCGCTTGCCGGCCCAGCCGCCAGATCGCGCCGATGATGATGGCGATCACCACCGGCCGGATGCCGGCCAGCAGCGCTTCCACCTGCGGCAGCGCGCCATACTGCACGTAGAACCAGGCGATTATGCCGGTGATCAGCGCAGCCGGGATGATGAAGCTGGCGCCGGCCACAACCAGCCCCCTCCACCCTGCCCGCACGTGCCCCACGTGCATGGTCATCTCTGTGGAGTTGGGGCCTGGGATCAGGTTGGTGGCGCCCACCAGGTCGAGGAAGGCCTGGCGTGACAGCCATTTGCGCCGGCCGACGACCTCGTCCTCCATCATGGCGATGTGCGCGGCCGGCCCGCCGAACGCGGTCAGGCTGAGTCTGACAAACAGACGAACAAGAGCCAGAAGTTCATTAACCATCATCGTCCTTCTACGGAAATCCGTCTCCTACAATAAGCCGGTGATCATCCCCAAACCCACCAGGATCAGCATCACGCCGACGATGACCTGCACCGTGCGCAGCGTCACCTTTTTGATCATGCGCTTGCCGACGAACGCGCCCAGGAAGGCCGCCAGCGTGGCCGCCGCCACCAGCCCGCCGATCTCCTGCACCTCGACCAGCCGCAGCGCGTAGAAGCTCAGGCCGTAGACCAGCAGGCGGGCCACGTCCACCATGGCTGTGGAGACCGCGCCGGTGCCGATGAAGGCCTCCTTGCTCAGCCCGGCCTTGATCAGAAAGGCCGAGCGCAGCGCGCCCTGGTTGCCTGACAGGCCGCCGAAGAAGCCGGACAGCAGCCCGCCCAGCGGCAGATACTTGCGGTCGAAGGCCAGCTTGTCGACGCCAGGCAGCAGCTCGAAGATCGCGAAGCCGGTGATGATCACGCCGATGATCACCTTGAGAGCCGTCACTTGGTGGGTCCGGCCGGCCAATTCATAGCTCCACAGCGGCGGGACTTCGGCGAACAGGCCCAGCAGCGCCGCGCCCAGCATGGCCGCTACCACAGCCGGCAGGGCGAAGCGCAGCACTGTGTCCTTGTCAGCCTGGCGGCCCACCAGCCCCACCTTGAAGATGTTGTTGGCCAGGTGGACGACGGCCGTTGCCGCCACGGCCACCGGCACGGGGAAGAAAAGGGCGAAAGCCGGCATCAGCACCGTGCCCAGCCCAAAGCCGGAGAAGAGGGTGAGCATAGAGACAAAGAAGGCCACCGTGCAGATGATCACATAGTCCATGGCAAATCCTTGCTACGGGACGTCAAGCCCGACCTCGCCGACCAGCTCGCGCACCTTGACCATGGCCTCGGCCAGCGCGGCCTCGCCGGCGGGTGTGGCGCGGTAGTACTTGCGCTGCTTGCCGCCCACCACCTCGATCTGCTGCTCCAGATAGCCAGCCTCGTGCAGCTTGCGCAGGATCGGGTAGAGCGTGCCGGGACTCAGGTCGTAGCCGTGGCGCTGCAGCTCGCGGATCATGTCCAGCCCGAAGATCGGCTCTTCGGCCGCGTGGTGCAGGATGTGCAGCTTGATGAAGCCCAAGAACAGGTCGCGAATCATGGTGTTGCCTCGCGTTATCGAATATCGATATTATATCCGATTCATGACAGCCCACGAATCGCGGTGGCCCGTCATTGCGTCAGGCGTCTCGATTGCCACAAATCGCAATCTAGTCTAAAAAGACGATCTGACCCACTAGCGGCGCGTGGTCTTCGCGCTCAACGAGACGATCCGCCTGATGGCCGAGATCGACGAGGCAGTCCCGGACTGGCCGATCAAATGTTGATAAGTTCCTCCAGTTCCCTGAGTTTCACCGGACGTGTCCCATGTGCCACATCACCCAAGGCCGCCACGATCTCGCCCGCGGGCGTGAGACCATGCCCGACACCTTCTTCACCTGCGACGCCAACTTGCAGCGCGTGCTCCGCTATACGATTCCGGTTATGCCAGCTACGCGGCTGAGTTGACCGCGTCCGGCCGCGCGGTGGCCACGGTGATCGATCCAACCGCGGATCGCCTTCACGTCCAGCGGGCTGAACTCGAACACACGACTCGGTGGGCGGTCGCCGCGTTTGATCTCGCCAGCCTGCTTGACGCTCTCCACTAACAACTCGAAATCCTGCTCGTTCATGCCAGTACTCCTTGCCCCACCTGATCTTGTGCAAGCCGCCTGATCTCAGCACGCGATGGCTGAATTCTACGTTATTGGCGAAGGCTTGGCAAACGGATCACCACGCGCTTTCAGACGCTGCGCACTGCCTCGATCTGCATGCCAGCCTGGGCTAATGCTACCGCCTGCGCCGTTTGCCGAGGTCCAACCGATCCACCGGTGAGAACTTGTGGTGCTGTATCTGCACATGTGCTTCAGCCAGGTGCATGTACATCTGGGTGACTTCCAGCGTTGTGTGGCCCAGGATCAGCCGCAGCGTCATGATGTCGCCGCCGTTCATCAAGTAGCGAACAGCGAAGGTGTGGCGAAACAGGTGCGGGTGCAGGCGCGGAACGTCAGAGTTGCTGCCAAGACGTCGGATGAGCAGAGCCAGTCCGTTGTAGCTCAAGGGTGTGCCCTCGATGGACAGAAATACTCCCCTCTCGTCATCCGACTGCGCCTCTGGTCGGTAGGAGTGCAGGTACTTCAACAGGGCCTTCTTCGTCAGAGCGCCGAACGGTACCATGCGTTCCTTATTCCCTTTGCCACGGACCTTGAGAAAGCCCTCGGTCAGGAATGTGTTGTCCATCGTCAACGTGCACAGTTCTGACGCTCGTATGCCTGTATCAAGAAGCACCAGCACGATAGCGTACAATCGTGCACCCAGAAAGCTGTCGGGATTGATAGACTGGACGATCCGGCCAATCTCGTCGTCGCTCAGAATTTCGATCATCGTCTCAGGCAATTTTGGCGGCTTGAGGCGGTCAAACGGGTGCTTCGCAGTGTAGCCTTCTTCGCACAGCCAACTACCAAACGCCTTGAGCGTTCTCACATAGCCGTGGATAGTATGCGAAGATAGCCCGCCTTCCTTTTGGGGTCTCAAGCTGTGACTCTCGTAGCGCGTCTTCCTTCCCTGCAACTGGGCTATGAAAGCTCTCGCCTCATCCAGACCGGCATCCCGCAAAGTGGCAGGACTCTCGTTCGTTACAAAGCCGCTAAAGCTGGCGAGATTGGCTCGGTACCATGTCAAGGTCTTTTCACTTCTGCCTTCGATCTGCTTGGACAGAATGAACAGGTCGATCAGCGATGACAACGGCAACTCTGCCTTGTCCCTCCGGGTTTGTGCGGGCATCTCAGGACCTCCTTGACGGCGGTGGTTTCCGCGGGCCGGTCGCAAAAGAGTCAGTATGTCATGGAGGGAAAAAGTCAGTTAGTCGTAAACGCGAAAACGACTAGCTGACACCGTAGTCAACTAGTCGCAATCGGGTGTTTTGGCTGGGGTACAGGGACTCGAACCCCAACTTACTGATCCAGAGTCAGCTGTCCTGCCAATTAGACGATACCCCAGGAACGGGGAGATTTTACCATGCCCTGCCCGCTACGCCAAATTCAGCAGGTCGCCTGTTTCGCCTCGTCCCGCACCTGTGCTACAATGCCGCCACAGTGCTGCCCGGCAGCCTGTCAATCCGGTATTCATGCCGTTCCTTATCCCAACGAAACGAGATTCTCTTGAACGATTCGATCCCTGTCCCTGATGGCGCAGAGGCTGCCGTGGTTTCTGACTTGCTTGCTTTTGATGCCCTTGCGCCGGCTATGCAGGCCGCCGCAGTCCGCGCCGGTTGGCACAGCCTGATGCCGGTGCAGGCACAAACTATTCCCCTGTTGCTGGCCAACCAGGATGTAATGATCCAGGCACGTACCGGCAGCGGCAAGACCGGCGCGTTTTTGCTGCCGATGATCCAGGGCCTTGATCCGCAGGAAGCCACCTGCCAGGGTCTGATTTTGGTTCCCACGCGCGAGCTGGCCCGCCAGGTCTGGCAAGAGGCGCAAACCCTGGCCCAGGGCACCGGCCTGCGCGCGGTTGCGGTCTATGGCGGTGTGGGCTACGGTGCGCAGATGGAGGCGCTCAAACAGGGCGCGCAGATTGTGGTAGGTACACCCGGGCGCGTGCTGGATCACCTGCTGCGCCGCACGCTTACCCTCAACGATCTGCGCCTGTTGGTGTTTGACGAAGCTGACCGCATGTTGTCTATGGGTTTTTATCCCGACATGGTGCGGGTGCGTCGTTATCTGCCGCAGTACCGCGTGCAGGCTGCCATGTTCTCGGCTACCTTTCCGCCTTATGTGCTGCGTCTGGCCGATGATTTTCTGCATCAGCCGCGTTTTCTCAGCCTGAGCAGCGATCATGTGCATGTCACTGACACCGAACACATTGTCTATGAGGTGCCTGGGATGGACAAGGATCGCGCCCTGGTGCGTATCATCGAGGTGGAGAACCCAACGTCAGCCATCATCTTTTGCAACACCAAAGTGAAGGTGCATTATGTGGCCGCGGTATTGCAGCGCTTTGGTTATGACGCCGATGAGTTGAGTGCTGACCTGGGGCAAGCTGACCGTGAGCGCGTGCTGGAGCGCGTGCGTCAGGGGTCGTTGCGCTTTTTGGTAGCCACCGACGTAGCCGCGCGCGGTTTGGATATCCCCGATTTGTCGCATGTGATCCAGTACGAGGTGCCGGAAGATGTTGAAAGCTACATCCACCGCGCCGGGCGCACGGGGCGCGCTGGTGCCAGCGGAGTAGCTATTTCGCTGGTGAGCGCGGGCGAACGCATGGCTTTCAACCGCATTGCCAAGCATTATGCTATCACTATGACAGAACGGCTGCTGCCGAGTGATGCGGATGTAGAGGCGGTGGTGGCGGAGCGCCTCACTGCACTGCTGGAAGCACGATTGCGCGACCGTGACAAGCTGCAAGCCGAACGTAGTCGGCGTTTTGCTGCCCTGGCTCGCACGTTGGCCGACGGCGATGACGAGTTGCCGATCATCACCATGTTGCTGGATGACACCTATCAGCAATGGCTGCACGCGCCGGTGGTCCCTTCCTCGGCTGCGCCGGCCACCGCACCGCGCTCAGCCTCACCCTCAGCCAGCCGTCCCCGCCGCAGCCGCAGTAAACGGTGAAGCAGTAAAGCATTACCTATTACCAATTCACCATGCGGCACCGCCCCGGGCAATTTTCAAAAGGGGTTTCGATACGGTTTTGGCGGCGCGTGTCGCCTGGTGGAAGGCTTTTGCGCAGCCGGGCGATGATCGCTGGACGCCGCCAAACCCTACCTGACCCGTGTTCATTGGTGCTTTAAGGAAATTGTTCGCTATCTAGACCAGCAATCGGTGACCAGTACCTGTCACCCCCTCACCCTTTCACCTTGTCACCCCCTCATCTGCCCATGCTCAACCCTACCCTTCTCGCGTTAGTCGGCCCCACGGCGGTAGGTAAAACGGCGCTGGCGTTACGCCTGGCCGAGACGCTTGACGGTGAGATTGTTTCCGCGGACAGCCGACAAATCTATCGCGGGCTGGATATTGGCGCGGACAAGGTGAGCCGTGCCGCGCGCGCGGCTACACCTCATCACTTGTTGGATGTGGTGGCCCCTGACGAGATTCTGACGCTGGCACAGTATCAACGGCTGGCCTATGCTGCCATTGACGATATTCTGAGCCGTGGCCGCACGCCGTTGTTGGTGGGGGGAACCGGCCTGTATGTGCGTGCCGTGACAGAGGGTTTGGGTATCCCCGAAGTGCCGCCCGATGAGGCACTGCGCGCCGAGTTAGAGACGTTTGTGGCGCAGTACGGCGCACCCGCGCTGCACACCCGCCTGCTGGCGCTGGATGCGGTGGCGGCCGCGCGCATTGACGCGCGCAACGTGCGCCGTGTGATTCGCGCGTTGGAGGTGTGTCTCATCACCGGCCAGCCGATCAGCCAGTTGCAGGCTGCCACACCACCGCCCTACCGTGTGGTGCGCATCGGCCTGACGCGGCCGCGCTCCTGCCTCTATGCGCGCATTGATGCCCGCGTAGACGCCATGGTCATCGGCGGGCTGGTCGAGGAAACAGCCGCATTGCTCGCCGCCGGTTATGACCCACAGTTGCCCGCCATGACCGGCCTGGGCTATCGCCAGATCGCCAGCTATCTGCGCGGGGAATGCAGCCTGGATGAAGCCGTGGCGCTGGTCAAGCAGCAAACACGGCGCTTTGTGCATCAACAATACACCTGGTTTCGTCTGGATGATCCCCGTATTACCTGGTTTGATTTGGAAGAAACCACGGAGGAGGAAGTTTTGCAGGGTTTAGGGCCGATGAGTCACCCAACTTCGCCCCTTACGCTGTAATCCTCTCCCCCAACCTCAAACCGTTACCAGATCACGCAGTTCAAATGCCACGTTGTCTCACTCACCATCGGCCGCGTAGTACACGCGCACCGCACCGCTGATCAGGTGTTCGGCGCGCTGGGCAATGTAGCGCCTGCCTGCAAAATCCACGGCAAATTCCGGCGAATTGGGCACGAAATCATCAGCAAAAATGCGCTGTTGCAGGCTGGCTTGTGGGTTGAACTGAATGCGCTGTTGCCGTTGCGCTTCGTCCAGCAACAGGGAGCGCAGGCTGGCAGTTGGCGGCAGCATGGCTTGATAGGCGATTAGCCGCTCCATGATGCCCCCCAGATGCTCAAAGCTTTGCCACGGGCTGATAGCACCTACCACAAAGAGCAACGCAGCCTGTACATAGGGGTCGCGCAGCAGCTCGCGGTTGTACCATAGCAGCGATTGCCAGTAACTTTCTTCTGTCACCGCCGGTTCGGCGCGCCAACCTACATCCAGTCTGCCTGGGATCACACCCTGGGTCAGACCGCATTCGGTGATGAGTACCTTGTGCTTGTCGCCGTAGACCTGACGCACCAGCTCCATCACCCGGCGATAGCGCAGCGCCAGCCACATGCCGCCTTCACCTTTGTCGCGGATATTCTCTTCGTGCAGTCGCCACAGCGTGGGCCAGTCATATTCGTGAAAACCCAGCCAGGTGTAGCTTTCCAGCGTGCCGGGGAAATAGCGCAAAAAGTGACTGCCCAGCAGATTGCCGGTAGCGAAATTCATGCCCACCGGCTCCAGCCCCTCCCGACGCAGACGCTCACCAAACGCTACTTGAAAATCGTCATAACGGCGCATTTGCTCCGCGGTCGAGGTGCTTTCAGACAGCGGTTCATTGTAGGCTTCCCAGGCATCAAGCAGCCGTTGCCCGTTCCAGGTGGCTGATGAGGTTTCATGGCGCAGCAGCCGTTCGGCAAAGGCCACTCCATGCGCCGCGGGGTTTTCCACGAAGCGCGCCTGTTCTTCGGCAGGCACCACCAGTCGCCCCAGCACCCACACATCAGGGCGCAGGCGACGCAGCTCACGCACGAAATCGCGATCAGGATCAAGCAGCTTCACCACCGCGGGGCGCAGGCGGGTGAAGGCATCAAACACATCGTTGCCGGTGCGGTTGCAGTGAAAACCATATTTGTGGTGCATGAAGGGCGAGAGGCTCCTTGCTGATAAGGCTGGCATGGCGTGCTGCCCGGCGGGAAGAAATCAACTCACACCACCAGCAGGCTGGTTGCAGGCAAGCTGTGATTGCTTGTGTATTATGCACAGCAGCGCACCTTGCGCCAACTGGCTGCGCTCGATAGCTCCGGGTGGCATAGCGAGCGTTCGCGCAAACAAACCGCGCCCACCACCGCCCAAATGGATTAGGACGCTGGCAGGCGAATCTATACACAACTCAACTAACACAAAACGGTGGGAGTATGTTACACTACGCCGCCATGAAACGCCTGACCCGCTCATCGTTGCACCACCTGCTGCACAGCTCGTTGTTTTGGGCTGTTTTGCTGCTGCTGGCGCTACCCTTCGTGTTGTTCTGGCCGCTGTGGCTGCCCGGCGTGCGCCACATGACCTTTGCCTACGGCGATTTCACCGAGCAATACTATCCCATGCGCGCCTTTGCTGCCGCTGAGTGGCGCGGCTTGCGCCTGCCGCTGTGGGATCCTTACCCCTTTTCCGGTACACCCGCGGCCGCGGCCAGCCTGTATGCGGCCTATTATCCCTTCACGCTGCTGCTGGCGTTATGGCCTCATCCCGCGCCGTTTGTGGCGCTGGAGTTGGAGGCGATTTTGCATCTGGGGCTGGCCGGAGTGTTTACGCTGCTTTTTACTCGCCGTCTTACCGGTAATCTGACCGCAGGTGTGTTGGCTGGCATTGCTTTCAGCCTGGGGGGCTTTCTCACTTCGTACCCGCTGGTGCAGTTGGGTATTCTGGAGACGGCAATTTGGCTGCCGCTGGTCTTGTGGCTGCTGGATGGTGCCCTGGCCCGGCGCAGCTTGCCCCATGTGGCCGCGGCGGGGCTGGCGCTGGCCTGCGCCCTGCTGGCAGGGCATCCGCAAACCTTTCTCTATTTGGCTTACCTGACACTGGGATACGCAGCGTTTGCCGTATGGCGTCATGCTACACCGCTGCGTTTTGCCTTGCCTGCGCTGTTGCTGCTGGCAGGTATTGCCGCGGGCGGTAGCGCGGCGCAATGGCTGCCCAGCCTGGAGCTAATGCCGCTTTCACCGCGTGCTGATTTGAGCTATGCCGCCGTGGCTAACGGTTTTGCCCCGCATGAGTTGCTGGGATTGCTGCGCGCCAACCGCGGCGGGCAGTGGTCGCCCCTGTACGTGGGGATGTTGCCCGTGGCGCTGGCACTGCTCAACCCGCTGTTGATGGGGCTGCATCGCCGCCGTCACACCATTCGCCTGCTTGATCCTGCGGCGCCTGCTTTTTGGCTGGTGGTGTTGCTGGTGGCGCTTGGCCTGGCATTGGGGGGCAACGGCTGGCTATATCCGTTGGCGCATGGTCGGCTGCCTGGGTTTGATCTGTTCCGCAACCAGGAGCGCGCGGCATTGTTGGCGAGTTTTGCCCTGGCTGTGCTGGCGGCCTATGGCTGGGCCGCGTTACCCCGGGCGGTCACGGCACGGCGCAGCCTGGTTGTGCTGTTGCTGGCGCTTCTCTTTGCCGATCTGTATCACGCCAACTTTGGTTTGATGCTGCAACCCCGGCCTGCAGCAGGCTATTTTCCTGCTATGCCGCTGGTGCAGCACCTGCAAAGCACCGGCTCCGCCGATTGGCGTACCAGCAGCGAGGGTTTGCTGCCCGGCGATGGCAACGCAGGTTCGGTGTTTGGTGTGCGCGACGTTAGTGGCAACAGCCCGCTGCATATCGCCGCCTATGACGATTTTTTGGCTGCTGTGCCGGAGCAGCGTTTTTGGGAGCTGCTCAACGTGCAGCACCTGCTCACCCGGCGTGTACTCGACCACGGCGCGCTGGCTCCGGTGATCAGCGAAGGCGATTTGCAGCTCTATCAGGTCTTTGTCAGGGCGCGGCCGGCCTGGGTGGTGCATCAGGCTCAGGTGATGGCGGATCAAGCTGCGGCGCTGGCCGCGGCAGGTAACTCCGCGCTTGATCCCTGGGCCACGGTGGTGCTGGAGCAAGCGCCCGCGCCTGCGCCTCAGCTATCTGATGCTTCCGAAACCGTGGAATTGTTGCATTTTTCCCCGCAGCGGGTGGTGATCGAAGCCGATCTGGCCGCGCCCGGTGTGCTGATAAGCAGCGAAATCAGCTACCCAGGCTGGCAGGTATGGGTGAACGGGCAACCGGCTGTGGCGTTGCGTGCCTATGGGGTGCTGCGCGCGGTGGCGCTGCCCGCGGGGCAGGCCGTGGTAGAATGGCGTTTTCGCTCGTTGTCAGCCTGGGGAGGGGCCGCGCTCAGCGCGGCAACGTGGCTGGCTGTTGCAGGATGGCTACTGCATCGCCGCACTACGTGGTGCTAGCGGCGATCGCGGCGGATAGGGGTGGGGTCTTGCGGGTCGCGAAAGCGCGGGTTGCGGCTGCGGCGGTTCAGCGGGCCGGGTTCGATCATCGCCAGCACACCCACGACCACGAAAAAGAGAACTAACACAACCGCCAAAATTTGCCAGAGCAGCATGAAGGACGACCTCCAAGTAAGATAGGACTTGCGCAGTTGACAGTAACGCTATTGTTTCAACGCCGCAGGCACGAAGGAGCAAGAAATTCTGTTCATATTCGCATAAGCGGGGATTTCTCGCCAGAAGCGGCTACGCGCTTCGAAATGACACCAACTACGCACCTGCTATAGGATTAATGAGACGCATTATCCACAGATAAGCCCAGGTGACAACTACAAAGCGGGGTTGGCAAGCTGACGGATCTTCTGACTCGTATCACGCCAACTGATTTTGGACAGGCCGAGCTTTTTGCGCAGCTGTTCCGGGGCCATGCCGGTACGATAGTCGCGTACTGCAGCGGTCCAGCGCAGCGCCTCGAAAGATACCGATTTGTGCTTGATACCGGCCAGCTCTCCGATGTCACCCAGCACGTATTCCAGGTTGCGGGCGGTGCATTCAAACAGGTGGGTTTCTGGCTTGTATTGGGCCGTGTACTGAGAAATTACCTGATAAAGCTGCGGAGCCAGCACCAGCTTGCGTTCCTTGTGACGCATGCGCGCGTTGGCATAGCGCACATAGAGCACCGGTACACGCGCATCCGAGCCGTCAAGATGCTCAAGCTGGATCGCCATGCACTCGCTTTTCTTGATGGCGGTTTGTAAAATCAGGCTGACCAGCACATAGGGGCGGGTATCAGGTTTGCGCGCCCAGAGCAGATCGCGGCTGTAGCGCAGCAAGCGTTCCACTTCGTTATCGTAGAGGATGGTGGGCAGCGGCGTACTCACCGGTTGATGGGCAATCGGGGCGGCAGGGTCATTGGCAATAATGTTGGTGTCGTATAGCCACTTGAAAAACACCTTGATTGTTGTAAGGCGACGGGCGTAGCTTTTGGGGCTACACGGCGTGCCGCGTTCGTTCAGAATCCAGGTCAGGAAGTTTTCCAGGTCGTGGGTGGCAATGCGGCTGATATTGCTGTTGACGGAAAGGTACTTCATCAGCAAACGCAGGTCGCCCATAAAGGCTTTGACCGTGTTCTCTGAAAAGCCCTGGCGCAGCATATAGTTGTGGAAACTACTGGCAGCCGCGGCCAGCGACGATTGGGCACTGAGAGGGCCGAGGGTAGCCACAGGAGGCGTGAATGCTCCGGGGCGACCAGGTGCGGGGAAAAGCGAGGGTTGTTCGACGGTGGTCATAAGCAGCCTCCGTAGGGGTGATGATTTCGTGTAGTGCTGTCAACATAATATCACGACCGCAACGTTTTGTCAAGAGGGTACAAAAAACGTCAGATTTTGTATTTGACAAAGGCGGGGCAAGCGCATATAATTGCGTCTTGTTCGGCCCACTAGCTCAATTGGCAGAGCAGCTGACTCTTAATCAGCGGGTTTCAGGTTCAAGTCCTGAGTGGGTCATCACTAAGAGTTAAGGGGTTAAGTGTGAAGCGCCTCGGCGCTTAATGCTTGTGATCTCGTTGGCAAAAAGCCCGCATGACAGCCATGCGGGCTTTTTGCTGCGCACTGTTCGGGGCTGACAGGTTGTGACCTATCCATCGCGCCTGATAGCAGGATGATCAGCCGGGAGTGATGCCATCCATCACGAAAACGATCAGGTTCGAGAAATACTGTATTATGGATTTGACAATACTGTGCTATATATAGTATAGTGCAACACATGGTAAACGACTTCCCCACAACACTTGTATACGAGAATCTGGCTTCGGAGCTGCGACGAGGATTGCTGGTGCTGGCCGTGTTGGCCGAATGCGACGTGCCTCAGTACGGCTATTTGCTCAAGCAGAGTCTGAGCCAGCGCGGTTTGGACATCCCGGAAGGGACACTGTACCCGCTGCTGCGCCGATTGGAAGAACAAGGCTTGCTGGTCAGTCAATGGCAGTTGGCAGATGAAAGCCGGCCACGGCGTTATTATCAAATCAGCGCGCAAGGCCAGACTGCTTTAGCCCAACTTACCAGCGAATGGCATCACCTAAGCCGCTCGTTGAACGATTTATTATCCCCTAAGGAGTGAGATGATGCGAGTATATCCCTGGATTGATCGTTATGTTGCTGAAGTTGGCCGCATGTTGCCCGAAGGCAAGCGAGTTGATGTAGAACGAGAGATACGATCATTGCTGCAAGACGCTGTGGAGGGGCAGGCAGCAGGCATGGAACCTTCCGACAATCAGACGCTAGCCATATTGCGTCAGTTTGGTTCACCGCGCGAGATAGCCATGCGCTATGGGGCCAGCCAATACGTGATCGGCCCCTTGCTTTATCCTACCTTCATCACCGTGCTGCGTGTGGTGGTGGGCATTGTGTTGGCGGTTAATCTGTTTACCGTGGTGCTGGCGGTGGCCCAGTCTGCGACCGCGCCGAACCTTCTGGGTATTGCAGCGGGCGTGGTAAACAGCGTATTGCAAGCTGCAATTTGGGTAACAGTGGTGTTCGCGCTGCTGGAGCGGTTAAACCTGCGTGAGCTGAATCAACTCAATCAGACATGGGATCCGAGAGCGCTGCCCGCGGTGGGCGATGTAGATCGGGTTAGCGTGGTTGAGACGATTTTCACCGTGATCTTTAACTCGATCTTTATGGTGCTAGTGGCCTTTAATTTGGACTCTCAAGGGCGTTTTGGTGTGCCAGGCAGTGATTGGGCTTCATCAGCGATCTTTTCGGCAGCTTTTATGGCTTATCTGCCCTGGCTGATTGCCCTGCTGGCGGCCGATATGGTGCTGGCTGTGGCTGCGTTGATCCGTGGGCGGTGGACGGCGGTGTTGCGAATGCTGGCTATTGGCAGCAACCTGATCAGCGTGGCGCTGTGCTGGCTGATGCTTGCAGGTCCCAGTTTGGCGGCATGGCCGGAGTTGAACCTGATCTTCGATATTATCGTTGCCGTCGTTTTGGTGGTTAATGTCGTCGAGGCAGCACAGCACGTTTGGCGTTTGTGGCGCAATCGTAGCTAAAACTTTTCGCTGCACGGTGTCTGACGTAGGACTTCGTACATCATTTAGTAAGCTAAACGCGCTCATCAGTGTCACTCCGAACGCAGCGAGGAGTCCCTATGCGTTCGTGAGGGCTTCCTGGGTCTTGGAATGACAGACATTTCAGCCATTGCCACAGGTAAAACTTGCTTTACACAGTATTTATTATCGTCAAAACCGAACCAAATTTTCTGTTTACCGCCTAACCTAACAAATCTGTTAAGACGCGCTTGTCAAGTTTGCATGTTTTGACATTATCGTACATAATACCTTCGTTCTTCTGCAAGAACACTGCTTGACGCGAGCGCCGAAGGATTCCCGATGCCTTTTAGGATTAGGGCGGCTTTTACGGGCGGATGTCATGGCAGCACCAAGCGCCGCAGCAACTCGGTCGGAAGTTGCCAGCGTCGTGTGGCTTTAGTTGCGCCTGCAGTGTAGCGGGCCTCAGTACAGTAGCGCTGTAATCAGCGCAGGAGTATACAGTGACTAGGATTTACGTAGGTAATCTGCCCTTTAGTGCGAACGAAGATGATGTCCGTGGCCTGTTTCAGCAGTACGGCAGCGTCGAGGATGTTAGCTTGGTGAGCGACCGCGAGACCGGACGTCCTCGTGGTTTCGGCTTCGTGGAAATGGACAATCAGGGTGCAGGCGCTGCTATCCAGGCCCTTGATGGCATGGAGTACGGTGGCCGCAATCTGCGCGTCAATGAAGCTCGTCCCCGTGAAGAGCGTCCCCCGCGACGCGATGGCGGCGGCTACGGCGGTGGCCGGGGCGGTTACGGTGGTGGTGGTGGTGGTGGTCGTGATCGCGATCGCGATCGCGGTGGTCGGCGCAACAGCGACTGGTAAACCCGGACCCTGACCCACAGGCAGCAGCCCGGCTGCCGGTGTGTGGTGATGTGTCCAGGCAAGATAAGACACCGACCGAACTTATCTCAACTGGGTAAAATCGCCGGCTTGGTAACAAGCAAACGGAATTGGGCTAATACAAAAGACCTGAACCTCGGTTCAGGTCTTTTTTTGTTATTCTTGCCAGCCCCAGGCACTAGCCACTGCTACAATGTCGTTCAGATCTATCGCACCCGACTGGTTAACATCTAACCCGGGCGGACAATTGCCATCCAGCGGATGCAGCCAACAGCCGCTTACCCGCTGAATATCCACCACATCTACATCACCATCACATGATGCCGGAGCGCTGTGACGCGCATCAGGCTGTATATCGTAGATGTAGCAGGTATTGCTGGCTGTGACTTGTGCCGAGGTCATCAGCACCGGCGCGGCACCGGGCAGGGTTTTGTTGTGTTCCCACAATTGCCACATGGTATCGCCCCAGGCGGCCAACTGGTTGAAGAAGGGGTCGCTTTGGGCGATGTAGGCCTCGTTCTGCGGGGTGGACGGGTTGGGGTCAGGCAGGGTCACTGGCCCATCGCCGTTGATTTCGTTGCGCAGAAAATCTACGTATTCACGGCTGGTGGTTTGATAATATAGGTTGATTTCGATGCTGGCCGCGGCTGTGGGCAGGGTGACGTTGATTGCGTCGTAGCCGCCGGCGTATTCTGCCGCGGTGAAGTAAGCCGGGCTGATTACGCCTTGCCAGGCCGGTTCGGTGTGGCGTGTTGCGGCGTTGGCGCTGTCGAAGCCCAGCGGTGGAATGCGGTTGTCCTTGAAACGGCCATCACCCAGGGCAAAGTGTTTGGTCTCTGCTTCGCCGGTGAGCGAGCTACTCATCAAAGCTTCGTAAACCAGGGCGTCGTTGTAGGTTTCGTTGGCACCCAGTGGCGGGCTGCCTGCGGCGTTTAGCCCCTTCAGCGTGCCTGCCGTGGTATCATACGGGTTGATTTCGTAGATCAGCGTGTTGGCCGTATTGTACACTTTGATCCCCAGGAACATGCGCCGACCTTCTGGATAGCCGGAGATTAGTTTGTGTCCGGTTTGGTTCTGGATGCGGAAGCTCAATTGGCCGCTTGTGCTGTTGTAGCTTACGCCTTCGATGCTGGCTGCTGAGGTGAGTTGCTCTTGAGCGCGCTGTACGGCGGCCAGCAGGGCCTGCGGGCTGAGGCCCAGGCCGTAGTTCAGGTCAAGTGTCAGCGTGGCCGCTCCCTGGCGCAGCAGCGCGGCATTTATCGCATCGTAGTTTGGTGAGCCGAACACGGTGCTGGCTAGCAATGCCGGAACCCACATGTTGCCGCCGGTCATGTCGTGCGATGGCTGGGCGCTGTAGGGATGTTGTGTGCTTTCGCTGGTGGCGGGGTCACCGGTGCGCAGCAAGGCTTCGGGCAGATTGGCAGCGCGCCCCGGCTTGTTAGCCATGTGGCAATCCTGGCAGGTGGCAATGAAGTTGCCCGGATTGGCTGTATCGAACTGCGTCGGCGAAAAGCTACCCAGCCCTGCCGCGCCGCTGCCTCGTCCATAAGCTGAAAGCATAAATTCAGAAAAGGTGCGTTCCACCGGGAAATAGGCTGAAGCTGCCTGGGTTTCGCTGGGCAATGGTTGCGCTGGGTCTGCTCCCAGATTGGCAAGGATGGGGTTAGATACGTCGTGACAGGCTGCACAGAAGTAGCGGCTTTTGTGGAAACGGCTGTATTGAATGCCGTGTAGCATGGCGGCATCTGAGAAGGGGCCGCGGCGAAACCCATCTGGGCTGACGAAGTATTGGCCGCTGCCTGCTTCGGTGTAGCCGCTTGCGACCGGGTAACCGGCAGCGGTGAAGAAGGGTGCGCCATTCATAAATTTAATGGCTGCGGCCAGATCGGCATCAAACAGGCGGGTATCGTCGGCCCAAAGCTGGGCCTGGGTGCCGCTGCCGGGGCCGCTGTTGCCGGCTTCATCCCAATAACCCTGCCAATCGTTGCTTTCGCGTGTGCCTGCGTAGGTGTCTTGGAAGTGCGGATCCCACATGTGGTGACAAAAGTCGCACTGCACGCCGTCATAGTCGCCGCCGGTCATGGCTGAGGCGTTGGGGGTGTCACTACGTCCTTCCAACCAGCCTTTGGGCATGTGGCAGCGCAGGCACAGGTCGGTGGCGTTGGGTGAGGCGACAGCCCAGATAGAATCCTGGGCAGCTACGGCCATGGTGGCCCAATACAGCGGATCGCGCGCGGCTTGGGCCATCATCGAACCCATCCAGAGGAAGCCCGGCTCTACTGCGGTATCGTAGTCGGCGTGGCAGGCCAGACAGGTTTCGGGGGAAAGCAAGGTTAACTGGTTGGGTTGTGTGCCGGGCATACGCACCAATGGGTCTTGCGAAGGAGGAACAGGCGGCTGGGCCTGCGCGGTGTATACACCCGCGGCCAACAGGATGAGGATGCCCAACAGGGCAAAGAGCAGGCGGAGAGGCAGTTTCATGGGTATTTTCCTCCAACAGGAACCATCAACAGGCCGTATTTGCAACTGGCATTACATTATGGCATGATTTGCGGGAAAAGGAAAGTGACGGCGTTCTGATGTTACGCAGTGGGGCCCCGGTCGGGTAGGTGGCGGCGACGCTAATCACCAGGCGCTGTTGTGAGACAGAGGTGAGTTCACACCCAATTAGCGCTACAACCGTACCGAGACCCTTCCCCTCTGGTTTCGGTACGGGCAGACAGGGTTCTGTGCAGGCAACTTTGTTGGTTTGAGGCGCAAGCTCAGGGACAATCTGCCTGCCTCCTGCGGCAACCAGCGCCTGTCTGACGGTTTGAAACAGGTTGCGTACCACGACTTACAAAGCACCAAGGAAGGTTTATCATGACCGATGTATTCAGCAAACGTTGGCACGCGGCTGTGGCTGCGGCTGATCTGGACGCAATGATGGTGTTGTTCGCACCTGATGCGCTGTTCCGCTCCCCTGCGGTATTTAAGCCATATAGCGGGAGCGATACTATCCGCGGCATCCTCACCCTGGTGATGCGTGTGTTTGGTCCGCTGGAGTACACTAATGTATGGACAAATGATCACGGCGGCGTGGTTATGCAGTTCAGCACCACGGTTCCCGGACCCGATAGACGGCTGGAGATTGAAGGTGTGGATATTTTTCAGCTCAATGAGGATGGGCTGATCAGCGAATTGCGGGTGATGATCCGGCCGCTACGTGGCCTGCAAGCGGTGTCCGCCGCGATGGAGGCGTTGATGGCATCAGGAAGAGAGCAATAAGCAGCTATGACCCTTCCCCTCTGGTTTCGATACGGGCAGGCAGGGGGTTCTGTGCAGGCAACTTTGTTGGTTTGAGGCGCAAGCTAAGGACAATCCGCCTGTCCTACGAATTACGGTTTGTTTCTTACCGCGCGCAGGGCTGCGCTGACGGCTGCACGCGCCTCGTTGGCCAGTAGTTGCGGGTCATCGTCGGCACGCGGTTGTACCACGCCCAGCGGAATCAGCCACACGCGGCTGGGATCACGCAGCACAATACGGCGAATGGTGGTGATCAGGCTTTCTTTGTGGCTTTGCCAGGTCATCGAATCGGTGTCTTCGTAGTGGATGGCGCAGAGCAGGTACGGCGTTTGCAGTTCTGCAGCAATCTCGAAGATGCCGTAGCGGAATGGCAGCAGATCGTCCAGGGGGTTGCGTGTGCCTTCGGGAAAAACCACAATGGGGGGGTAAAGCGTTGCTTGCAGGCTGCGCATGATTTGTTGGCGGACGTCGGCGCGTTGGCTGCGGTCGCTGCGGTTGACGAAGAGTGTGCCGGTAGCCGCGGCAATGGCTCCGATGAACGGCCAACGACGAACCTCTGCTTTGGAGAGGTAACGCATGGGCAGCAGGTAACTCATCACCAACGTGTCGAAGAATGAAACGTGGTTAGAGAGAATCAGTCCGCGGTGGCCGATTATCGCGTCGGGGGTGTCGCACACGAACTGCAAGCCCAGCGCGGGCATGACAATGCGTATCCCGCGTGAGAAGACCCACGAACTCAGACGAATGCCGCGACGTTTCAGGGGCAGCCAGCTCAACAGCACGATGATCGCTGTGGCTAATACCAGCGTGGGGATACCGTAGAGGATGCGCCACAGCGCACGTAAATAGGCCATAGGACACCAATTCAGCAACGCGAAGGAGTAAGTAACAGTAGACGGCAGGCAGGAAAAACAAGTGGCTTGTTGCGTTCAGCTTACAAGCCTTTTATCTATCAATTTGCCTGTCAAAGGCGTATCAATTTACCGATCTATCACTTACCATTCGCCTGCGTAGTCCGCTGAGTAAGGTGCGGCTTGGTATTGGGTCCAGGCAAAGCGCAACTCGGTTAGTTGGCGGAGGTGAAGCAGATCGTGCGCAACCCACGCCGCCAGCAGGTCACCGGCGCGCAGGGTGCCCCAGGGTGCAGCCACGCCCGCGTTGAGATCTGCCGACTTCAGTGAAGCCAGCCAGCGCAGCGAGGCTTGTCGCTCAGCCAGAAAGCGCGCCAGCACATCAGGCAGTGATTGTTGGTTGTAGTGCCGCTCTGTCACCCAACCTTGCGGGTCAATGCGCGGCCAGGGGGCATCGCCATGGTGCAAAACGTGATCCAGGTGGGTGCGGAAGTCCCCGACTTCTTCATCAAGCAGGTGATGTACGACTTCCAGCAGCGACCAGTCATCTGGTGTTGGCCGCCAACGCGCCTGCTGCTCGCTGATGGCATCGGACAGGGAGCGGATGGCATCAGCCTGGTGTGTGAGTTGTGTAATGCTTGTGTGGATGTCCATGCGTTGATTATAGGCCAGCTTGGTCGCTGCGTCAACCGTAACAGTTAGCGGTGAAGGCTGCTGTCCCCTGGCAACGCGGGTGGTGCGGTTCAGAAAAGCCGGACTTTCTTGCGGAAAGCCCGGCTTTTTGCTGCTGTCAATGATTCACTTCGTGGCCCGGTTGGCAATCTCTGCTGCGGCCGGTCTTCTGCTGCGGCCGGTCTCCCGATCGAGTCCGCAGCACGTGGCACGGTCAGGGGACCGGCCACAGCACGCTGCGGCCGGTCTCCCGACCGAGTCCGCAGTGTGTGGCACGGTCAGGAGAGGTTGCTTCTGCTGCGGACGGTCTTCTGCTGCGGCCGGTCTCCTGACCGAGTCCGCAGTGTGTGGCACGGTCTGGAGAGGCCGCTTCTGCTGCGGCCGGTCTCCCGACCGAGTCCGCAGCACGTGGCACGGTCAGGAGAGGTTGCTTCTGCTGCGGCCGGTCTCTTGACCGAGTCCGCAGCACGTGGCACGGTCAGGAGAGGTTGCTTCTGCTGCGGCCGGTCTCTTGACCGAGTCCGCAGCACGTGGCACGGTCAGGGGACCGGCCACAGCACGAGGGTCAGGAGAGGTTGCTTCTGCTGCGGCCGGTCTTCTGCTGCGGCCGGTCTCTTGACCGAGTCCGCAGCACGTGGCACGGTCAGGAGATTGGGAACCATCTCTGCTGCGGCCGGTCTCTTGACCGAGTCCGCAGCACGTGGCACGGTCAGGAGATTGGGAACCATCTCTGCTGCGGCCGGTCTCTTGACCGAGTCCGCAGCACGTGGCACGGTCAGGAGAGGTTGCTTCTGCTGCGGCCGGTCTCTTGACCGAGTCCGCAGCACGTGGCACGGTCAGGAGATTGGGAACCATCCCGGAGGGACCGGCCACAGCACGAGGGTCAGGAGAGGTTGCTTCTGCTGCGGCCGGTCTCCCGACCGAGTCCGCAGCACGTGGCACGGTCAGGAGATTGGAAACCATCCCGGAGGGACCGGCCACAGCGCTATCTGACGATCATCGGCAGGAAGATCAGATCGCTGCCATCAGCCAGGCCACGCACCACGTTCACCCGCACCACAATGGCTGAGGGTGACACATTCGCGGCGTCGGCGATGAAGATTACCGTAGCCTTGTTCATGCCATAGGCCAACTGCGCAGGAACCAGGCCGAAGTCTACATATAGACCACCCGGCACTGCTACGCCTGTGGTGGGGTTGACGGTGAGCCAAGCCACATCCTGCGGGCCGAGCGCTTTACCGTCGGCCAGCAGCACACCATTCTGCAGCGTTACCCGTTGACCGGCAGCTTGAGCTGCCTCAACCGCATCACCGACCGCTGCAGGGGTGATTACTACGTGCCACGGCACGTTGGAGCCGCTCACGCGCACGGAGCGCATGCCGGGGTCCTGTGGCGGGCGATAGTACCAGAATACCGCGGTTGGTTGTACCGCAAACTGCGCGGCAGTGATGTTGGCCGTCACGGTGATGATCTGCGGCGAGTTGGCCGCGCCAGCTGCATCTATCCGTACCGTGCCGGTGTAGCTGCCTGAAGCGAGATTGCTGCTGTCTATCACTAACTGCGCGGTGGCAGGCGCAACACCAGAGCTGGGCGTTACCGACAGCCAGCCTGAGCCAGAGGTCACAGTGGCTGTCCAATTGAAGCTGCCAGACCCGCTGTTGGCGATGGTGATGGCCTGCGTGCTGTTTTGGCCGCCCTGCAGGCTGACTGATACGGTAAGGGGTGAAACGCTCAAGGTTGGGCCGGTAGTGCTGCCGCCGCCATCAAAATCGCCTACAGCAAAATTACCGTTGGCCGCATACGAGCCGGCGTAGGAAGTAGAGGTTGTGGCGTTGTCAGGTGAGTTATAGATCAGGTAAGCGGTGGGCGACATAACGGCAATTTCATCTTTGCCATCGGCATCGAAGTCACCAGCCTGAATGCCGTTCCACTGCGTTTGGGCGCGCAGCTCACTGAGGGTGATGGCGCTGTCTGAACCATAGTTGAAGCTGTACAAGGCTACGCGATTATCAATGCCGGCGCGCAGCAGGTATACTTCGTCGTCGCCGCTGTTGTTCACGTCGGCCAGGGCCAGCCATGTAAAGGGCGGATTAAGCTCTTCCTGTTGCACCACATTCATGGTTGTGGCGCTATCCAGGCGCATCACCAGGTAGCTTTTCTGCCCTGGAATCCAATTGCGCTCAAAGACCAGTTCAGCCTTGCCTGCGCTGTCATCCACCACATTACCTACTGCTACGTTGATCCACGGCAGACGCCAGTCAGAGGCATAAGCAGGCGACCAATTGTTGGCAGGATCGAAAACCACCGTTTGGTAGATCAAACCCACGTTTCTGATGCCGATCACCTGATCGCGGTTGCCTGCGGCGGTGCCCAGAATCTTGCCCGCTGCCAACTTGACCCAGGCACTGCCATGCTCCAGCCGGTGGGTGCGAGTCCAGCTACCGGCGGTGAAGTTGTATACATCCATGTAGGTGCCAGCTGTGCGGGTCTGCACCAGGGCAATTTCATCGGCGCTGTCTGCATCGAAGTTGCCGGTGACCATATTGGTCCAGGTTTGGCTGGTGTCGGCATTGAAGACTGTAGCTACGCTGGGTTCGCCGCTCGCCTGAATGGGGTCGTAAACAACGACCGTATTGCCGCGCAGGCCCAGGATTTCGTCGGTGCCGTCACCATTGAAGTCGCCGGTGATGACGTCCGTAAAGCCGTTTTGCGGCGATTGCCAGCTCACCGCCTGATAGCCGGTGGGCACGTAGGGATCACGTACTTCCAGTTGGCCCGATGCGTTGATGATTACCAGCTCATCGCCGGTGTTGACCTGATCTGTCTGCTCCGGCCCTGCCGCCTGAGCTACGGGAACCATCGCCAGCAGAACCATCAGAATTGCCAGTACTCGCAGAGTTAACCGCATTGTTTTGCCTCCTCGAACGTAAAAGATTGAAAGTAGATAAACCGGTTTCAGGCCGGTTGTGCGCGAACCGCGCAAAACGCCGCACCAGGATTATAGCATGGCCGTATAACTGCCAGCAATTCTGCATTCGGCTGCTTGTTTACACGCCCTAAGCAGTGTTCAGGTTCACGTCAGACGCTGTTTTTCTGCCGTTGTGCCGAATTCCTCAACTCGCCACGTTGGGCTATAATCAGCCGCATGGCAATTTATCTGGAATTGATACAGCGTGATGCCGCCAGCCAGGCGCGGCTGGGTCGGCTGCATACCCCACATGGAATAGTGCCCACGCCTTTATTTGCGCCGGTAGGCACGCAGGCTACTGTCAAGGCGCTCACCCCGCGCGATCTGCATGAGCTGGGCGCAGGGCTGGTGCTGGCTAATACCTATCATCTTTTTTTGCGCCCCGGCGCCGAGTTGGTGGCACGGCTGGGTGGCCTGCATGCCTTCATGGGCTGGGATGGCCCCTTGCTCACCGACTCGGGTGGCTATCAGGTGTTCAGCTTGGCGCATCGCCGCAAGCTGGATGCCGACGGTGTGACTTTCCGTTCGCATATTGATGGCAGCTTGCAGCGTTTCACCCCGGAATCGGTGATGGATACCGAGCAAAAGCTGGGGGCTGATATCGCCATGTGCCTGGATGAATGCCCCGATCCGCTGGAGCGGGCGGTCAACGAACGTGCCCTGCTGCGCACCCATGCCTGGGCCGAGCGTTGTCGTGCTGCTCACAACCGCCCCGATCAGGCTTTGTTCGGCATCGTGCAGGGGGGGATTTTCCCAGACCTGCGCAGCGAGTCGGCGCGTTTTCTGGTGAACCTTGATTTCCCCGGCTATGCGGTGGGGGGGCTGGCTGTGGGCGAAAGCAAAGCGCAGATGATCGCCACCCTGACCCACACCTGCCCGCTGCTGCCCGCTGACAAACCGCGCTACCTGATGGGGGTAGGTGCGCCGGAAGATATTCTGGAAGCCGTGGCACAGGGCATTGATATGTTCGATTGCGTGCTACCCACGCGTGTGGCGCGCAACGGCGCGTTGCTCACCCACGCCGGTCGGCTCAACATCCGCAATGCCCAGCACAGCGACTCGACGTTGCCTATCGAGGAGGGATGTACCTGCTACACCTGCCAACACTTCAGCCGTGCTTATCTGCGTCACTTATTCAAGGCGGGTGAGATTTTGGGCTTGCATTTGGCCACGCTGCACAACGTTCACTTTATGTTGCGGTTGATGGAGCAAATTCGCGCGGCTATCGCCGATGGCCGTTTCCTGGATTTCAAGCAGCAATTTCTCGACACTTACCGCATGAGCGATCAGGAGGCGCGCGCCCGCAACCGCGCTGCCCGTCAGGAAAGCCTGCGATGAGCCGCTCGTTCGGTCCTCGCCGGCATCTTGCTGCCCGGGCAGCAGGAACAGGCTGGCAAAGCAACAGCCAAATCACGCGGGCCTGTCTGTTGTTGGTTTTGCTGCTTGCGGGTTGTGGCACGGTGATGCCCACGCAAGAGCCGCTGCGCTTGACGCTGGCTGCATCGGCCAGCGCCGTGCCGTTGGCTCATGATCTGGCCGATGCTCTGCACGGCACTACGCCGAATCTGGTGGTGGATGTGCTGGAGCTGGCCAATGAAATGGCCGCGCAGCACGCGGTGACAAGCGGCCAGGCCGACGGTGCGCTGGTGGCCGGAGAGGTGGATATTCCCACAAGTCTGCTTGCTTATCACATTGCCGATGACGCTTTGGCCGTGGCGGTGCATCCGCAGCGCGATCTGGCCTCTATCTCGCAGGCGCAACTGCACGATTTGTTGGGGGGGCAACTGCGTGCCTGGTCTGATCTTAACGCGGGTGATGGGGATATTCAGGTGTACGTGCGTGAGCCGGATAGCGGCGCCCGTCGGCTCATCGTTGGGCTGCTGCTGACTCCGCGGCCGCTTACTCCTACTGCAATCGTGCTACCCGACGACGCGCGGCTGCGTGACAGTGTGGCTGCTGATCCCAATGCCATTGCCTTGCTGCCCGCGGCGTGGCTGAATGACGCAGTACGCCCGGTGCCTATTGAGGGCCGCGGGCCGGAGTGGGTACGGCAGGGATGGCCGGACTATCCCGCGCGGCTGCCGATTTCGCTGCTGGTTCCCCGTGAACCCTCTTCAACGATGGGGCTGTTCAGCCAGTTTGTGGCGAGTGAGGCCGGCCGCCAGGCTATCAGCCAACACTATGCTGCGGTAGAGGTGCAGCCATGACCCGCATCACCCGCGCAGCGCAACTGGCGCTTTCTACCATGTGGATGCAACACCGCTTCCAGCGCGTAGTTGAGTTTGCTGCGGCGGCACGCGCCCTCGGTTTTGGCGGCATCGAGGTAAGTCATATCGTTACTCCGGCCATGCTGGATGATGCTGATCCCGCGACGCTGGGGATTCGCTCGGTGCATTTTCCTGCCCCGTTGAGGCCCTCGCCTTTTGGCGCGGCCGCCGAGACCCTGCTCAGCTCATCTGACGATGCTGCGCGGGCCTGGGCCGTGGCGCAAGGCCGCGGCAGCATTGATCTGGCTGTGAGCGCCGGGGCCACGGCGGTGTGCCTGCATCTGGGCGAGGTGCCTGCGCCGCATCACCTGGAATGGGCGCTGATGCAGCGCTATCTTGGCGGGCAGGGTGGTTCACCCGCCTATGCCGCGGCTCTGGCTGAGGTTGAGGCGGCGCGATGGCAGGTCACGGGGCCGGCTTTCGAGGCCGCACGCCGTAGCTTGGCTGAATTGGCTGCTTACGCCGCACCGCGCGGCATTCGGCTGGGGGTGGAGTCGCGCACTAACCATTGGCAAATCCCTGCTTTTGCGGAATTGGGGATGCTGCTGGAGGAGAATGATCCGGCGGTGGTGGGGTTCTGGTATGACTGCGGCCATGTGCAACTGCTGGATAATTTGGGCTTTCATCGCCACTATGACTGGCTGACCGCTTATGCTACGCGCATTGTGGGGGTGCATTTGCACGATGTGCGCGGTTTGCGCGACCATCTGCTGCCCGGCCTGGGTGAGCTGAATTTCCCGACGCTGCTGGCTGCTGTGCCGGATGAGGCCATGCTGACCTGTGAGCTGGATTGGTACTACAGTGCCGCAGAGCTGGCGCGCGGGTTGAGGCATTTGCTCGGGCCTGAGGGGTAAACTTGATGCGCGGCTCACCGCACGAAGCGCCTTCAGGGCCTGCTTCCGCAGCGCCTGAGGGCGCTTCGTGCTGCCAGCCAGACAATTGCGCATGGTCTATACCAGCTTTTCTCGGAATCTTTACAGGGTTTGAATAGCGTCTGAACACTCTCTGAACAACTCCTTGCTATCATAGTGACCACTGGAATAAATGTACAGGAGATGTTTGCAACATGATTTCACACGCTATCGCAAGTAGAACTACACCATCCGGTAAACAGGCCGCTCGCCAGATGATTTATCAGCCGTTTTTTAAGAACATCGCCTCGTCGCTGCTTTCGGCGGCCGTTGATATTACCGTTTTTATGCTATTGGTTGGCATGGGGCAGCGCGTGTTTTGGGCGACTGTCCTGGCCCGCATCATCTCCGGCGCGTTTAACTTTTCGCTGAATAAACGCTGGGTTTTTCATAAACAGGACTCGCATGATACCGGCCACGAGTTTCTGAAATATCTGGCACTGTTTACATTGCAAATGGTGTTTAGCGTTTTGTTAACCAGCGCGTTCAGCGAGTTGATGGCTTTTCGCTATGGCCTGCTTTTTAGCAAAATCCTGGCGGACATCATCCTGTTTACCACGAATTTCATAGTTCAGCGTTTTTGGATTTTTCCGCACAATACCCTGGAATGATTGCCATGAAGAACAAACACCCTTTTGCTGTTTTCTACACCGTCATCCTGATAGCTGCCACCGTCTGGAGTCTGCTCGATACCTTTGTGGTTGCTGATAAAATAGCTGTGGTAGATGAAAGCCTGGCTAACACCAGTATTTACGCCCAGCTCCAGACTGAATCCGCCGCGGGCAGTGTCGTCAGTGCGCCAGCGAACGTCGCCGCTCCCACCGCTGTGAGTGAGGTTGCCGTGGTTGCAGATACCACCGTCGCGATCGCGGGGAGCAGTGCCCCCACCGCCGTAGTGAGCGAACCCACAACCGAGGCTGCTGCCAGCACTGACCTGGCACTGATCAGCAACCCAAGCGAGCAGCCGATTGTCACCGACCGTTCCTATCAGGACGCACATATTCAGATCACCATCGAGACTATCCATCAGTACAACACCGATATCTATATTGCCGATGTCGTGGTGAGTGATGTGGCCTATCTGAAAAGCGCGCTGGCCAACAACACCTACGGCAAGAACATCAAGCAAACCACCTCGGCCATGGCCGCGGCGCATAGCGCGCTGCTTGCCATCAACGGCGATTACTACGGCTTCAGGAGCGCTGGATTTGTCATCAGGAACGGTGTGCTATATCGCACCACGGCCCGCAGCGGCTCCAGCCAAGCTCTGGTGGTGGATGCGGACGGCGGTTTTACCATCATCGAAGAAAGCAGCAGCGACGCGCAGAGCCTGTACGACCAGGGGGCGCTTCAGGTGTTTTCCTTCGGCCCCGCGCTGATCCAGGACGGCGCAATCAGCGTAACCAGCAATTCCGAGGTTTCGCAGTCTATGAACAGCAATCCCAGAACGGCCATCGGCATGGTGGCTCCTCTGCACTATGTGTTTGTGGTCTCGGATGGCAGAACCGCGCAAAGTGCTGGCCTCTCCCTGCTGCAACTGGCGCAGGTGATGCAGGATTACGGTTGCACCGTGGCCTACAATCTCGACGGCGGTGGCTCATCAACCATGGTGTTCAACGGCGAGATCATCAACAATCCCACCGATGGGCGCTCCTACGGTGAGCGCAAAGTAAGCGACATTATCTATATCGGAGATCAACTGTGAATACCCGAAGAATTGTAACGCTTTATGGAGTGGCTACTCTCTTTTGTATCGCTTTTAACGCAGTCTATTTACGGTTCGGCCACGGCGTTTCTTCACCCTTTATGACCTATGCCTTTGTTTTCAGCCTGGTGCTGGGCATATTGGGCTTTAGTATGTTGGGTTGGCTGCGGTTGGAAAGCCGTGTAGCCTTCAATCTGTACAACGCTGGTATCGTCACCTTGACTGTGGGCAGCTTGCTGCGCGGCGTGTTGGACATCGCCGGTGCTGATGCTCCCTATCCCACCTATTACTTTGTGGTGGGTGCGCTGCTGGTGCTTGCGGGCGGTGCATGGTATGGCTATCAGGCCTTACAAGCTGCTGGCCGGTGATGCAGATGCACATCTTCTGCTTTGGCTAATCATCCTGCGCAACCAGATGCAGCAAACGGTGTTTTTATCAGCATAACCTTTGTCTCACAGAAGGAGCATGGCATGACCAACCAAGCAGATTTGCAGGGCCGCTGGGCCTTGATCCTGGGCGCATCAAGCGGTTTCGGCCGCGCTGCCGGCATCGAGCTGGCCAAGCGCGGTATGAATATCTTCGGTGTACACCTCGACTTGAAAGCCACGTTACCGCTGGCTAAACAGACCATTAGCGATATCGAAGCGGCTGGCGGGCAGGCGCTGTTTTTTAACACCAATGCGGCTGATCCCGACAAGCGCGCTCGCGTGCTCGATAAAATCCAGCAGAAACTGGCCGATGACGGCGGCGCTCAGGTTGTTCACCTGATGATGCACTCGCTGGCCTTTGGCACATTGCTGCCGTTCATCGGCGATAACCCCGATGAGACGGTGTCATCTCCACAAATGGACATGACTTTGAACGTGATGGCTCATAGCCTGGTGTTTTGGACACAAGACCTGATGCGCCGTAGCCTGTTGGCTCGTGGCAGTCGCATTTTCTCCATGACCAGCTCTGGATCGCATCGGGTATTTCAGCGTTATGGCGCGGTCTCAGCAGCCAAAGCTTCGCTGGAGTCGCACACCCGTCAACTGGCAATGGAGCTGGGGCCGCAAGGCGTGCTGGTGAACTGCATTCAGGCGGGCGTGACCGACACCCCGGCGCTGCGTAAAATCCCCGGCCACCAGGCGTTAATTGACATGGCGACGAACTTCAACCCCGCGGGTCGCATGACCACCGAGCAGGACGTGGCGATGACGATTGCTGCGCTGGCCGATCCTCGCATTCAGTGGATGAGCGGGTCGGTGATCGTGGTGGACGGCGCCGAGGACATCGTCGGCGCGTAGCCTGCCTTTCGCTGCCAACAACAAAAAAACGCCGCACAGCGCGGCGTTTTTTTGTTGGCTGTACTGTCCTGCAACATGCCCAGCTTTTTGTTTTTCGTTTGATTGCTGGTAAGATGGCGCTATTCCTGTTTTTTTAGTTGCCCTAACCGGCTTCCCTGCGAGACAAGCTGATGGCGCAAGAGCATTTCAATCGTCGCCCCACTATTGGTGTATTGGCTGGCTGGCAGCTTTACTGGACGGCCACCCCACTGAGCTATCTTCGCCCCATTTATCGCGGCATTCGTTTAGCTGCGGCAGAGTTGGGCTGCAATTTGCTGCTGGCTTGCGGGATGGGAGCCTCGGCCACGGTTGGCGACCTGCTGCGGCCTGCCTGGCCCGTACCCATGCCCGACTGCGATTTTGTGCCGATCGGCCCGTGGAACACCGATGGCCTGATTATTATCAATCCCCTGCATTCCCCTGAACGTTCCCGCTATTTACAGGACCTGATAGCCGCGGGCCAGCCGCTGGTATTTGTCGGTTCCGGCGAAGATGGCCCTACCATTGTGGCAGACAACGAGGAGGGGATTGGGCTGGCTATGCAGCATTTGGTGGAGCACGGCCATCAGCGCATCGCGTTCATTGCCGGCAGCGAGCAGGATATGGCGGGCGATTCTGGGGATCGCCTGCGCGCGTACCGGCGCGCGTTGCAACGTTTTGGTTTGGCAGGCGAGTATGATTCTGATCTGGTCGCTTTTGGTCAGCACACGCTTGCGGCTGGCTACGCGGCCACGCAGCGCATTTTGCACACTGGCAAGAGCTTCAGCGCTGTGCTGGCAAGCAACGACGAATCGGCCCTGGGGGCCATCCGCGCCCTCGCCGAGGCGGGACGCAGCGTGCCTGCCGATGTGGCCGTGATCGGTTTTGACGACCGCCCGGAAAGCCCGGTGCGTCAACCTGCGCTCACCAGTGTGCATGTACCTCTTTTCAAGGTGGGCTATCAGGCCGTTGAGCTGTTGTTGCAACATATGCGCGGCCAGGCGGCTGCCACCACACGGGTGAAGGTTCCTGCGCGCCTGGTGATTCGGGAATCGTGTGGCTGTGACCGCAGCGCCGTGCTGGCGGATGTGCTGGATGCTGCCGCTCAAAGCCGCGATATGATGCCCGCCGATGCCCAATGGGCGCATTTGGCGCAACGGATGGCCGCGGTGGTGCTGGCTGAAACGCAGGCGCTGGGTGAACAGGAGGTCATTGCACTTTGTGAGCAGTTGGTGGAGGCTTTTGTCCACAGTCTGGCGCGCCACGACAGCGCAGCCTTTCAGCGTGTGCTGGATGGCGTGCTGCGTCAGGCGGTTGCCAGTGGCGACGATGCGCACCTGTGGCAAGTTGCCATATCCGTGATGCGCGCGGCGTTGCCGGTGCATGAAGATAACGAAGCGGCGCGCGAAATCCTGAACCAGGCCCGCATCACGATCAGCGCCACCATGCGCCAGCAACATCGTCAACATGCTGTGGCGCAACGCTGGACGGCTGACCGCCTGGCCCGACTGACGGCACAACTGATCAATACCCTGGATGAAACCGATATCTATGCCGTGCTGACGCAGGGCCTGCCGGAACTCGATATTGACCTGGCCTGGATTGCGTTGCTGCGATCAGCGCCGGACGACCCGCACGCCTGGAGCGAACTATATTCGGTGGTCGGCCCCACCCAGGGAACCCAGCAAATTGCCAGCCGCTCTTTTCCTCCGTCCGACTGGCTGCCGCAAAGCGCCCCCTTCAGCCTGGCTGTATTGCCCCTGACCGACCGCGAGGGGCAGGCTGGTTACATCGTGCTTGATACCGCACGCCTTGATCTCAACGGCGCGATTGCACAGGAACTGGCTGCCGCGGTCAACACCGCCCGGCTTTACCGTGAGGCCACCGAGGGCCGTCGCCTGGCCGAAGAAGCCAATCAGATGAAGAGCCGCTTCCTGTCCACGGTCAGCCACGAACTGCGCACGCCGCTTAATCTGATCGTGGGGCTGAGCGATCTGTTGGTGCAGTCGGACCAGGGCAACACCCCGGTTGCCCCGCGTGATCTGGAACGCATCCGCAACAGCGCTCAACATCTGAGCGCTCTGATCAGTGATGTGCTTGATCTTGCCAGCAGCGATGCCGGTCAGCTTCGCCTGACGCGCGAATATGTTGATCTGGGTCAGACCTTGCAGGTGGTGGCAGAAACGGGGCGTCAGATGGCCGCGGACAAGGGCCTGGTTTGGCAGGCTGATCTGCCACAGAATGGCCCGTGGGTGTGGGGTGATCGTGTGCGCTTGCGCCAGGTGGCGCTGAACCTGGTCAGCAATGCCGTCAAGTTTACAGAGCGCGGCCAAGTGAGCCTGATCTTGCAAACCGCCTCCGATTCCGTCACCGTGATGGTGCGTGATACGGGCATGGGCATTCCTCTGCACGAGCAACCCGCCATTTTCGACGAATTTCACCGCACAGAACGCAGTATTGAGCGCGGCTATCGCGGGTTGGGGCTGGGCCTGGCTATCTGCAAGCGCCTGATTGCGCTGCACGATGGCACGATGGGGCTGCATTCCAGCGGCCAGGAGGGCGAAGGCGCCGCGTTTTACTTCACGCTGCCCGTCGTGGTTGCCCCCACGCCGCCCGCGCTGCGCGTGCCCACACCGCAACCGCTTGTGTTGCTGCTGGTTCCGCCGGGGGGCAACGGCGAGCGCATCCGGCAGCACATCGCCCAGCGCGGCATGGAAGTGGTCATTGCACCAGTGACCGAGATGCAAAACTGGCTGGCGCGCTTGCTGGCCGCGCCACCGCGCGCGGTGGTGTTGGATGCCTCGGGTGAGCATGGCGCAGACTATAGCTGGGACGCGCTCAAGACGATCAAGGGGAACGCGGCGACGCGGGCCATCCCGGTGCTGTTCTACGCCACGGGTGACACGGGCGGCGCGGTGCTGGAACTGGACTACCTGACCAAGCCGATTGAAATGGCTGAGTTGACGCGCGCGCTGGATCAGCACTGGTTGGCTGCTGAAGAGCCGGCCCTGCCAGTCACCTTTTTGGTGGTGGATGACGACCCGGAAACGCTGGATATGCACGCCCGCATTGTGCAGGCCCATTCGCCCAGCCATCGCGTGCTGAAGGCGCAGAACGGCCGTGAAGCGCTGGAGATGCTGGCACAGACATCGGTGAATCTGATGCTGCTCGATCTGATGATGCCAGAGATGGACGGCTTTGCCGTGCTTGAGGCGATGCGGGCGAACGAGGCGCTGCGCGAGATTCCCGTGATCGTAATCACCGGGCAGGTACTGACCGAAGCGGAGATGGCGCGCCTGAACCAGGGGGTGGCTACGGTGTTGAGCAAGGGGCTGTTGAATTTTGATGAGACTCTGGCACATCTGGGGGCAGTGCTGGAGCGGCAGCAGCGGCTTAGCAGCGAGGCCCAGCGTTTGGTGCGCAAGGCGATGGCCTACATTCAGCAATGCTATCATCAGCCACTCAGCCGTCACGATCTGGCTCGTCACGTCAGCTTGAGCGATGACTATTTGACCTATTGCTTTCGTCAGGAGCTTGGCATGACCCCGATTGCCTACTTGAATCGTTATCGTGTATTACAGGCCCAGCACCTGTTGAGAGAAACGGAAAAGCCCATCACTGAAATTGCTTACGATGTAGGCTTTTCAGACAGTAGTTATTTTAGCCGCGTTTTTCGTCGGGAGATTGGTGTGTCGCCAGAGGCCTATCGTCGCGGAGAGACTGCATAACCGCCAGGGCATGGTTTCAGGGGGGGGGGCGCTGCGGGGGAGCAAGGTGGTGGGATCGCATTTTTCTATGAAATATCCCTGAGTTTCCCGCTTTTCTCCAAGCCGTGAATCGGTTAAACATTGTACAATGTAGCAAGTGTTGTGCCCTCCCCCATGCCGTATCTTTGCGGCGTCTGTTTTACCCCTACAAGAAGGAGAAGATCACCATGTCGAAGAAGACTTTCCCCGTTGTCGTGGCTCTTTTGTTGCTGAGTGTACTGCTGGCTGCCTGCGGCGGCTCTCAGGCATCGCCCGCGCCCGCTGCTGGCGGTCAAGCTGAAGCACCTGCTGCCGAGGCCAAGCCGGTGACACTGCGTCTGCTGGTGCACCAGAATCCGCCGATGGTTGAGTACATGCAGGCTTTCAACGAAAAGTTCCAGGCTGCCCATCCTAACATCAAGGTAGATATGGCGGTGGTTAACGCCAGCGATCTGGCTACTGCTACCCAGACCCGTCTGACCGCTAACGATGTGGATCTGGTAGACGTTTTTGGCTTTTCCAATGCCGTTCAGCCCTACATGAAGAATGTAGACAAGCCGAACTGGCAACAGTTGATTGAGGCAGGACTGTTGGCTGATCTGAGCGGTCAGTCGTTTGTCGGCAACTATGCCCCAGCTTCTAACCAGGACGCCGGCACCTATGACGGCAAGATCTACCAGGTCAACCTGGGTCGCGTAGTTTATAGCGGCATTTATTACAACAAGAGCCTTTTCCAGGCCAACAATGTGGCAGCACCCACTACCTGGAGCGAATTGGTAGCCGCATGCGAGACCTTTAAAGCGGCCGACATCCCCTGCATGACCGCGGGCGGCAAGGACGGCTGGCCGATCTTTGTGGGCGCCTATGGCCTGATCGGCTCTATCTACCCTGATCAGGCGGGGCTTGTCGAAGGCCTGTGGACGGGCAATATCAAATGGAATGATGCCAAGTCGCTGGAAATGTGGCAGAAGATGAAGGTCTATACCCAGAACATGATGGAGCCTGAAGCCAGCGGTATTGCCGGCGATGCTGCGCCAGGTCGCTTTGCTTCTGGTGCAGTTGCCATGTTCGCCGGAGGCAGTTGGTATGCTTCGGCTATCGAGGCTGCTAATCCTGAGTTGGATTGGGGTTACATGCCTTTCCCCGGCTCAGACAATGCGGCTGACAACAAATATCTGTTCGGCAAGTATGACCAGGGTTGGGCTGTGGCGGCTAATTCAGCAAACAAAGATGCTGCCATGACCTATCTCAGCGAATTTTCTGATCCTGCCAATTACCAGGCATTCGTCAACGCTGTAGGCTTCATCCCGACGCAGAGTTCAGCCACGCTCGACACCCTCATCGGCAAAGAAGTGGCTCCGTATCTCGAGAACTTCCGCGTTGGCTACGAACAATACTGGATTGCCCCCAAGGGCGCGGGTGAGTTCGCCAACCCCTGGGCATCCTATTTCAAGCCTTTTGGCACCTATGATGATGCCACCGAGTTGGCTAACAAAGTTCAGGCCGATTTGCAAGCCGGTCTGGATGCAGCGAAGTAAGCAGGCTGTAGTTCCTGGGCTTCCCGTCATGCGACGGGAAGCCCTTGTTTGTTTGACAGGAGGAATGCTGCCATGAACTATCATTTTGGCCGCGGTTTTTCGCGCTGGATTCCCTATCTGCTGCTTTTGCCGGGTATACTGCTATACTTTGTAATTGCGCTGGGTCCTTCCATTGCTACATCTATCTACTCCTTCACCGATGCCACTGGACTGAAGGGTGCGCCAGTTAACTGGGTTGGGCTTGATAACTATCGTGAATTTCTTCTGTTGGGCCAGGCGGCTAAAAATAATCTGGCCGTGCTGGGGCGAACATTGATTTTCTCGGTGTTGGTTTCTTCCATTCAGTTTGTGCTGGGTCTGCTTTTTGCTTTGGTGCTGAATCAGCGTCTTTGGGGGCGTAATGTGGTGCGCACGTTGGTATTCATGCCGGTCATCCTCGGTGCTGTAATTCAGGGCCTGATCTGGTCGCTTTTCCTCTATCCGTTGGGAGGTCCTGCGGCCAAGTTGCTTGAGCTTGTGGGCTTGAAATCGCAGTTTCTGGGCGGTTCACCGATGGAGGCTTTTCTTTGGGTGGTTGTGGTACAGATCTGGGCCAATCTAGGTGTTACCATGATCATCTTTCTGGCAGGATTGCAGACTATTCCGTCAGAATACTATGAAGCAGCCAGCATTGATGGGGCCAGTGGCTGGCAAGCGTTTAAGAACGTCACCTGGCCTTTGTTGACTCCCAGCGTTAACACCAACATTCTGCTGAATGTTATCGGCAGCCTGCAAGCCTGGCAACTTTTCCTGGTGTTGATCGGCTATCGCGCTGGTACTCAGGTGTTGGGCTATTTGATCTATGCTACCGGCTTTGGCGCTGCGGGCAGTTTGACACAAAGTTTCCGCCAGGGCTATGCCGCGGCGGCTTCGATTGTGTTGTTCATCCTGGTGCTCATTATCGGTATGACCATTCAAACCTACCTGCGCCGTCGTGAAGAAAGGATCATGGCATGAACTCCCCAATATCTCGCCAGCGGCGTCCCATCAACTGGGGAAAAGTTGCTTCGTATGCGCTGATGATGGTCATGGCATTGGTGTACCTGGGACCTTTGTTGATGTTGTTGAACACTTCACTCAAGACAATGCCTTCGTTTTCGCGCGACGCCACGGCATTGGCCACCGAGCTGAACTTTCAGAACTTCGCCGAAGCATGGAAACGAGCCAACTTCCCCCGTTATCTGCTCAATTCAATCATCTATACCGCCGCGTCAACTACGATTTTTATCATCACCGGTTTGTTTGTAGCATTTCCTATTGCCCGTAAATATGTCAAAGGCGCCGGCTTTCTCTTGACGTTATATGTGATTGCACTCTTCCTGCCGCCGGCGTTGATTCCGCAGTTCCAACTCATTTTGAACCTGGGACTCTACAACACGCCTCACGGTTTCATACTTCTCTTTGTGGTGAATGCGGTAGGTATCGTGATTCTGGTGTCTTCCATCAAATCTATCCCGAAGGAACTGGATGAGGCTGCTGCCCTTGATGGCTGCGGCTATGTTCGCTTTGTATGGTCAATCATCCTGCCGCTGCTGCGACCAGCAATTGCCACCGTGGTTGTTCTTCATGCCATCGGCGTCTGGAATGAGATCATTACCCCCACGATCTATCTGACTAACGAGAAGTATTACCCGATCACGCGCGGATTGATCGTGTTTCAGGGTGTCTATGGCAGCCAGTGGCCCACTTTGGCTGCCGCAGTGCTGATGCTGACTCTCCCCATGCTGGTGCTCTTCCTCTTCCTGCAACGCTATATTGTATCCGGCCTGACCGCTGGTGCTGTGAAGGGCTAACCGCGCCCACGGAATCGCAAAGCAAGCTTTGCCTTCCCTGGAATCACGAAGCTTGCTTTGCCCCCTCTTCGCTCCTTGTTTTTTGAAATGTTCAACCTTGTGATTTCACGATTATCCCTCTTGCTGCTGGTGATTGCCCTGCTGTTGACAGCCTGTCAAGGCTCCGCTCAGACCACCCTGCCAATCCCCACACCCATTCCCACGCCGCCTGCTGCCCCGGAAGGCTGGACACTGGTTTGGCATGACGAGTTCGACGGCGACGCCATCAACCGCGCCGACTGGACATTTGATCTGGGCGGCGGAGGCTGGGGCAACGGCGAGGCTCAGGTCTACACTGACCTTCCGGCAAACGCCCGCGTGCAGCAGGGCTTGCTGATTATCGAAGCCCGCAAAGAGGCCAACGACCAGGGCGGTTTTCAGTTCACTTCGGCGCGCTTGAAAACCCAGGGGCTGAAGACCTTTCAGTATGGCCGTATCGAGGCGCGGCTGAAGGTTCCCGCGGGCGCCGGGCTTTGGCCCGCCTTCTGGATGCTTGGAGCTAACTTCGAGCAGGTAGGCTGGCCTGACTGCGGCGAAATTGACATCATGGAATACGTAGGGCGTGACCCCAACCTGGTGATGGGTACGCTGCACGGCCCTGGCTATTCCGGCGCGCTGGGCCTTACCAGCCGCAGCTTGCAGGATTATCCAATCGCTGCTGCCTTCCATACCTACGCGGTCGAATGGAGCAGTGATCAGATTACTTGGTTCTATGATGATGTAGCCTATCACACCCTCACCCGCAGCGATGTGGGTAGCGACCGCTGGGTGTTTGACCAGCCCTTTTTCCTGATCCTCAATCTCGCTGCTGGTGGCACGCTGGGCGGTTTTATCAGCCCGGATACCGCGTTTCCTGCTCAATTCTACGCAGATTACGTGCGTGTTTATCAGCAAACTTCCCCCCACTGAGGCGATCGGCCTGCACGCGGCGCGGCCGTTCTGTTTGCGAGGACTATCCCATGCAAGATACTTACTCTGCAGCGGCAAAAACGCAGGCAGACGTGCTGTTCTTTGATGATTTCTCTTCGTCCGAGCTGGATCCTACCCAGTGGACAGTTCGAGTTACCGGCGAAATCTACAACAACGAACAACAAGCCTATGTTGCTTCTGCTGAAACGCTCTACATCGCTCCCGCGGGCGAGCTGACAGGCGCAGACGGCAACGCTCTGGTGCTTCATCCTCGTTATCGGCCTGGCTTTCTTACCCCGCAAGGCCATCGTTTTGATTTTATCTCAGCGCGTATTGATACCCGCGACAAGTTTGAATTTTGCTTCGGAACGGTCGCGGCACGCATCAAATTGCCTGCCGGCGCAGGTCTCTGGCCCGCTTTTTGGATGTTTGGCAACGGTGCATGGCCTGAAACAGGCGAAATTGACATCATGGAATACGTAGGCGAGCCTGACTGGGTAAGCGCTGCAGTACATGGGCCGGGCTATTCTGGTGAGGCGGGACTTGCCAACAAGCTCTTCTTCCTTCCGCCCGAAGATGTGACAGGCTGGCATATCTATTCAGTAGACTGGCAGCCTGACCATCTTGTATTTAAAGTAGATGACCGAGTGATGTACCGAGTCACCCGCGCCATGACTGATTTCTTCGGGCCGTGGGCCTTCGATACCCGAAAATTTCTCATTCTGAATTTTGCCCTGGGCGGCGTCTACCCGTTCAAAACCAACGGCGTGCAAGTGCCTTACTACGGCTTGCCCGAAGCTACGGTACAGCAAATCCGAGACGATGAGGTGATGGTCGCCATTGATTGGGTCAAAGTCTCGCAAGCGCACGCCGCAGCTTAACTTCAACGCTTAAGGAGTCTGACCATGAGTTCAAGAAGAGTGGCTTTTTCTGTCCTGGCCTTGTTGGTGACCTGCACCTTGTTGGCAGGGTTGAACGTTACCCGCGCGATGGCGGTCAGCCAATTGGCCGCACGGGGTGGCCAAACCCTTCCTGTTGTGGATGATTTTGAAGACGGCCTGCCTGCCGGCTGGTTTCAGTATGGCGACTATGGCAGCGGCGTAGTGATTACTACCGAAATTGTCTCAGATGATTCTCGCCCAGGCTTGCCTGTGGGTAATCAAGTGCTTGAAATTGCCTATACCAGTGCTGGCTGGGGTGCGGGCACAGGTCGCAACCTGAACAACCAGGATTGGTCTGCTTACGGTGGCCTCTCTTTCTGGTTCTATGGGGTTAACAGCGGCAGTGTGTACCGGGTGATCCTTAGCGACAACCTGAACCCCAGCTTACCCGGCGACACTGCCGAGCGTTTCGCCTACGAGTTTAATGATAACGCCGAGGGCTGGCGCCTCATCAGTATCCCCTGGACTGACTTCTTCCGTGATCCTATCTATCAACCGCCGGGCGCGCCCAATGACGGTCTGACTTTAACTGAAATGCAAGCCTATGCGCTGGCTTTGCCTGCGGGCACGCGTACCCTGCGGCTGGATCAAGTAGCGCTGTTCGGCCAGGGGCAGGTTGAAATCAAGGTGGCTTACACCAGCAGCAGCTATCGTACTGTCGAAGGCAGCAGCGCAGCTATCACCGTTACGCTCAACACAGTCGCCACCATGCCTGTTACTGTCACCTACGCGACTGCCGACGATAGCGCCGTGGCCGGCGTGGATTATATCGCAGCTTCTGGCCAACTGCTTTTTGCCCAGGGCACTACCCAGCAAAGTTTCACCCTGCATACGCTTGATAACACCACCGACGAGGGAGAACGCACCGTGCTGCTTGACCTCTCAGATCCGGTAAATGCTGTACTCGGGCCGCGCAGCCATGCGACTCTCACTATTGCCGACAACGACACCGGCGCCACGGGTGGGTGTTGCACGCGCGTAATAGATGATTTTGAAGAGGGGCAACTTTCTGCCGGGCAGGATCCCAACGGCTTAGGTGTAGGGTTTGTTACCTGGAACGCTGACGGCGCGGGCGTGAGCATCACCACCACGGTGACGCCCCCAGCCGCTGTGCCGGGAGCAGCGGCTGGCAACCGCGTGCTGCGCGAAGGGCTGTCTATCGGTGCCGGTCAGTGGGCAGGCTTCACCCACGCATTCAGCAATGCCGCCCTGACTGAGTGGGTCTCACAGGACTGGAGCAGCTACGAAGGCCTGAGCTTGTGGCTGTACGGCAACAACAGCGGCGGCACGTTGTTCATTGACGTGCTGGACAACCGTAACCCCGGCTCCACCCGCGATGATGCCGAGCGCTGGAGCGTGGACATCCCTGACACTTTTAGCGGCTGGCACTACTTTGAAATCCCCTGGAATGACTTTCATCGCAAGGACATCGGTAACGGCGCGCCCAACGATGGCTTTACCCTGACCGAGGTGCATGGCTATGGCATCGGCGGCTATGGCAATGTCCCCATGGGCAACCAGGCTTACTACGTGGATCAGGTAGTGATCTTCGGTGACACGGGCACAGCCCAGCCGCCGCTGAAGGTTGAATTTGCCGCAGCCAGCTACACGGTGGATGAAGGCAGCACGGCTGTCATCACCGTCACGCTTAACATCACCAGCGCCATGCCGGTTGCCATTACCTACACCACTGCTGAAGGCTATGCGACGCCTGAGCGTGACTACAGGGTCAGTGCAGGTGTACTGGTAATTGAGCCAGGACAGCTTATGGCCAGCTTCCCGGTGATCACCCTGCCCGATGCCAAGGCTGAGGGCAACGAACGCCTGATGCTCAATCTGCATGATCCTGTTAATGCCGAAGCGGGCTTCCAAATGCAGGCCATGCTTACGATTCGCGACAACCAGCAACCTGATCCCGCCTTGCTGGATGATTTCGAAGGCTTCCATCGCTTCACCCAAAGCGATAACGCGGCACTTTCCACGGTGGAGATTGCCGAGGATACAGCCATGGCTTTGCCTGGACAGGGCGCTTACGAGCAGGTATTGAGCGTAGCCTATGGCGCCGCAGGCAGCACTGTTCCCAGCTTCAGCCGCATCTTCCCCGCTGCGCAGGATTGGCGTGGTTATGGTGGTTTGCAGATGTGGTACTACGGCAGCAACAGCGGGCAAACGGTTACCCTGCACCTGCTGGATAACCAGACCACAACCACCGCCCAGACGCCAGCAGCAGACTGGCAATTGGTGTGGAGCGACGACTTTAGCGCGGGCGCAGGCAGCGCGCCGAATCCTAATGTGTGGAGCGCCGAAATCGGTGATGGCACACTCAACGGCATCCCGGGCTGGGGTAACAGCGAGTTGGAGTATTACACCGAAAACGCCAACGCCGCCACGGATGGCAACGGCAATCTGGTGATTACGCTGGAGCAAGTTCAGCCCGACAGCCATTTGTTGTGCTGGTATGGCCCCTGCGAATATACCTCGGCCCGTCTCATATCAGCTAATAAGATCGAAGCTGAGTATGGGCGCATCGAAGCGCGTATCCGTGTGCCTGATGGCGCGGCCGGTCTGTGGCCTGCCTTCTGGATGCTGGGCGCGAACATCAACCAGGTGGGCTGGCCGCAAAGCGGTGAGATTGATATTATGGAATATGTCAGCCGTAACCCCTACGAGGTGTTCGGCACTATCCATGGCCCGGGCTACTCCGGTGGCTCTGCCATCGGTCATACGTACACTTTCCCGCAACCTGTAGCCGCGGGCTACCACACCTTTGCCATTGAGTGGAGTCCTGACGAACTACATTGGTTTGTGGACGACATCAACTATCACAATGTCACCGCGGCAGATGTGGCTCCCCGAGAATGGGTGTTTAACCATCCCTTCTACCTGTTGCTCAACATGGCCATCGGCGGCAACTTCGGTGGCACAGTCAGTCCAGATTTGACCTTTCCACAGCAAATGCTGGTGGACTATGTGCGTGTCTATCAGGCCCCTAACAGCTCGGAGCGTTTCCAGGCTACGTTCAGTGATGATTTCAGCGGCTGGCGCAAGATCACAGTGCCCTTCTCGGTCTTTACGCGCAGCGGGACGCAGCCGGCTGGCGCTCCAAACGATGGCCTTAGCCTTGATCAGATCTGGGGTTACGGCATGAGCTTGCCCGCAGGCAGCAGCGGCACCCTCTATCTGGATCAGGTGCGGCTGGCGCAGGTTCCTGCCATCCATCGTTCACGGCGTTTCAACGTCAACGAGGATACCTTCCTAAACGGCGCGCAGCCCAGTGTGGCTTATGGCAACGCGCAAACACTTTGGCTGGGCTTCTTCGATTTGATGCGCCCGTTGCTGCGTGCCCCCATCAACGGCATCCCTGTTGATGCCCAGGTGGATGCGGCTTACCTTTATCTCTATGTCACCGAAGGACGCGGGTTTAGCAACTGGGCAAATTCGGTGATTGATACCGTGTCGGTGCATTCCGCGGCTACCCCATGGCAGGCTGCCAGCACCACCTGGTCTGCGCCCTGGTCTATGACCGGCGGTGATTACGGCCCTGCTCTCAGCATCACGCATCTCGGCTTAGGCAAGCTGAATACCTGGCTGCGCCTCGATGTCACCGACGCGGTACAGGCTGTCGTCAACGGCCAGGCCAATTACGGCTTCATCCTCGCCTCCAACGAGGATCATGGCGTGCGCTATGCCTTTGCTTCACAGAACTACTGGGATCCCGCCAGAATCGGCTATGTGCGCGTGTATTATCGCACGCTTGAGTAAATAGTCACCTGCCTCCCCCTGGCCCTCTCCGCCCTGCCGGCCCTTTTGGGATAGCACCCAATCTGCGACCGAGCTGCGGAGAGGGCGCGGGCGGGGCAGTTGCTTGCTCTGCCATCGCGCATCCTTGCTTTCCGGAAATCAACTCATCCCTATGCGCCATTTTTGCAGTGCTCAACATCCCCCCTATCGCCTCACCGAGATGCCGCGCCTGGCGGTGGATAAACCCCCTGCCGCTTCCAGCACCATCTTCGTCAGCTCGGCAGTGCAGTACCAGCGCATTGAGGGCTTTGGCGGTGCTTTCACCGAGTCAGCCGCACAGGTTTTTGCGCAACTGCCTCAGGCAAGCCAGACCGAGTTGCTGCGTGCTTACTTTGATCCCGTCGCAGGACATGGCTATACGCTCTGTCGCACGCACATCAACAGTTGCGACTTCTCGCGGGGAAACTATGCCTATGCCGCCCACCCGCAGGCTGCCCTCAGTGATTTTTCCATTGCTGCCGATCGTCAGGCGCTGATCCCGCTGATCAGGGCTGCGCAGCAGGCCGCCGGTCGGCCGCTCAAGCTGCTGGCCTCGCCCTGGAGTCCCCCCGCCTGGATGAAAACCAATGGCCAGATGACCGGGGGCGGCAAGCTCAAACCAGAGTGGCGTCACCTTTGGGCTGAATACTATTGCCGCTATATTCAGGCTTATGTAGCCGAAGGCATTCCTGTTTGGGGAATTAGCGTGCAAAACGAGCCGGAAGCCGTGCAGGCGTGGGAGTCGTGCCTGTACACCGCCGAAGAAGAGCGCGATTTTGTGCGCGACTATCTTGGCCCTGCGCTGGTGCATCACAATCTGGATGCCGTGCGTTTGCTGATTTGGGATCACAACCGCGATCACATGGTGGAACGTGCCGCCACGGTGTTCAACGACCCGGAGGCTGCCCGCTACGTGTGGGGGACCGCTTTTCACTGGTATGAAGGTGACAACTTCTGCAATGTGCAGGCCGTGCATGATTTGTTCCCTGCCAAACAATTGTTGTTCACCGAAGGATGTCAGGAAGGTGGTCCTCACGCGGGCGACTGGGCGCTGGCGGAACGCTATGCCCATTCGCTGATCAACGACCTTAACCGCTGGACGGTGGGCTGGATAGACTGGAACCTGCTACTGGACACAACCGGCGGCCCCAACCATACCGGCAATCTGTGCAGTGCCCCGGTGTTGGCTGACACAGTGACTGGTGAGCTGCATTATCAAAGCAGCTACTATGCTCTCGGTCATTTTTCCCGTTTCGTACAGCCCGGTGCCCGGCGCATTCTCTGCGCTGTCTCCACCGATGCCCTTCAGGCTGCTGCTTTTTGCAATCCTGATGGCAGCATCGCTGTAGTGGTGCTCAATCGTTCTGATCAGGCCGGTACGCTGGCACTGGTCGTGGATAATACGCCTGCGCTGGCAGAGTGCCTGCCCCATTCGCTGGCAACCTTCCTTTGGGAAAAGCAACGATGATCCGCAAATCTACCCCCTGGATCGGCAACACGCCGCTGCATACCGTTCAGCAGCCTGTCACGGGCAACTATGTGAGTCTTGACAACGAAACTTACTATCGCATCGCCCACGTAGACCAAATGCCGCCCTTTTTCATGAGCCTGGTGAGCAGTACCGATCACTGGCTGTTCATCACCAGCACCGGCGGCCTTGCTGCAGGACGCATCAACGCGGACAACGCCCTCTTCCCCTACGAAACCGAGGACAAGATTGCCGCGCGTCGTGAGGACACAGGCGACAAAACCCTGCTGTGGATCACCCTGGCGGGACGCACGCATTTGTGGGAGCCGTTTTCAGCCCGTTATGCTGGTCTCTATCGTTGTGAACGTCATCTTTATAAAAACATCTACGGCAACAAACTTGTTTTCGAGGAAATTAATCACGATTTGCAACTGGCATTTCAGGTGAGTTGGCGCACCAGTAACCGCTTTGGCTTTGTGCGCACCTGTCAGTTGCATAACCTGGGCGGGCATACCTGTGAAGTTGAGCTGCTGGATGGCTTGCAGAATATTCTGCCCTTTGGCGCTACTCAGACCCTGCAGACCACCATGAGTAACCTGCTCAATGCCTACAAGCGCAGCGAGCAGGAGTCTGGCGGCGGGCTGGGCATCTTCACGCTCAGCGCTACCCTCAGCGACCGCCCCGAGCCGAGCGAATCGCTGCGGGCTACCGTGGTATGGCAATCTGGCCTGAAGCCGCTGGCGCATGTGTTGTCTGCCCGCCAGATTGATGCCTTTCGTCACGGCATAGCCCCCACCCCTGAACAGGATGTATGCGGTCAGCCTGGCGCTTATCTTGTTCATGCTGCTTTTCTCCTCCAGCCTGACCAAAGGCGTAGCTGGTACCTGGTGGCTGATGTCAGGCAGGATCGCGCCGCAGTAGCGCGCCTGGCACATTTGTTGCGGCAAGCACCCGACGTGCCTGTTCAGCTTGAGGCTGATATAGCCCGCGGCACTGCCCACCTGGTTTCTCTGGTGGCTGCCGCCGATGGCTTGCAGGTGACAGAGCAGCAGACTGTTACCGCTCATCACTTCGCCAATGTTCTGTTCAACATCATGCGCGGGGGTGTTTTTGTCCATAACCATCAGATCGGGCGCGATGATCTGGCTGATTTCTTGCGGGCGCGCAATCGCACGGTGTGGCAGCAAAATGCCGCCTGGCTGGCTGCTCTCCCGTCTCAACTGCCCGTAGATGAGCTGTATCAGCAGGCGCGGGCTGCTGGCGAAGCAGATTTACTGCGCCTTTGTTACGAATATCTGCCGCTTGCTTTCAGTCGCCGTCATGGTGACCCTAGCCGTCCCTGGAACCGCTTTGCGATTCATGTCAGCAAACCCGATGGCTCGCCTCGCTTCGACTATCAAGGTAACTGGCGCGACATTTTCCAAAATTGGGAACCGCTGGTACTCAGTTTTCCAGCCTTTGCCCAAAGCACGGCCGTGAAATTTCTCAATGCTATGACGGTAGACGGCTATAATCCCTATCGCATTACCCGCCAGGGAGTAGAATGGGAAACCCCTGAGCCTGACAATCCCTGGTCCAACATCGGCTACTGGAGCGACCACCAGGTGATCTACCTGCAAAAGCTGCTGGAAATCAACGAGCAGCTTGATCCGGCTGCATTAGCCGCGCTACATAACGACGCTGTTTTCTCCTATGCGGATGTACCCTATCGTTTGCGTCCCTATGCTGATATGCTGGCAGACTGGCATAACACCATTGAATTTGATCGGCAAAAGGATGAAGTGATCGCAGCAGCAGTCGCCGCCGTGGGTGAGGATGCGCGCTTGCTGCGCAAGGCTGGCGGCGCAGTGGTGCATGTCACCCTGGCCGAAAAACTGCTGGTGTTGCTGCTGGTCAAGCTGGGTAATCTGGTGCCCGAAGGCGGCATTTGGATGAACACCCAGCGGCCAGAGTGGAACGATGCCAACAACGCCCTGGTGGGTAAAGGGTTGTCGGTGGTAACCGTTGCCTATCTCCGGCGTTTTATAGCGTTTTGGCTGCGGCGCACCGCTTCTGCTGCCGCGCCCGACTGGGTGGTAAACAGCGCATTGGCTACGTTTTTTGGTCAGGTGCAGCAAACCCTGCACGCGCACCGATCGTATTTAGCCACAGGATTCGACGACGCGACGCGCCGTAGCTTGATGAACCAACTTGGCATGGCCGCAGAAGCTTACCGTAGCCGCGTGTATGACGCCGGTGTGCCGGCTGATCAGACTGTGCTGTCCAACGCGCAAGTACATAGCTTTTTGACGCTGGCGCAAAGCTATCTGGAACAAACCCTGCGCGTTAACCGTCGGCCTGATGGCTTGTATCACAGCTACAATACTTTGCGCCTTAGCCAGCACAGCGCTGCGCTAGAGCATTTGCAGTTGATGCTGGAAGGACAGGTGGCGTTGCTGTCATCCGGTTGGCTAAAGCCGCACGAGGCGCTGGCACTGGTGCAAAGTTTGCGTGGCAGCGCCCTGTATCGGGCGGACCAGCACACCTATATGCTGTATCCCAACCGGCGGCTGACTGGCTTTTTCAAAAAGAATCATGTGCCTGCTGCGGTTGTGGCCGGATCGCCGTTGGTGGCTGCCCTTATCGCCGCGGGCGATCTCCGTTTGCTGGTGCAGGACATTGAAGGCGATTTTCACTTCAACGGTGATTTTCGTAATGCGGGCGACGCCGCGCGTACCCTGGATACACTGGCGCAGGAACCGGCCTACGCCGAGCTTGTTGCTGTCGAGCGTAGCTTTATTCTCGCCCTGTTCGAGACTACCTTTGACCATCGCTCCTTCACGGGGCGATCGGGTACGTTTTTTGCCTACGAAGGGCTGGGTAGCGTTTACTGGCATATGGTATCCAAGCTGCTGTTTGCTGTGCAAGAGTGCTATCAGCAGGCAGTCCAGCTAGAGGCAGATGCGGGGCTGATAGCCGAGTTGGCCGCAGCTTACTACGACATCCGGCAGGGGCTGGGTTTCAACAAGTCGCCCGCCGAATATGGGGCATTCCCTACCGATCCTTATTCGCACACACCCTGGGACAGCGGCGCACGTCAGCCCGGCATGACCGGCCAGGTGAAAGAAGAGATTTTAACGCGTCTGGGCGAGCTGGGCGTTTCGCTGCATGGGGGCTTGCTGTGCTTTGCACCCTCGTTGCTGCATCAAGCTGAGTTCCTTTCCGCTCCTGGCTATTTTGTCTTTGTAGATGTGCAGGAACAGCCGCAAACACTGGCTTTGCCTGCCGGTTCGCTGGCCTTCACCATCTGTCAAACACCAGTGGTGTATAGGTTGGGTAATCAGCCGGCGCTGGAGATACACTTCGCCAACGGCCAGGTAAAGAATGCGCCAGGGTCCTACGTGGATGCTGCCACATCTCGCAGTATTCTCAGCCGTGATGGCGCAGTGACGAAGGTGTGCGTAACTATAGCCCTATAGCATTGTGTTGACGCATGCCAGTTGCGGGGAGATCGTTTTTGCGCTACAATCGGACCGTATCCGATCATGGAAATAGAAGCCAAATTCATTGTGCCCGACGAAGCAACCTTTGCCCGTTTGGCGCGGCTGAAAACACTGCATGGCTATCGGCTTGCTGCGGCGCAGATCAAACACCTGCACGATGTGTATTTGGACACCGTAGCCTATGACGTGTTGCGCGGCGGCTATGCTTGTCGGCTGCGTCGCAAAAATGGCACCGCGCCGCTGTTGGCATTGAAGTCACTCAGCCCGGCGTCTGGCGTTGTGCATGTGCGCGAGGAGCTGGAAAACGCCTTGCATGCCACTTGCGGCTTGGACTACACCGCGTGGCCGTCCAGCCCGGCAGTTGTCCTGCTGCACGCGCTGGCCCGCGGTGAGCCACTTGCCCCGCTGTTTGAGCTGTATCAGCAGCGCCGCGTGCAGGTGTTGTTGCATCCCGCCGGTCATCCGCTGATTGAACTGAGCCTGGACCGCGTGCGCTATGCCGGCGCTTCCGGGGAGGAGCTTGGGCTGGAGGCGGAACTGCTGGCCCCCGATGCGCGCCCACTGCTGGATCAATTGGCTGGCGAGTTGCAAACAACCTGGGGGCTTGTACCGCAAATACGGACAAAGTTCGAACAGGGTTTGAGCCTTGCTTGCCCGCAGTTGCATGTGCCTATGGAGGTGACCCATGAGCAAACAGGCCCCGTCTAAAGCTGCTGTGTCGGCAGCGGCTGTCATCCGTCCGCATGATGCCATGGTCGAAGCCGTGCGTGTGGTGATGGCGCGGCAATACATCGTGATGCGCACCAACGAGGCGGGTTGCCGCCAGGGCCAGGATGATGCCGCCATTCACGATATGCGCGTGGCTATTCGTCGCCTGCGCGTGGCTTTTCGGCTGTTTAGCGGCTACTATCGCCGTACAATCACCCACGCGTTGGAGCAGGAACTGCGTCAGGCCGGGCGCGCGCTGGGTGCGGTGCGCGATTTTGACGTGCTCACCCGCGACGCGCGTGCCTATCTGGCTGCGGCAGACAAGGGTCAGCGTGGCGATTTGCAGCCGCTACTGGCTCACTGGAAAGAGCAGCGCCAAAAGGCGCATCGCCAGTTGGTGGCCTACCTCGACAGTGGCGCTTTCAAGCATTTGTTGGATGAGCTGCAAACCTTTACGGCAACACCAGGTGCAGCCGTGGCCGGGCAGACCCCGCGTGTAGGCGAGCCGTATCAAGTGCGCCATGTGTTAAGCAGCTTGATATGGGCACGCTATGAAGCCGTGCGCGCCTACGAAACCGTGCTGGCAGATGCACCTCCCGCGGTGTGGCACGCGCTGCGTATCGAGTGTAAATATCTGCGCTACGTGCTGGAGTTTTTTCAGGAAGTGCTTGGCAGCGATACACCCGCGCTGATTGCTCAGATAATCAGCGTGCAGGATCATTTGGGTAACCTGCAGGATGCAGAGGTGGCCGGCCACAGGTTGGTAGAGTTTCTGGCGTTGGCCTATCGGCGGCAGGCGGCGGCAGAAACACCGTTTGCCGTGGACCTCTTCGGCGTCACCAGCTATCATCGGGGGCGACGTGAAGCGGTTCGCAGTCTGATGGCCGATTTCCCGCCGGTCTGGGCGCTGGTCGGGGGAGTAAAGTTCCGTCGCCGGTTGGCCGCAGCGCTGGAAACCTTGCTGTAGCCATCAGCTCGCCATGCACGTCACCCTTGCCCGGTAAACCATCTTTGCACAAAAACACGGCCCCGTGAGACATAGCTCATGGGGCCGTGTTGGTGCATCAGAACGAGAGTTTTTACACTTCGGGCACAGGGGCTGCGGGACTGACCTTTTGGATCTTGCGCACCAGGGCACCGCGCTGGCGGGCATCGGTGGTCTTGGCAAACTGGGCGCGCAACTTGCGCACCTTGTCGCGGCGATGACGCCGGCGCTTGATCTCTCGGGCACGTTCACTGGTCATTGCGATCTCCTTAAGCGGTGAGTAGTCAACAGAAAAATAAGAGCTGTCGAGTGCCGTGCATTTTAGCCCAGCTCGTTTCGCCTGTCAATTCGTGGGCAGTGTGCGACTTTCGGTTGAATGACAAGAGTCGGGCAATGAATGGTTGCGGCTCAGAGAATGAAGCGCTCTCAAGTGCTCTCCGAAAGCCCCGGCAGGGGCTTGGTGGCCTGAGCCACCGAATTCAATTCGGTGGCGATACATTTCAACCGAATTCCGTACACACCCAATTCGTGCCATGATCCTGGGCCTGTACCGTTTTTGTAAAGTGATTGGGCAGATCCGTTACCACCGCACCGGCAGAGCTGTCAGCCCATGAAAGTGGTAGGCGTCGCGATAGCTTGTTTCGCCTGCCAGCCGCATTTTCGGCAGGCGTTGCAACAGGATGGGCAGGGCTACATGCAGCTCCAGCCGGGCCAGCGGTGCGCCGATGCAGTAGTGAATGCCGCCACCAAAAGAGACGTGCGGGTTGGGCGTGCGCGTTACATCCAGCGTGTCAGGCGCAGCAAACACCGCCGGATCGCGGTTGGCCGCGCCCAGCAGCACGGCCACCTCATCGCCGCGACGGAAGTGCTGCCCGCGGTACTCCACATCCTCCAGTGCCCACCGGGTAAAGAGATGCAGCGGTGGGTCGTAGCGCATCAGCTCTTCCACTGCCGGTACGATGAGGCTCGGCTCGGCCTGCAACCGTGCCCATTGTTCGGGATGCCGCAACAGCGCCAACACGCCGTTGCCGATGACATGCACGGTGGCTTCGTGGCCGGCGTTGAGTAATTGAATGCAGGTGGCAATCAGCTCGTTCTCGGTGAGGCGTTCGCCTTGCTCCTCTGCCTCAAGCAGCACGCTGATCAGATCATCCTGGGGTGCTGTGCGGCGCAAATTGACATAACTTTGCAGGTAGGCAGCGAATTCCTGTGTGGCTTGCACCGCGGCTTGTTCCTGAGCAGGTGTGCGCGCCAACTCGTACATGGCGACCATAGCATGTGACCAGGCCAGCAATTGGCTGTTCATCGTGGTTGGTACGCCCAGCAGTTCAGCGATTACTGTCACGGGAATAGGGGTGGCAAACGCGGTGAGCAGGTCAGCCTCGCCAGCAGCTTCCATCGCATCAAGGAGCGCGTGGCTGAGCGTGGCGATGCGGCTGCGCAGTCGCTCGATCTGCCGCGCGGTGAAGGCTTTGTGTACCAGGCTGCGCAGCCTGGTGTGATCAGGCGGTTCCAGCGCCAGCAGGGTCAAGGCGTCCACATCGTAGAAAGGTTGCAGGTCGGCGCGGGGAGGGGGCCAGCCCAGCTCCTCGCGCGTGGCGACATGGAGGATCTGGCGGCCAAAGCGTCGGTCGCGCAGGATGGCGTTGACATCTTCGTGGCGTGTGAAACACCAGAGCTTAAAGTCCTCCCAGTAAAAAACGGGTGTTTGTGCGCGCAGTGCGGCGTAGATCGGATAGGGGTTTTGATAGAAGGTGGGATCGCGCGGGTTCAGCCGTACATGTGTGGTGTTGGGAGTAGATGAAGCCATTATGCTTTAATCAACTGGGAGGGCAATGCGAGTTTTGCGACTCCGCGGAGATTCCAACAGAGTCGCAAAACTCGCCTTGCGATTTCGGGGGGATGCCGCCGGAGTTGCAAAACTCACTTTGCAACCCCGGTGGCAAACTACCGATTTCAGATTACTGCTTATCGTTTCGCATCCCTGCCCACACCTTTTCGCTGGTGATCGGCATCGAGTCGATGGCGACGCCGACTGCGGCGCGCACGGCGTTGGCGATGGCGGGCGCGGTTGGCACCATGGCGTGCTCGCCGATGCCGCGCGCACCGTAAGGCCCGTCATCCTGCGGCACTTCCACGATGATGTTTTCCATGCTCACGGGCGCATCAATCGCAGTGGCGATGCGGTAATCGGTGAAGCTGGGATTCATCGGCTTGCCGTTGCGCAAAATGATGCTCTCCAGCAGCGCGGTACTCATCCCTTGCACTGCGCCACCTTCCATCTGGGTGCGCACCATGTCAGGGTTGATGGCCTTGCCCACATCATAGGCTGAGACCAGGTTGATCACCTGGACTTCGCCGGTTTCCTCGTCAATTTCCACCTCGACCGCCTGCGCGCCGGTGGTGAAGTGTACCACGGCCCGCGGCCCCTGGCCTGTCTCTGCATCCAGTGGGGTGACGTAGGTGGGCATGAAGCGGCCCTTGCCGACCACCGGCCCGCCGGCCCACGTGCCATCCGGCTTTTGCATTCCATAGACCACGATATTCTTCAGCGGCACCGATTCTTCCGTGGCGTAGCTCACCACGTTGCCCTCAATGATGTCCAGGTCCTGCGGGTTTTCGCCCCACACTTCGGCCACCATCTCGATGATTTGCTGCTTGGCCTCGCCCGCGGCGCGCAGGATGGCATTGCCCATGCTCCAGGTCAGGCGGCTGGCCACAGTTTGCCATTCGTAGGGCGAATAGTCGGTGTCCACGGTGTTGACGCGCACGTCGCTAATCGGCACGCCCAGGCCCTCGGCCGCGAGCTGCGCGGCAATGGTCAGCGCGCCCTGGCCCATATCCACACCGCCGATGTTCACCAGGCAAGTGCCATCCTCGTTGAAGCGAATGGTGCTGGAGGAACCGGGGTTGGGCGGCATGGCCGGGGCCTTCCACATGGCGGCAATGCCCTTGCCGCGACGCTTGCCCGGCCCGCTGGGCTTGCTGGGTTTGTCCCAGCCGATGGCCTCCGCGGCCTTGCTGATGCACTGGCTCAGGCCGGTGGGGTGCATGATCATGCCAGTGACCGTTTCCTGCCCCTCTTTCAGGCAGTTCAGCAGGCGCACCTGCACCGGATCGAGGCCCATGCGCTCGGCCATGCGATCAATGTGCTGTTCGATGGCCCAGTGGATTTCCGGCATACCGAAGCCGCGCATGGCTCCGCCGATGGGGTGGTTGGTGTACACGCACAGCGAATCGGCGTGGACGTTGGGCACGAAGTACGGCCCGGTGGAGCTGTAGCCCGCCGCGCGCGTGATGTTGACGCCGTACTCGGTGTACGCGCCCGCATCCCAATAATAGGTGTTCTGCATGGCGGTGATGCGCCCGTCCGCGGTCATGCCCATCTTGATCTTGGCGGTGAGGCCCTGGCGCACGAAGGTGGTGTAGAATTCTTCGGCGCGGCTCATCACCAGCTTCACCGGGCGGCCTTTGGCTTGCAGCGCCATGATCACACATGCGCCCTCCATGCTGACACCCGCCTTGGCGCCGAAACCGCCGCCGATGTAGGGAGTGATCACGCGCAGGCGGCTGTGGCTGATGCCCAGGCTCTTGGCGATCAGGTTGCGCTGGGCAAAGGGGGACTGGCTGGCGCTCCACAGGGTGATCTTGCCGTTGCCGTCTACCTGCGCCACCGCGGCATGCGTCTCCAGCGGCACATGCTGTACATGCGGCACATAGTAGGTATGCTCGAAGATCTGATCTGCCTCGGCCCAGCCCGCATCCATGTCACCCTTGCGCACCTTGAAGTGGTTGCTGATGTTGGTGCCGGGCTGACGGAAGATGAACGGCGCGCAGGCGTAGTCCATCAGGTCGGGGTGGAGCAGCGGCGCTTCGGCACTGGCTCCGAACTCCGGATCGAACACGCCGGGCAGGTCTTCGTACTCGATTTCGATCAGCTCGCAGGCTTGCTCGGCCAGCTCAGGGGTATCCGCGGCTACGCCCGCCACTGGCTCCCCGATGAAGCGCACGCGATCCACGGCAAAAGTGGGGCGGTCAGACAGGTAGAGGCCGGTGAGGCCGGGGTAGTCCTGACCGGTTACCACCACGCGCACGCCCGGCAGCGCCTTGGCCTTGCTGGTGTCAATACGCTTGATCCAGCCGTGCGCCACGGTGCTGCGCTTGAGCTTGCCATAAAGCAGGTTCGCGCCGAACTGCATGTCGTCTACGTATTGCGCCGCGCCCGTCACCTTGGCGTTGCTTTCCACGCGCGGGAAGGACTGGCCGACGATGGTTGTTTTTTGAATAGTCACGGTAACTCCTTGGCATAGCTTCGTAACACGTAATGTGTAACCCGTAACCCGCAAGCATCTTTTTTGACGATAAGGAGCTTATGCTCTGGATTACGTGTTATGAGTTACGGGTTAGGAGGTGGCGCTTGCCTGCTGCAAACGGGCGGCTTCGCGAACGGCATCCACAATCCGCACATAGCCGGTGCAGCGGCACAGGTTGCCCACCAGCCCGGCACGGATTTCGTACTCCGTGGGGTTGGGGTTGCGTTGCAGCAGCGCGTGCGCGCTGAGCAGAACGCCCGGCGTGCAGAAGCCGCACTGCGTGCCTCCCAGCTCGACCAGGGTCTGCTGAATGGGGGCCAGCCGGCCATTGTCAGCCAGCCCTTCTACGGTGGTGATGGCGCGGCCATTGGCCTCAACGCCCAGCACCAGGCAGGAGTTGACCGGTTCGCCGTCCAGCAGCACCGTGCACGCGCCGCATTCGCCTTCCGAACAGCCGTTTTTTGTGCCGGTCAGCACCAGTTGGTCGCGCAAAACGTGCAATAACGTGTGATGCGATTGAACTGTGATATGGTAAGGCTCACCGTTGACGGTGAGAGTAATGTCGTGTTTCATGGTTGCTCCGGGGTACGTATACAGGTATACAAGTACACAGGTATACAGGACAGGTACACAGGTATACAGGTATACAGGTAACAAGTATGTATGTGTTTCCTTATCTACTTATCTACTTGTCTACTTGTCTACTTGTCTACTTGCCTACTTGCCTACTTGTCTACTTGTCTACTTGTCTACTTGCCTGCTTGTCTACTTGTCTACTTGTCTACTCGTCTACTTGCCTACTTGTTTCCTTGTCTACTTGCCAATCTCTTCCAACACGCGCTCGGCGCCGCGGCGGGTGAGGACACGCACCATGTCCACGCGGTAGGCTGCGGTGGCGCGGATGTCATCAATGGGACGGGCGGCAGCGGCCGCGGCTTGACTGGCAGCTTCCAGCCCCGCGGGCGATGTATCTTCGCTCAGGAGGCGTTCTGCCTCCGGCGCGCGGATGATGGTGGGCGCGACCGAGCCGAGCGCGATGCGCCAGTTTGAGCCAGAGGGCGCGGCAGCATCCGGCCAGCCCAGCACGGCTACGTTCATCACCGAAATGTCGCCCACTGTAGTACGTCCCAGCTTCAGGAAATGCCCGCTGTGCCCCGGCGCGGGCGCAGGTACGTGAATGGCCGTCAGCAGTTCGCCGGGCTGGAGCGCGTTGCGGCCCGGGCCGGTGAAAAATTGTTCCAGCGGCAGGCTGCGCGCGCCGTTTGGGCCGTAAATCGTTACATTCGCCCCGTAGCAGATCAAGGCTGGCCCGCTGTCGGCCGCGGGCGATGCGTTGCACAGATTGCCTCCGACCGTGGCGCGGTTGCGCAGTTGGTACGAAGCCACTGCCCCGCAGCCTTCGGCCAGCAAGGGCCAGCCCTGCTGTACGGCCTGGCTGGTGGCAACCTGGTTCATGGTGACCGCCGCGCCGATGGTGAGGCTGCCGTCAGCCTCTACGCGCAGCTCCTGCATCCCTGGCAGGGCTTTGATGTCAACCAGCGCGGTGGGATGAAAAAAACCGCGCTCAATGCGAATCAGCAAATCGGTGCAGCCGGCGCACACGCGCGCCGCACCATTGGTGTTCAGCAGCAGTGCGCTGGCATCGGCCAGACTTTGCGGCTGGACATAATCAAAGGGTTGCAAGTGACCTACCTCCTTGTAAGTGTTGCGGCGTGTGTATTAAGTACTTGAGTTTAGAGCCGTAGGAAGAGGCTGAACTTTAACAACTGAAGAGGAATC
>CALESQ010000041.1 GCA_937907455.1 uncultured Caldilineales bacterium
TCAGTTTTGCCCAGTTGATCAACTTTTCCTTTCTAAAACTGTCGGGTAGCTAGATAGCGTTTCATGGACGTCTCGCTGTCAGAGGGGCTTCCGCGCCGCGCCGCCAGGCAGCGGGCAGGGCGCGGAAGCTAGGTGCTATTTGGCCGGCCACGACCCGCAAGGGCGAGCAGCGGACGCGACCCGGGCCGAACCGGGCTAGCTTTTTGGGGCGCCGTCCTGCATCGCCAGGATGACAGGATCTACCGGCCGGGACAAAAAAGCCATGGACACCACCACTCGAAACCCGCTATTGTTGTTGAAGTTATCTGGAATGTTCCTGTTGCGATACGCACAGCGGGCGGCGGTGGTTCGACCCGAGAGAACACAAGCGTATTATGCCTGTGCTTTCTCTTTGGTAGCCTCCAGCCAGCCGCCCAGCAACCGTCCCAACTCGTCAACCATACGTGAGACGTGAGCATACTGGCCCGAGGTGAGCAAGCCCAAATCGTCGCACAAGCGCAAGTAGGTACGCAGTTTGGTGAGAGTAACGTCGGCTTCGCGCAGCCTGACGTGCGGCGCAGGGCTGTAGGCAGCCTCGATCAACTGCTCTTGCCAGGTCAGGGCAGTACGCTGCGCTGCCTCAGCCAACACGAAGCGTTGCTCTCGAGGGAACTTGATTGTAACCGGAATCAACCAGCGGAGCAAGTCATAGGTACGGGTAAAAATGGGAGATTGTTTCATAGGTCCCTTTTAGGTACGGGCATAGCCAACAAGGATCGTCGCAATCGCCATGTGTTGCCGTGGCGTGCATGGGCGATCCAACCTTTGATGAGCGCCCGCAGGTCTTCGTAAGACAGCACGCCGGAGGCAACAAAGCGGTAGGCAATGCGCAGACGACGGGCAAAGGCCACACCGTTGCGCCGCTTCAGCCGCCGGTGATCAGGATAAATACGAAAGCCCAGAAAGGGAATGCCGGTGGCAACTGGATAAACAGTACTTTCCCGCTCGTGTAGCGTGAGGCGCAATTCGGCCAGGCACGTCTGAATAGCGGCCTTCCACGTCCAAAGCTGCGCCTTGCTGGCAGCGAAAAGTAAGAAGTCGTCCACGTAGCGCAGATAAGCCGGGCAATGTAGCCGTCGCTTGACGAACTGGTCCAGCTCGTTCAGGTAGACATTGGCCCAGAATTGGCTGGTCAGGTTGCCAATCGGCAGGCCGCGCGGCCGGCTGAGCGCGAACAGGTTGTCACCAGGAAACATCACCGGTTGGTAAACCTCATCCAGCACGCCCCGGCCACCCTCGATGATACGATCTATCAGCCATTTTGCTTGCAGGTCAACGATCTTGCGAGCAATGACGCTACGCAGCACGATGTGATCCACCGAGGGAAAAAACTGCTCCACATCGCATTGCAACACGTACGGGTAACGCCGAGCCAGGGTCTGAGCATGGTCCAGCGCCGCGTGCGTGCCCTTGCCGACCCGGTTGGCGTAGGACGCACCGATAAATGTGCGCTCGAAGATAGGAGTGATCACGTTGCACAGCGCATGATGCACCACCCGGTCACGGAAGGGAGCAGCCGACACCAACCGTCGCTTGGGATCGCGGATATAGAAGGAGCGGTAGAGGCCAGGCTTGTAGGTCTGAGCAAGGAGCTCATCCTCCAGTTGACAGAGGTTGCGCTCCAGGTCGAACTCGAACGCCGCTACCGCTAACTGGCCGCGCTTGCCTTTAGCCGCTTTGCGATAGGCTGCATATAGATTATCGAAGGAGGCGATGGTAGGATAAAGATGGGTGTATTTTCTTGGCATAGTAAAAAAATCGTACAATTCTGGGGAAGGGGGCCTGGCCCCCTTCCCCAGACCCCATCCCCGGCCGGACAGGATTCAGGAAGCGGAACTCAGAACTCAGAATTCAGAAGCCAGAATTCGCCAGGGACACCACCACTCGAAACCCGCAACCGTCGTCGAAGTTAACTGGAATGACCCAGAGGCGAGACGCACAGCGGGCGAACTTTTGTTCTGAATACCAGCTTCCACCACGTACCACGCGCGAATCAGGACCATCAAGAGCTTCACGTCCGTCGGCCAAGTCATAGGGATAGCCATAGTCAGGGCGTGCGGAGCGACTGCCCCAGCGACTACGCGTCCATTCCCAAACGTTACCGGCCATATCCAGCAGACCATGGGCGCTGCGCCCGGCTGGGAAGAGGCCCACCGGGCTGGTCTCTCTCAGGCCAACCTCGCTGGTATTGGCCCGCTCTTCCTGCCAGTCGCCCAACCACGGCCACAGCCGACTGTCATCACCGCGTGCGGCCCGCTCCCATTCAGCCTCGCTGGGCAATTGAACGCGATAGCCCGGCAAAACAGCAACCTCTTGGCCTTCAACCTGCAATACGCCACCCGCATCCTGCAGTCGCGCCTCCAACCAGCGGCACCAGGCCAATGCTTCATACCACGAAATACCTACCACCGGCCGATTGGACGCGCCCCAGCGAGAGTCGTCCCACCACCAGGGCCGGTTGCGCTTGTCCACGGTGCGATCGGCCAGCCATTCGGCGATGCCTTTGCGCGTCGCCTCAAGCAGGTCGGCATAGGGCGACAGGTCGGGGTTGGCGCCGTTGCGCCAGGCCCAGCCCTCCCGCGTCCAGTAGTCCGGGTTGCTATAGCCATCCCCTTCCACAAAGGGGCGGAACTGGGCATTGGTCACTGGGTAGCGGGCCATGTAGAACAGGGGCAAACGCAGGCGATGAGCAGGCCGCTCGTCGTCGTAGGCCGCGGCGTCTTGGTCGCTGCTGCCCATGGTGAAGCGGCCGGACGGGATCTCAACCCAGGCGATGTCAGGCAGCGGCGGCGCCACACCCTCTATCAACCCCACGCCCGGGCGAGTGTCGCCCAGCTTGCCCAGAGCGTTGCCAGCGGCAAAGCGTTCGGCTGCGACCAGATACCCACCCTCCAGCAGGCGCTGCAGCCCATAGCGAATTGCATCCAATAGCTCGCCATAGTCCTGACCCTCATGCACCCGATCAGCCAGCCGCAACTCAGCCGCCGCTTCACCCACCAAGCGCACCATGCGCCAGACATTAAGGTTGGGCGCCTTACCAGTATCCAGCGGCAGCAACTCCTTCATGGAACGTACGGCGCTGCCAATGCCACCGCGCACAATGGCCAGCAGCAATACCTCCTGCCACCAAATCATATCCTGGTTGCCCAACTCTCTAACCCGCTGATAAAAATCAGTCTGATCAAACAGATGGCTGGCAGCCAGGTACTCTTGAAATGAGCGATGGGGAAAGGCGTACACATCTTCCCGCCGCGGAATCAACAGACCGGCCCGCTGATGCAGATAGGCCAACAGGGTTTTGGCTTCCACCTTACCCAACAATGGCTCGAAGGCCCACAACACCCGCTCCCTGGGGATGTCGGCCGGTGCATCGCGCCCCTCCTTGTCCTGGCGCTGGCGCTGATGTGTGTCGAAGGCCAGCTTGTTCAGAGCGGTGCGCAGCGGCCCCTCGCCCGTCTCCAGCACCTGCAAGATACCCGGCTCAACCACTGGCTGGCCGGCAGTGTCCAGAGCAACACGCGCCCGTTGCCAGCGCGCCAGCAACAGGCTGGCTGTCTGCTCGTACAGGTCGGCGCGATCCTCAGGCAGTTGGCCATGGCTGGAATGCAGCGTGGCCATCAAAGTCAACAGCAGGGGGCGGGTGGCAAGGTCGGCCAGATACGGGCGTTCCTGCAACGCATCCTGCAGATCGCGCCCTTTGTTGCGCGTGGTCTCCTCGCTCCATCCAGTGACGGGTTGCACGGCCTGTTGCCAACGCTGAATAAAACGACGCTGCTGGGCTTCATTGAAAGGAGCAAGGGCCAGGGTAGCAAAACCTGCCAATCGCCACTGCGGATCGGCATAGGCATAGGGCCGGGCAGTAACCAACACCCGCCCGCTGTCTTCGGGCAACAGCGCCACCAGCCCAGCTACAGCCTCCAACAGAGTTTGGCGGCGGCGACCAGCCTCCGGCGCCTCATCAAGGCCATCCAGCAGGATCAGCCCACCTTGCCGGCACAGGCGCTGCTGCAGGTCGGGCAATAGCCGCGCGGCCGCAGGTGCGCCGAGTGCACGAGCCAGGTCTGCCTCCAGTGCCTGCCACAACATGGCAGGATCACCGCGCTGTGCATCGGCCGGAATGTGCTCGGCAGCCACATCGCGCAGCACCAACCGCACCACTGGCTGACCATGCCAGGCCTCAGGCAGTGTACCAGCCACGGACCGCTCCGGTTGGGCCAGCAGGTAGGTCAGGTAATTGACAAAGGTAGTTTTGCCACTGCCCGCATCACCCACCAGCACAGCCAGCCGCTCGCTGGCCAGCGCGGTCAATGCTGGTACGCGCCCACCCCCTTCGTCGTGGCCGCGCACCAGCCGCAGTGCCCACCCGCGCGCGCTCTCACTTGCCTTGGGCGCTGATGGTATCACATCCAGGTCTACATAAACATCAGGCAGGGGCACGTTTTGCTGTTCGCCACTGTCCAGCCACCGGGTGTCAATGATGCCCAGAGGTAGACGGCGACACTCTGCAGCCAGCCAGCGGTAATAAAACGCCAGCAGCTCGTCCGTTTGCACCTGTTCTAATGGTACGCGCTGCTTTTCACCGACTGCATTGGCAACAATCAATCCGTGGGTGTCGCCCCCTATCAGGTACAAGTTCTGGGCGATGGTCACATAGATCTGATCATGGCCGATGAAAGGCGCACCACCAGTGCTGACGTCGCCACCGATAACCGCACCACCGCCGCTGTTGATCTGCTGCTGAAGCTGGGCCTCGCTCCGACGCAACGGCTCCAATACCTCCTCGCCCGCGTTCGCTGCGGCTAGTTGGGCAATCATTGCGCGCAGACTCTGCAAGCTGTTGCGCCATGTATCAATTGTTGAAGCCAAGTCTGTCATGGGGGTCTGCCTTTCACTTCTCTATGTGCATGGAGCCTGTAAGTCGTCATCTGCTAAGGAATCAGGGTTCTACCTCGGCCTGCAAACCCACGCTCGCCGCTGCTTCACCCTGAGCTTGCGGCTCGATGCGTAAAACCAGCTCAGTCGCATCGCCGGCCTCGGCCGCGGCGTCCACAAACAGGTGCGCCTGGAAGGGCTGCTCCAGATATGGCGGCAAAATGATTGGATCGGACACCGACGGCTCACTGCCATCGCCCAGCAGGCACTGCTTGTCCACGCAAAGCGAGGTGCGCCAGCGCGCACCAGACGCATGCGCCAGTGCGATCACCACGCGCAGCGGCTCCTCGCCCGTGTTCACCAACTTGAAGTCAAACACCTGCTCGCTGCCAGGCGTGACGTAGCGCGTCGGCTCCACCACATCCAAAAGCAGGCTGCGGGCAGGCGCGCCTCCCTCGCCCGCGTTGCCCGCAGGCACCTCTGGCCGAGCTGACCCGGCGCAGGCGGTCAGCAGCAGAAAAACAAACAGCGATACACTTAGCAATCGGACTGTTTTCATGGCAATCATCGTCCGCGTCTCGCTCGAACGCCAAGGCGCTGGCTAATGCTCTGGCCGCGCTCTGGTCGGCCTCTCCGGGATGGTTCCCAATCTCCAGACCGAGCCAGCGTCGTGCCGGTACGGGGCTCGGTCTGGCCGGCCCCTCCGGGATGGTTCCCAATCTCCAGACCGAGCCAGCGTCGTGCCGGTACGGGGCATGCTCTGGCCGGCCCCTCCGGGATGGTTCCCAATCTCCAGACCGAGCCAGCGTTGTGCCTCAATGCTCTGGCCGGCCCCTCCGGGATGGTTCCCAATCTCCAGACCGAGCCAGTGTCGTGCCTCAATGCTCTGGCCGGTCTCCAGACCGAGCCAGCGTCGTGCCGGTACGGGGCATGCTCTGGCCGGCCCCTCCGGGATGGTTCCCAATCTCCAGACCGAGCCAGCGTCGTGCCGGTACGGGGCTCGGTCTGGAGACCGGCCCAAGCTTACGAAGGGTGAGAGACCGGCCCGAGCGGCGGGAAGCATATTCCGGGTTACGAGTTACGCATTACGGGTTACGCTCTGCACCTGCTCCCGGATCGTCCGCAGAAACGCTGCCGAACGGACGTTGCGCTCCAGTTGATAGACGATGTAGCCGTGCAGCAGCCGCTCCAACTCGGCGTGCAGGCCGGCGCTCAGGTTGAGCTGCGCCACCTGCGGCCAGGGACGTGTCTGCACAAAACGCAGCGCCTTAAACAGCGACAGCGGCAGCGGCTCAGCGCCGATGCGCCCTTCGCCGTGTCGCTGGCACAGCACCCCGCCATCAGCCGCGCTGAAATAGTTCGTCACCGGCTCCAGGTCAACTTCGCACTGCACACAGCGAAAAAGCTGAGGCTGATAGCCCGCCAACGTCAGCAACTGCAACTCATAAAAGCGCGCAACCAGCGGCAGCGTAGCCTCAGGCTCAGCACACAGCCGCTCCAGCGTGATGCGCAACAAGTTGAACATCAGCGGATGCACATCCTGCTCCTGCGTAAAGCCGTCCAGCAATTCAGCCACATAATAGGCATAGCTGGTGCGCAGCAGGCTTTCGCGCAGCGCCAAATACGGCTCAATCATCTCGGCCTGCGTCACCAGATCCCAGGTGCGTGCCCTGGCCACCAGCAGCGTGCTGAGCGTAAACAGCTCCACATGGCCGGCCTTGCGGCTTTGCGTCTTGCGCACCCCTTTGCCCAGCAGCACCAATTTGCCGTGCTGCGGCGTGAACACCGTCAACAGGCGGTCAGCCTCGCCATAATCACGGCGCTTCAGCACAATCGCTTCCGTGCGATACAGGCGCTGACGGCGTTCCGCTTGCTCGCTCATGCGGCGCGCATTTCCGCAGCCTGCGCCAGATGCTCAGAACGAAAAGCCAGCGGCAGCAGGCCATCCACCGTGATCTCGCTGTAGTTGCCGTTGAGGTCGGCCATATACACCGGCATAGCCGCAGAAAATTCAGCCATCACCTGACGGCACGCGCCGCATGGGCTGGCGGCAATATCCGTCACCACCGCCAGGGCGGCAAACTCAGTTTCACCATCGGCGACCGCGCGCCAGATCGCCACGCGTTCCGCGCACACCGTCAGACCATACGAGGCGTTCTCGATGTTGCAGCCTCTATAAACTCTGCCCGACGCGGTGAGCAGCGCCGCGCCGACAGCAAAGTGAGAATATGGCACATACGCAGCCTGGCGGGCCGCGGCAGCCTGGTGGATCAAATCAGCAATCGTTGCCTGGTTCAGCATACCGTCATCCTCGTTGATGGGCATCAGAAAGAGCAGGGGCAAGCAGTGCCACCCCCTGCGGTTTGACTGCGGGCGGTGGTGTATCATCCAACTGCTTCACCGCGCGCACCTGTACAATACGACGTCCTTCCACCAACAACACCTCCAAGCTCAGGTCGTCGTACACAATATGGCTACCCGCGGCAGGCATCGCGCCTAACTGCGTGTAGATAAAGCCGCCCAGCGTATCGCTTTCATCAGAAGGTAAATGAGCATCCAAAATATCGTTGACATCGTCAATACGAATTTGGCCGTCGAAAACAAACTCACGTTCGCCCAGCTGCTGAGACATCGGCGCTTCACTGTCATACTCGTCCTGGATATCGCCTACAATCTCTTCCAGCAGGTCTTCGATAGTTACCACGCCAGCCGTGCCGCCATATTCATCCACCACAATCGCCATGTGCACGCGGCGCTGCTGCAATTCCTGCAACAGATCATCTACGCGCTTTGATTCCGGCACAAAATGAGCAGGACGCATCAGCTCGGTGATCAAACGATCATCCTGGCCGTAGCGAAAAGGCAACAGCAGGTCTTTGGCATAGAGTACGCCCTGAATATTGTCAACCGTGTCGTGATACACCGGAATACGTGAATGGCCGGCCTGCACAATAACATCCAACGCCTCACGCAGCGTAGTGTGTTCATCTATAGCCACCACATCAATGCGCGGCACCATCACCTCGCGCGCCACCATCTCACCCAGCTCAAAAATGCTGGCGATCATCTTCTTTTCGTCAGCCTCAATCAAACCCGGATCCTCTGCCGCGTTGATCAGAAAGCGCAGGCCGTCATCGCTCATCAACACATTGCCCGCGGCGCCGTCGCTGTCTTTTTGGCCTGCCAGCCGTCGGCTGAGAGCCAGCAGCGGCATCACCAGCGGGGTCAGCACCAGAGCCACCCCATGCACAAAACCGCTCAGTCGCTGTGCGCCCGTATCACCCCAGCGCATCACCAAAGCGCGTGCAGCCACTTGCAGCAACACAATCAGCACAGCGGCAGCCACAAGCGCCACAACCCAGCTCTGTGCCGCAGACGCAGCCAATCTACCGGCAGCCAGCATAGCGCCCAGCCAGGCAAATTTTTCCAGCACCAGAGTAGCCACCGTGAAACGAGGCAACTCCTCCAGCAAAATTTGCAAGGCACGGTCGCGCGGTGCGCCTTCCTCCAGCAAACGCCGCGCATTGGCGTGGCTGATTCGTTCCAGCGATTCATCAGCGGCAGCAGCCAGTGCGCTCACCCCCAGGCTGATAACCAGCACAATCCAGGCCAATAAATCCTCATTCACTCCTATACTCCGTGTGCCCGGCGCAAAGCTGGGCAGTTCATACGCCGTCGGCGGTGGGGCGATGTAGCCGTGCCGGCACACCCAGCACCGTTTCGCCCGCGGGCACATCGTGCGTCACCACTGATCCTGCGCCTGTGCGCGCGCCAGATCCAATAGCTACCGGGGCTACCAGCATCGTATCGCTGCCGATAAATGCGCCGTCGCCAATGGTGGTGCGATGTTTGCGGCTGCCATCGTAGTTGCAGGTGATGGTTCCCGCGCCAATGTTGACATCAGCGCCGATCACAGCATCACCAATATAGCTAAAATGCCCCATTTTGACACCAGGTCCCAGGCGAGAGTTTTTAATCTCGCCAAAATTACCCATGTGTACGCCTTCAGCCAGGTATGCACCCTTGCGCAGGTGTGCGAAGGGGCCAATCTCGACCTCGCGCTCTGCCACGGCCTGCTCCAGCACCGCATACTGCACGCTGCTGCCATCGCCCACGGTGCTATCCTCGATCAGCGTATTAGGGCCGATACGGCAATCTGCGCCAATGCGGGTGGCTCCGCGCAGGTGCACCCCCGGCAGCAACAGCGTATCGCGGCCAATCTCCACCGTGTCATCAATGTAAGTCGTAGCGGGATCCAACAGGGTAACGCCCGTCTCCATCCAAGCGCGGTTGATGCGTTGACGCAGCACCGCCTCAGCCTCGGCCAGATGCACGCGCGTGTTGATTCCCAGCATTTCCACCGCATCATCAACCGCCTCGGCCAGCACAGGGCGGCCCTGTTGCACCGCTATCGCCACCAAGTCGGTCAAATAGTATTCGCCTTTCGGGCTGAGCTGGATCGCGTCCAGGTTTTGCCAGAGCCAGGCGGCGTCATAGCCATACAGGCCGGGGTTCAGCTCAGTGATTTGGCGCTGCTCGGCAGTGCAATCAGCCTCTTCCACGATGGCGCGCACAGCTCCGGCAGGGCCCCGCACGATTCGCCCGAAGCCGCGGGGGGTATCGCTATGAAAAGTAAGCATAGAAAGCACGCCACCGGCCGCGCGCGTGCGCTGGTGCAGGGCCAGCAGGCGTTGCATCGAAGCTGCGGTCACCAGGGGCATATCACCGTAGAACACCAGCACCGTATCAGAGTGGCCTTGCAGCAAGGGGCGGGCTTGCAGCACAGCATGGCCGGTGCCCAGTCGCTCGGTCTGACTGGCATAGCGCGCTCGTTTGCCCAGCAATTGCGTGATGGCATCGGCGTTACGTCCCACCACCACCAGCGGCGGGTTAGTGGAAATGGACTCAGCCAGGCGCACGCTGTATTCGATCAATGGGCGCCCGGCCAGAGGATGCAGCACCTTGGGGGTATGCGACCGCATGCGCGTGCTTTCGCCTGCGGCCAAGACAACAATATCAACGGAATCAGAGCGTGTGATCACGCGCGCCTCACCAAAAAGAGCTTAGAAGAGAGTATGCGCCGGAACGCAAAAAACGCCAGGGGCAGGCAGCGTCGTTGCGCTAGATCGCCCTGGCGTCACAGCAAAGAGAAAAGAGCATTGACCGTAATGGTCAGCAGCAGACATATTTAATAAAAAGCTGCAGAGAGCACTATACACCTTATCCGGCCGAGCGAACGTTGCTTGCACGTCGGCTGATTTTAGCACAAGGAAGCTGCATCTGCAAACCAATTTTAGAGAAAATAAAAACAAGCTCAGTTGGCAGCGGCCTACTCTCGCAGGGACCTACGTCCCAACTACCATCGGCGCTGGAGGGCTTAACTACCAGGTTCGGGATGGGACTGGGTATACCTCCTCCGCTCGAGCCACCAACAGAGCTTGTTTTATTCACTTGTTTAGAGTGCGACTGCTACCCTAACAACCGAACAGAATGCTTGTTTCAATTACTACCATCTCACGCAGAAAGCCCTCGCGCATTAGTACGAGTCCGCTTAACACATTACTGTGCGTATACGCCTCGCCTATCAAGCAGGTAGTCTTCCTGCGCGCTTACCCTCACAAGGAGGTGGGGGATCTAATCTTGAGGCAAGCTTCCCGCTTAGATGCTTTCAGCGGTTATCTTTGCCAGACTTAGCTACCCAGCAATGCCGTTGGCACGACAACTGGCACACCAGAGGTCTGTCCACTCCGGTCCTCTCGTACTAGGAGCAGCTCCTCGCAAATCCCCTGCGCCCACAGCGGATAGAGACCGACCTGTCTCACGACGGTCTGAACCCAGCTCGCGTACCGCTTTAACGGGCGAACAGCCCGACCCTTGGGACCTACTCCAGCCCCAGGATGCGACGAGCCGACATCGAGGTGCCGAGCCACGCCGTCGATATGGACTCTTGGGCGTGACTAGCCTGTTATCCCCGGGGTAGCTTTTATCCGTTAAGCCACGGCCATTCCACTCTGAACCGTGGGATCACTAACGCCGACTTTCGTCTCTGCTCGACTTGTTGGTCTTGCAGTCAAGCTCCCTTATGCGTTTGCACTCTATGGCTGGTTTCCAATCAGCCTGAGGGAACCTTTGCGCGCCTCCGTTACCTTTTAGGAGGCGACCGCCCCAGTCAAACTGCCCACCTGGCACTGTTCCCAAGCCGGATTACGGACTCAGGTTAGGGCCAAGACTTAACCAGGCTGGTATTTCAACGGCGACTCCACCGACACTAGCGTGCCAGCTTCACAGTCTCCCAGCTATCCTACACAAGCCAAGCCCTAACTCAATGCCAAGTTACAGTAAAGCTCCACGGGGTCTTTTTGTCCTGCTGCGGGTAAATGGCATCTTCACCACTATTTCAATTTCGCCGGGTCCTTCGTTGAGACAGTGCCCCACTCGTTACACCATTCGTGCGGGTCGGAACTTACCCGACAAGGAATTTCGCTACCTTAGGACCGTTATAGTTACGGCCGCCGTTCACCGGGGCTTCGGTTCAAAGCTTCGGCTTGCGCCTAACCTCTCCCCTTAACCTTCCGGCACTGGGCAGGTGTCAGCCCCTATACGTCCTCTTACGAGTTCGCAGAGACCTGTGATTTTGTTAAACAGTCGGTAGGGCCACTTCACTGCGACCGCTTCGGGCTCAACAAGCTAGTTGTATCACCCTACTGCGGCGATCCTTCTCCCGAAGTTACGGATCCATTTTGCCTAGTTCCTTAACGAAGGTTCTCCCGATCCCCTTGGTATTCTCTACCCGTCTACCAGTGTCGGTTTGCGGT
>CALESQ010000042.1 GCA_937907455.1 uncultured Caldilineales bacterium
CTGTGAGTATCCCTCACAAAAGAAGATATGTCAAATACTTAATTTCCTGTGTATTGAATACAGCTACATTAACTGACTCATTGACTGGTATTTTGTGCTATAGTACCCATAACCACAGGGATGGTTGCCTGAGTTCGCTTGTCTCAGGTGAATACGACAATTCAATAGGAGGAGTTTATGCTTCACAAGACTCGTGTTTCACTGTTGGCTCTCATTGTTGTTCTGATTTTGAGCCTTGTCGCTCAGGTTCAGGCCCAAGCCCCTGTTGACAAACAATCTCCCCCCGTCAACACCACCTCACCTGTAAACCATCAAGTGCTAGACCGCAATAATTCAGGGGCGGCTAGTGATGATGTGGCAAAATTAGCGCAGAGTTTACAGGGGGAAAGCCCAATTATTAACCCTGCTCTATCGCTACAGCACGGTATAGTTGCTTTCAACCCAACAGCGACCAATACAGTATTGTTAAGCTCGAACTTTGAAGATGGCTCATTCGGCGGCTGGACTGTGGTAAACGGCAGTCAGGTCAATAAATGGTTTGTCGGGACCGCAGCAGGAAGCAGTGGCGGCGGATCTTACGCTGCCTTTATCTCCAATAATAGCAGCGGTGCGACCTACAACTATGACATTAATCCGACATCTGTCGTCCACTTTTACCAGGATATTGCTTTTCCTGCCGGTGAGACGCTTATCACGCTGACCTTCAATTGGAAAGGATATGGTGAATCTACTTACGACTATCTGCGAGTCTTTCTTGTCCCGACTACTACTACTCCCGTTGCCGGAACACAGTTGACTGGACAACTTGCTACGTATAATTTGCAAACCACTTGGCAGACTACCACTATCACTCTTCCTGCAAGTGCAGCCGGTACTACTCAACGCCTGGTTTTTTCATGGCGCAACGATGGTAGTCTTGGCACACAGCCACCAGGCGCTGTTGACAACGTGGTGATTAATACCGATTATTCAGGCGACAATTGTAGTACTGCTATTCCTTTAGGTACATTGAATATTCCTGCATCTTACAGCAATATGGTTGTAAATCGTGATGGAGAGACTCAGCCTACGGGAACCAGCGATTACAATTCTGTAGCTACTCCGTCCTCTTATAACCTTACCTACGCGGAACGTTGTTATAGTTTCACAGCAGCTAGCACAGGGTGGGTTCAAATCGGTGCGTCTGACGTCCCTAACAACGCCCGCTTGGTTTGGAATCCTACCGGCACACCGGTCACCGATCAGTGCTGGTCGAATCCCGATGGCTCGTCAAATCCAGAAGTAAATGAGGATAGTTCTGCTCAATGGGGCAGCGCTGTCACTGCCGGGCAGAACTATTGTTTTTGCGTAGATAGTGGTAACGGTATTACTGTCGCCGGAAGCGATGGCATTTATGATCTGGATATGTTCTACTGGCCGCCTACCACGCAGACGAATACGACTCCCGCAACCGCTGCCACGGTTAATTTTAGTGGTGGGCCGACCAATTTTACTAAAACCTATACCGGACTAAGTACGGCCAATGCTGGTAATGATGCTCAGTATACTCCTACCGGTGCATTGTGTGCGAGTAAAGGACAAGATCTGCATTACAAAGTAGTTATTCCTGCCGGTTGTAGCTGCACCAGCCTCTCTGTGACACAAACTGCACCTGATTTAGGGTGGAGTTCTGATGCAGGCGCAGCAGTTTGCGATGCAGTACTTCAATATGGGACTACTAGCTTTACTTCTGGACTGACAAACGTTGACAATGAGAACCCAGGTTCTAGTGAGACCTTTACGGTCAACAATCCAGCACCGGGCTCAACCTACTATGTGAATGCTGATCAGTATTTGCAGGCTGCCTGTCCAAATTTTGATCTAACTTTCTCCTTGAATGGCTGTACGGGAACAGCAGGTGCCTGCGCGCCTCTTGCCGTCACCCTGGCCGACTTTGCTGCGGCGCAGCAGGGCAGCCTGGTGCAGGTGACGTGGGAGACCACCACCGAGCAGAGCAACCGCGGCTTCAATCTGTACCGCAGCACCAACGCGGCCGCGCCGGAGCAGCAACTCAACGCCGCGCTGATCCCCTCGCAGGCGCAGGGCAGTCCCAGCGGCTTCCTCTACACCTGGGATGACAGCGCTGGGCTGGTAGACGGTCAAACTTACTGGTACTGGCTGGAGGATGTGGACGTGAACGGCGTTGCCACCCTGCACGGGCCGGTGAGTGTGGCCTACGCCGTGCCTACCGCGGTAACGCTCGATGGTGTGCAGGCCGGTTCTGGTGCTCGCACGACACCCTGGCTGTTGCTGCTGCTGATAGCAGGGGCTGCCGTTGTGAGTTGGCAAGTACGGCGACTAGCACGATAAGCTAGCTGTGGTGGCAGTCTTTATAAGCTGTTTAAAAAGGCAATTCACAGAAAACAAGGTGGTTGAGTAGCGGCTTAGCACATCCAACCGACGTGGTTTAGAGTGCAACGCTACTCAACCAAAGCTTTTTAAACAGTCTCTTAGAGATAGACTGTTGTTCTTGAACTGGGCTAACCATTGGTTAGCCCAGTTTCTTTTTCAGGACTTGCGCAAGATGTACGTCCAAGAATAATGCCTGAATACAGGGTAAACAAAGTTGTTGAGCGAAGTTCAACAAGCTAAAGACCTCACCGCTGTCACTCGGAACGCAGTGAGGAGTCTCCCGTGCGTTGCTGAAGGGATTCCTTGGCCCTGTCGGTCCTTGGAATGACAGCCAGTGCAGCAACTGCCATAGGCAAAACTTGATTTATAAAGCACCGAATGACTTGGGAGGAGATTATGAACTATTCCTAAAGAGGCTGGTCAAAGCAGAAAGTTATATCTGGTCAGGTGGCTGAACATGAGTAGCGACGAGAAATCTCTGTTTCTGATGATATAGGGGCGGGATTTCTCGCTTCTTCGCGCCCGTGGTGTCGCAATGATAATTTTATTGTCAACTGCGTAAGTCTTATCAGGCAAGGCGCGGTTGTGTATTCAGTGCATAAACATTTATAAAAATATCAGATTGATTGATTGTATAAAGCGGTTTGACAAATATATTTAGATAAGTATCATAACCGTATTGTAATATCATATGTATAGCAATGTATATACAAGAAAATATGTAGTGCTTCATTAGGAAAAATAACATATTTGTTGCTTAAGTAGATAGTGCTGCATGGGGTTTGGTTCGTCTTAAATACACCTGAATAGATAACTGCCAATTCTTTCGGGCGGTTTCTTTTTCTCGATGGTTTATTTACAAGGAATTTCCCATGAACCGATCATCTCTTTTTTCAGGCGCACGCAAAAAGGTAGTCGTTGTTTTCACGATGTTATCGTTTATCCTGCTCTTAGCAGCGGCTCCTGCCCCGGCCGAAGCAGCCATACCTCGATCCTGCCATTGGAGCGAGACTTTTCAGATAGCGGGGCCGGTGACAACCACCGAGCTTGTTTCAATGGCACCGTTGAATGTGCCGCCAGATCCGCCATCAGACTTTGCTGGCATGGAACCTTTTTTCCAGGTATTGACCCGTGCCAATATTCAAACAGCCTACAACCAGGCGCGTGCACACGAGAACCAGGACACAGTAAGGCCTGCTTACGAACCCATGCCTATGATGAATCTGACCAGTAGCTTTACCCAAGCGCAGTGGGATGCACTTACACCAAGCCAGCAGGGGTTATGGCTGCTGAACAACGAACGTGCCGCGCGTGGCATTCCGCAACTTGAAGGAATTAACGGCGACCTGGAGACAGTAATGCACAGCTGGACCGATTACCTGCTGGCAGCAGGCCCGCCCTATACTCATGGCAACCTCTTCCAACGCATTAATGCCAATCCCAATTTGGCGGGATGCTATCAACTGATTGGCGAGAATTTGGCGTACTATTCGCCCATCAATGATCCGCTGCTTTATCCAGTAGCCGAGGCTATCTATGACTGGACATACGAAGATAGTTCTTCAGCCTGGGGGCATCGTCACAACAATTTGGCCGATGGCTATTTCGATAACACCGGCGTTGTAGGGCAGGAAGGGTTAATAGGTTTTGCTCTTTCCGTTGGTGAGGATGACAATGGCTTTCCTATTATTATTACTGGAGTGGATTTTTATGATCCCAAGAATACCTGCGGCAACCTGGTTCCCGGCACGGCCAGTGCGGTTCATGCCGATTATGACGATTTGGCTGTAAGTTACGGCAAAACATGGCATACCGGCACAGGGCCTTACCTGGGAGGCAATAAAACCATTGAAACGCGCATCATCAGCTCAGATTTGCGCGATGACGGTGTGGTGTTGCCAGCAAACAGCAACTGGAACGACGGTCAAGGCGAAGTACTGGTGTCGGTGAATGCGTTGGCCGGTCAGTGGACCTGTTTAAACGCCTGGCTGGACTATAGCGATGGCAGCACGGTGGCAGGCGAAATGGAAACTCCCAACGGTGTGTTCGATAACAACGAACGGGTGATCCGCAATCGCGCTTTGCAGAAAGTAACCAACGCTTCTGTGAGCTGGGCTATGCCTGTCGGAGTGATGAATCCTGACGCGGTTTACAATATGCGCTTTCGTCTGGTAGCTGACCCCAACAATGATGGCAACTGCTCTGATGTAACTGGTCCTTTGGGCGCGGCAAGGAAGGGCGCAGCCGGCAATGGTGAGGTAGAAGGCTACACTTTTGCTTCAGCACCGATGGGTGTTACCCTGGCTGAGTTTGCAGCGGAGCAGAATGCGGAAGGCGCGGTGACCTTAACCTGGCAAACAGGTGCTGAATTTGGTGATCTAAGCTACACCCTGTATCGCAGCGATGTTGCTGAAACACCGGGTGAGATGCTTGACGGCAGTTTGCTATCGGCCCATTCACAGGACGCTGAAAGTCCGGGGTTTACTTGGATAGATACCGGACAACTTGTTAACGGTCAAATGTATTGGTATTGGCTGGCAATTTCGAATGAAGCAGGCGTCACCACCCTGCACGGGCCGGTGAGTGTGACCTATGCCGTGCCTACAGCAGTAACGCTAACTCAGCTCCATGCAGCCAATGCCAATTCAGGTTGGTGGCTGTGGTTGTGGCTGGCGGCGTTGCCGGTTGTTTGGCAGGCTACTCGCAAGGCAGCCAAGCGTTAGCGGTTTGACATTTAATTGCAGAATGAACTGGGCTAACCTTTAGGGGTAGCCCAGTTTTTTTATGCAACGAGCAGTGATAAATATGAGTATAGACGAATAGTTTATTTGCTGTTTATCTGTGTTTACTGTATCATATCATGTAGTAAACTCGATATTGTTACAGAATATATAGTCGTTTTTCATAATTAATAATGACAGAGGGTGACCAATACGGTTCAACTAAGCGTGTGCTGTGCAGGCGACAAGAACCACCGCGAATTGCAGACTTTGTTTTTCAGGAAAGGAATCTATCCCATGGACGCTTCTTTTGTTTTTGTTCGCAGAAAAAAATGGCTTGGCCTGGTGGCAGGCATAGCAGCGTTGATGCTGCTCTTTGCGGCCCCAGTGCTGGCCCAAACCGCGTCAGCCCGCGCGTGGTCGCCAGGCACTCCGTTGGCTATGCCGCCCGATCCGCCCGCCGATATACCGGGCATGGAACCTTTCATCGAAGTCACCACCATTCAGGGCATTCAGGATGCGTTCAACGCGGCGCGCACCAGTGAAAACACCGATGCCGTCCCCGCTGACTACGAACCGATGCCCATGATGAACCTCACCGGCAGCTTCACCCAGGCCGCCTGGGATGCCCTGACGCCAGGCCAGCAGGGGCTGTGGCTGTTGAACAGCGAGCGCGCCGCACGCGGCATTCCCCAATTTGAAGGCATTAATGCTGACCTGGAAGCGGTAATGCAGGGTTGGACCGATCATCTGCTGGCGGTGGGGCCGCCCTATGGCCATGGCGATCCCATTGCGCGCGTGGAGGCCAATCCCAATTTGGCGGGATGTTATCAAGCTTTTGCCGAGAATCTGGCCTACTATTCGCCGATCAACGCACCGCTGCTGTATCCCGTGGCCGAAGCAATTTACGATTGGACCTATGAGGATGTGATGAGCAGTTGGGGACATCGCCACAATGACCTGACTGACGGCTATTTTGACAATAACGGCGCGACCGGGCAGGAAGGTTTGCTGGGCTTTGCTGTTTCCATTGGGGTAAATAACAACGGCTTCCCCATTGTGATCATCGGCGTGGATTTCTACGATCCCAGAAGGACTTGCCCGCAGTTGGCTCCGCCTGCTCCCAGCGCCATTCACGCAGACTATGGCGATCAGCCTGGCTATGGGGCTGTCTGGCACACCGGCACTGATCTGCGACTGGGGGCTACAAAAACGCTGGAGTCAACTACCCCTGCCACAGACACCGGCGACGACGGCATCAGCTTCGGCGCGTTCAATGCCGGTCAGACCGCCATAATCACGGCGAATATACAGGGAGACGGGGGGAACGTGTATTGGTTGCGCTTGTGGTTCGACTGGGACGGCAACGGCGTGTTCGATGATGTCAGCGAACTGGCAGCCGATCAGTCTGTAGTCAATGGCAACAATGCGATCACCGTGGTTGTGCCGTCTGGCATTACCGCCGGGGTGAAGTACCGTGCCCGCTTGTATGATAGTGCTACAGCGCCTACCGGCACTGGTGAGGCTATTCATTCGGCCTATGGGGGCGCGGCCGGGGGCGAGGTAGAAGATGGTGCATCGCCGGCACCGCTGGCTGTGTTGCTGGCTGATTTTAGCGCGGTGCAGCAGGGGCAAGCCGTTGTGGTGACGTGGGAAACCACTACCGAGCAGAACAATCGTGGCTTTAACCTCTATCGCGGGGTTACGCCAGATGTGTGGGATCAGCGGCTCAACGGCGCGCTGATCCCTTCGCAGGTACAGGGCAGCTTGGGTGGCTTCCTTTACCGATGGAACGATCAGCAAGATCTGGTGCAAGGCGACAGCTATTGGTACTGGCTGGAGGATGTAGATGTGAATGGCACAGCCACGATGCACGGACCGGTGAGCTTGACTTATCAGGCTCCTACCGCAGTGCAATTGGCCGGCATGAAGGCTGCCACGGCGTCGCTTGATCTCTATAGCCTGCTGTTGCTGGTTGTGCTGGGCCTGGCCGCATTGGCGATGCCCCTGCGGCGGCGTTTGTCAGGCGTTTAGCACCTCAGTGATCAACCGGCCTTGCAGCCCGAACGGATGCAACGATAGCCGCAATAGCTGCAAATTGGCCGCAAGGCGCTGCATTACCGTTTGTTATTCTGCGCGGCAGTCATAACGGTTGCAGAAACTAGGCTCTCCGTCTTTTCTAAGTTCTGGATGCAAAAAGTTGGCCCGGCTTCAGACCGGGCCAACTTTTGCGTTTTAACCAAAGCGCTCGAAGCGTGCCTGGAAGAAACGCAGGTATTTAGGTTCGTAGACCAGACGCAGGCCAGTGGCATTTTCGCGGGCATCATAGACCGCTTTCACGGCCTCGGCAGTCACATCCATGTGCGCTTGCGTGTACACGCGCCGGGGAATGGTCAGGCGGGTCAGCTCCAGCTTGGGATAGTAGTGGTCACCGGTTTTAGGATCACGGCCCGCGCTGACAATGCCGCGCTCCATCGCTCGAATGCCAGAGTCGAGATATAACTCAGCAGCTAGCGTTTGCGCGGGGAAGCGATCCTGGGGGAGATGCGGATAAAAGCGTTTGGCATCCAGGAAAATGGCGTGGCCTCCTACAGGCTGCACCATTGGCACGCCCCAGTCGGTGAGCAATTCACCCAGGTAACGCACCTGTCCTACGCGCGAACGTATGTATTCATCCTGTACCGACTCGACAATGCCGATAGCCATCGCCTCCAGATCGCGTCCGGCCAGGCCGCCATAGGTGTGTAAGCCCTCGAAGATCACCACCTGGTTGCGCAGCTCCTCGAAGAGATCCCAATCGTTCACGGCCAGCCAGCCGCCGATGTTTACCAGGCTGTCTTTCTTGGCGCTGATCCAGGCGCCGTCGGTGTAGCTGCAAAACTCCAGCAAAATTTGGGCAATGCTGTGTTCGGCGTAACCTTCCTCGCGTTCCTGAATAAAGAGCGAGTTTTCTATCATGCGCGTAGCGTCGAGATAGATTTTGATGCCGTGGCGGTCGCACAGGGCACGCAGGGCGCGTACGTTGGCCATGCTCACCGGCTGGCCACCGGCCATATTCACCGTGCCTGCCAGACTGATGTAGGCGATTTTGTCTGCACCTACGCGGTCAATCAGGGCTTGCACCTTGTCCAGGTCTATGTTGCCTTTGAAGGGATGCAGGTTGGTAGAGTCATGGGCTTCGTCAATGATTACATCTACAAAAGTGGCACCGGCCAGCTCTTGATGCAGCCGCGTGGTGGTGAAGTACATGTTGCCGCCCACCCACTGCCCCGGCTTGATAGCCGAGCGTGACAGCAGATGTTCGGCGCCGCGTCCCTGGTGTGTAGGTACGATGTAGCGATAGCCGTAGTGGGTCTGGATAGCCGCTTCCAGGTTGTAGAAGTTGCGGCTGCCGGCGTAGGCTTCATCACCCAGCATCATGCCGGCCCATTGGCGGTCGCTCATGGCGTTGGTGCCGCTGTCAGTCAGCAGGTCAATGTATACATCTTCGGAACGCAGCAAAAACGTGTTGTAGCCCGCCTCAGTCAGGGCAGCTTGCCGTTCGGTGCGGCTGATGACGTGCAGCGGCTCCACCATCTTGATTTTCCAGGGTTCGGCCCAGGAGCGGCGGCCAAATTGCTGGCCCATGGTTTGTGGGGTGTGTTGGGGCATGGGGTGGTTGTCTCCTTTGACAAGCGTGTTGGGGATTGGGAAAGTGATAGATTGGTAGGTTTTAATGTCGGAGGCGGGTAGATGGGGAAACTGGTGGTTGGGCGGTTTATTATTTCCGCTGTACCAATTCAGTAATCTGCCAGTCATCTTTGACTCACTGAGTCTACCATCGTTTGGCTGGGGCGAGGAATCTGATGAGGAGGTAGTCTTTGCGCCGCCCCATAAAAAAAATCCCCGATCCGGTCCGGATCGGGGATTTTTTTTATGGGGGTATGGCTGGGTTTAGCGTTTTCGTGACGAGGAGCTTTTTTTGCGCCGTGCAGGCACATTAGGCAGAATATTGTTGCCAGAACTGGAACTCATTTCGGTTTCGGTGCCATCTCCGTAGCGGCTGGCGTAGCGATAGTAGTAGTAGTAGTAGTAACCGCTCTTGCGCTGGGTAAGCTTGTTCAGCACCACGCCCATCGGCTGCACGCCTACACTCTTGAGGCGCAGGATGGCCTGAGTTAGCATCTCGCGGCGTGTTTCGCCTACACCAACCACCAGCACAGCCCCATCTACCTGGCTTGCCAGAATCGAGGCATCTGCTACCGCCAATGTCGCAGTTGGCGCAGGGGTATCAGAAGGGCGCAGAGCGAGTTGCGGCACTGGTTTGGCCCGTGGGCTGCATGAAGAAGCCGTTAGCATGATAACAACGGCTAGATACGAAATGACTAAGGGGCGTAGTTTTTCTTTGCGGCCCGTTACGGGTCTCATGTAGTTCTCCTGAATAAAGCGTGGGTTGAACCGGCAGCGCAGGTCTTACGGAATGGGTGTAGGCAGCGGCGTACCAGTAGGTGTGGGTTGAAAAGATACAGTTGGCGACGGCTGCGAGGACGCGATCCGCTCAAAGGTGAACCGGCGACCAGCAGCAGCTATGCCGATGGGGCGTGCGGTGTCCTGTGTCACCACACGCACCCCCCATAAGTACACGCCGGGTTCCAGAGGAAGATTGGGGTTCGCATCCAGGCCAGCCAGGTCAATCTGTATGGCTGTATTGGTTGTAGGTGCGGCCATGCCCAGGCCATCACGCAGTGGGTCCTGTCCGAGCTGATAAAAAATCACTTCGTAGGCCTGCCCGGCCAGCAGTCCGCCGTTAGTCACACTTCATCTGAACAAGATTCTGCCGCTAAGCGCGTCGGTGTCGCTGGGGTCCAGCAAAGCAACTACTACGTTGGCAGAAGCTGGCTGCGCTGTTGCCGTGGGAGTAGCTATCGCCGTGAAAATCGGCGCAGCAGAAAGCACAATAAGCGTGGCAGTAGGTGTGTCAGTAGTAGCTGTGGGCGAAGACAGGGCAACGGGTGCGGCGGTAGGCAAAGTTATGAAGATTCTGCCTGCCTTGAACTTGTCGGCAGCAAAAGAAAGTACCAACTCTCTGGCCTCTGCCGGTACATCGAAGCCCAGTTGTGCCCGAACTGTCTCACCGGGGGCCAGATCCACATCAGGTGCAGTGCCGCGGATGGCTGCTACTGCCGGTAGAGCAATTTTGTAGAACCGGTTGGCACTGTCTTTGAGCATCAAATCGCGGGCGGTGTTGATACTCACCAATTGCTCGCCGATGTTTTGCATCATCAGGGTCAACAGCACCCATTGTCGCCCCGGCTGGGGCGCAGAGCTGACAGCGGTCGCCGGAATTTCGGCAACATTTAACACCAGGTCTCCCACAGTTACGGTTTCATCAAGGTTAACCGTGGTGATAGGGTAAGATGACGAGGCGGCAAGCGCTGGCGTCGAGCGGATCACGCGCGTGCCGGTGGGCATGGGGGTGGCAGTGGCTGCCGGAGTGGGGCTGGGACGCAGCTTGGGCAACTGCGCCGATGGCGATTTGGAAGAGCAGGCAGTACTGGCAATCACCGCCAGCACTGCTAAAATCAGCCGCATAATCGGTTGTGTACGGATTTCGGTTGAAATTGCAAGCGAGGCGGAATCCGAGTAAGGTATAGGGTGCAAACCAAGAACCTGAAAGGAGACCGCCTCGTATGGCAAGCGTACTACCAGAACGACGATCTGTCAATGGACGAGCAGCCCTTGATCAGATGTTAGAAGATGCCTATCGTAGCATTGAGCAGGTGATAACCGAGCGGTTGATGCTGTGGTTGGAAGTAGCGTTGACGACCCTGCTGGGCCGACAGTCGCACGAGCGACGGGCGCACGTGCGGCATTGGGTTGAGCAGAATGGCGAGTGTGCCAAGTGCCATTCGCACGAAAGCAGGCGTTTCAGCCGCAATGGCAGCCGACCTCGGAAGCTATACTACCTGGATTTCACCTTGCATCTGCGTCTGCCACGGCTGGTGTGCGTTTGTGGCGGCAGTGTCCGGGTGGACTTTGGCGGCATCCTGCGTCCCTATCAGCGGCTCAGTGATGACGTTGATGAGCAAATCCAACAGTGGGGCAAACTGGGTCTGAGTTTACGCAGTATGCGGTCACAGTTATCTAATCTGCATCTGGGTCCCTTGGCGCTCAGCACGTTGACTGAGCGTCTACACCGTCTTAAGACACTCAATCCGGCTAGAAACCCCGAAGATGTGCCGTCTATCCTGTTGGTGGACGCCATTTGGGCCACCCAATTGCGGCCCAACGGCCACTATAAGCTAGACAGAAAGGGCCGACGCCATGCGATCAAAGGCCGAGTGAAGCGTCCCATCTTCATTGCGATGGGAATCTGGCCCGGCGAAGATCGTTGCGAGATCCTGGACTGGCAGTTAGGCGAGAACGAGGAAGCCGAAGCCTGGATCACTTTCCTCGGTTCTCTGGAAGAACAAGGTATTCGCGGCGCCAATGGCCTGCAACTGATCATCCATGATGGCGGCAGCGGCCTCTGCTCTGCCTTACGTATGGTCCACTTCGATGCCGAACAGCAGCGTTGTCTCTTCCACAAACTGCAAAACATCTACAACGCCCTCGAGGCACCGCAGCACCTCTCACCAAAACAGCGCCGCCGCCACAAAAAGACCATCTTCAAGGACTTCCGTGAAATCTGGGATGCCAAACACTACCAGACCATGCTCCGCTGCTATCTCAAAGTGGTCCGCACCTATCGCTTCTCTCAGCCCAATGCCGTGGCTACTCTGCGCCGTGACTTCCGCCACACGGTCACCTACTACCACTTCGAACAACTCTTCCCTGACTGGTCCCGTCAGCACCTGCGAACTACCAGCCGATTGGAACGCTTTAACCGTACTATCCGCTTCCGGCTCAATGCCGCCAATGCCTATCATTCCGACGCCGGTCTGCAAGCTATGCTCGCCCATGAAGCTCATGCGTTTAACCATTCACAAACACCGAACTAAATTTCAACCGAAAGTCATACATTACCCAGTTTTTTTCTAACATTACACCGTCAATCAAAATCTGACCATTACCATAAGCATTTGCTGCGTTTCATAGCCTACCAAGTGCTGCTGGTTTCTAAAAAATCATCCGTTTGGTCTTTGTTCGGTCTTCAGGGTCGGCTTGCTTCGGCAGTCGGCCCTGCTTGTTGTGCAACCTCATACGATTATGAAGAGATTGTAAGCCTTTTGCTGCTTGAGATAGGAACTGGATGAGAGTATAATAGAAGCGCCCGAAGTAGCCTGCTGTTGGTGGAGGCTATTTCAGGCCTGGTTGCACCGTTTGATCTCCCCTGGCGCGGAGATGGATGCTGTGCTCTGCCCATTGGTTAACCGGATCTTAACCGGCCGTTCACCGGTTTTTGTCCGACCTTTAATCCCCTCGTGGTATCCTCGCTGTTAACAACCTCATTTGTCACTTGGAAAGAACCTCTATGAAAACACAGTTCCTACGCCTTGTTCTATCTCTCTTTGTGATCCTTGCTTTGCTGGTGTCGCCTGTGGCGATGCCGGCCAGCACAGCATCTGCAGCACCTGATGCACCATTAGTAGCTATCTCACTCAGCTTGAGTGCTTATACTCAAGATTTCAATACCCTTGCTTCTACCGGCACTAGCAGCACAGTTCCTGCTGGGTGGGTCTTTAATGAGACTGGTAGCAATGCCAATACCACTTACACCGCAGGTAATGGCAGCAACCCAGCAGGGGATACTTATAGCTTCGGTACTGCTGCGTCAGATCGAGCGTTTGGTGGTGTGCGTTCTGGTAGCTTGATCCCTGTGATCGGAGCTGAGTTCCAAAACAGCACTGGCTCTACTATTTCCAGTCTGACTATCACCTATACCTGCGAACAGTGGCGGTTGGGAGCTACCGGCCGTACAGATCGTATGGATTTTCAATATAGCACTGATGCCACATCGCTGACAACAGGTACGTGGAACGATGTGAATACTTTGGATTGTTCCAGCATGGTTACTACCGGAACGGCAGGCCTCCTGGATGGTAACGCTATGGCCAATCGCACTACGGTTTCGGGCAATATTTCCAGCCTGGCCATCGCGAATAGTAACGGCTTCTGGATACGCTGGAACGATTTGGATGCCACCGGCGCAGATGATGGTCTATCTGTGGATGACTTTTCAATTACTCCTGCTACTGGTGAAACCGCACCCTCTGTTGCCAGCACCACACCTGCTAATGGTGCCACGGCTGTGCCCGCTACCTCCAATCTAACCGTCACCTTCAGCGAGCCGGTTGACGTTACCGGTAGCTGGTTTACCATCACCTGCACCAGCAGCGGCGCGCACACTGCCACAGTGACCGGTGGCCCCACCACATTTACCTTAAACCCAGATACAGACTTCGCAGCGGGTGAAACCTGCACTGCCACAATCGTTGCCGCACAGGTGAGTGACCAAGATACCAACGACCCGCCTGATACGATGACTGCCGATTATAGCTGGAGTTTTGGCACGGCAGCGCCAGTAGGCATCACCAAGATCCACACCATTCAGGGCAGCGGTGCTGGCAGTCCGCTGCTCAACAGCAATGTCACCATCGAAGGCATCGTGGTCGGTGACTTCGAGGTCAACGGCCTGAAAGGCTTTTTCGTGCAGGAAGAAGACGCCGACGCCGACGCCGATGTGCTGACCTCGGAAGGTATCTTTGTTTTTGATAACAACAGTACCAGCGAAGTCGCGCTGGGCGACAAGGTGCAAGTGGCTGGCAAGGTGGTTGAATATTCTGATCGTACTGTAGGCACCGGCACCATGACCGAGCTGAGCAATGTAACCATCACCAAAACCGGCACAGGTTCAGTGACCCCCGCATCCGTCACGTTGCCTGAGACCACCAATGGTGACCTGGAACGCTACGAAGGCATGTTGGTCAGCATTGTCTCCCCCATGACCGTGGCCCAGAACTACTTCGTGGGCCGCTACGGCCAAATGACTCTCTCGGCCAGCGGGCGGCTCTATCAGCCGACCAACCAGGAATTGCCCGGCAGCGCCGCGGCGGCTGCGATCGCCGATCTCAACGCGCGCAGCATGTTGATTTTGGATGACGGTCAGGCGTTGGCACGCTGCGGCGACAATCCCAACCCCGTGCCCTATCTGGGCAGCCCGCCCCCGGCAGTGATTCGCGCTGGTGACAGCGTCAGTAATCTGGTCGGTGTTCTGGATTACGGCCAGATCGATTCTGGGGAAACGGACGGCTGTAATGTTGCCACCGCCCTCTTCACCGGTGACTATCGGCTGCATCCGGTGCAGGCACCGAGCTTTAGCAACGTCAACACGCGGCCAACCGCGCCGAACGCCGTGGGTGGCAACGTGCAAGTGGCTGCCTTCAACGTGCTGAACTATTTCAACACCTTCACCGGTTGCACCGCGGGTGTGGGCGGCGCGACAACTGATTGCCGCGGCGCGGCCAATGCTACCGAGTTTACCCGCCAGCGCGACAAGATCATCGCGGCTATCACCACGCTGGATGCGGACGTGGTGGGCCTGATGGAAATTGAAAACGATGGTTATGCCTCATCCAGCGCCATTCAGGATCTGGTCAACGGCCTGAACGCGGCAGTTGGGGCCGGAACCTATGCTTTCATTAACCCCGATACCACCAGTGGCACCAACTCCCTCGGTACCGATGCCATCAAGGTGGGCCTGCTCTACAAGCCCGCCGTGGTGACGCCGGTTGGCAGCACCGCTGTGCTCAACAGCGCGGCTTTCACCGATCCTCTCGGCACCGGCACGCCGCGCAGCCGGCCGGCTTTGGCGCAGACCTTTGAAGAGAATACCTGGGGCGAACGCTTTACGGCCGTAGTCAACCATCTTAAATCCAAAGGCAGTTGCCCTGGCAGCGGCGTGGATCTGGATACGGGCCAGGGTTGCTGGAACGCTACGCGCACTGCCGCAGCCAATTACATGGTTAACACCTGGCTGCCCACCAACCCCACTGGAACCGGTGACCCTGATGTCATCATTCTGGGCGACCTGAACGCCTACGCCCGCGAAGACCCGATCGAAACGATCAAGAGCGCGGGGTACACCAATCTGATCAACGCCTTCATGGGCGCTACCGCCTATTCTTATATCTTCGACGGCCAATCAGGCTATCTTGATCATGCGTTGGCTAAGAACAGCCTTACCGCGCAGGTGTTGGATGCGACCGAATGGCATATCAACGCCGATGAGCCAGAGGTGATCAACTACAGCACCTCGTTTAATCCACCCGGCTACTATACGGCCAATGCCTACCGCGCGTCTGATCACGACCCTGTGTTCTTGAGTTTAGACTAACGGCCAACGGCTCGGCAGGGCCGAGTTGGCGAACTTG
>CALESQ010000043.1 GCA_937907455.1 uncultured Caldilineales bacterium
CACTGCGTTCGGAGTGACACCGATGAGAGCATTTAGCTTGCTGGACTTCACGCAACAACTTTGTGTACGATGTATTTATTGTCCGGCTCTTGTCATTCAACCGAAAGTCGCACACTACCGTTCACAGGGTGGTGAGGTTCAAAGTTTTGCAGAGTGTACTGGAACTTCCTTGTCATTGGTGTTGGGGTCAGGGTCACAGCAGGCTCACCGGGTCTACATCCACTCGCCAGCCTGCGGGCAGAGTCACCGTGCGCAGAAAAGCCGCCGGGTCAGGCGCACGCACGATGAGATGCCAGCGATATTTACCCTGCTCGCGGCTGAAAAAGCAAGGAGCCGGGCCAATCAACTCGATGCCTGCGGCCGGCTGCTGCTGTGCACTGAAGCGCAGGCCGCGCGCCAGCGCCTCGGCCTCTTCGCGGGCACGCGTGCGGTCGCTATGTACAAAAAGCAGGCGCGCTAACCCGCGGTAGGGCGGATAGCCCACCTGGCGGCGAAAGCTCAGTTCCTGGCGGCTGAAATCAAGATAATCGTGCCGCCGAGCCGCCTGAATCACATAATGCTCTGGCCGGTAGCTCTGAATAATCACCTCACCGCCCAGCAAGCTGCGCCCGGCGCGGCCGGCCACCTGCGTCAATAGCTGAAAACTGCGTTCGGCCGCGCGAAAATCAGGCAGGTACAGCCCTACATCGGCGTTGATCACCCCCACCAACGTCACCAACGGCAAGTCCAACCCCTTGGCGATCATCTGCGTGCCCACCATGATATCGGCTTCCTGCCGCGCAAACTGATCCAACAGCACATCGTGGCTGTGCTTGCCGCGGGTCACATCCCGATCCCAGCGCAGCACACGCGCTTGCGGCCAGAGCGTAGCCACCAGCTCGGCCACCTTCTCTGTGCCCGCCCCCAGATAGCGAATGCGCCGGCTGTCACATTGCGGACAATGTTCCGGCTGCGGCACACGCCGCCCACAGTGATGGCAGATAAGCAACCCGCTGCCCGCGCCCTCGTGATAGGTGAGCGGAATATCGCACTGTTCGCAGTTGAGCACATGGCCGCAATCGCGACAAATGACAAAGGTGGCCGACCCGCGGCGGTTGAGAAACAAAATGGCCTGACGACGCTCAGCCAGCACGCGCGTCAGGGCCTCCTGCAGGGCACGGCTGAACATCAGCCGATTGCCAGCGCGCAACTCCTGACGCAAATCCACCACCTGCACCGGGGGCATTTCAGCAAAACGCGCCTCCTGGTGGGCGGCATCCAGCGGTTTATATACGGTTTGATCCAAATGCAGTTGCTTTTGCTGCTCGGCAATGGCGCGGGCGTGGCCCATGATGCGCCGCGGCATTTCCAGCAGGTGGATGCGCCCCAACTGCGCGGCATAGAAGGTTTCCAGCGCGGGAGTGGCTGAACCCAGCAGCAGGGTAGCGCCGCTGTACCCAGCCAAATGCAGCGCCGCCTCGCGCGCATGGTAGCGCGGGCTGCGCTGGCTTTCCTTGTAGGAAGGATCGTGCTCCTCGTCCAGCACGATCAAGCCAAGAGCAGGCAGCGGCAAAAAGAGCGCCGAACGCGCGCCCACCACCACGCCGATATCGCCACTGCGCGCCCGCCGCCACACATCGTAGCGCTCACCAGGAGACAAATCGCTGTGATACAAGGTGACGCGTTCGCCAAAACGGGCCGAAAAACGGCGCACCGTTTGCGGCGTCAGGGCGATTTCCGGCACCAGGGCGATAGCCTGCTTGCCCGCGGCCAGCGTCGCCTCGATGGCGCGCAGATAGATCTCGGTTTTGCCGCTGCCGGTAACGCCGTGCAGCAAATAGGCGTGGCCGGCTTCGCCATCTGCCGGGGGCGCGGTGCTGTTCAGGCTGTGCTGCACCTGCTGCCATACCCGCGCCTGATCGGCTGTCAAGGCGGGGGCATGGTCGGGCGCATAGCCACGGCCTGCCAGCGGATCGCGCCAAAGCACTGCATCGTGCAGGCTAATTAGTCCCGCTTCAGCCAGATCGCGCAGCACCCCCAGGTCGCTGTCGGTTTCGCTGTACAGCTCGGCGGCCCAGCGCGGCTTATCCGCGGCGGTCAGCGCAGCCAGCACACGGCGGTGCTTTTCAGCGCCGCGCAGTGCAATCAGATGTTCGTCTACGGCGTCGGCGGGCAAATGCAGGACCACACGGCGCTCTGCCTCGATGCTCAGCCAGCCGCGCGCCACCAGGCTTTGAAGCGGAGCTGTGCTGCACCCCACTGCAGCACACACTTCGGCCACAGTGGGAGGGTTGGCACGCGGGGCTGCGGCCAGCCAGCTCAACACATCAGCCTGCTTCGAGCGCCGTCCCAGGGTAGGCAGCAAGCGCGCCACGGTGGCCGGATCGGCACTAAGCCTAGCCTGGCGCGCGGTTTTGGCTTTGAGGGGTGGCTCGACAATGCGCCGCGTGCGAGTAACCAGCTCACGCGCCAACAACGGATCAACCACGCTGCGCCGGATCAGCGCTTCGTCGTCGTGGGCCAGCAGGCGCTCTGGCAGAAAAGGATGCGGCAGCAGCGCCGCCAGCAGGCGATGTTGTTCCGGCTTTAACTCAGGTAGTTGGGGAAAGTAGGCTGTGCCGTGCCGTGCGGCGATGAAATCATCACCTGCAAAGCCCATTTGCTGCGGTGCGTCAGCCGGTGCGGCCGCGGAGAGCGTTTCGCTGTTCAGCCGTTGCCGCGCGGCTTCCGTCAAAGCCAGCACCGGCTCAGCCTTTTGCGCCAGGCCCGCAGGCAGCATCAGCAACACGCAGTCCAGCAGTGGCGCCAGATAGTGGCGACTGAGCCAGCGCGCCAGATCGAGCTGGGCCGCGGTTAGCACCGGTTCGGGCAGCACCAGGTCCAACAACAAGCGCGTGCGCACTGTGGCAGGGGCATGGTCAGCCAATGCCATCACCACACCATGCAGCTCTTCGCGGCCAAAGGGAACCCACACCAGATGCCCCGGCTGCAAAACTGCGGCCAGATGCGGCGGTACTTGATAATGAAAGGTAATGCCCCAGGCGGCGGCCTCGCTGGCCCCGGCAGCGGTGGGCGCGGCCTGGGGCGGCGCGGGAGTGCGCCGGGCCATGGGAGTGTGCACCACAACTTCAGCGAAGCGCGGCCCAGACGGGGTGGCAGAAAGGGTCATAGCAAGCGGCATTATACCCCGCGGCAACGAAAAAGGCGAAACCGGCAAAGCGAAAAAGCGAACACGCGTTCTGATTTTTTGACATTTCCGCCAAGCTGACTATACTAAAAAACGCTGCACTTTGCCTGGCTGTAGCGCCGGGCAAACAGGCAATCGCCCAGCGGTCTGGATCATTGGCGCACGAACCTGGATTTTTACACACAAGCAAGGCCGTTGCGGCTTCCCCGTGTTGGCACTCCGCAACTTACCGCTGCCGTTGGCATCCTGCACTCCCCCCGCCTTTTGACCCCTGCCGCTCAGTCGTTATCGCAGAGGAGCTGTGTCATGTACAATAAAACGATTGTGGTCGGCCATTTGGGCCGCGATCCTGAGCTGCGCTTTACCTCCGGTGGGCAGCAGGTTTGTTCTTTTTCGGTGGCCTCGTCACGCAGTTGGACCGATCAAAGCGGCCAGCAGCAGGAGAAAACCACCTGGTTCCGGGTGACAGCCTGGGGCAAACTGGGTGAGCTGTGCAACCAATATCTCACCAAGGGCCGGCTGGTGCTGGTAGAGGGCGAGGTGGAGGCCTCGGCCTGGACTGCGCAAACGGGTGAAGCCCGCGCCAGCCTGGAGCTGAACGCGCGCAACGTGCGCTTTTTGGGCGGGCGTGATAGCATGGGCGGCCCCGGTGGGGCTGCGGCAGGTGGATCTATGACTCCACGCGCCACGGCCAACCTGGAACCGCCGATGGAAGATGAGGACATTCCGTTCTAGATACACGTCCAGATATAACTTATCGGATGGCTCAGTCGGAGATGGGGAACCATTCCGAACCGAGCGGTCAAAGCAGCAAGGACGAGGATATTCCGTTGCGGGTCTGCCGCTTGTTGCAGAAGAGCTTTGTTGCCGGGCCGCGCGGGCCGAGGTTTTTTGTTGCACACTGTGAATTCGCCCTGCCGGTTGCTTGACGCTGCCTGCCACTTGTGGTAAGATCACGACATAACGATTTTACATCCCCACAGAGTGCCTTTGATCGGGCCAGGAGTTGTTGTTATGAACGGTATCATGCGTCGTGTTATCTTGTTGGCGATTTTGATCGTGGCTGTGCTGGCTGTCAGCGCGTGCCAGCGTGATCGGCCCGCCGCCGAGGAAGAGAACTGGGTTACACCAGGCGCCGGTTCGGCGGTTTCACCGCTCGGTACGGCGGTTGCGCCGGCCATTACCTCGGTGGTTACCAGCGGCACCCTGCTGCCGGGCGCGCAACTCACCCCGGGCGGCTTCATCACCGGCACGCTGCCGACGTTGGCCGCTCCGGCAGGGACTGCCACCCCCACGGGCAGCAATGTGGTGGTGGTTGGGCCAACCTATGGCTATGTGGTGACCTCAGGTGACACGCTGTATTCCATCGCCCTGGCTAACGGCACCGATGTGGCTACCATTCGTCTGCTCAACAACCTCACCAGCGATGCCCTGCAGATCGGGCAGGTGCTGATTGTGCCGGGCAGCGGCGAAACCGGCGGCGGCACAGCCACCGGCACCACCCCCACTCCGGCCACGGTCTACACGGTCAGCACCGGCGACACCCTGAGCGGTATTGCCGAGCTGTTTGGTGTCACCTGGGAAGAGATCGCCGCAGCTAACAACATGGAAGCGCCGTACATGATCTATCGCGGCCAGCGCCTGGTGATCCCCGGCGTAGAAGCCATGCCTACTGCCCCGGCAGCCGGCAACAGCATCAAGCACGTGGTACAAGAAGGCGAAACCCTGCTGGGCATTGCTGTGCAGTACGGCACCACTTCGCAGGCGATCATGCAGGCCAACGGCATGAGCGACCCCGACTTTCTGCGGGTAGGGCAAGAGCTGATCATCCCGCAACCCTAGCCATTGCCAGCGACTTAATTAAAAAGGGCACGAACCGCTACCGGTTCGTGCCCTTGCGCGTTCTGTCTCTGCTGCGGTTGAGCGATTATGTGGGTTGTGGCGGCGCGCCAATGCCCACCAGCAGCATATCCACCACCTCGCCCAGGCGCTCACCCAGATCGAAGGCGAAGTCCTGGCGGCACCACAGCACCAATTGCTGATAGTACAACCCCTCCAGCATTTGCGCCACCAGGTCGGGATCAACCAGGCGATGTATTTCACCGCTAAACTGAGCGCGGCGCACCAACAGCGAAGCCAGTCCTTGCAGCCCGAAGCGTCCGCCGGTGTCGGGGGCCAGGTGCGTGATCTTCATGGCCTTATCCACAGCCAGCCGCACCAGGTCGCGATCTTCGGTCAGGCTGGCAGCCAATGCGGCCAGCAAGGCCTTTAGCCCGGCTATAGCGCTGCGCTCGCGCCCCAGTTCCTTGCCTGTGCCATTGTTCAGCGCGGCCCCCAGGCGCATCATATGGCGCTCGCCGATATACAGCAACACATCTTCTTTGGTGGGGAAATAGTTAAAAAACGTGCCTTTAGCCACCCCGGCGGCCTGGGTGATCTGTTCGACACGCGTTTCGTCGAATCCTTGACGGCGGAACAGCGTCACCGCGGCCAGATAGATGGTTTCACGACGCTGCTCTTTGCTGCGGGCACGATGATTGGCAACGGTTGCGCCCCGCGCCAGAGAAGGTTGGTCTGACATAAGCGTATGGGGCTAAGCCAGCTCGGCCACGTAGCCGCGCTGCGGGTATTGCACAGCGCGGAAGCCATCCTGCGCCAGCCCGCCTGCCAGCCCCTGGGCGGCCTCAGGCTCGCCATGCACCAGGAAAATGCCGTTCAGGCGCTGCCGGTCAAGATGCCCCACCCAATTGCGCAGTTCCTGGCTGTCGGCATGAGCACTATAGCCCTCGATGCGTGCCACCTTGGCGCGCACGTCGTATTCCTCGCCAAAAATGCGCACGCGGCGGTTGCCATCCAGAATGCGCCGCCCCAGCGTGTTTTCGGCCTGAAAACCGGAAAACAGGATGGTGTTATCGGGGTCTTCGATGTTGTTCTTAAGGTGATGTAGAATGCGCCCCGACTCGCACATGCCCGAAGCGCTGATGATGACGGCAGACTCGCGCAGGAAGTTCAACCGCTTGGAGGCCTCAACATCGCGCACATAGGTGAGGCTGCTGAAGCCAAAGGGGGTTTTGCTCTGCTGCAACAGCGCCAGGGTTTCTTCGTCGTAGCATTCGGGATGGGAGCGGAAAATCTCGGTGACATCCACTGCCAGCGGGCTATCCACAAAGATCTTCAGGTCGGGGATTTTCTGGGTATTGGTGAGCAGGTTAAGGGCAAAGACCAAATCCTGAGTGCGCCCAACGGCAAAGGCAGGGATGATCACCTTGCCGCGATGCTTGTAGGTTTCGTTGATCACCTGGCGCAGCAGCTTGCCGGCCTCATCGCGCGAAGTGTGGCGACGGTTGCCGTAGGTAGACTCCAGAATCAGGTAATCGGCCGTGGTGATGGTTTCAGGGTCGTTCAAAATCGCCATGCCAGGGCGGCCAATATCACCGGAGAACACCAAGCGCCGCTGCTGCTCACCCTCTACCAAATCCAACACCACAAAGGCGGAGCCGAGAATGTGACCGGCGTCGTGGAAAGTGGCCGTCACTCCGGCAAGCGGGGTGAAAGAACGCCCGTAGTTGATGGTGACAAACTGCTTGATGGTGGCTACTGCATCGCTCTTGGTGTAAAGCGGCTTGACAGGGGGCAGACCATCGCGCACCCGCTTGCGGTTGACATACTCCGTATCCTGCTCCTGAATATGGCCGCTGTCCTGCAACATCGCCACGCACAGATCGCGCGTGGCGGGCGTGCTCCAAATTGAGCCGCGGAAGCCCTGCTTCACCAGATTGGGCAGGTTGCCGGAATGATCAATGTGAGCGTGCGACAAAATCACCGCATCAATGGTGGCGGGATCGAAGGAAAAGTTCAGGTTGCGTTCGTAGCTTTCACTGCGCTTGCCCTGATACAGGCCGCAATCGAGCAAAATGCGCTGATCGTTGACCTCCAGCAGGTGCATGGAGCCGGTCACTGTCTGGGCAGCGCCATCAAAAGTAAGTTTCATCGTTTGCCTCCGGGCAATGTGTGGGTGGCGGACGATAAGCTAGGAAGCTGCCACGATCTGCAGAATAGCCGGGCCGTATTCCTGTTGTTTCCAGGGTCCCATCGCCTCGGCCGCGGCGAGTGCTTCCAGGGTAGCCGGAGCCTGCCGGGCGATCATCATCAACTGATCGTTGGTGAGGATGATGTCGGGATCCACCCCGCGGGCCTGGGCACGTTCGGTACGCCAGATGCGCAGGTGATCGAAAATAGCGAGGGTTTTGGGGTCGGGGCGGACGTGCCCTGCGTGGATGACGCGCTTGGGCGGTGCAGGCGGGGTGTCCTGTGTGCCCTGGGTGATGGCGTGCAGAATGGCCGCGCCGTAGCGCCGGGTTTGACCGGCGCTCATGCCGCTGATGGCTTGCAGCGCCCCGGCGTTGGTCGGCCGGCGTCGGCTGAGATCTACCAGTGTTTGCTGCCCCATCACCTTGAAGGGCGGACGATCTTCGCGCCGCGCCTGGTCTTCGCGCCAAAGGTATAAACGGCGCAGCACCGCCAGATCAGAAGGATCCAGCTCGCGCGTGCGGGGCAGGCTCCAAAAGCCATCAGGATCAAAGGGCTTTTCGACCCATTCTACCTGCGGCAGATGGGCGAAGTTTTCCAGCGCCTCCTGCCAGCGGCCCGCGGCCTTCAGCTCCTGTTCCTGGATGTTGCGCAGGGGCAGCAGATAGTGGGTATCGTACTGCGCATAGGCCAGCAAATCCTGGTTAAGGGGACGTCGTCCCCAATCAGCCCGCTGCAGACTCTTGTTTACGTAGACACCGAAGCGATCAGCCAGTACCGCGGCCAGCCCGGCCTGAGGCCAGCCCAAAATGCGCGCGGCCAGCATGGTATCGTAGACATTAGCGAACTCAAAGCTATAATCGCGCTTTAGTCCCAAAATGTCGTTTTCCGCAGCGTGAAAGATCTTTTCAATGGCAGGATCAGCGAACAGCGGAGCCAGGGCAGAGACGTCAACAGCCAGCGTGTCCACCACATAATCGTTGCTCTGCAAGGTAATTTGCAGCAGACAAACCTGGTGAAAATAGGCAAACAGGCTATTCGATTCAGTGTCTACGCTGATGCTGGTGCTTTGCGCTGCAGCATTGAGCAGATCTGCCAGGCCGGCTGCGCTGTTAATCAACAAGGGCGGTGGCAGTTGGGGAGGCTGCGGTGGCACATGAGAGGAAACTGAGTTTGACACAACACTTGCAATCTATGACTTGGGATAGGGTGCAGCAATGCGCTGCACAGGCATTATGCCCGCAATCCAGACAGATGTCAATTGAAGCCCGTTTGTTTGACTTATCCTGACCAACGCGCTATAATTTGCGCAACTTGCTGCCCCTGTCCGAACCGTTATGGTGACGCTGTGTCACCGCTGTTGCCTTCCCCCTCTCCGCGGTTTACAGGGCCACATCTATCCTCGCCATTTGTCCAGCAGATGGCTTTCTCAACGTCGAGAGAGACACCGTTGTCACACCGGCTGTTTCACCCCAAACCCCTATTCACCTTTGCAGGGAGGTAGTTTCATTATGTCCGAAATGGGTCTGACCGCGTTCGAGACCACGGCTGTCTGGCTGGTACTGGCGGTTGCCATTGTGGGCCTGTTTTACGCGCTGCTTTTGCGACGGCAGGTCATGGCACAACCCAAAGGCACAGCCAAAATGATCGAGGTCTGGGACGCCATCCGCGTTGGCGCTGATGCCTATCTTTCACGCCAGCTCAAAACTATTTTTCCTTTCATTGGCATTCTCACCGTTTTGCTCTTTTTAAGTGTCTACATCGTTGAGCCAACCCTGGAGGCAAAAGAGCAATTTGCCGGCATGGGCACTGAACAGTTAAAGCTGTTGATTGGCTTTGGCCGCGCCGGTGCGTTTGTGATGGGCGCGATTTTCAGCCTGATTGTGGGTCAGGTGGGTATGCGCATGGCAGTGCAGGCTAATGTGCGCGTAGCCGAGGCCGCCCGCAGCAGCTTCAACGGCGCTCTGCGCATCGCTTACCGCGCGGGAACTGTCACCGGTATGCTCACTGACGGCCTGGGCCTGTTCGGCGGCACGATCATCTTCATTATTTTTGGTCTGGCTGCACCCGATGCCCTGCTGGGCTTTGGCTTTGGCGGCACCTTGCTGGCGCTCTTCATGCGTGTGGGTGGCGGCATCTACACCAAAGCAGCAGATGTCGGCGCAGACCTGGTGGGCAAGGTGGAGCAGGACCTGCCAGAGGATGACCCGCGCAACGCCGCGGTGATCGCCGACCTGGTAGGCGACAACGTGGGTGACTGCGCCGGTATGGCTGCGGACATCTTCGAAAGCTATGAAGTTACCATCGTCTCTGCGTTGATTTTGGCGCTGGCCCTGCGCGCCATTACCCACCACAACGAATGGCTGATTTACCCGCTGCTGGTGCGCGGCATCGGCGTGATCTCATCCATCTTCGGCACCTATCTGGTAAAGAGCGAGCCGGGCATGTCGGGCGACGCCATGAAAGCCATTTTCAAGGGCTTCCTTACCTCCGCGGCTATCTCTACTGTGATGTTCTTCGGCGTGGCGCTGTTCTATATGCGCGGTGTACCTGGTGGCTGGTGGCGGCCCTTCCTGGCTACCGCCATTGGCGTGCTGCTGGCTATTGTCATTGACCGCGTCACCGACTACTTCACGGGCACGCATGGCGCGCCGGTGCAGGAAATCAAGAAAGCACACGACACCGGCCCCGCCACCACCATTCTGGCGGGCCTGAGCATTGGCATGGAGTCTGCGGTGTGGGCCACACTGGTGATCGCCGTCACCATTCTGCTTTCCATCTTCATCTATCAGGGTGTCAGCGCTGATCCGGTGGAGCAGTTTGTTTATATCCTCTACGGCGTAGCCCTAACCGGCATCGGCATGTTGACCCTGACCGGCAACAACGTGGCGATGGACTCTTTCGGCCCCATCTCAGACAACGCCAATGGCATCGGTGAAATGGCCGGGCTGGAAGAAGGCGCCCGCCAGATCATGGCCGACCTGGACGCGGTGGGCAACACCACCAAGGCCATCACCAAGGGCATTGCTATCGGCTCGGCAGTGATCGCCGCGGTAGCATTGTTTGGCTCGTTTATCACTGATGTGGGGCGCATTGACCCCGTGGCGCTGGCTGGTGGCATCCGCGTTTCCTGGCCCATCGTCTTCGTCGGCTTCCTGATCGGCGGCACCATTCCGTGGATGTTCTCCAGCCTGGCGATCAAAGCAGTGGCCCGCACCGCGGCCGACATCGTGCAGGAAGTGCGACGTCAGTTCCGCGTACCCGGCGTGATGGGAGGCACGGTAAAGCCTGACTACGCCCGCCCGGTGGCAATCACCACCATAGCGGCGCAGAAAGAACTGCTTAACCTGGCCTGGCTGGCAGTAGCTGCACCCATTGCTGTGGGTCTGGCCTTGCAGGTTGAGGCTTTGGGCGGCTTCCTGGCCGGTGTCATCTTGTCCGGTCAGCTGTTGGCCGTGTTCATGTCCAACGCGGGCGGCGCGTGGGACAACGGCAAGAAAGTAGTGGAAGATGAGCCGCGCGATCCGGCGCGCAACCTGGGCAAAGGCTCAGAGCGGCACAAGGCTGGCGTAGTGGGCGACACCGTAGGCGACCCGCTGAAGGACACCGCCGGACCAGCGCTCAACCCGATGATCAAGGTCATCAACCTGATCAGCCTGATCATTGCACCGGTGATCGTCACCTTCAAGGACAACGTGCTGATCAGCATCGTGGTATCGCTGCTGCTGCTGGCCTCGATGGGTTACGTGATCCTGCGCAGCAAACGGCCACCAACATCTATGGTCTAGAAAAAAAGTTGGCATCTGGGTTCCAGGTGCCAACTTTTTTATTTCCCATGACTACAGCCTACTGTTACGACCCCTTCAACTTACGCCATCATCGCGACGGGCATCCTGAAAATCACGGGCGGCTGGCGAATACCTGGGCTTTGTTGCAGGCTGACGGTATTTTGCACAGCCTGCTGGCTGTGCCCAGCGCCGCGGCCAGTGACGAACAACTGCTGCGCGTGCATGGGCCGCGGCATCTGGCTGCGGTAGCTCAGGCGGCAGCGCGCTGTGAGCATCTCGACCCGGACACCTACACCGTTGTTGATTCCGAACAGGCCGCGCGGCTGGCTGCGGGCGGGCTGATGGCGGTGCAGGCCGCGGTGCTGCGCGGTGAAGCCAGCAACGGCTTTGCACTGGTGCGCCCACCGGGGCATCATGCCACGCCGCAGCACGCCATGGGCTTTTGCCTGTACAACCATGTAGCGCTAGCTGCGCGCGCGGCGCAGGCAGAACACGGCGTGCAACGCGTGTTGATCGTTGATTTCGACGTGCATCACGGCAACGGCACGCAGGACGCGTTTTACAGCGACGACAGTGTGCTGTTTTTCAGCACTCACCAGTACCCATATTACCCCGGCACAGGTGGCCTGCACGACAGCGGCAGCGGTAGCGGCCGTGGCAGCACGGTGAACGTGCCGCTTCCCGCCGGTGCAGGCGATGCCGCCTACGCCGCGGCTTTCGACACGATACTTGCCCCGCTGGCACAACGCTTCCGGCCTGAGCTGGTGCTGGTGTCAGCAGGCTACGATGCGCATTGGGACGATCCGCTGGCATCCATGCGTCTGAGCATCAGCGGCTATGCGGCGCTGGTCACGCGGCTGCTGGCGCTGGCCGATGCGCTGTGCCAGGGGCGCATCGTCTTTACGCTGGAGGGCGGCTACCAACTGGAGGTGCTGGCACACGCGCTACTCACCACGCTGCGCCAGCTCAATGGCCAGCCCAACCCACTCAGCGACCCGCTGGGGGCCAGCCCGCGGCCTGAGCGCGACGTGGCTGAAGTGCTGGCACGCGTGCGCCAGGTACAAGGTGTTGGTTAAGCTCTGGCTTGCCTCTGCACGCAACTGCGGCTACAATGTCTGCGTATCTTTAGCCACAAAACCACAAGGAGCTAAATTTTTATGGAACGTACTCTTATTCTCATTAAACCGGATGGTGTACAGCGCGGGCTAATCGGCGAAATCATCACCCGCTTCGAGCGCCGCGGGCTGCGCATTGCCGGCATGAAGTTGATCCAGGTCAGCGATGCATTAGCGCGCCAGCACTATGCCGCCCACGACGGCAAACCCTTCTTCCCTGGCCTGATCCAGTTCATCACCTCTGGCCCGGTGGTGGCGCTGGCACTGGAAGGCAAAAACGCCATTGACATTGCCCGCGCCACTGTGGGAGCCACCGCGCCCGGCAAAGCCGTGCCCGGCTCGATCCGTGCCGATTTCGGCATGGACATCGGCTTCAACCTGGTGCATGGCTCGGATGGCCCGGAAAGCGCCGAGAAAGAATTGGCGCTCTGGTTCGGCGCAGGCGAAATAGCAGATTACCAGCGCGCCATTGATGCATGGATTTATGAATAAGGCAGGGAAGTTGTAAGGTAAGTAGACAAGTATGCAAGTAGACAAGTATGCAAGTAGACAAGTGTGCAAGTAGACAAGTGTGCAAGTAGACAAGTGTGCAAGTAGACAAGTAGACAAGTACACAAGTAGACAAGTAGACAAGTGTGCAAGTAGACAAGTGTGCAAGTGTGTAAGTAGACAAGTAGACAAGTAGACAAGCATGCAAGCATGCGAGTATGCGAGTAGCAAATAAAACGGGCATGGTTGTGAAACCATGCCCGTTTTGTTTTATCTCGTTACACAAGCCCCTTCCCCTTCTATATGTGTCCATCTAAACCTGTGTACCTGTGTACTTGTTTACCTGTGTACTTATTTACCTGTGTACCTGTGTACTTATTTACCTGTGTACCTGTGTACTTATTTACCTGTGTACCTGTGTACTTATTTACCTGTGTACCTGTGTACTTATTTACCTGTGTACCTGTGTACCTGTTTACCTGGGTACTTGTGTACCTGTATACCTGTCTCACCTTCTCCCCGCCCCTATTGTATCTTCAACACCACCGGCGCATCTTTCCAAAGCTGTTCCAGGTTGTAGAAGCTGCGCGTGGCCTCGTCAAAAACGTGTATCACCACGTCGCCGTAGTCGAGCAATATCCAGCCCGCCTTGGGATCGCCCTCCGCGGGATGCAGCGGCAACAGGCGTTCCTTTTTCAGCTCAATCGCCACGGAGTCGAGGATAGCGAGCGACTGGCGACTGCTTTCGCTGGTGCAGATCACGAAAAAGTCGGCCAATACCGTGACCTCGCGCAGATCCAGCAAGGTAATGTCCTTACCTTGCTTGTCTTCAATTAAATCCACAATTTTATGAGCCAGTTCTGATGTGTTCAGGGTAAATCTCCTTTCAGGCTCTGGACGAGTGACCTGTATTCTAGCACAGGGCGCGGCTTTGGACAAGCATCACCGCGGGCATGTGATGTCGAGCGGCGACAGGATATCCAAACCCCAGCGCAAGGTCTGAGACAACGGCGGCCCGGGTGCAGCGGGCGTGGAAACCTCGTACAGGGTAATGGCGGCATCAAGCCAATCATGGCGCTGTACCGCGGTGTGGCCGCCACCCCACTGCGCGGGCAACGCCTGATGCAGGTCGCGGTAGGGAGTGCTGCTGCCTGCCAGCCAAACGCGCGCCGCGTCGGTGGTGTCTCTGGTAGCTGCGGGCAGATGGCGGGCACGCAACGGCTGCCAGCCAAGCGCACTGCCCCAGTAGTAGGCAAACACCGGCGCATCCAGCTCATCCACCAGGATGAGATCGCCGGGCGCAGTCTGGGCACGCAGCGTGCTGACGATTTCGCGCCAGGCCGAGTGTGGTGCGCGCAGCAGCATCACTCCGCTCGCCAGCAGGTTAACCATCAACAGCGCGCCCGCAACCACACGCCACAACCGCAGCCGCGGCGCAGTCCAACTGAGCGCCACAGACGCGGCAATCGCTACAAAGGGCAACAGCACATTCAGGTGGCGTTTGACAGTATAGAGCCGCGGCCAGGCTCCCAGCAAGGCCAGCACCAGCAGCAGAATCAGCAATGCGCTGGTGCTGGCAGGGTGTGCGACAAGTCGCCGCGCCCGCTGCGAATGCCGCAGCAGCAGCGCAGCCAATACAGCCAATCCCGCGGCCCCCAGCAGCGCCGTGGCAATTATCCTGCCTGCCGCCGCCGGGGTGACAGGCAGCCCCACGGCCTGCGCTTGCACTGCCAAAAATATCGCCTGATAAGACATGTGGCGCAGCGCGGTAAGCTGGGCCGAAAGCAGCCACCACAGCAGCAACGGTGTAAAGAGGATGATCTGCAACCCTGCCCAACGGCGGCCATGGCCTGCCTGCGCCGCAGCGGACTGCCACGGCCAACCACTAAGCAGCAGCAGGTTCAGCCCGGCCCAGCCCAGCAACGCGCCGTAATCGGTCCACAGCGCGCTCCAGCCGACCAGCAGATAGAGCAACGCCCTGCCCGCGCCCGGCCGCTGCACCCAGCGTAACCCTGACCAGACCAACAGCAACGTCAGGGTAGCCAACAGGGCATAGGGCCGCGCCTCACGGCTATACCACACGGCCAGCGGAGCAACGGCCACCAGCGCGGCCGCCAGCCAGGCTGTCCGGCGCGGCCAGCGCGCCCATTCAGCCATCAGCAGATGAGCTGTAGCCCAAGTGAGGGGAACGGCCAACCCACCTGCCAACAGCGAAGGCAAACGCAGCCAGGCCTCTCGCTGCGCCAACATGCCTATCCCCTTCAGCAAAAGATAATAGATTGGAGGGTGCGGATCGCACAAGCTGCACGAGATCACAGCCACAGGCAGACGGGAAAAGAAATAGCTGCTGCCTTCGTCGGGAAAAAGCGCATGATCCATGCCTCCAGCCCAACGCAGCAGCAAGGCAAGCAGTATCAGCCCCCCGATACGATATGCGACACGATGCGACGCCATCCACTTCAACCTTGGGCGGCTGCTGCGCGCCGCAGATGCACAATAATGGCCGCAGCCGTGCCCAGCAGGGCAAAAATCAGCCAATAATTAGGTGCGGCTACCTGGGGCGCATCCAACAGGCCATGCACGCTGAAAGCAATCAAGCTGCCGAAAATACCGACGGCCAGCGCAGGCAAGCCGGTGGCCTGCATTGTGGGCGACGGCCAGGGCATGAGCGCGGCGGCCAGGCTGATGCCGCTGCCCAGCAACAAGGCCAGCAGAGCGATTAGTGCCAGCACGCCGAAATCCAGCGCTGTTTGCAGATAAAGGTTATGAACGTGATGAAAGTTACTTTGCAAGCCGATGTAGAAGGGCGGATACAGCACGCGGGCGAGTGGCTCGAACTGGCCGGGGCCGATGCCGGCCAAGCCAAAATCGCGCAGCATAATCAAGCCGCGCTGCCATAGCTCGATGCGCCCCGGCAAGGTGTTGATGCCGGTTTCTCTGGCAGTGGCATCGGGCAAAATCAGCCGGGCAGCTTGCATCGGCCCAACCAGGGTGATGACAAGCACAGCAACGGCCAAAACAACCAAAAGCCCCTTGCGCCAGCGGGGAAAACGCAGTGCCGGTATCAACACCAGCGCCATCAATACACCCAGCCAGGCCCCGCGTGACTGGCTGAGCAGCAGCACCAACGCTAAAAAGAGGGTAACGAGGGCAGCACAGCGCCGCAGCCACCGCTGGTCAGGCTGATTGGCCCACACGGCCAGCGCCAAACTAAGCAAAAACAGCCAACCAATGGCAGCGCCGACAACGTTGGGATGAAAGCCTTCCGGCTGCCAGGGCATACGCAGGGTAGGCAGCAGGGTGTAAAGGCCCGATGGCAGAAAGGGCAGTTTGGTGGTAGCCCACTGCACGCTGAACAGCAGCATCACTCCCAGGACACCGGCAAGTATCAACCACAGCCAGGGCAACCAACGCATCCAGCGGCTACCGGCCAGGTTGGCAAAGCCATAAAAGGTGATAAAGCCTGCCAAAGCCCGGGCGATCACCGGCAAGCTGGTGGCATGATCTGTGCTGGCCCACCAGCCGATGGGCAAGGCCAGCAGCAAAACCAGGTTAGCCGCGTTCACCGGCGTGGGCGGCAGCAGGGTACGGGTTTGCAGGCCACGCCAGGCAAAGAGGATCAGCGCGGCCAGTGCCAAGGCGACTACGACAGCGCCGGAAAAGCGCTCGGCAAACAACAGCGGCGCTGACAGCAACAGACAGGCCAGCCAAAAGATCAACTCAGCACGGTGTGAGGCCGCAATAGGCTTGAGATCGGAGGAAACAGGCAAAGAAGAAAGGGTCATGATGTCCAGACGTTCGGGCAGGAAGCTGCCGATGCAGTGTGCAGGCTAGACCCTGCGAATGTCGGTGCGATCCAGATAGGTAAGCAGATAGCGGGTGTGACCGGCGGGAACTTGTTCCAGGTAGGTGACAAACTCGGTTTCGATCTCCAGAGTGAAGGGGCTTTGAGCTGTTACCTGCACGGTGATGCCACCGCCCGCGTCATCCACAGCCTGGAGATGGATCAGGTTGTGCGGCAGGGACAGGTCAACCTGCACGGGCAGGGAGCCGCGCAAGCGCCAGCGGACGTGGTTGGGATGAGGCATAGTTAGAAGTGAGAATTGAGAATTGAGAATGGGGAAGTGAGAAGTGAGAATGGAAAATTGGTTGATTACGCTCAAGCCGGAGCGCCAGAGGCTGTTGCGGTTCTTAATCTCCATACGGTGCCGATTGCCGGACGCCAAACTCGGTCTGAAGATTGGGAACCATCACGGAGGGACCGGTCGGAGCGTCAGAAAGAATGTGCCGCAGACCGGCCAGAGCGCGTGAATTGTGATCTATTTACTGCTTACTTCTTACTACTTACTTCTTACCATTTACTGCTCACTGTTCACCAAGGGCGGTTGGCCACCGTTGGCTACCAAAGTAGAGTAGTCCCAGGCGGCTTTGCTGACGTCAGCCATCATGCTGCTGCTGATATTCCAGTCCATCCAGCCGGGCATGTAGATAAAAAGGCTGACGACGTATGGCCCGGACGGTCCCCAAAAAGCGGCGACATCACCGTGACTGTCATCTACAAAACCATGTTTGTGGACATAGCGGGTATCAGGCGGCACGCCGGTTTCCAGCAAAATATGCTTGCGGTTAAGTGCCACGAAATCAAGTATCTGACTGCACTCGTCTGGCGTAAGCTGGCCGGGGAAGGCGGCCAACAAAGTGCCACCGCCCTCGCTGCACTGCACGATCCATTCCAGGATCAGGCCAATGTCTTTAGGCGTGGTTTGCATGTGCGAGTCGGGATCGGTATCCCAGGTTTTGTCGCTGTTAGCCGGCGTGGTGTAGCTGTGCGGCAGGGCCTGGGTGTCGTAGGGTGTAGCCATGAAGGTGTTTTTCAGGCCCAGGCCCTGCAGAGTGGCAGTTACTTGCGCTGCGCCCTGCCATTCGTTGCCGATCTGGCCGCCGCCGATTTGCCGCAGCAAAAGGTTGGCAGTGAAGTTGCCGCTAAGCCCCAGGGTTTCAGTGAGCAGCTTGGTGGTTTCAATGTCCGGCTGGCCGTCAATCACCGTGCGGTAAAGTTCCATGACGATGGGTATTTTCATGGTACTCATACCGGCAAAGGCAATGTCAGGGTCAATCACCGCTTCTTCCTCGCTGCCTACCTGGCGCACGAACAGACTGACGATGCCAGGGAAACGGTCGGAACGGGTCAGTAGCAGCTTCTCCAGCTCTTTGATGGAAGGGGGCGGTGGGGGAATCTCCACCAGAACCAGATCAGCCTGGCGGGTGACGGGAGAGGCGAGCGCCTCCACCATGCGCTGCGCCGACAGATCTCGTTCCAGCTCCAGCCCGGGCTGACCAGCCTGAAACATAAAGGTTGAGGTGAAGGGCGTGCCAGGTGCAAGGGCCACACCGTAGGGCGGCCGTGCCGCGCTGTCATATTCAGCCGCGACCTGATCGAGCCAGGTTGCCAGCTTTTGCTGATCGAACGCGGCTTTAAGCGGAATATCCACCGGTTGCACCGGGCGCTCGAACACCTCGCCCAGGAAGGGCCGCCAGAAGCGCAGGCCCTTGCCGTAGGGTACGGCTTCGGCCACCATAGCGTTGACATCTACCTGATAATCCACATCTGCCGGACGCAGGATCACGCGTTCCTGGTCGTAGGAGAGAGCCACGGGCTGCTGAAAGGTGTTGTACAGATTGCGCGCCACTTCGTCCAGGGTATCGCCTTGGGGGGTCATGCCGCCCAGGGTGATGCCACCGGGCAGCGGCCCCTGGCTGTGATAAAAGCCATAGGCGCTGGGGCCAAGCAGCACTGCGCCAATCGCCAGAACAATCAACAAAAAAAGGATCAATGTGCGCATCGTAGCGAGCTATTCCCATTCAATGGTGCCGGGTGGTTTCGGCGTAATATCATACACCACACGATTGATGCCTGCAACCTCGTTGACAATACGATTGCTAAGGCGCGCCAACAGGTCATAGGGCAACCGCGCCCAGTCGGCGGTCATAAAATCATCGGTGGTAACCGCGCGCAGGGCGATCACCTCAGCATAGGTGCGGTTATCGCCCATCACGCCAACGCTTTTCACCGGCAACAGCACGGCAAAGACCTGCGATGTGGCACGGTACAAACCGGCGGCGTTCAGTTCGTGCAGCAGAATAGCATCGGCCTGACGCAGCGTTTCAAGCCGCGGCCAGGTTACCTCGCCCAGAATGCGGATAGCCAAACCGGGGCCGGGAAAAGGATGACGCCAGACGATTTCCGGCGGCAAGCCGAGAGCCTCGCCCACGGCACGTACTTCATCTTTGAACAACAGCCGTAGCGGTTCAATCAGCTCAAAGGTCATATCGTCGGGCAGGCCGCCCACGTTGTGGTGGGTTTTGATGGTACGTGCGGCTTTTTCACGGTTGCCGCTGGCACTTTCAATCACATCGGGATAAAGCGTGCCCTGCGCCAAAAAGCCGATGGGAGCGGGTGAGGGATGATCGGAGGAGGCAAGGCTCCATTGGCTGGCAATGCGCGCGGCTTCCTGCTCGAAAACGCGAATAAAGCGATTGCCAATGCGCTTGCGCTTGATTTCAGGATCGGTGACGCCTTGCAGATCGGCCAGGAAGGCTTCGGTGGCATTCACGGCCTCCAGATGGCCTTGCCGGGCTGTGCCAAAGGTGCGAATCACCTGCTCGGCCTCGCCGTGGCGCAACAGGCCGTGATCTACAAACAGGCAGGTGAGTTGATCGCCCAGGGCACGATGCAGCAAAGCTGCCACCACCGAGGAATCTACGCCACCGGATAACCCGCAAAGTACATGGCCTGCACCAACACGGGCACGCACGGCGGCTATGCTTTCGGTGATGAAGTTGGCAGGGGTCCAGTCAGGGACTGCACCGCAAATGGTAACAGCAAAGGCGCGCAGCAGCGCAGCGCCCTGGGGGGTGTGCGTGACCTCGGGATGAAACTGCAGGCCATAGCGGCCTTGCACAACATCGCCCATGGCCGCGCAGGGTGAGTTGGCAGAGCGGGCCAGGGCGCACCAGCCGTGCGGCAGACGTTCGATGCGGTCACCGTGACTCATCCAGACAGGCAACAGGTCGGCATCGGATGCAGGGGCATCAGGGTGAGCCACGGCAAACAACGGATTATGGGGATCAAGCAACTCGATCTCGGCCGGGCCATACTCGCGTGTGGCGGAAGGCGCTACCACACCACCGAGGTTGTGGGCCAATAGCTGCATGCCGTAGCAAATCCCCAGCACCGGCAGGCCTGACTCCAGCACATAGGGCGGCAAAGCGGGGGCATCCGCTGTGTAGACGCTGGCAGGGCCGCCGCTGAGGATAAAGCCTTTGACGCGGCGGCCAGCCAGCACCTCGGCCGCGGGGGTGTCCCAATGCACCAGCTCGGCATAAACGTGCTGTTCACGCACGCGGCGCGCGATTAATTGGGCGTACTGCGAACCAAAATCAAGAACAACAATGGTATCGTGGGACATGGCAGGCAACAGCGAGAATGGTGAAGGGGAGAGAAAATGCCATAGGGCGACATATCAGGCCGCAAAGACAATTTGGCCGTGGTCCATGCTGGCAATCACTGCCAACGACTCGATGGGCACTTGCCAACGGGTGAGGAAAGCACGCCCCCCTTCAAAGGTTTTCTCCACCACCGCGCCAATGCCTACCAACTGGGCGCCGGCAGCGGCCACGCAACGGGCCAGGGCATCAATGGTTTGGCCGCTGGCTAAAAAGTCATCTACCAGGAGCACGCGATCGCGGGGGCCAAGAAATTCAGGGGAGACAATGATATCGGTGATCTTGCCTTTGGTATGGCTGGGCGCAGATTCGATGATGGCGTTGGGGTGCATGGTAATGGGCTTGGTCTTGCGGGCATAGAGTACCGGCACACCCAACGCCAATGCGGTGGTGAACGCCGGTGCAATACCGCTGATTTCGGCAGTGAACACTTTGTTGGGCTGCAGATGGGCAAAGCGCGCCGCCAATGCACCGCCCACGGCCAGCATCAGGGTGGGATCAACCTGATGGTTGATGAAGCTGTCTACTTTGAGGATGCCGTTGCCGAGGTTGACGCCTTCGCGGCGAATACGTTCCTTGAGAATTTCCACGACTAATCTCCGGAGGGGGATGTCTTGCTGCGTCAGCTCGACATGACAGAAGATCGTTAAAGCGCCAGGGCGTTATCCAGAAATGCCCACATGGCCGGGTCGGGGCGAAAATAAAAACGATAGGTGGGCACACGCATTACCAACTTCTGGGCCGTCTCCAGCCAGGCGCCAGCGCTGGAGACCCGCTCTACAGCGATTTTCTCGGTGGTGAGCAACGCCAGCACGGCATCAGGTTGGGACAACGGCTCCAGCACAAAGTCTGTGCCATGTTCTGGCAGCAGCAAGGCGCGCAGCGGTACCTGGCGGTTGACGCGGTGAATCATCTCTGGCGGGGTGCTGGCGCCCCAAAAGGGTGTGCTCAACAAGGCAGGCTGACGACTAGCCACGCTCACTATCAGATTTTCGTCTACCAACACCTCTGCATAGCCTGCGGCCAGGCGTGCGGTGGTGGTTTTGCCCACACCTGAACGGCCACTGTGGGCCAGGCCATAGCCGTTGCGCACCACAGCCACGCCGTGCAGCAGCAGTGCCTCGTGATAGCGTGGCAGCTCCTGCATCAGCACAAAAGACATGGTGCGATCCAGCGCCATGCCGCCTACTGCGGGATCAAGCACGGCTACATCTGCCCGACGCGCGGCCAGGTCAATGCTGCCGCAGGTGCGCCCTACCTGATAATTTGTTCGTAAGTCCTCATGCACGACGCGGTCACCGGGCACGGGAAAACTATCGGCAGGGTAGCGATCAAGTATGATCGTCCACCCAGGCGAAGACGGCGACAGGAAAGAGGCATAGCGAGCCTGCAAAGGCAGCAGCCAGGATTCATCAGGCAGCAACAGGGTAAAGCTGATGCCAGCAACAGTTAATGAACAAGTGATCGTCATCGTGCAAAATACCGTTTCAAGCGGCGGCGCAGCCAAAGCAGGCGGGCACGCAGCAGCCAACCGCGGGTAGCCAGCCATTCAAAGCGCCCCGGCCACACGCGATTTTCGTTTTGATAAGCGGCTACTACTATACCCAAAATCTTCGCCGGAGGCAACCTGAGATCAGTCTCGCGGCGATTATCGCCCTGCGTAACCCAATAGTCATTAGTGCGGTGAACCAGCCGATGCACCACCAGCTCCCGTCGGTGCAGAAACACCAGCAAAGCGCCCAAAGGCACGTCCGCAGGCAGGGGAACGATTTCTATTTGGCAGTCGGGCGGCAACGTAGGTTCCATGCTGGAGCCGCGCAGTTGCCAAAGAAAGCGCCCTTCCCGCACCAGACTCTCGCTAAGCAGCGAGAGCCATTGGCGCGGGTAGGGCAGTGGGTCATAGGAAGTGAGATCAGGAACAGACACAGGAGTAACGTTCTTCTATAATCAAGGCTTCAACCGCAGCCGCCGCCTAAGGAACCTGCATTAAAGGCAGGTACACGTTTTTGGCCATGCGCAGCCTGAGCGCAGGGTCGCCAAGAAGGATCATGGTATCGAGAATATCCAGCGCACCGACACTGTTATAAAAGTAGTAGTAGCGTGCTGCGTCAATGGCTGGGCCGGGCTGCATGATGCTATCAAGGTACAGCGCCTTGATCAGTCCCTGGTTGAAAAGCATCGCCGGGCCGCCAGTGTGCTGGCCGGTTGGCGATATATCGGCAATGGCGCCGCGCCCAGGGGTTAACACCAGCACTTCGCCCAACGACTGGCTGCCCAACGTGGAAGGATTGGAGGGCGGCAGGTAGATAAAGTAGCCTGTCCAGCAGGCCATGTGTACGGTGAGAGGCAAACGGTTCTGAGGATCAAGCGCAGGCACGTCCAGCGTGTCGAACATGGAGACTGATCCCCAACGCGATTGCGAGCCGTGACCAAACCATTGCAGGTAGGCTGTGCCGCGATTAAATTCAGCCTTGATGGCACTGCGCATCTCGGCGCCGGTGTTGTGGTCTTCATCCATTTTGAAGTACACAACCTCGTCCTTGTAGACTGCGGGCAACCAGTTCAAGCGGACATTGTCGCTCATCAAATGAAAATTGCCGGCGCGATCATCATCGGCATCGGCCACAAACACGGCGCGCTGCTGCCAATCACCTGCTGCGGCCCCCTCGTAGGCTACGATCTTGTTGATATAGGCAGTGACATCAGCAGGCGTTCTGGCTGACAAGCGCCCCAAGTGCATGTCGGGCAGCACATCATCGGGTCCATCGGCGCAAACATAGCGATTGTCGGCGGCGGTTTCCCCCATCACCGGGTCTACGTAGGCCAAATAGGGCGGGATCAGGTTTGGAAAGTTCAGACCGAGATAGTTTTTGAAATCATAGTGTCCATCACCTACCAGCAGCACATAGGCCGGAGGGGGGCCGCCCTGGTTCCAATGATGATAGGCGTAGCTCAGAAAGCTACGGATCGCCTCCGGGTCCATCTGACCGCCGCTCCATTCATCATAAATATCCTGCACGTCTACCAGTCGAGTACGCAGCCCCTGCGCCGCGCGGTGAGCCAGCAAAGGCTGCACGGCATCGGCCAGCGAAGCATGGGCGATGGCGATGTAATCAGCTTCGTTGCTGGTGGAGAGCAGCGTCGAGGGCACATCTACTTCGATTGCCAGCGGAGCGCGTAACGTGGCCGCAGTGGCAAGGTAATAGCGCGGCGATGCCGCACCTGTCGCCCATTCATCCCAGAAATCAACCTCCCAGGTGTTGCCAGCAGCTACGGCCTGGGTGGTGAGCAGTTGCACCGGACGCTCTGCATCGCGCACATCATACACGCTTACGGCCTGCGTCTCCCAACCGGTGGTATGAACGCGGGCACGCGTCCCGTTGGCTGCGACAAGTCCAGCCACATACAAACGCCCCTGATCGGCCTGCATGGCGGCGCTGTAGATCACCTCAAACCAGTTGGGCACAATCAAATAGCCAGAAAGGCCGGGCAACTGATCAAGCGAAGCGGTCAGCGCAAAGCTGTTGTTGCTGGAAGTGAGCCAAGCCGTGGGAATGGTTTCGGTGATGGTAAAAGGCGTGGCGTTGCCTTCCCACTGGTAAAGGCCCAATTCATGGTTGTTGATGCGGGCCAGCACTGAGTGGTCGGGGTTGGCGTCCTGATTTCTGCCGCCCCGCATCTGCATGCGCACGGTAGCTGTATCGCCCAGCGGCACAAGCGGCGCAGCGGTATTCAAGGCATAGCTGCGGGTCACTGTGGGAAAAAGCGCCGATACCGACAGCGAGGTATCAAACCAGTAATCGCCATCGGCAGCCATCTCAAAAGTGCTGTAGTAGTTGGCGTTGTTTTCTCTGCGTGCGCTATGCTGCATGGCGCTGATCAACGGATCGCTGGCTGTGGGTGTTGTCTGCCGTGTAGTCATGCGCAGGCCAGCAGCACCGCCATAGGTGAACTGATAGAGATTGTTTGCCAGATAGCGCCTTTCGTTGGGTACGGCATAGAACACCACCTGATCGGCAGGGTCAAAGCGTCCATCAGCGGCACCGGTTACCTGAATAGCTATCGGCTGGTCGCGCAGAGTCAGGGCAAAGGTGGCGGGATTCACCGTAGCTACAGGCACACCGGCAGCTTGCAGATCGTTATAGGTCAAACGATAAAGGCCGCGCTCACCGGTGTGAATGCGCAGCGTGCCGGCAACCGCTGCGGGTGAACGTACCGGGGCAGCGGCGGGCATGGCACTATCAGCCCGCGGCGTGAGCGTGATGGTGACGCGTACCGCAGGATGATGCATAACCTGCCCGCGCTGTGGATTCAACTGAAAGGGGAAAACCTGCACGCGCACAAAACGTCGGCCGCGCTGCCATTGCTCCGGTGCAACCTGCACCACTTGCGCAGGATAAAAAGCGTTGGCACTGTAAATCGCCGGATCGGGGCGATCCACCAGCGTGGGCACAGGCAACTGCTCAGGCTGCGCCCATAGCGACTCGCCGTTGGTGCCGGGCCACTCTGCCACAGGTACAGCCGGAAAAGCGCCCTGCCAGCCCACCATGCCAGCCTCGCCTAACTCATAGCTGACCGACCAATCGGCGTCGGCAGGCAACTCCACCGCGGTGGTCCATACCGGCAAAGCAGGCGCACCGGGAATAGCCAGCGTGGCAAGTCCGGCGGCTGCCAGCCCATTCTTGTCTCTTGTATAAGTTGCCGTATCCACCCGCAACACAATCGGGTCAAAGACATCAGGTGCTGCACCTGCCGCAGCGGGCAGATAGGCGCTTAATAGTATCACACAAATCAGTAAAACAAACGTCCTCATAGAACACACCTCGTACAAATTGATCGCCACAACCAGTATACATCGCTTGCGTGCTACACGCCAGCTAGCATCTTCCCTTAAAACGTCCCATTTATCCGCGGCGGTTCCATGCCGGGCTATTCAATAGTTAGCAGCCGAAAACGGACAGGCTCGGTTGGAGAGAGAACCATCCCGCTGAAGGCCGGCGTTAGGTTTAAAAACACGCCGGAGAAAGTACTTTCTCCGGCGTGTTTCAAGCGGACAGACAGAAACGCTTATGGCATCTGACGACGGCGCAACCGGCTGGCAAGCAGCACAAGCAGCGCCACGGCAGGCAGAATGATCAGCGCCAACGCCGCAGGCCACGCCGGACGCTGCACCTGTAGATCAGCCAGGGTGACGGCGGTAGGTGTAGCAAACAACACACTCACCGGCCCGTGCAACGTGGCAACGCCATTCAGGTCTACATCCTCCAACCAGTACCAGTAGGTTTGACCTGTTACCAGGCTGGCACTGTCATCCCAGCGATAGGCAAAGCCGATGGTGCTGCCAGTAGCTTGTGAGGGGATCAATACGGTATTAAGCTGACGATCCCAGCCGGCAGCGCTCAAACCACGGTACAGGTTGAAGCCGCGGTTATGCAGCTCGCTGGTGGTCTCCCAGGTCACAGCAACCTGACCGGCTTCCACCTCGGCCTCGAAGTTCGCCAGAGTAACGGCCAGCGGCTGCGCACCGGCGTAGATGGCAAAGGCATCCATAGCCCCCAGGGTTTGATTTACAATCTGACCACTGGCATTAACCATGATGTAATCCACCAGCGGCGCACGGCGGGAACTGACTGGGTCAACGCATTGGCCGGTGGTTGTGATGTAGTCATAGCGGGTGATATCGCAGTAATAGCCCGCGGCCATACCGGTTTGATAGGTGGTGGTGGCGCTGGAGGCCGTGCGGTTGATCGCTACGAAGCCCTTGCTGCCCAAGCCAAAAGCGATGTGATCGCTGGGCGTACCGCCGATGTTCTGCCAGTTGACAACAGGCTGTCCGGTTGTGATCTGGCGGAAACGCACCATGTTAGCGATGGCGGTGTTGCGATGCTCGCACACCCATTTGCCCAGATCGCCGCTGCCCGGAGCCGCCGGATACGTGCCGCAGTTGGCCGGGTATTCGTTGACGCTCTGACCGCTGGCGAAGGGGGACAGCGTTGTGCCACTGCTGCCAGGGCCGCCGCTTGTTGTGGGCGGGCCGAGGCTGTCCCAGGTGTTATCGGTAGAACTGATCTGCCAATAGTAGCTAGAGGTAACCGACGGGTTGCCGTAGGGATAGGCCAGGGTAAAGATATTAGCCAGGCGATGCTCCTGCGCGTCGCGGTGATCCACAATGCACTGACCGCTAGCCAGACCGTGGCCGCGCTGGTTGTCGTGATTGTCGGTGAACACCTGAGCGAAGCGCGAAGGCAGCATATCTGACTGCGTGAAGCGGGTTTGCAAATCGCTCAAGCTGCCCGTGCAGCCGTCATCAAAGGCCGCACCCAGCGCGTAGGGATAAGCGAACTCGGTAACGTCGCCGTTGGGGGTGTATTCCCAGTCGCGAATGCGCTCGCTGCTGGCATCAATCATCTCTTGATACACGTAGAACGTGCCCGTAACGCCGTTGAAGATGGCGGCAATGTCCTGCGCCGACATGTGCTTGGCCCCGTCCACGCGGAAGCCCTTGATGCCGGTGTTGACCAGCGCTTGCAGATAGCCGCGCAGCTCGCCCTGGACATCGCTTTTGCCGGTGTTAAGGTCAGGCAGGCCGCTCAACCGACAATTTTGCACCAGATAGCGGTCGCCATAGCTGGTGATGGCGCAATCGGTGTGGAAGTCATCGGTCTGGTATTGCGTGCCATAGTAGCGTGTGGCCGCGGTAGAGTCATACTGCGTGCCGGAAGTTCCCGTACCTACACCGGCAGGCACTTCGATATCGGCCATGTGGTTAATCACCGCGTCCACATAGATGCCAACGCCCAGACTGTTGCAGGTGTTGACCATGCTTTGGAACTCGGCCCAGGTGCCGCTGCGGCTGGTAAACGCGCCGATGCTGTGAGTCACCGGCTGGTAGCGCGCCCACCAGGGATAGTCGCTGGCGGACTGACCGCCCTGATCTGCCGTAGGCACCAGATGTTCGTTGGGGGGCGATACCTGTACCGCCGTAAAGCCCTTGCTGGCCAGGTAGGTGCATTCTTTCTGAATATCCACCCAGCGCCATTCAAAGAGATGGACAAAGACAGCGCCATCTGCCTGCACCGACGAATCTGCCGCGGGAATCACCGTGATCAGGCCGTCGCCCTGGTCGTCATCGCCGGTGGCGGTGATGTTATACGCATCTATCTTCCACTTTTTGTCTTCGCCCGCCTTCTGGCAATAGGCGTTAAAGCCATAGGTGCCGGGGGCCAGCGCGTTCAAGGTGGCCTGCGGAATGGTGGCCTTGAACTCATCGTCGTTGCCCTGCTGCACGTTCCAGGTCATGGCGAGATCGCTCCAAGGCTCACCGTACTTGCCCCAGTGCAGGGTGCAGGAAATGCCGCTGGGCGCGCCTGCCGGTTCAGTGACCCCGGCTTCGTAGACACGCACGAAGACATCAAAGCCGCTGGGCGCAAAGGCGCCCTGATTCACCGCGTTGGCTACGCCGCCGCGCGACCACATCTTGCCTACCCAGTCAATGGTGCTGGCAGGCAGAAGCGGCGTCAGCAGTTGCGTGGAGACGAACACCGCGGTGGTGCGCGCCGGAATGCTAAAAGTATCGGTGCTATCGTTGAAGCTGGCGGTCTGCACCACTGAATCAGCATCGGTGCCATCGGCCTGCAACGGATGTAACGCAAAACCGTTAGCTCCGGCAATGGCATAGTTCTTGCTCACCTTGTCGGCGTTGAAAAAGACCAGAATGGTTTCGTAGGTGGGATCAAGGTCAGTCGCCGCGCCGTCGTTCAACGCCATCACAATCAAGGCCGGCACGCTGTTATCGCTGTTGTAGAAGCTGATGCGGGCGTTGGTATCGGCTTCGCTGTTCATGCGGAAGAGCTTGCTGCTGCCGCGCAGCCGCAGAATCTCACGCAAGTGCGCCGCGCTCGCCTGAGCATTAGCTGTGGCCGGGTTCAACGCGGTGTTGTCCAACAGCGGCCCCATGATGCCCCAGCGCGAGCTGTTTTTAGCTGCCACGGGCAAACCCACACCGAAATTATTGTTGTAGCTGCCGTCGCCGTAGCTCCAGTCCACCTTGTTGAACCAATCGCCCGAGTCGTAGCTGTCACGATCCAGCGACTTGGAACGCATGATGTCCGAGGCCATTTGCACGAAGGGAATGCCCTGGGCCAGGCCCACCAGGCTGATGCCCATGTTCTGACTGCGCACGCGGTCGGTCATGGTGACGCTGCTGGGCAGGCGGAAAACGTTCAGGTCGAACAGCGTTTCGTTGTCGTGCTTCTCGACGTAGTTCACCGTCTCTTGCGGGTCATCGGTGTAAAGGCTGCCGCTGCCCGCCAGCGTGGCGCGCAGCGTATTCATGGCATTGTTCAAATCACTCAGATTGCGGTTAGTGTAGAAATAGCCGTTCCAATCGTAGCTCAGGCCGTTGATAAAGCCCTGCTTGCGGATTTCCGTGCTATCCTCGGAATAGCCGCCGTGTGCAGCGTCGCGGATTTTGTCGTTAAAAGTGCCAATGCCCGTGCCGGTCATGTTGTTTTGCGAGGCGTAGCAGTTGGGACAGGTGGTCAGCCCCTTGGCGACCGCAGAACCAAAGTCCCAGCCTTCGCCGTAGAGGTAGACCTTGCTGCCATCCACACCGTTTGCGCCGGAGGTGAGCGCCTGTACCGCGCTTTGCAGGTTCAGCATGTTCTGCCGCGTGTGCAGGTTCATCAGATCAAAGCGGAAACCATCCACCTTGTAATCCACGGCAAAGCGCAACACCGTGTCAACCATCAGTTTTTCCATCATCTCGTACTCGGTAGCAGTGTCCGAGCAGCAAGACGAGGTGTACAGCACGCCGCTGGTGTCGTAGCGATAGTAGTAGCCGGGCACCACCTTGTCCAGCACCGAATGATCTTCCTGGCCGCCGGCTGCGGTGTGGTTGTAAACCATATCCATCACCACGCGCAGGCCGTTCTGGTTCAGGGTTTGCACCATCTCACGGAACTCAACGATGCGCGTGACACCGTCGGGATTGGTGCTGTACGAGCCTTCGGGCAGGCCATAGTGATAGGGATCGTAGCCCCAGTTAAAGCCATCATTAAGACGGTTGGCCCACACGGCAGCTTGCTGATCGGAAGAAGAGCGGGCTGAGGCAGGAATAGTGGGTTCGGTGCGCTGCGCGGCCGGCTCAATCACCGAGGCAATGTCGAAGGTGGGCAGCAAATGCACATGGGTCAGCCCCGCCGCTTTCAGCTTCAGCAGGTGATCCATACCATTGGACAGGGTGGCATTGGCATTTGGCCCGGCACCATCATAGCTAAAGGCCTTGTAGGTGCCGCGGTCAGTTGCCGCCACAGTGCTGTCGTTGATGCTGAAATCGCGAATGTGCATCTCGTACACCGAGATGTCCTCGAAGGCGGCCAGAGCCGGCTTGCTCAGGCTGTCCCAACCGCTGGGCTTCAAGTTGGCGTCGGCCAGATTAACGAACTGGCTGCGCACATCGCCCGCGGCCGCGCCATCCTGCGACAAGCTGATAGCATAGGGGTCGGTTACCAGGTTATGCATCACCGCATCCACACTGGGCACGTAGACTTCCACATCCAGCAGGAAAAATTGGCGATCCCAGCCCGCCGCGCCGGTGACACTCCACACGCCGCTGGCCGCATCGAGAGTCATGGCATGGCTGCCGACTTCCGCGCCCGCGGAGGTAGCATAGCGTTTCACGGTGACACTCTTGGCGGTAGGCGCCCACACCTTAAGCGAAGGCACGCCCGCGCTGTAGGTCACGCCCAGAGCCTGCGTCTTGGCGCTGGCCGCATACAGGGCATCAAGCACGCTTTGCACCTGCACCCCGGTAACATCAAGCCGCGTGCCGCTGCTGTTGTAACTGGCAACCAGCACTTCACCCTTAAGCAGGTACTTGGCATTGTCGGTGTTCAGGCCGGTGTCGAGACGGATTTTGCCGGTGGCATTGGGGTTTTTGGCATAGCCGCTCACTGTGCCGCTGGCACTGAGGGTGAGATAGCAAGGGCCAGCAGGATTGGGGAACGTGCAAGCTGTGCTCTCGGCAGTGCTGGCCATGCCGCCATCCGCGTCATAGAGCAGCTTGTAGCTACTACCGGCCGTGCCGTTCCAGGCGATAGTGCCTGCATCCAGCCACATCGCCCTGGCGCCGGTGGGTGTGATCACACCCGGAGCCGAAGCCACGGTATAGCTATAGTTGCTGCCGCCGTTGGTGTCAGCGTTGATCGCCATCAAATCAGCGTCGGTGGCGGCAATCGAGGTAACATTACCGGAAGAGAACACGTAATAAGCTACTGCCGTGCCGTTGGCTTGCGCGGGAATGGTGGCGCTGTAGCTGGTGCCGCTGCCCGTCATCTTCAGCACAGTAGAGCTGCTCCAGCTGTTGGCCGTGTAGCGCAGCCAAAGGGCCTGCTCGCTGGGCGGAGTGGCCGAGGTAGTGGCGGTCACTACAACTGCATCGCTGGCGGTTGGAGAAACGGGCGCGCGGTTGACGCCAGTGATCGTAGCTGCGGCTGCGCTGAGCTGAAAGATCACAGCACGGCTGTTGCCATCCCACTTGAAGACGTAGTATTTATTTTGAATATGGTTGAAGTTGCTGTTGCCGCCAGAGCCGGAAAAATTGCTGTAAATCTGAGCAAAACTCAGCGCAGCGCCGTTGCCATACCACGCATTACTGTCTTTGAACAGCTTGAAGTTGCTGGCTGAGGCGCTGGCAGCTGTAATCTGCGCCGAGCTGTAGACAAAGGTACCGCCCAGGCTGCTGCTCATCGGCCACGCGGTGGTGTTCCACCCGTTCAAGTCTCCCGGTATAGCTTCACCGGAGAGGGGCGCTTGCGGCGCGGCTGCGGCCGGTTGCAAAGAAGCTACCGATGTCAACAACAGGGTAGCTATGAGAAGTGCCGCCATTAGTGCATGAAAGCGTACCCAACGAATCATAGATGAACCTCCAAATAGCGAATGCATGATCAGCAACAGCAAGTTTGTTTTTGCCGGCAAGTCCCTGTCAGCACGTCATCAGGCTGAAGCCGGTATAGATTTTGTCTATAACAGCGCGGTTTGCAAGCAGAATTATCAATTCTGCTTGCAAACCGCTATTATTACCGAAGGCAATGAGTTTCCCCGGAGAGTGCGTACGCTATCTCTTGCTGCAAGAGGGCGACGCACCGACACCAACTCATAGCATGGCTTTTAGTGCCAGGCATTGACCACAGCCACAATATCCGCCACGTCAATCACATCATCGGCGTTCAGGTCGTAGCGCGGGTGATAGACGGCGTCGCCGGAAGCAGAACCCCAATGCGCCGCAACCTCCTGAATATCAGCCACCGTGACAGTGCCGCTGCAGTTCACATCAGGTACGGCCACGTTCACTGTAGCAAAGCCGGTTTGTGTTGTTCCAACATTGAGGGCGCTCCAGTTGATTGTGAAGGAGCTGCACGTTTGCAAAGACGGATCCACCGGAGCGGCAAAGCCGATTTCTTCAGTGCTGCTCGGGGCACTACCGGAGGAGATAATACGATGCGTAGCAGCATTGTAGCTTACATTGAAGTTATTAGCGGTAAGCGAGGTTGGAGCCTGAACCTGAGAAGGTAAGTCAATGGTGATGTCCACCTGGCTGCCCGTTTCACCACCTGCAAGCTCCAGGAAGCCCTGCACATTATAGCCGGCCGGCACCCAGTCACGCAGCACATTGAATGTAACTTCCAGGGTGCTGAGAACAACCGGATTGTAGCGCAACTTCAAAGCAGGGTCGCCAAACAGCACCATGGTATCAACGATGTCGGTGAAAGACTCGGTGTTGCCTGTAGCATGAGCAATGAAGAACGTGCGGGCGTAATCTCCGACAGTACCAACGCGCTTGATCTCCTCGTCGAACATGGCCTCATGCACGCCCTGGGCAAAGAGAAGCAGATCAAAACCGGTGTGCAGGCCTGAGGGGCCAATATCGGCAATGGAACCGCGGCCGGCTGCCATCAGCGTGTTTTCACTGAAGCTCTGCTTGTTCACCATGCTGCTTGTTGCCTGGGCTACGAAGGAACCTGACAAGCAAGCGTTAGCCATTGTAAAAGGCAGTTGGGTGTTGGCATTCAAGGTGGCGGGATCGGTGACACTCCACAGCCCTGTACTCGACCCCCAACGGAACTGGGTGCCGTGACCGAACCACTGCAGGAAAAGAGCGCCGTTGTTAAACTCGTTCTTGATCAAAGTCTTGCCCGTAGCGCTGGTAGCGAAGCCGCCAGAAGCGCAAATGCCAGAGGGATTATAATAGATCGGGACACTGGTATAGCGCGGCGACAGCCAATTGGAGCGCAATTCGTTGCTATACTCATGGGTATCGCCAGCAACATCGGAGCAGTTATCTGCTATATAGATGGTGCGAGTCTGCCAGGCGCCGTCGGGGTTAGTGGCAACGTTCTCGTAAGCGATGATTTTATCCACCACAGCGGTTACGTTGGCAGCGGTGACAGCCGGCAAGCGACCTATGGGGAAGTTCGGCAGGAGGTCGCTTGCGCTGTCCACAGTAGCGAAGCGGATATCGGCAGGAACCTCGCCCCAGAAGGGGTCTGTATCTACCAGGTAAGGCGGCAGCACTACCGGCAGCGTATGCGCTGTCGTGCGGTTGAAGTCGTAGTGACCATCACCCACCAGCAGCACGAACTTGGGCGGTACAACCCAGGTAAAATAGGCCGTAGCCAAAAAGCTGCGAATGGCTTCAGCATCAAGGCGGCCATAGCTGAACTCATCGTAGATGTCCTGAACATCTATCGTAGCAACGTTGAATTCGCTGCCACGATAGGTGGCCAGCGGCTGGATGGCTGTTTTGAGCTGACTGCCCAGCGCCGTAGTGCCCGTGTAATAGCGCTCGGTACCTACGATGATGAGATAAGTATAGGCATTGCTGGCACTGGCCCAGTTAGACGGGGTATCCCGCTCGATGGCGCCAGGTACCAGCAAGCCGGCATCGGTAGTCACCACATAGGTGGGTGATGAAACGGTTTCGCTCCAATAAACGGTGCGTGTACCGATGGTGGTGGTGCCGATGCCGCTTAACTTCTTCACACTGTAGGGATCGCGTACATCGTAAGCGGTCACCGTGGTGGCACTAAAGCCAGACACAGCCACAGGGTTGGCTAAAGAAGTCTGCGGACGGATGTAAATCTGGTCGCTTTCGGCCTCGGCCTTGGCGGGATAAGTAATTTCTACCCAGTCGGGATTGATGGTATAGCTATCCACCCCTGATAACTGTGCCAAAGCAGCTGTCATCGTCAACTGGTTGCTGGAAGTACTCAGCGAAGATTGCGGCAGGGTGGCGTTGATGGTGGTCTCGGTGCGGCCATCCCACTGGAATGTTCCCGCGTTATAACTGTTGAAAGAAAAGGCCACCGAATTATCAGGAGCCGCCATGTGATATTCCTGCCCCCAAAACACCGCCTTGATCTGGGCTGCGCCGCCATTGGTGACCACATCTTCCAGAGCAAAGCTATAGGTGCGCACGGATGAAGGGAAGCTGGCATTCACCTGCATGTCGTAATCAAAGAGCTGTTCCTGGCTGATATCGCGCCGGTAGAGCGTCTTGTAGTTCACATTGTTTTCTACCCGCTCAAGTTGCGACACAACCGAAGCAGCCGTGGGCGAGGTTGCAGAAGTTACCGCACGCGTGGCGATGCGTGTACCGGTGACATTGGCGCCATAAGCGAACTGATAGATATTGTAATCCTGATAGCGCCCACCATCATAGGGTACGGCGTAGAAGATCACCAGATCACCCGCATCAAACGAATTATCGGCTACACCGCGTACCTCGATGGCAATCTGTTGCCCCTTATAATACATGGCAAAGGTGCTTGGCTTGACACCGCTTGGGCCTACCGGTACGCCGGCGTTGCTCAAATCAGTGTAAGTCAGTTTGTACAAGCCTTGCTGTTTGGTATGTACGCGCAAAATGCCGTCGCCGGGCAGCGCGGTCGGCTGCAAAAAGTCATCAGGCATAAGCGAAGCCCGCTCAGGAGCGGCTTGCACACCATTTACTTGCACGGTGACTTCGATACTGGGATTGTATAGCAATTGTTGAGTAACAGGGTTATACTGGAAAGGAAACACCTGAGCAAAAAGCAGGCGCTTGTCACCCTGCTGCACCACCTTGCCTGTGACTACTGGAGTAGCAGGATAAAACGCATCCACGCCGTAGATAGCCGGATCGGGGCGATCCACGGTGGGTATAGCGCTGACAAGTGATTCCGTGCTGCCAGACTGAATACTCGCCAGATCTTCCGAGCTCAAATCAGCAACCGGAACCGCGGCAACAGCCATGGTATCCGGCAGCACACGACTGGCTGTAGATTTGAAAGACAGGCTCCACTCCCCTGAATAAGGCAGTTCAAAGATCAATCCCTTTAACGGCAGGCGCGGGGCACCTTCCGCAATGTTGAACGAATAGTCAGGCACTTCAACACTGTCAGATGTCAAATCATAATAAGGGGTTATAACCTGTTGTACCAGGGTAACGCCATCGGCTGCCTGAGCCGCAGGCGCTACCGGTAAGGCAACCGTTATAAGCATCAAAACAGCTAACACGCGACCGATTAAAACCTGCTGAATCTTCATAGTTTTGCACCTCTTGATATGTAGGCAACGGGATCGCAATTGCCTGCGATCCCGTTGCCAAAATATACAGTTGACTTCTGTTCCAAAATCTAGCTCTATTATGACACAAAAACGGTTTTTATGAGATTACAATTTGATTAGCATTTCTCTATCAAACGGCAACCTTGCTGACATACAAAAACGCTGCTCACGCAGCGTCAACACAGAGAAGCAACACCTTGTTAACGCGCATAAACGACGAAGTGTTCCTTCGTCGTTTATGCGCTGATCTTCATAGATCCTCTTTGCAGGGAATGGCACCCTGTCGTTTATGATATTATTTATGAACCTACGCTGCCGGACAATGGGCCAAAAGAAGGACCATCCAAAGGACCCAGGTCCTGAGCGTTACCTGTCAGCGAACGCTCGATCACAACGACTGGTTCTTGCCATTTTTGCTTGCCCTGCGGACGGGCTTCTGTTTGCGAAGATTGATGCATGATTTCCTCCTGCTTATCCGATAAAGCAGTTCAAGAGATTTAGCTGCGAGAAACAGAACTTAGTTCCTACAACAAATGATTTATGTAAACAATTTCACCTGGCTACCCTTAATCGGAGCGGAGTGAATTTTATACCTCTTGCCAAACGATCAAGCCTTTTTTACTCAGTTCAGCCAGCAACTGATAGACTGAACGATGAGCGTGATCGAAAGTAACCTCAAACTCTTCTGTCAACACAGCTATAATATCATCCACCGACCGTTCACCATTAGCAAGTTCCCAAATGCGGGTCGCTGTCGGATTGAGCATGCGAACCCTACCTTCAGCAGGATTGATGATAACTGCTTCTGTACCATAAACCTGGTACGCTACAGAGGTTGCACGAATAGGGTGGATTTGTTTACTGTTTAACATAATCGCTCAACGCCGCAATTCGATCATATCATGAATAAATCATTCCGTCAAGTTACGATTTTTTAAGCTTTCTCGTATAGGTTGTTTTACTGCATTTACAATGCTATATATTACTAATAGTTTCTGTTTATTGCTAAACTCGGCAAATAAAGTGTCCTCTAATCGCGTCTTCGATCTCGTTTCGCGCTGCAAGTAACTATCGCGGATTTTCAAAACATCAACCAACATATCAGCTAATGCCACGGGTGTTTGCGGTGGTACCAAACGGCAATACTTTCGCACAAATGTGTTGTGGTAAACCACTAAATCACTGCTGATAACCTGGCAGCCGCAAGCCAAGGCCTCCAACACGGTGGATGGATAGGTATCGAGCATTGGATAACTAACCACTACATCCGCTACAGCGTATAAAATTGCCATCTCGCTGTGAGGCACACGCTCAACCCATCGGATGCGATCGGCTATTCCCAGAGCGTGACTGTGCGCGGCCACCTGCTCAGCCAACCTCTCCGGCTTTTTCATACGCCCCAGCCCTACAAACAGCAACACCAACGGCTCGCTGATGCGCCGACAAGCCAGGGCAAACGCCTCCAGAATGTCCTGCTGACGATAGATCGGTGACCAGCCGCGCGGCGAAAACACCACGCGGGCATCTTGCGGAATGCCAAGCATGAATCGCCATCCTTTGGCAGTGTCCCGATGACCTGGGTGAAACACGCTAGTATCTACCCCCAGCGAAATGCAATGCACCGGCAACGGCGGGCCTGGCCATGTCTCCAACAGGGCCTGCAATTCGGGATTTTCCACCAACACCGCGGCAGCACCGCTGCGCAGCCGCCGCAGCCAGCGGCGCTCACTGCGGCTGTGCCGCTCAGTCATCAGCTTGCTGAGCTGCCCCCACGCTGATACCACCAGAGGCCGTGCCCCGGCACGCAGACACACTTCGGTGTAGGGCTGAAGCAAATAGCTATGGATTACATCTGGACGAAATCGCCGGATCAACTGCTGCAAACGTATCACAGCTACGCGTCGGGTGGTTTCAGCGTTCAGATGAGCGAAACGGCGGCGCTGCCAGGCGGGTGAACCGGGCAGCAAGCTCGCTATTGTCAATACCGCGGGCTGATAGGGCACCTCATAGCTGTAAAAATCAGCAGCACACACTTCGTGGCCCGCTTCCAGCGCCCAATCAATATGCCGACGCATGGCAGTTTCATACCAGGGGCCAACCATCAGTAAACGCATGGCCTGCCTCCTTATGCAGCCTGCGGCATTACGCTGCCGGTGTAGCCGGTAACACCCAACCGCTCGGCCCAGGCGAGTACACGCGCCTGCTGCTCAGGAGCAAGCTGCTGCCGCCATGTCAACAGCAAATCCAGCCCGGCTGTTGCCTCGGCGCGGAAGGTAGTGCGGCTCATGGACTGATACCATGACGGCGGTAGCTCAACCTGCTGGCCGCCGGTGAAGTCGAGTACCCGCTGCAGCACGGTCGTGGGATCGGCCATAAGCTGCTCGTAGAACACGCGGCAATGGGCCTGCCCGGCCAAAGCGCGTTGAGCCGCAAGGTTCTCTACGGCCCACCACAGCCCATGCGCACCTGCGGGATCACGCTCCTGCTCGATCTCGGCCAGCCAGGGGCGCAGCAAATCTTCCACCAATGCTTCCTGGCGGAGCAGGGCACGCGCCTCCATCTGCCAGCCCAGGCGCAGCCGTGAATGCACCACAGCGCAGGGATGGCGCAGCAAATAGATCACCCGCGGCGTAAAATTGGCCATCACATAGCCCAGCAACAGCGTGGCACGTATCTCTTTGACAAGAAAGCCGCGCGGCAGCCAGGCCGTGGGCGTGTCGTCTGTCCATACACTGCGCGCCCGCCCGCTGAGCGCCGCAGCCAACGCCTGCTTCCATGCGGGCTGCGAGGCCTGCGCCGGCAGGTAAAAGGAATACAGATGATCGCTGGGGCCGGTGAAATCGGTCAGCCGTCGGATGGCCGGATTGTAGTGCGGATGCAGCGGTTCAAAGATCTGCTGGCGATGCAAAGCATAGCCCAGCCAGTCGGCCAGCCAGGTGGAGCCGCTGCGGCTGGAGGAAACCAGCAGCAGGGCATCTTGCGGCTGAGGACGGCCGCGCCAGGCAAAGCTGAGGGTCTCGCTGCCGCGCATAGCTGCACGATACCATACAGCCTTGTCCAGGCCCAGCTTCACGACGTGGCCGCCATTTCGCTATAGATTTGCCGCAAGCGCTGTTTCACGCGGGCATCGTCGTATTCGGCCACGGCGATGCGGCGTGCAGCGCGCAGCACGTCCTGGCGCGCCTGAGCCGGTTGGTTGACCACCTCTACCATAGCCTCGGCCAACGCGGTCTCGTCGTCTGCTGGAACCAGGCGGGCGGAATCTTCAACAAAGGTGCCGCGATAGGCCGGCAGCAAAGAAGTGATCAGCGGCAGCTCGCAGGCGGCAGTCTCTACCAGGGTGACGGCGAAGGCATCGCGGCTGGGATAGTTCACCACGGCATCGCTCATGGCATACAGGGTGGGCATCTCTTGATAGAGGATGCGCGGCAGCCAGCGCACCGCCGCAGCCGCGGGCGTATGCTGCACCCCCTGCCAGGCAACATGCATGTGCGGCAAGGCATCGGGGCGACCTCCCAACCCCACCAGCGCCAGGTAAACGGGCCGGTTGAACCGCTCGTAGGCCAAAACAAAGGCGCGCAGAATCTGTTGATGGTTGTAGAAGTCGGCCCACATGCGCGGCGACAACAGCACAAAGGCATCATCGGGAATGGCAAAAAAGGTACGCCACTCCAGCGCCCTGGTGCTGCGTCCAGGCTGAAACGCAGTGGTATCGGTGCCAAAGGGCATGTACTCTACCTGGCAGCCCGGTTTCACGCGGCGCTGTGCCGGTTCTACCAGCGCGGGAGCATCTACCAGCAGGCGGTCGCAGGCCAGCAGCAATTCCTGCGCTGCCGGACGCAGCAGTCTGTCGGGTGCGACAAGCAGCGAAGGCAGCGCCCCCCACGCCGACACCAGCAACGGCCCCAGACCGGCACGTGCCAGAGCCTGGCCGCGCACATCCATGCTGTGAATATGAATGACATCAGGCCGGGCCTCGGCAGCCAGGCGACGCAACCGTGTTTGTTTGGCACGTTCGGCCAGCGCGCCCAGCCCCAGGCGATGCAAGATCATGTCTGCGCCATTGCCACGCGGCAAAGGCAGCAGCGGCATGAAATGAAAGCGCGGCGGCAGCGGGCGCCGGAAGCTGTTGCGATAGTCGGTGATCCACACGTCGTCGCCTGCTTCAATGTGCCAATTCAGCACTCGCTGCATGGCCACAACCCCTGTGGGACCGGCGGTCAGGATGCGCATGGAGAGTCTCCCAGGGTATCAGCCAGAAAATCCCACACAGCGGTGCTGGGATAAAATACCAGGCGATAGGCGGGAACCTGCTGCAACAGGCGCTGCACCAGTTCCAGCCAGCGTGTGGCATGAGCGGGCCGATCCACGGCGGCGATGTTGCTGCGCAGCAGCTCTAACACGGCCTGGGCCGGCTCCAGAGGTTGCAGGGCAAACTCAGAGCCGTGCGCCGGCAACAGCAACAGAGTGGCAGGGCAGGTGCGGCAAATGCGCTGTTGCAGTTCGGGCGGCGTGCCGAAGCCCAGAAAGGGGGTGCTGCGCAGCAATGGCTGGGGTCCGGCAAGATCGGCGATGACGATCTCATCGTTAAACGGTTGAGCATGGCCCACGGCCAGCCGCGCCAGGGTGGTTTTACCGGCACCGGAATGACCGGCAACGATCAGCCCGCGCCCCTGCCACTGAATGCCCGCGGCGTGCAGCAGCAGGCCGTTGCGCCGCAGCAGGCTGTACAACACGCCATAGGCCACGGCACGTTCCAGAGCTGAAGCCGCCATATCCACCGAAACGCTGGTTACCTCGATCTGCTGCGCGGCAAAATCTATTTCACCGGCGATGCGATGCAGGTGAAAGCGGGTGATGGCCTGGTCATGGCGAATCCAGGGGGGATCGGCGCGGGGCAGAGCGGGATCGTAGCGCAGTGTCACATGCCAATCTACCGCGCCTGAAAGGGGAAATTCGTGATACAACGGTGCCAGGGCCGCGGCCCAGGTGGCATCGGGCAGGACAACCTGGGCGCCAACACCGCTCACCGTCAGGGAAACAACGGGCAAAGCCATAGCGCAACCGTGGGCTACTCCGTTTCGTAAGGATAAGCGTCGCGGGCGCTGGAGAGCAGCAGGTCGGGGTCAGGTGGCTCCTGACGCAGGCTGCGGCGCAGGGCGTAGAGCAGGCAGTGACACACCACTGAAAAGGCGTCCTCAACTTGCTCCATGCTGTGGCTGGGAATGTGAACAGCCACATCGCTCAGATCGGGCTGGGCAATGCGGCCACCATCGAAGCCACAGAAGGCCACGGTGGCGGCACCAGCCTGACGTGCCAGCGCCAGGGTTGCCACCACATTGGGCGAATTGCCGCTGCCGCTGATGCCGATCACGAGGTCGCCGGGGTCAACAAAGTTGCGCAGTTGTTCGGCCATGGCTACGGCATAGCCGTCGTCATTGCTCCAGGCCAGCAAGGCGGGCAGGTTATCTACCAGGGCAAAGGCGCGAAAACGCCGCCGACCGGTGACGTTGGCGCCCTTGTTCAGATCACCGGCGAAATGGCTGGCAATGGCCGCGCTGCCGCCGTTGCCACAGACATAGACGCGGCCACGGCGACGCCAGACAGCTAGCAGCAATTGCTCGACCGCGGTGATCGGCGCGGCGGGCAGGGCAGCTAGCAAGGCAGTGGTTTGAGCAAGATAGGTTTGCACAGGCGACAGGGGTTGAGTCATGCCGCTGATTGTACTTTAATGCCCCTTGAAAAGCAACATAACGGGGATTGTCTGCAAGGCAATGCGCAAATCCAGCAACAGGCTGGCATGTTTAACATAGTACAGGTCATATTCCAGCTTGATGCGGGCATCATCCACCGAACTACCATAACGATATTGCACCTGTGCCCACCCACTGAGGCCAGGACGCACAGCGTGACGGGCGCGGTAGAAGGGGATAGTTTCGGCCAGTTGTTCCACAAATTCGGGGCGTTCGGGTCGCGGGCCGATGAGGCTCATTTCGCCGCGCAGAACGTTGAGGAACTGCGGCAGTTCATCAAGCCGCGTGGCGCGCAGGAAGCGCCCTACACCGGTGATGCGACTGTCGTTGGCCGCGGCCCAAACAGCTCCGGTATCAGCTTCGGCGTCGGGAACCATCGAACGCAGCTTCAACACATCAAACAGCTTGCCGCCGCGGCCCACGCGGCTCTGGCGGTAGAACAGTGGGCCGGGGCTGCCCAGACGATTGGCCAGCGCCACAAACGGCAGCAGCAGTGCCAACAAGACTGCGCCAGGCAGCGCGCTCATCAGATCAATGAGCCGCTTCGCCAAGCCATACAAACGCTGATAGGCCGAATCAGCCGAAGGCAGAGCCATGTAGAGATCGCGGCCTACGTGCTGTACAGGCACGCGGCCCAACAGGCGCTCGTAAAGATCCGACATAGTGGTGATGTGAATGCCGCGCTCGCGGCAGCGCAGCAGGTCATCAAACAGAGCGTCGTGGATGGCATGGCGATGGGTGATGGCGAGAATGACCTCGTTGACCTGCAAGGTAGCAGCCATGGGCAGGAGCGATTCGTGCCCCCCCAGCACGGGAATATCCTCCACCGTAGTGCCGGCACAGGCGGGATCATCGTCAATAAAGCCGACAAACTGATAGCCGGTGCCGCGATAGGGATTGGCATCGTGCGGGGCCACCTGCATGGCCGACACCAGGGTGCGGCCAGCCCAGCCTGCTCCCACCACCAGGGCGCGCTGGTGAAAGAAGGGCTGTACAAACAACTGCGAATACAGCACGCGCCAGCCCACAATGAGCAACAGCGCCATGCCGAGGAAGACGAATATCTGGGTGCGGCTTTGCAGCGTGGGGGTGAGCGCAGGAATGAGCGAATAGACCGCTATCGTGGTGACGGCGGCGGCGGCGGCGCTGCGGACAATGGCAAAGGTGCTGGCCGAACGCGCCAGATTATAGATATCAAAAAACAGGCCCACCAGAATCCAAACGACCACGAGCGTGATGTACCATTTATAGGGTAACAGCAAGTGCGCCAGCGGGACGGCGCGTCCCCAGCCCAGCCAGACCGAGGCCAGCAAGGCCAGATTGATCAGCAGCAGGTCCAAAATCAACAGCAGCAAGCGCCGTTCTGAGGCTTGCAGGCTGAGGCTGGGCAGATTGATACGACGTCTCATGCTTGATCTGATAGGATGGCGCCAGTGGGTTGGCAGGTGTACGTTCATAACCCGGCAGAGCGCCTCCCAGCGCCGGTGGCACGATAAAGGGCTGCCAGGGTCTGTTGTTCCTCGTGGCGTTGTGCCAGGTACCAGGCTCGTCCGGCCAGACCCATTTCGCTGGTACGCTGCGGATCGGCCAGTGCCTGCTGCAGGGCGGCAGCCAGCGCGGAAACATCACCGACGGGGATTACCCAGCCGGTATGGCCGGGTTGCACGTATTCTGGCAAGGCACCGCTGTTGCTGACGATGACCGGTTTGGCAAAATAGTAGGCGGCGGCGATCAAAGCAGACTGAGTAGCATCGAGATAGGGAAGCACCACCACTGCGCAGCGTTGAAACAAATCCCAGCCTTCATGGTCATCTATCAGATGGTTGCGCAGTTCTACCCCAGACGGAAGATACGACGGCGGCTCGCCCGGGCCAGCCAGTACAATTGCCAGAGGCTCGCCGTTTTCGGCAGCCAGCGTGGCCGCTTGCATCAATTGGTTGACGCCTTTGTAAGCCAAAAGGCGGCCAAAGAACAGCGCGTACGGATCGTATTGTAGCTTATCAAGAGGCGTTGCCGCAAATGCGGCATGGCTCAGGAACAAATGCAGCAACGGCGTGTAGACTACGCGCGCGGCAGGCAGGCCGGCTTGCAGCAGGCGTTGGCGGTATACCTGCCCATGCACCAGGATGCGATCAGCACCGGCCAGCACGCTGCGGTTCCACAGGCGGATCAGGCGGCTAAAGCGCACACCGAGGTGAGGGTCCAAATCGTGCAGGGTGTGGATGGTGGGCAGACCGCGGCGGCGCAAGCCGCGCAGCAGCAGGGGGTTCCACAGGTGTACGCCGGTGATGTGTACCACGGTGGGCTGAGGCGCGGTGCGGGTGATGGCATCTATTGCAGCCAGCACGCGGCGCGGCCCGGCGGGGCGCAGACCATCGCGGGCAAAGCCGGTGGTGGTGGTGTCTACCGGGGTGTGGATGTGTACCGCGGGCGCGTAGGGCGGGCGCGGGGCGCGGACGGTGGTGACCAGATGCACGTCATGGCCCTGGTCGGCCTGGTGGTTAGCCAGATCTGCGGTATATTGGTGCATGCCGTAGGTCGGCGAAAGGAGCAGATAAATGATGCGCACCGCGTTATTATAGCACGAATTGTCGGCGTGCCAGCCCCCGCAAAAGGTTACAGAGCCGTAAGGATTATCCCGACCCTCAGTTTTTGGCGTTAAGCCACTGCGCGTAGACGCTATCCACCCGCTGATAAATCACTTGCCAGGCATAAGTTTGTTCCACCCAGGCACGTCCAGCTTGACGCAAGCGCTGGTTGAGATCAGGCTTTTGCAAGGTATCCAGCACAGCCGCAGCAAAATCAGAGGCTTTATCAGCCAACAAAATATTGTCGCCAGCAAGCAAATCAATCCCCTCTGCGCCAATAGTAGTAGAAATAATTGGCAAACCCCAAAGCCAGGCATCGAGAATTTTGACACGCATACCACCCCCGGAATGTAGTGGCACAACAAAGGCATCGGCCTGTTGCAGGTAGGGCAAGGGATCGGCAACATAACCAGTAACTTCGATGCGGGGATCGCTAGCCAGGGCTTGCACCTCGGCGGGGGGGTTCTTGCCCACCACGATGAAACGGGCCGTAGGCAAATGCTGCCAGATCAACGGCAATACCTGATCTGCAAACCACAGCACCCCGGCTATGTTAGGAGGCCAAAACATGGTACCAAGATGAAGAATAGTGGAGGGGAGGAGTAAATCAGAAGGCGCAGATGTGGATAGAGGAGAGATGGGGGCGATCTGTGCAGGGTCTACGCAGATAGGGACCACAGTTATTTTTTCAGCCACTGTGGCGCGCTCAGGCTGATCAAACAAATCCAGCAGCAGGATGCGGTCTTCTTCGGTGACTGTCAGCAGGGCATCGTAGCGCCGAATCATGTCGGCCTCGTAGCGGCGGAAGGCACCCGCCTCGCGCCGTGCAATCAGACGGCGAAGGCCGCGACTTTCAGCGGCCATACGCTCGGTCAGCCGATAAATGGCATTGTGTGCATCAAGCAAGGTTGCAGGTCGCAAGCCGTGGTGTGCAGCTTCGGTCGCGGCCACTTGTCCCCACCAGGCCATACTGAGCTGGTCAGCATGAATGACATCAAACGGAGTTTGCTGTACCAGGCCACACAGTAGCCGGGTCATCGTTGCCATCTCGTCACGGGCAATCACCATGGGCAGGCCGGTGCTTAGCCCTTTAAGCGCAGCTTGCAGGTTGCGCACGGTGGAACGCACGATAGGCACGGTGTAGACGGCATCTGCTACGCCACGCAGATGTTCGGCATATTCAGGCTTATCATCACTACGCACGAAAGAAACCAGCGTCACCGTGTGTTGCGCGGCCAAGTGGCGCAGCATGTAGTAGGCACGCACCTTGGGCCCTGCGTCAAGCGGCCAGGGCAGCACCTGGGTCAGGAAGAGGATGCGGGACATGAGCTTGTGATCAGAAACTTAACTCCGTGCTCAGGGCTTGCCGCCCTGCTACAAAACGTATGAGATCAACCTATATGCACAACCGAGCCTGACACAAGAAGCGAGCGCACCCCCCTTATCTTTCGGGGAGCAGCCGTCTTAACGCCAGCGCAGCAAAAAGCAGCATCACTGCATCCACAGGCAAGCGATAGCGCGACATGGCCCAGGTGACAATATGCAACAGGCTGTAGACCACGATAAAAAGGTAGAGGAGACGGAAACGATGAATGCTGAAAGCTAAACGGTAAACGGTGAACGACGTAGGACGCAGAGAAAGATAGAGACCGTAAAGCATGAAAGGCAGGAAGAGACCAAAGGAAAACACACGACCCAAGTTAAAGACCAGAGACGAATCGGCGGTAGGCCAGAATTCGAAATAGTCGCGCACACGGCTAAGGGAAAGCAACAGGTAGCGCGCCGGATCAGCCAGCACAAAGCCAATGCCGCGCGCCATCAACGCTTTATCCCATTGGGCTTCGTTTAAGTTCTGATCAAGCAGGTCATCAGGCAACGGCGCAGCCGCGTATTCTTGAAAGCTTGTACCATGCAGCGGATGTTGTGCGGAGTACATGGCATAGCCAGCATTGGAATTAAGCAGTAGAAAATCGCCGTACACACGGTAGTTGCGCAGGGTAAAAGGAAGGATGAAAAGCAACGTAACGCCCGCGGCAATGCTTAAGGCAACAAAGGCGCTGGCCAGGCGACGCTGACGATAGCCCACCCATAGCAAATACAGCGCCAACACAACGACCCAAGGTAAAATAGATTGACGGAGCAACGCGGCCACACCCAAACTAGCACCAAAACTAAGTGCCAACGCAGGTGAAATAGACCGATCAGCACGCAGCATTTGCTCGACAGCCAGCCCACGCTCCAGCGACCAGAGCAACGCGCAAATAAACAGCCCTTCGGTTTGTACCATAGCCCCGTAAAGCACAAAATAAGCGTAAACTGCGCCCAGCAACGCGACTAAGTGATGAATAGTAAAGGAGAAGCGGTACACCGTAAACGGCGGAAGGGCAAAGGTGCGCCGTGACAAGCGATAGAGTAGAAGAGGCAGCAAAATGCCGGTCAACACTGCACCCGCCAGACGCGCAGCCATCGGATGAAAGCCTGTTAGGGTATAGACTGCGGCAACAAAAGCACCATAAAGAAAGGACCAGTGCGCGGTGGGCGTATTCTCCGGAACAAAAGGATAGGAGGCGGAGGGAAAGCTGTAGCCATAGCCCTGCGCCACGCGCCACGCCAGAGTAGAATACGAGGTTTCATCCTTGGCCGGCGGCGTGGAATCGCCCAGGTAAAAAGCGACCCCGACGCGCAGCAACACGGCGAGTGCCAAGATTGCGATCAGAGCCGAGCGGTGATGTTTTGAGGGCATAAGACCGAAGGTTTTAAACGTTAGGTAGGAAAGAAAGGGTTGTCAGCATTCGAGAAGCGTTGTTTCGTCTGAACCGCAGCAAGTGGCTGCCTGCAGGGCGCGGTTAGAACCGCGACAGATCGAGCAACAGACGGCGAAACAGGCGTGCCTGAGGTTGCCAGGCAGGGTGCAACAGGCTGCCTACGCTCATCAGCACAGCGCGGGGCAAATAAGCCAGCGCCAGCAAAAACTTATACCAGGCTGAACGCGCCACGCCGCCGAACTTACGAAAGAACTGCACTTTGGAGCGGTACAATTGCAGGTACATGTCCTGACGCACCTGCTTGCTGCTGGCCTCGCCAAAATGCGTGACCTCGGCCTGTGGCAGATACCAGAGCTGCCAGCCGGCACGTGCCAGGCGATAGCACAAATCTACTTCTTCGGTATACATGAAATAGCGGTCGTCCAGCAGCCCTACCTGATCCAACGCAGCACGGCGAAGCAGCAAGCACGCGCCTTTGATGACCTCCACAGGTCGCGCAATGGTTGTATCCCAGGTTTCCTGACGATAGCTAGCCAGCGGCCAGAGACGATCGAGAAAACTCAGGCGCCAGAATTCGCGCCAAGGGGTGAGCATAGGATGCACTGATGGCTGCAATGACCCATCGCCGTTAAGCAAGCGCGGCCCGCAACCTCCGGCCTCAGGATGAGTCTCCATAAATGCTACCATGGCTGCCAATGCGCCGCCATGCACTACGGTGTCGCTGTTGAGTAACAAGACATAGCGCCCCCGACTATGGCAGATAGCCTGATTGTTAGCACGGGCAAAACCAACATTCTGCTGATTTTCGATCAACTGTACGGCGGGAAAACGTTCACGTACCATGGCCGCGCTGCCGTCAGTGCTGGCATTATCTACGACGATATACTCAGAAGTTACGGGTGGCAGATGGCACGTTGCCACCTGCCATGTTTTACTTGCCAGCGACTTAAGACACCCGGCCAACAGGTCATTGGTATTCCAGTTGACTACGAGAATGGAAAGATCGCAGGTTCCGGAAGGCAAATCAGGAGTAGCAAGGGACACAGGCATTTCCTGGCGTCAGAAATTCAAAGTAAACGGTTCGGCCCTTACCGCTCACCCGTTCTTATCATCGTTAACTGACTGGGGCATGTTATCCAGGGCTACCAGTCCCCCCATAAACAGCCAAACCAATACACTGGCTTGAAAGCCAATGAAGCCGATGTTATAAACAAAAGGCAGAATCCAGTCAGCAAAAGCCATTAATACCAACGCACCTACGCCGGCTGCCAGCATCCCATTGACATAGGCCACAGCAAACCCAACTGTGAAACGCCGACGCAACCGTGCACCTAGCTGTGCGATCTCCCAAACAAACCAGACAAACAGCGTCAGACCCAGCAGGCCACCATGAGCAAACAGGTCCACATAGTTATTGTGGGAATTGACCAAGGGGTTGAGCCAATAGATGCGTTGATAGAGAAGTGGCGTGGCGTTGGCATAAGGCCGATAGGCCGCCGGCCCCAGCCCGGTAATGGGGTTACGCAGAGTAACTTCGATCACACGTTGTATCAATACCAAGCGCGAGCCACCGCTTTCTGTCCATTCAGCATCACCACCGGCAAACTGGTAAATGGTGGGAAAGGCAAGCCCCATTATAATGAGCGCCACAACTGCCAGAAGAGCAAACCAGCGGGCACGAGGAAAGCGCAACCAGAACAGGGTAACCAGGACTACGGCCAGTCCCACCCAATTTGAGACTGCCTCTTGCTGGGCAACAAGGGCATAAATCAAGGTAGCTAACAGGATAGCTATCAGAAAAACTTTCCAGCCTAAAGCAAGCTTGTTATTCCAAAGCAACTGCCCACCAGCCAGCGCAGCCAGCAATATCCACAAGGGAGCACGTGCGAAAGCGAACGTAGTGATAGGAGCTGTTACCGCCGCCAGTCCAGGGACAGCCTGTACAATAGCCGTGCCACCAGCAAAGAACAAAAAGAAAGCAACAATACGCCAAAGCGTTTTTTCATCGGCTGCCAGGTTAGCCATTAACCAAAAAGCCAGTGCCGACAATACAAAGATACCCCATTGCGCTAACTGCACCAACAGGAAGTTGTTGTTCAGTGGAATGAGCGGGTCCCAAATGGCTCGACCAATTAGCAACGATACGAGACTGGCGAGTAAGAACAGCATCAACGGACGGTTGACCGAAGAGGAGATGATGCCGAAACGGCCGCGGATTACTTGGTCCAACAACCAGATTGCGGCAACACCCGGAAGCAACAACGTAACCGCATTGAGGCTGACTTCTGTACCGGTACTGATAGTGACAGGCACAGCCAATGCAGCAACAATCAGCGCGACAAGCCCCAACACCGGCCTGCGCAGCAAAATCAAACCACCAAACCCAGCGAACAACACAGCCAGCCAAAACACGGAGGCGCGTAGCCCCAGCAAAAAAGCCAGCGCCAGCACGGCAGCAACGATCAACAACGTTACATTGTATTGTCGGGAGGGCAAACGCAGGGAGGACAACATAGGCAAATTAAACAAGGTGATGTTTGGGTTTGGCCACGATACAGGCAAAATCGCTGGTCAAATCACCGGATGCCAACAATGCATCCTCGATCTGAAACAGAATGTCCAGCCATTGCTCGCCGGCTGCGTCCTGGAAGTTACCGGCAATATCGGCCAGCAGGAATTGCAGGATGGAGCCGCCAAGGGGGCGATTTTCCAGTATATCGAACTGAGTTTCCAGAATCGAAACGATCTCGTCAGCGCGGATCGCTTCGCTGGGATCCACAGCAATGACTGAGCGCTCCGTCGGTACAGCTATTTCTTTGACCGGGCGCTGGCCGGAATGCAGGGCTTGTTGTTTTCGCCAGAGGCGCTGCGCGGTTGAAAGCAACGTTCCTTCACGCACCTTGTCCAAAACGCGACGAGCTACCCAAGCAGCTTTTTTGCGACGCGGGCGGGCCGCGTCTGCTATGGCCCCGCCCGTAGCAGAGAGGGCAGGTGCAGGAAGCAATCGGTAAGACATAGGCAACAACTGCAAACACGCTTCAATCACCTGGCGTTGGCGCGCAGGAAACTGAAACCGATTAGCACCTACATACTCGTATAATACAACCAGGCCATCCGGCTTTAGGGCTTGCGCCACCTGAGCAAAAACATGTTCCAGACGGCTGAAATGATGCGCGGCACTTACAATCCAGACCACATCATACCGACCTGGGGCCAATTGAATGTGGTCAATATCAGCAACAGCATAATTGATATGGGTAAACCCAGCAGCCAACGCCGCGTGGGAGGCATCAGCGATCGATTCGGCGGACAGATCGAAGGCATCACAGGTAACGAATGCCTGACGCGCAGCAAGATCGCGTTCGATACGCCCCCGCCCGCATCCCAGGCTCAGGCAACGCTCAACTGGTGTGGCATCAGGCAGCCAGGTTTGCAGGGTATGGGCAATCCAGTTACCGTCCGGCCTGCCGCTTTCCTTCAGGGCCAGCCGTTGCTGTACCTTGGGATGCTGTAGCCAGAAGACAATCTCATCGGTGTTCCAGGGATCGCTATCCCAGTGGTCAATGGTAGCTGAATGATCAGGCATGAGGTTGGTTTTTGTGGTAAATAGCGTTGCTTAGCAAGGCGGTAAAGCGCCGGCCAATAACATCCCAATCGTAGCGCTCTTCTACCAACCGGCGTGCATTGTGACGCAAGCGGGCGGCCAAGGAGTCATCGGTCAGCAGAGTCAGCACTGCCCGGGTAAAGGTCGGCGGATCATCGGCCAGCAACAAATGTTCGCCATTGACTACCTCCAAACCCTCTGCGCCTTTGAAGGTGGCCACCACCGGCGTGCCCAGCGCCATAGCTTCCAGAATTTTTAAGCGTGTGCCGCCGCCCTGACGAATGGGAGCAATCGCCGCGCTCGCCTCGGCCACAGGCAGGCGCACATCCTCGACCAGGCCGCTCAAACGCACGTGGTCATCTAAGGCCAGTCCTGACAAATCAACGCCCGCGGTTGAGCCGGTGATGGTAAGAGTTGCCGCGGGAACCTGGCGACGCACAGCAGGCCAGACGTGCTGCAAAAACCACTGCATGGCGTCGTAGTTGGCGTTGTAGGTGAGGCTGCCGTTGAAAACCAAAGCATTCGGCCGACGGGTAGCCACGTTGGGCTGGTTATGGGTGCAGTCTACCCCATTCGGCGTCAGCTCCACCCGCGAATGCTCCGCGCCAAGCAAAGCCGCAGCAGCTCGACGATCCGCTTCGGAGACCATAGTGATCAAATCAAAGCGACGATAGAGGCGTTTTTCATAGATACGACTTTTACGCCAGCTAAGCCAGGCGCGTGTGCGTTGCAGCCCGCCATACGTTTGTTGATAGCGTTCATACGCCCAGCGGGTCATGGCATTGTGTTCTTCCAGAACACAGACTGTCTTCGGTGGGGCTTGCAATGCGTAGTCGGCCATCATGCCGGTGGAAGCAATCACCGCATCAAAGGCAATGGCTTGCAACGCCTTGTCTACGGCCTGTTGCATGGCCGGTATTGGGCGAGAGGCCATAGGCCGCGCAGAGAGAAAAGTGGCAAGCGCGCCGGCGCGGTTAACGACAAACGGCTCCAGCGGCACTGTTTCCACCGCGTAGCACCATTCATACAGGTCTCCTCTCACATCAGGCCGTGCAGTGGAGAAGGCAAAGGACAGTAAAGAGACTTTATGCTCGGCAGCAAGGGCACGCAGCAGATAGTAGACCCGCAGCTTGGAGCCGTTGTCTGGCGGATAGGGAAACCAGGTGGCAAGGAAAAGGATACGCATATTTATCCGAAAAACTTTCGGTAATCCAACTGGTAAGTTAGGCCTTGTTCCCTTTGTCCAATTTGTCTGGCCGGCACACCACCCACGATGGCATAGGTTGGCACATCGCGGGTTACCACTGCGCCGGCAGCCACCACCGCGCCTTCGGCAATGCGCACGCCTGGTAACACAATTGCCCGCGTGCCGATAAACACACGGTTTTCGATATGAATGGCTGCGCCGCGATTAGCAAAATCGGAGCTGTTCGGATCATGTTCCAAAGTCAACAACGCTACACCTTCGGAAATGCTAACGTTGTCGCCAATCGTCAGGCCCATGCGTCCATCAAGCAATACATCTCGATTGATCACATTATGCGAACCGATGATGACACCCCCGGGCCGATAGAAACGACAGCCGCGATGGATGCTGTTATGCGAGCCGAGCTGCACGCCGAGCATATAACGATACAAGATGCTGCGAAACATATGAGAGGGGATGCGCCCTATCATTTCCGCTAAAAAATCGCGGGCATCTACCCAATGCCAATAGAGTTGATGCAGAAACGATTTGAGAGGACGCGGTGCAATGTGTCTCACGCTCTGTGGCAGACGGTTTTTTACTTTTTCTTGATCCTGCGAAAAATCATTATTCATCATTACGTTGTTGCAGAGAACATCAAATTATGAAGGCTTGTTTTCTCTATAAATAGGATAGCACACGGCAGCCACGTCGTCTCCCATCTTGCCCCACCGGCCCAGCACCGCATCACGCAGTGCCAGAGTCCGTGCATTGCGATTAGGTCGTCGCACGCCATGGTGGGATTTTACACTATAGGCTGCGATGGCCAACAAGTTGCGAACAGCGACGCGGAATAAGCTGGCAGCACGGGGAACGCCATGTAAGTGCTTTCCGAGGAAGAGCACGAGGTTGCGCGTCATATAATAGTCCGTTGCGGGTGAGGCTGTGCCCATAGCAGCAGAGATGCGATGCCAGAGATGGGCTTGTGGCTGATAAACAATTCGCCAGCCTGCTCTCTGCACGCGCACACACCAGTCTGTCTCTTCATAGTAGATGAAGAATCGAGGATCGAGCAGACCGATCTGTACAATAGCTTGTCGGCGCCAACACATGGCACAACCGCTGGCAAAGTCCACATCCTGCAAAACATCATCAATGTTGCTATCGATTTGCTCAGCCTGACGGCGAATCGAACCGCCCGATCTCCAATCGATACTTGCGCCCGCACACCAGATGCGTTTGGGATCATCGTAGTAGTAAATTTTGGGTGTCACAACGCCGATCCTGGTATCTTGCTGTGCAGTCTGGAGCAGGATTGACAGCATTTGCGCATCAACTACCGTGTCATTGTTGAGCAGCATGATGTACTCAGCCGGCCCTTGAAGCGCATAGCGAATGCCCACATTATTGCCTTCGGCAAAGCCCAGGTTGTCGCCGTTCTCCAGCACGGTGATGTACGGAAAAAGATCACGAATAGCCACAACCGTATCGTCACGTGAGCCATTATCAACAACGATAATCTGCAACCGGTCAGATGGATAGTCCATCTCAGCCAGCGACTCCAGACAGTCCAGGGTCAGGTCACGCTGATTCCAGGTGAGGATGATGATAGCGACGAAGGGATATAGATCTTGGGTCATGGTTGCCAACTGGGCGGTAGGTTGCGAATAATCTCGATGTCGCCAAAGGCCTGACCCTGGCGAGCGCCAACGCGCCGGGCCCACGCAGCCATACGAGCAACGCCTTCCTCTAATGGCACAGCAGCATCCTGGTTAAACACCTGACGCGCCTTGCTATGGTCGGGGTAAGCATGCTGCACCTCATTGCGGGCTGGCAGATGCGTAATCTGCGGTGCAACACCAAAGGCGTTAGCTACCGTCTTAGCCAGATGTTGCACAGTATAGGGCTGATCAGCGCCAACGTTGAAGATTTGGTTGTAAGCCGCGGGCACGTCCACGCTGCGAGCAATGACCGGCGCCACGTCGTCAATGTAGCTGAAAGCGCGCGTCTGGCTACCGTCGCCAAAGATGGTCATGGGCTGATCCTGCATGATTTGATTCATAAAGATGCCGATAACGTTGCGATAGCGGTCGCCGATGTTCTGGTTTTCGCCGTAAACGTTGTGGGGACGAAAGATGATGTAGTCGAGGCCGAACATTTCATGCGCGGCGCGCAGGTCTAATTCGACAGCATACTTGGCGATGCCGTAGGGATCCTCAGGCTGCGGCGTAAGATCCTCGATCATAGGGAGTTGATTAACGCCGTAAACAGCGATCGAAGATGTGAAGACAAAGCACTTGACATGGTGCTTGATGGCCTCGTTGATCAGATTGACGCTGCCCAGCAGGTTGTTGGTGTAGTTGAATCGGCGGATAAAGTGCGACAACCCTTCAGCAGCGTAGGCGGCCAGATGGTAGACATAGTCGAACTGATGCTTGTCAAAAAGCCGCTGAACTAACTCGTGATCGGTGACGCTGCCTTGAACGAAGGTAACGCGTTCTGGCAGGTGGTCAGCAAAGCCTCCGCTTAGGTCATCAAGCACGACAACCTGATGCCCCCGATTCTGACAATGGCGGGCGATGTGGGAGCCGATGAAGCCAGCGCCGCCAGTGACTAATGTTTTCATAGGCAGTTCCTATTCAGGAGATGTCTCCCGTCCGATCATCGGTCGGACGCTTAGCGTTTGAGTAGAGCGGCCAGTTTCCACTGGCCCCTGATGATCCATGGATACAAGTAATCCCAGAGGTGTTTTTCTGAAGGAAAGTCCGTATGCGGTCTCTCGGCGCGGTTGATGTACGCATCCAGTTGCGCCCTTGTCCAACCCATCTTCTTGAGGAAGTACAGTTTATCTTCTTCCAGCGCCATAGCGGAAGGGTACGGTATGTCCCCCAGCAGTTCCAACGCCTCACCCCGCGACATCTGTTCCGAGACAATCAGCGTGCTCAGATGGACATGGCGTTTATCTACTCCAAACTTCTCGGGAAGAATGTACCCTTGATAGAAACGCGTGAAGATCGATTCGTAATGTTTGTACGGATACGGCTTGTAGCCATAATCGCGCTGTAGCATATCCAATGACTCGGATTTGCTGTATGCAAAGTAGTCCAAAAAAGGGTACAAGAAGATACCGCGCGCCAGTGTATACCAACCGAAATCAAAGGTGCCGATAGCGGGGAATGTCCTCAGCGGCGTTCCGCCGAACCTCTGCGCCAACGCCTGGATGTTCCTTTTATCCTTCTTGAACCAGTTCCACGCCTTCGGCATCTCCATACCCTCTGTGGCTGTGTTTATGCCAGTCAGAATGTATCTCAATCTCTGGCTGGCTGCTTGCTGATACATTACTGCCAACATAGCGTTATCATAAAGCAACTCAACGTCAATCACATCGGCATCGAAAAACGCCTGCATCAACTGGCGATACTCGTCCCAATCTATGACATGGGTGTACAGGTCCACACCCAGTCTGCGCACCAGGTTAGCGATGTTGTTTTGCGCCGATTCGGAGTCCCAGCCATTATCCATATGAACGGCAAGCGGACGTAAACCGAGTTTGACGGCATGCACCAGCGCAGTGGAGCTATCCACACCACCAGACACGCCCATGATGCAATCATAGGCTTTGCCTTTACCGTTGTTCTTCACTCTCTCCACAAGTGCTTCGAGTTCGTGTTGACGTCGGGTGACATCCGTGAAAAGGATCGGTGACGCTCGAGACAACATTTCGCTGCAAAAATTGCAGACCCCGTGTTCGTCAAAAACAATATCGGAGGCACTGGTATCCATCACACAACGCGTACAAATCTGATAGCTATTCTCCACGGTTTGACCCCCACAGGTTTTCCAGTTCATGATATTGAGGATAAGTAATCAAGACCGCGCGATGTGGGCCATGAAAGACAAAATAGGCCCCCGCTGCTACAGCGCTGGCACCTGCATCAGTCGCGGCTTTGATGTCAGCAAGACTACCCGCTCCTCCCATTGCAATCACCGGCACAGGCAAATCCACACATGCTTCCCGGATCAGATCAAGGTCCATACCTATCAGTGTGCCATCGCGATCCACGGCGCTTACCACTAACTCGCCTGCCCCGGCACCAACTACCCGTTTCGAGAACTCCAGCCAAGGTTGTTTCACAGTCTTGCCGGTAGCGGCAGCATAGAGATACGGCTTACCAAGCCAATTGCGCTTGATGTCAAGGGATACGAGAACAGCCTGGCTGCCGAAACGATCAGCCAGGCGTGTGACCAGGGAAAGGTCCTCCAGAACTGCGGTCTGCAAACAGATCTTCTCCACACCTAGCGAGAACAATTGTTGCGCCTGCGCAATCGTCCGGATGCCGCCGCCGTAGCAGAGCGGCATAAAGCATTCGCTCGCAAATTGCTCAATCATGGCAAAATTCGGTGCTCGATGCTCTTTGCTAGCTCCGATGTCTAATACCATCAATTCATCGACTTCTTTGTCGTTGAAGATGCGGATCGCATTGATGGGATCACCTACGTACTTGGGGTTGGCAAACTTTAGAGTCTTGACCAACCCTCCACCGCGCAGCAAAAGGCATGGTATGACACGGTGTTTGAGCATCAGAATTCCACGAACTTCTTTATCAGGTCCATACCGAAGCGATGGCTCTTTTCCGGATGGAACTGCACGCCGAAAATGTTCTCATGGCTGACAGCCGCTGCAAAATGAAAGCCGTAATCCGTGACAGCCAGAACATCTTCTGGATTGCTGCAAACCACATGATAGGAATGAACGAAGTAAAAGCGCTGTTCGTCTTGGCCGACTTCTATCAAAGGATTGGGCTTGACTATCGTAACGGTGTTCCAGCCCATATGTGGAACCTTCAGATTGTGCTCATCAGACATGCGAAAACGTTTCACGTGGGCGTCAATCCACCCAAGACCAGGAAGATGCCCTTCCTCACTGGATCGACACAGTAGCTGCATGCCTAAACAGATGCCCAGCACAGGTACACCGCGATGAAGTACAGCTTCATTCAAGACGTCAATCCACCCATCGTTCATTCCTGTCATGCCGTGATCGAAAGCGCCGACACCAGGTATAATGAGCTTATCGGCAGCAGAAACAGCGGCTGCACTAGACGCTACAGCCACATCCGCACCGACTCGCTTGAGCATATTCACAATAGAACCCAGGTTACCCATGCCGTAATCAACAATAGTAATCATAATCAATACCTTCGGCCAGTCAAGCTAAGGTGACAGCTGTTGAATCTCCGGAGCAATGAAGTACGCTGGATCTAGCTTCTTACATCGAAAGTTGTATTTGAATGCCTTTCATACAACTTCCACGATTTGCGCCATGGTACACCAACGTAGTTCTCACAGGGACACAGGGTTATTGTCATGATTGTATCCGTAAATGAGTTGTCCATAAATTATCATCATCTCCTGTGCATTCTCATTGATTGTTTTGACGGCTGGTATACTTTGCCGCAATTGGTGCAGTAGCTCAGGGTTCTCGACGATGCAGGCAATTTGGCGTGCCAAATCATCGGCGTCTGCGGTTCGAAAATGCAGTCCACAGACTCCATGTTCTACTGTCTCGCACACCCCAGGCTGATCACTGACGATCACAGGAACGCCAGCCGCGAAGGCTTCTTTGATTACGGTTGGATTCACCTCAAAGCTGAGAGATGGCACGACGACGACATCAAGCTCACTTAGCATGCTGGCCAGTTGGCAGCGTGCAAAAGGACCGGACCAATGGACGCTGGCCACAGACCGCGCCCGTAGCGCTTGTGCATAGTCTGGTTGCTGCATGGGATCGCCATAGATGAATAGCGCAGCCGGAGTGCCTTCGGGCAGCCGGCCAAAGGCGTCCACCAGAGTATGCACCCCCTTAATCTGCTGGATGTGGCCGATGTAACCAAAACGAATATGAGAACTCGGATGATGCTGAACATCCGCAGCCCACGCCATGTCGAAACCCTGCAACGAATAGACCATGTGATCGGTTCGGAAGCCATGCCGAGCAAACAGGTCAATTAAGGAGCGCGCAGGCGCCACTGCCACGTCGACGCTGGCAAGTATGTCACGCAGATAGGATTGGCGACGAGCCATGTCGCCCAACATACCGACCAATCCTGGCTGGCGAGTAACCCATGACAAACGGCCTGCCTGCGACAACAGCTTCTCCTGGACTAGCGCGGGCAAAAATTTGCCTGACCAACGCAGCGCCTTGGTGCCATCCAACACACAGGACTGGCATCCCCAGGGTGACTCCGGCCCGAGGCAGGTGCGGCCATCCTTGTACACCAGATTTTGCAAGGCACACATAAACCAGAACTGATGCAGATGCAGAACGACCGGTATCCGCAGCGATTTGGCTTCCTGGATTACCCTTGCCGACAGAGTCAGGCAAGAGTGGACATGCACTATATCCGGGCGCACCTGCATCAGCAAATCGCGCAAGACGGGTGCCAGAGTCTTGTTGTCGTACAAATAATCAAAGGGCGCAGGTGCTTTGCGCCAGTTCAACAGGATGCGATGCACGATGACACCGTTGTGTACATCCTCAGTGATGCCATTGAAATGGGCGTGACCTTCTTCCCAAGTTCCGGCGCACACCACGTGGACTGCAATGCCCATGCGCGCCAGTTGCTCTGCCAGTTGAACAGTGTAAAGCGTTGCGCCGCCGGTACGTGCTGGCGGGTAAACATCGACCACTAGAAGGATTCGCATAATGACGTTACGTGCTGGTTGCGTCAACAACATGATCAAGGAGGTTAGCAAGTTGCTTTGTCACCATCCGCCTATCATACTGGCTGATGTACTCCGCGTCTGGATGATAGAACTGTCTCCGAAAACTGTCATAGTCCTGTGCTATTTGTCCTAGGATCTGTGCTAGCCGTACAATGTTATCCGGATCAATCGCACATCCGATCCCACTACGATGTATTAGATCTGCTCCCACTCCGGAAGCTATGGCAAGCGCTGGAACGCCTGTCGCCATGTACTCATATACTTTACCTGATGAGGCTTCAGGGCCCCCGCGCAACAGTAGCAGAAGCACGTCAGCCGCCTTCATCAATGCTATGGCATCGGGGTGAGGTATACGCTCCAGATCCAGGGAAAACAAATGGGAAAACGCTGAGTTTCTGATCGCTTGCACATCCGCAGGATGTATATGACCCACAAAATGAAAAAAGAGCCGCTCAACAAGGTTTTCGTTGTATCGCAATTGTTCGAGGGCCGCAAGTAACGGTAGGATAACCCCTTGATAGGCCTGCCCAGGATGCAGGAATGTAATACGGTGTCGTTCTCGCACAGGCATGTCGCCAACATCCACGTATCCATCAACGAAATCATCGCGATCAAAACCGTTGGGAATTGTCAAGAAAGGTTTGGCTCGGTCTTTTTGAAATACCTTTTCCTTAAGCATGTCCAATACAGGTTCGGTCACGGACACTACCGCTGCGGCGTGTTGCAGCACTCTGTTCTCTGCGAGCCGGTCGAATCGATGTCGTAGCCCGGTGTTATGATAAGTAAATGAGTTATCCGTCCACGGATCGCGTGCATCACATATCCATGGCCGTCCGGTTAGCTCTTGTAGCAAGGCGCCCGCTAAGGCAGGAGACCACGGAGGGGAAGTCGTAAGAATTGCATCTATGTTCTCCTGCCTGATGATTCTACGAGCAAGCGGCACAATCCGCAGAGACCAATACAGCTTATCGTCGATAAGGGGGTTCTCCACCAGGGTCAATGGCGACAGGATGGCTCGACGCAGGCGTTTAGCCAACGACAAGCCTGGTGACGTTGCGCGTCCAGGTGCGAACCCAAATGATTCAGCCGGACCTAGGCCAGGCACGGACTGCCAGCCCACGAATTTCGCCAGGCGTTTCACGGGCTGGGGTCGGGGTGTGGACACACGCCAAACTGGCACAACTGAGGGTATATCGGCAAGCAGAGTTGTATCCGTTCCCTGCACTTCGTCCTGATCGGCAGCAATCACATAGGGCTGCCAGCCAAACTGCGGAAGATACTTGACGAATTTCGCTGGACGCTGGACTCCACTGCCGCCGATGGGTGGAAAATGATAGGCGATGAAAAGGACCTTACGCGTTTTCATCAGACGGCCATTCGCTCAATCTGTTCAACAACTTCCTGCACCATGCGTCTTTCATCAAATTGGGCTTCTGCTACGGCACGCATGCTTTGCTGCAAGGAAATCCGATCGTTATCGTGCAGACTTGCATAGTTTAAGAGTTTGCTGCGTAAGTCACGAGATGTCATAAAGATGTTCTCAGCAGGCAGAACCTCCTCAGCTCCTCCCCAAAAATGACTGAGACAGAAGCATCCACTGGCCATTGCTTCCAGCAAAGCAACCTGCTGCCCCTCCCAATAGCTATTGGAAATAAAGATATCTATATTGTCATGCCACCTATTTATATTCTGTTGATAGCCACGCAAAGTAACAGCATCCTGAAGTCCTAACTTATCAATCATTGATTGCATAGCCCAGAAATAACGAAGTGCATCCTCCTTCCCAGCACCTCCTACTACGTCCAAGACAAACGGATAGCCATCCTGGCGCAACTCGGCCACCGTCAGAATGGCTTCATATACACGTTTAACCGGCAAGAGCGAGCATAACATGCCCAGGCGATGTTGATACTGCCGTTGCACAACGCGAAACCGGTCCAGATTGACGCCGTAGGGAATGACCACTACCGATTTTGGAGGCGTCTTTGCGACTGCGAGCAATTGGCGCTTAATATGATGAGATGGGACAATTACTACGTCAACGCGTGACCAATCCACCATGGATGCCGTGATGGCGAGTTCAATAGAGTGCAGGCGACAAATGATCGGACAGCTTTTCCGCATATGACTGGCCTTAACCAGCAAGGCACCTGCCCATTCAAACACAACTACTGCCCGATTGCGCAGGAACTGAGCAAGTTGTATGTCTAAAAGGGCTTTGTTGGCAGACAATCCAATAACCGGCGCGCGTATGAAGCGAGGTGCGAAAACAGTAACTTCCTGTCTCTTTCGCAGTTCATCTTCAATTGGTCTGAAAAACTGAGGATCATCCTCGAATATAATCCCAATGTCGGACATTTACTATCTCTCTTTTCGATTCACGTGCTGTCTTGATATTCCTCTCAGCGCTGGCGCGAGCGCCTCAATTTAATCAGCACCACTCCACCCACAACTACCAGGGCTGGTAAGACGCTGATTATTAGAATGGTTGAACCACTTATGGTCATGTGCTGCGCATCACCTGCGCCCGAAGTACCAGATATACCACTGGCTAATGCAGAACTTATTGCCAATTCGGTTGTCGGTGATGACATAGTACGTGAGATCGATGGCGTATCGGCAGGCTGAAGTTCTGCTACGCTATCCGCCGTTTGTGTGGGCACTAATACAGTGCCTTCCATCGCTGTCACTAGCGTGGCAGGAGCGCCCGTATCGTACGAGCTGTACCAAATGTCCGCGCTATCGTATTCTATCCAGACTGCGTGGATTACATGCCCTAAAGATATCGCAGCAGACGGCCCTTGTGAGTCCGGTAGGTCTCCAGAAATGACCAGTGCGGAGTTCCACCCGCGATCATCTAATGCAGAATACCAAATTGAGTCCTGGCGTCCCAGACCTATGCCAGCACAGATCAAGTGAATTTTCGCGCCGTTATCCTGTAGCATGGTAGGAGGGCCAGCGTACCCGCTTGCCAGGGAAATCGTGATGCTGTCGCTCCAATTCTCCCCGCCATCTGACGACCAACGATGGTACCGCCCACCAGCCATTAAGTTACCAATCCAGACCAAATGCAGCTTATCGTCGGCATCGACAAACAACTCGCTTGCGCCATAACCCAGACCTGGCGCAACTTCCTCCACCATAGGCCAACTTTGTCCTTCATCAATCGATCGACTAAACCATACACCTGCCGGCGCCCAATTCGTTTCCTCTGCGTGCCTGGTCCAGGAAACAAAGATGCGCCCTGCTGCGTCAACTGCCGTACTCACGAGGCCGAAAGCGAAATCCGTCTGAGTGTTAAGAGCTACGACCACAGGAACCGACCAGTTTTCTCCGGTATCATCTGCATGCAAGGTTATGATCTCCTCGGCATTTCGCACATACGCTACGTAATACTTGCCGGATTGATCAAGCGCCAGGTCGGCGCCATGGATAGATGCATTAGATTCCAGCGACACGGTGATCCATGCTTGGGCCGATCTTGCGTCTGTGACATCGGCCAAGCTAATGTTCAACTGATTGTTCTGGCTCCAGAGCAATACCAGCCTGTTGTGTCGATCAACTGTCAACGCGTGAGGCACAGCACCATCACCATTGCCGACCGCCAAAATATCGTAAGAATCCGACCATGTCCCGTCAATGAGGCGTCTGTAGTACACAGTATCAGGGCTGTTAGAGTCGTTCTCCTGACTGGACTCACCCCAGACCACATGAACATTGCCCACCAAGTCGGACACAACTAACGGAGAGGTAGAATACGACTGGCTATTGGAGAGATTGATCGGCTGCGTCCAGACACCCAGTGTCGCAGCTTCCCTAACTGAAAGCTGCGAGAAGAACGTCAGGAAGGGAAACAGGACTACGCTTAGAAGACAGATATGAGGAATACAGATTCGGGTTTTCACGCTATTAGTATACCTTCAAAGTCGTTGGTGCTACCAATACGAGTTGTCTTTGCAGAATACCTCACCCCCGGTACTTTCCGGGCGATGATTGAGATGTCTGGAGGCAATGGTACAAGAAAAGTAACCCAGTGAAGCAGCATCATAGTAACTTTGTGTGGTTAAGTGGTCGCAGGCCAGATTCTGATTCAACTACTGGCTCACGCGTTGACAGCCGTCACATGGAAAAGCATGAGCACATTTTCAATCAAGACCATGAGACTCAATTCAAAACGTAGTTCAGCCAATGTCTCTTCTACGCATTCGGTTTCGTGGGGTTCACTGCAGGTTCATTGGCCTGATTCACGCGGAAGATATCGAAATCACAGGATATGTAACCTTCCGTGCTCATGCCGAGACCCTCGTTCACGACCTCAACAACCTCAATGTTGAATGCATCTGGAATGAAATCAAAAACCTCTCCATTGTAATTACCCATCCACAGGCCAAGAATGTAGTTCCCAGGCTTAAGATATAGTTGATTCATTCTCACGCAGTAATAGTTCGACCCAGCGGTCACCTGAATCGTTTTGCCCAATCCGACAATATCTGCATTCACCAGCTTCACGCCAAGGCCATCGTAAATAATGACCGAGAGTGTTCCAATCTCTCGACTGATGTCTGATTGGATATTCATGAAAAAGCTAGCAGGGCCATTGGGATAGAGACTATTGCTGTAGCCCTCATCAGAACTGGTAAACCAGATGGACCTAAACTGTACTTTACCGCTGCCGCTTCTCGAACAGCCGGTGAGGTTGATCCACTCACCGGCTGGCGCACCGGAGGATTTAGGAAGATACATGTCCACAATACGCTTGGTCGCTCCGGCAGCAGAGAGTCTTCCACCCTTTAGCAGCACTGACGTCGGACAGAGTCTTTGTACGGCGTTCATGTTGTGACTGACAAATAAGACAGTTCTGCCCGCCTTGGCTACATCGTCCATCTTTCCCAGGCATTTCTTTTGAAATGCTGCGTCACCCACCGACAATACTTCATCCACTAGAAGGATTTCCGGCTCCAGGTGGGCCGCTACGGCAAAGGCCAGACGCACGTACATGCCACTACTGTAACGTTTGACGGGCGTGTCTAGGAAGCGTTCAATCTCGGCGAAGGCTACGATCTCGTCGAAACAGCGATCGATTTCGCGACGACGCATGCCTAAGATCGCGCCGTTCAAAAATATGTTTTCACGCCCGGTCAGTTCGGGGTGAAAGCCTGTCCCCACCTCGAGCAAAGAACCAATTCTGCCGTGGATTTCAGCAGCGCCGCTGGTCGGCTCCGTAATGCGGGAGAGGATTTTCAAGAGCGTACTCTTGCCGGCACCGTTGCGACCAATGATACCTATGACCTCACCACGCTTAACTTCAAAAGAAACGTCCTTAAGTGCCCAGAGATCGTTGGAAGAAGCAGACGGCGATTTTGCCGATCGGCTGGCGCGTTGAAAGAGTCCTACCACTGAGTCGCGCAGGGTGTCATGACGCTGATCAGCGGCGCCGAGGTGATAGAGTTTCGAGAGGTTTTCGATCCGGATAGCGATGTCAGACATGATCTTGGCCGTAGAGATGAGATCTACCGAGATGATGTTCTCAGGATTGGTGATAGCGGACTTGTGTTGAGCCAGCCTGTTGTGAGAAAGTGGACAACCTTATCGAATTCCGCTTGTTCGATGTGGGACGCACCTAATACCAGATAAGAGTCACTGCTGGAGAATAGCTGTTCAGTCACGGGGCGTTTTGGCGGAACCTAGTCATAGACTTGATAGACGCGAACCAGCTCGCTTTCGTCCATGTAGACAAGTTGAAAACGCTCCGGTTCTTGTTCTAAGGCAGGGATGATCTCGGTACGGAAATAGTCTTGCCAACTGAAGGGCGTACCTGAAACAAGATCAGGTTCGATGAGCAGGTAATCAACGTTGAACAGATCAAGCGACTCGTAGAATCGCTGTAGGCTTGTTGTTTCAGTAAGACTATACAACTCTGGACTTAGCTTGTACCTCTGGCCATCTCCGCCGTCGGGATATGGAACAGTCGTACGTTGACTATAGATATAGGTCACGCGCGGTACCGGCGCCATGACAACAGCATCAATTGGAACATTCGTTGCCAGCCATGAAGGGCCAACAGCTACGTCGGGAATTCGGTTTCGCACCGGATTGATTACGGCTTGAACGTCTCTGGCCAGATGAAGACTAATCAAAGCGAACAATCCGAAGCCGATAAATGCTGGAGCTAATCGAGGAATGCGCAGCCTATTGGCGATCCAAGATGCAATAATCTTGACGCCCACTGTCAAATAGAGTATCAGCAAGGGCGTCAATGGGACCCAATAGCGACTATCTTGCGGACCCAGAGTAAGAATCACCAAATAGATCGGTACATAATATTCCGCCACGGAGGCTTTGCTTCTGGCTTGCGCTAGATACCCGGTGATCAATATGGCAAGAACAATACCACCTGCAATGAAAGATAGAGGCGCCAATCCTATCTTGCCGAGCACCTCCAGCACCTTCGGGCCGAAGAGCAAAGGGATCAAGAAGTCGGGGAGATTTTGGACCCATTGGGCGACAGCCTTTGATGGCAGGTCATGCGCCAATTCTTGCAGGAAGGGAATCACCGTGGCCGAGCTTAGGCCATAAGAAGCTCCGGCGCCACCCAAAGCGTTGTTGCGTGCTGACCAAAATACATATCCCAACGAAAAAGGAGCAATGACACAAAATAGCCCGCGCCAATTCCTCCTGAAAGTATACCAAAGCACAAGCGCCGCCACCAGCGCGATGCCCCACGCGCGCACAAAATAGGCAGTTGTTGCCAGAAGGCCAATCGCAAAGTAGATGGGCATAGTAGTCTTTGCTCGTCCCATTTGGCGAGCCACCAGGACGATTACGGACATGGAGAGGAAAGTATATAGTGCCTCTTGCATCACCAGCGTACTAAATCTGACAAATGCAACGTGGACAGCCAAGAATAGAGGAAGCAGCCGACTCCATGGTTCATCAAGTCGCCGTTGATAGTAATTGACGCATAAGATCACAGTCCCCACAGAAGCTACCAGCGATAACAACTGCATGGGAATAAAGTTATCCTGGTATAGCATCCTGATTAGAGCCAGCAAGAGTGGGAATCCTGGAGGGATAAGAGTCTCTGGATTCAAGAAGGGCGTCCATGGACGCACATACCCCTGCCCGTTGGCCAAAGCAGTCCCCAACGCAATGTACCAGGCGTCGTCGTAATAGGAGCCTGTCTGGAACGTGTTGAGTTGAGACAAGCCCAATAGGACAATTGCCAACACTGGCAATGCCCAGGCAGCCATAGAACAAATTCTTTGGCGCGATAGTCTCGGCCAGAGGTTCAACGGGGAAGAGCGTGTATCAGATTGCGTCTTGTTCTGCATTGGGTTGAGTTTCTGCAGTCTCATCAGAGTGAATCTGACGAAGCTTCCAGTCCAGCAGGCCGATTCGTTGAGCCAGCTTCTTGTTCTCTTGCGAGAGGCGAGAAATCACTACTGAAAATTGCAGCAATATGATCAATAAGAAACCAAAACCTACGACAAATAACGCAGTTGGCGGATAGAAAATCCCGACCAGGTGCGCTAAGACATCAAGCAAGTCGCGCCACATGGAAAGGATGAGCAATGCAAGCGCGGTTAACAACCACAGTAGCGCATAGCCTGCACCTAGCTGCTTGCGACGCACCAGTTCCAATATACTGACTAGAAGAGTCAGTGATCCGAGAATAGCGACAAGTTCAACGCGGGCCATCGTGATAAATCCTCTTCGGCGGCGGCTGCAAGAGACCAATCAACAAGGCAAGCGACACTTTAAACACGTAGTATACCGAACGAAACAGGGTGATAGACGATTGGCCGGCAACACGCGGGCGCATGGTTACGGGAACTTCCTTTACACGAAAACCGGCACGGCATAAGAGAACCAATCCCTCGATCTCAGGGTAATCTGAGGGAAGATGTTGTGCGAGGAATTGGACTGCGGCCCGATTTGCCGCTTGGAAACCTGAAGTTGTATCAGTGAATCGCTGCCCAGTAATCAATGACACCATTGCTGCAAATACCTTGACGCCGATCGATCGCGACCAAGACACTCTAAACTTACGCCCCTGCAAGTAGCGCGAACCGACGATAACGTCAGCTTGTCCTAATATCAACGGGTCTAGCAGAGCGCTCAATTGTGTTGGGTTGTGCTGACCATCTCCGTCCAATCTAACTGCAAAGTCGTATTCCATTTCACTTGCGAACAGGTAACCCGTTTGCACCGCTCCACCAATCCCTAAGTTGTAGGGAAGAATGATTACACTAGCTTGGGCAGCTTGGGCTACTTGGGCAGAGTTATCAGTGGATCCATCGTCAATCACTACTACTTCGACGCCTGGTATGGATTTATCAACTTCTCGAATGACTGCTTCAACACATGCCGCTTCGTTGAAAACAGGGACAATTGCTACTATTTTATGAGCATAGTGGTTATTGCGTTCTGTCATTGTACAATTAACCACAATTTCAGCTTCTTCCTACAACAATCATGCCAATAGCAATAATTGCAATACCAATGATGCGGGTACCAGTTACAGGTTCGTTTAGAAACAATCCTCCAATTATGGGCAGTATCAAAAATCCTAGAGCACCTAGAATTGGTACAGCCACCGTCAAATCTGTTTTTGAAAGAGCAAAGAGATAAAGAACTCCTCCTAATCCGGCAAATACGAAGCCAAGCATGATATTAGCGTTTTTCAGAATGGCAGCAAAGACATTGAAAGGATCGTGTATCGCATCTGCCCAACTCAGAATGCCAATGGAAGAAACCCCGCGTTTCATTAGCACTTGACCGAAGTAAGACAATGCTATTACTGGGACAAACTGGATAATTTCTTTCAACATAGGATACAGGTTTTCCTTTTGCGAGCAACGTTGAGAGAGCTCAAGGGGTTTGAATGCTTCGTGACATGAGCATCTTCAAATCGGTTTGATAAGCACTGCCCTGAGTTCGCAAAAATAGAGATACTTACCGGGCCACTTCATCATGAACGGAAAGTCGTAAATACTTGCGATTGTCAGCCCACAACCTCGAGCTAGTTCAAATATGTCCGGTGCTCGTAACATATGAACATGTGTGGGGTCGAGCGGGAATGCTGCCTCTGTAGGCACCGAAAGGACGATTTTTCCGCCAGGCTTCAGCACGCGACTAGCTTCTTCGAGTGCCTGTCGCGGGTTAGTAAGGTGTTCTAAGATATTTGACAACAAGACACCGTCGAAGTACGCTCCAGCAAATGGTAAAGCTAACGCACTTGCCTCACAGCACTGCAGCCCTGATTTGGCGCAGTGGGCTACAACAAACTGGTTGTAATCAACTCCGATGCTTGTTGGGTATGATCGAAGAAACTCTCCAATCCCACAACCAACGTCTAGTACTTGTCCTCTGAAGTGCCTGGCAAAGTCATGAATGAAGACACGTCTTAGGAAGCGGCGAAGAGGGCTGCGATCTGCGAGATATGCGAAATACGAAAGCTTATCATGTTCATGCAACATGTCGATCAATCCTCGATTCATTAAGTGACTTATACAAGTCCTCATACGCGACGATCATTTTTGCCCAGCTAAATCGTTTTGGCTCAATCCAGGGATCATATTGACCTTGCCAAGCACGAACAATGCCGTCGCATAGTGCTACGGCTGATTGGGCCTCCACTAAAACATGGCGCCCAGATACCACTTCCGGAATTGAACCTGTTTTTGTGGCCACGAGAGGTAAGCCAACAGCACAAGCTTCGGCAGCCGTCAGACCAAAGCCTTCGGTTAGGGATGGTACGACTATACAATTTGCATCAAGAAGATGACGAATCAGTGTTTCTCGATCCTGAAAACTATCAATGAAATGAATACGGTGCGCTACCTTTGTTTGGTTCGCAGTATACTTAAGCTGCTCGTATTGTGAACGAGGTTCCTTTGCGAGAATAAGGGCTAAATGGGAGTTAGGGATCTGTTGCACAATTGAGGGTACAGCCGAAATGAGGTAATCTACGCCCTTAGTAACTCCCGGTCGTCCATAATATACATAAAGAAAGTCCTCTGATCCTATCCCACAAAGCGAACGAAGGCTCCCATCGGGCCGAAAAACGCCTGATGAAAACACATCATCTACACCACAGTGGATTACGGAAGTTCGAGCGTCATCCAGCCCAGCTTGAACCATGTCATGGCTGGTAGAATAGGATATTGCCACAAGCCTATCATATCCTAGCCTAATAACTATTTGTTCAATGCCTTGATACATCCAGGCCTTTAATCTGTTTGGTTCAGATATCTTCCAGCGTTTTCCAAGGACTTCCATGGCCGTAAAAACGATTGGTCGTCTATTTAGCCTGCCTCCAAGATATGCGGGGAGAGCACCGTTATACGCTGTAGTATGTATGATGTCGAAATCCTTGGCTACTCGACATACTATCGGAATGCTCAAAAACGAAAAGAAATAGCGATCAGCGTATGAGGGCACTCGGACGCGCTGAATTCTTACTCCATTGACAATCTCATCCACAGGTGTCCCTGGCAAAAGAGTAGTAATGACTTGAACTGAATGCCCTCTACCAACAAGACCTTCCGCAAGTCGCTGGAAGAGTATCTCCGCTCCGCCAATGTATGGATGATAATAGGCAAGTACAAAAAGTATGCGCATTGGAGTATCAAAAGAAAGCCGGCGCGTAATAGCCGTAATGACGCAGAGCCTAAAGGTGAAGTCAGGCAATTATCACACTAGATTGCCAGTGCTAAAGGAGAAGTTGGTATCTATTTTCAGTAGCGGCCCCACTCAGCCGTGAATCTCGGCCCGGTCGAGTCGGTTGGTGATAACCATATTCGATGAAGGTGAGTATCTTCAGCAACGTGCTTTTGCCCGCGCCATTGCGCCCAATAACGCCCACCACCTCCCCGCGCTTCACCTCGAAGGAGACGTCTCGCAAGGCCCAGAGATCATCGAATTAAGTGCCAAGCGCCTGAAGAGGGTATCTTGTGCCTTCTTGTTTAAAACCTGACACTTGCAATTTAAAGCTGATTAGATAATATCCGCAAAGGTACGCTCGGTGCTGCGGAAGAAGAACAGGCCGCTCACCAGCACAACCACGGCGATCACCACCGACAAGGCAAAGAGCAGCACCGGCGCCTGCATACCGGTGATGGCGCTGCTGTCGCCGAGCAAGGCCCAGCGGAACCCGCTCACTACGCCTGTCATGGGGTTGAGTGCCAGCAGCGAGCGGAAACGCTCAGGAATGACCGTCACCGGCCAAATCACCGGCGTGACGTACATCCACAACTGGACCAGGAAAGGGACGAGCTGCTTGATGTCGCGAAAACGCACGTTGAGCGCTGAAAGCCACAGACCAAAGCCCAGCGCGGTGATCATCCCCAGCAGCAAGAACAGAGGCAGCAGCAGCACCGCGGGCGTCAACGGCACGCGGTAGATCAACATCAGCACCACCAGCAGTATCAGTCCCACGGCAAAATCTATCAAACCGGACAGCACACCGCTGAGAGGGATCACCAGGCGAGGAAAATACACCTTGGTAATGAGATTGGCGTTGTCCACCAGATTGGTAGAGGTGCGCGTGAGCGAGCCGGCGAAGTATTGCCACGGCAACAAACCGGCGTAGGCAAAAATCGGGTAGGGCAAGCCATTAGAAGGCACCTCCAACAGTATACCGAAGATCACCGTGAACACCAGCGTACTCAGCAGCGGTTGCAGAATCACCCACAACACACCCAGCACCGTTTGCTTGTAGCGCACCTTGACATCACGCCACACCAAAAAATACAACAGTTCCCGATATTCCCACAGGGCGCGCAGTTGCAAGGCCGAAAGACCGCGCGTAGGCTGAATGACGACTGAAGGCAGAGGAGGAGAGGCTTCGATGGAGGACATGGGAGAAGGATTAAATTTTAAGGGTGGAAGGACAAAAGTTAATACACAGGAAATTAAGTATTTGACATATCTTCTTTTGTGAGGGATACTCA
>CALESQ010000044.1 GCA_937907455.1 uncultured Caldilineales bacterium
GCACCATCACCGGCACAGCTATCAGCACGCCGCTGGCGACAGGTAACTACACCGTGTACTTCGACATCCCCGCAGGCGCCTGCCCGACGGGTCAAACCACCGACATCGAAACGCGCGTGCGCCTGAGCAGCACGGGCGGGCTGACGAGCACTGGCCTGGCCAACGACGGCGAAGTGGAAGACTACATCTTCCAGTGCAAGGACGACATGATCTTTGCCGTGACCCTGGCAGGCTTTATGGCAGAAAGCACGGCCAATGGTGTGCAGGTGACGTGGGAAACGGTGAGCGAGCAGGACAACGCCGGCTTCATCGTGACCCGCAGCAGCAGTGCCGACGGCGAGCGGGTGCAGGTGACGCAGGTGGCCAGCCTGGCTGCCGGCAGCAACCAGGGCGCCAGCTACACCATCACCGACAGCGAAGCGACACTCGGCCAGACCTGGTGGTATTGGCTGGAGGATGTGGCGCTGGACGGCACGGTGACGCTGCACGGCCCGGTGAGCGTGCTGCATCAGGCTCCCAGTGCGGTAACCCTGGGCCTGCTTCAGGCCGGGAACAACAGCACGGCCTTGCCGCTGGCTCTGGTGCTGGTGGTAGGTGCGGCGCTGCTGCTGTTCCTGTTGGCTTGGCGCTGGCAGCAAGCACGCTGACTCGCATAACTGTATGACAGGCGGGGCTGAACCCGATGTGGTGTTCAGCCCCGCTTTAACCCGCAATCCGAAACATTCGGATTGTTGAGAAGGTACGTGATGTCGCCATCAGTCCTTCATAATTACTTAGTAAAGGAAGGTATCACTCCATGAGAACTGCACGTCGCACGGAGCGTTTTGGTCTGGCTCTGTCGCAATCAGAACGGGATGGCTTGCGCTATCTGGCAGAGGTGGAAGGGCTTGCTGAGGCAGATGTGCTGCGCCGTATGTTGCGCACAGCGATCAATGAACTGCCGGTGGAAACTAAGCGAGCTATCGAATGGCCCATGAATGTTGAGTTAGCAAACTACCGAATGCAAAATTAACTCCGTGTCCTGTACCGGAGACTTGAAAGGTCAGGGTTTCTGTAAGCTTAGCCATTACGGACAGGCTTTTTGCAGCAACTACCCTGGCCTTTTATTAGTTGAGCGGAGAGATTGACGCTGCTGCGGGAATAGGTTAGAATGCGACCCTAACCTCAACATAGCTATGGCCGGGCCCTGCAGGATGGCTGCCAATTTCTTCCCCGTGCCACCCCGCATAGCGCGCCCAGCGCATGGATGGCTGACTTGTATTCGCAAGCTGCGCGTATCGCAAGGTTCGTCAGCAACAGCAAGGAGCAGCAGGTGTCAGCAAACTCAGTGCCGTCGGCAAAATCAAAGCTGGGGTTCCTGGCTGATGTCGAATTATTTCGGGATCTTTCTGCCAAAGAAATCGAAGATCTCGAACGCCTCATCACAATCAGCCCGGTGAAACGGGGCAAGGTATTTTATCGCCCTGAGGACACCGGCGAAGTGCTCTTTATTCTGGAATCAGGCCGCGTGCAGCTTTACCGTATTTCACCGGAAGGCAAGAAGCTGGTGATTGCCGATCTGGGGCCGGGAGCGTTGTTTGGCGAAATGCCTCTGCTGGGTCAGCAACTGCACAACACCTTTGCTGAAGCCACCGCCGATTGTGTGATCTGCTCAATGAGCCGCAAAGATCTGGAACGACTCTTTCTCAGCCGCCCCCAAGTGGCTATCCGCGTGCTGGATATGACCGGCAAACGCTTGCGAGAGGTGGAAAGTCGCCTGCAAAGCATGGCGTTCAAAAGCATTCCCGCGCGGCTTGCCTCTGTGCTGTTGTTGATGGCCGAAGAAAACGGCAGCAGCGAAGTGCTGGGGCTTACTCACCAGGACTTGGCAGAAATGGTAGGCACCTACCGCGAAACAGCCACACAGGTATTGAACGACCTTAAGCTGCAGGGCATTATCGCCATTGGCCGCAAACGCATCACCATCCTGGCGGGTGACCGGTTGCAAGCTATCTCTGAAAGCTGATCATCGCCTCGTTTGTGCTATGTTGCGCTAGTGAGCCTGTTTTGACATTTGCTTCCATAGCAGGTACAATCTCTGTGCATATAGGTACACAGCCTTTGTGACCTTTGCCAGAAGCTCTGTCGGAGCCTGGAAACCTCTCGCTGTTAAACCCTCATTCAGGAGGAACTTACTCAATGACTCATGTTATTACCGAAATCTGCCTGCGCGACGGCGCTTGCATGGAAGTCTGCCCTGTCGAGTGTATCGTGCCTGGTCAGCCCGAATCAGAATGGCCCTGGTACTACATTGATCCCGACACTTGCATTGACTGCGGCGCCTGCGTGCCTGAATGCCCGTTCGAGGCCATTTTCCCCGAAGAAGATCTGCCCACCGACTACGAACTCAAGGCCGGCCAACAGTACATGCCCGCCGACACCAAGACGCTGATGACCGCCGAAGGCGGCGAAACACTCGACATGACGTCAGCTACTGCCGAAAACGCCAGTTTCTTCACAGATGGCCCCGGCTACGACGCCATGAAATAGTTCGTGACCCGCCGGTCACATTGGAGAGTCAGAACCCATGCCTCATGTTATCACCGATCTATGCTTGCGCGATGGCGCCTGCATGGTTGTATGCCCGGTAGAATGTATCGTACCAGGCCAGCCGGAAATGGAATGGCCCTGGTATTATATTGACCCCGAAACGTGCATTGATTGCGGCGCTTGCGTGCCGGAATGCCCGGTTGAGGCGATTTTCCCTGAGGATGATGTTCCCAAGGAGTATGGCCGTTCCACTCAATTGAATGCCGACTTCTTCTCCAAAGGCCCGGGCTACGAAGCTCTGACTATGTAATTTGTTTGATGTAGGTTTGCAGGCTTTCGCTGCCCTCCAGCGGGTATTTTTGCTGCGCTATGGCAGCGCGACCTGTGAAAGACTTGTAAACGCAAAGGGCCTCTGCTGACCAGCAGAGGCCCTTTGCTACAACCATCTGCTGATTTGGGTGACGCTTACACCGGGCTGACTGACAGGTGAACGACGCATTGACAGCGCAAAGGAGACACAAGCAATGAAAGAAGTGGTTGTAATTCACTTAGGCGATGGTGAGGAAAAGTCAACGGTAATCTTTCTCGATCAACCGGTACAAATTACCCGCATCGGTTGCCACGGAGATCCTGAATGCGTGCGCGCGACCATTGCCCAATACGATGGGCAGGTTGAAGCGATTGGCCTGGAAGGCTACCCCGCTGGCTTGGAGCTGGCTGGTCAGCATGTAGCGCACGAAATCGGCAGCGCCCTGGCCCACGCGGCCCACACCACGCCGGTGGTGGATGGCAGCGGCATCAGGCCGGGCCTGGAACGCTGGGGAGTGATCCTGGCCGACCGCGCTCAGCCGGGCATTTTCAGCCAGAAACAGGTGTTGATGGCCCCCGGCCTGAATCATGGCGGCCTGGTGCAAGCCCTGCAACGCCGTGCCTCAGGGTTTAACTACGCTGATCCAGAAATGTTCTTTGCTTTACCCGATTTCCCCGGCATGGGCAGCAAGCTGGCTTTGGAGCAAGCCGTTAAACCCACGCTGGATACGCTGAAAAGCGCTCCCTTCCGTCGTCTGCTGCCTGAAGCCGGCCACGCCGGCAAAGAGCGCTCTGCTGCGCCTTTCGAATGGGCTGATGTGATCGCCGGTGACATCGGAGCCATTCGCCGCTATGCACCGGCGCAGTTGCGCCATAAAACCGTGGTGGTTGAACACGCCGATGAAGACGATCTGGAAGACCTGCGCGCCCGCGGCGTGGCTATTGTCGTCACCATGATGCCTTCGTTGGGGCGCAACGGCTCGTTGGGCCGTTGGTCTGCCGCGGCCATCGAAGCTGTGCTGGTTGCCCTGCGCAGCCATCCTGAAGCCGATCTCACCGAAGATACCTATCTCGACCTGCTGGCCGATATTCAGTGGACGCCACACATTCGCTATTTGCAGGCGGCTGAGGCGGGCATCAACCGCTTTGCTTTTGTTATTCATCCGCTTAACATCAACTTCATTCACAAAAGCCCGCAGTTCCGCTGGACCAAATACCTGCCGGATGATCTGGTGGAGCGCGTGGCCGCCTACATGCCGCCCATGTACCTGTCACGCATCACCGGCGGCAAATCGCCCACCACCGGCCAGCGCATCGAGGGCCACTTGATCACGCTGGCCGCCACCCCGCGGCAAATGATGAAGCACGGCGAACGCTTTACCTATAGCCGGTTGAACCAGTCGGCGCGCATAGCCGAGCGCAAGGGCGCACGTATTATGGGTCTCGGCGCGTTCACCTCGGTGGTGGGCGACGCCGGGATCACCGTGGCGCACGAAGCCGATATTGCCATCACCAGCGGCAACAGCCTGACCGTAGCCATGACCCTGGAGGCGGCCAAGAAAGCTGTAGTGCTGATGGGGGCCACCGATCTTACCCAGGGTAAGGCGATGATTGTAGGCGCTACCGGGTCTATTGCTTCGGTTTGCTCCCGCCTGATCGCCCAGGCCATTGGCAACGTGGTGCTGGTTTCCATCGAGCCGGAAAAGCTGATCGAGCTTAAACGCACCATCCAGCGCGAAACACCTGGCTGCGAAGTAACGATTGCTACCAAGGCCGGTGATTTGATTAGTGACTGCGACCTGATCATCACCGCAACCTCGGCCTTTGGTCAGCGTGTGATAGATATCACCAAATGCAAGCCGGGCGCGGTGATCTGTGATGTGGCGCGACCGCCCGATATCAACGCAGCCGAAGCTGCCCTGCGCCCCGATGTACTGGTGATTGAAAGCGGCGAGGTGCTGATCCCCGGCGATATTGACTTTGGCTACGACATCGGCCTGCCCCCCAAGACCTCCTACGCCTGCCTGGCTGAAACCGCGCTGTTGGCGATGGAAGGTCGCTTCGAGGATTACACGTTGGGCCGCAACATCACCATGGAGCGCGTCAAAGAGATCTACAAGCTGTCGTTGAAACACGATTTCCGGTTGGCTGGTCTGCGTTTCGGTGAGCAGTACATTACCGACGAAGATATTCTCGCCAAGCGCGAGTTGGCCGACCGCTATCGCCATGACTCGGCACTGTTTGAGCAGGTGCGCACAGAAGCAGCCGAACGCCTGAAAACCATTCCGGTGATGTCGAAGGGTGTGGTTACGCGGCAAAGCTCCAAAACACTGCCGTTTGCTGCGGCCGTAGCTGCCAGCTTGCTGGCTTTGCTGGCTCTGCTGCGCCGGTCTGCTAAAGGCTGAGCCTAAACTTTTGCCGCCAGCTACCGAGCGGCGGCAGGGCGTGCAGACCAACTTGCTTGCCTCATAGGCGCTGTATGCCGCGTGAATACCCTGACTATCCCCTGCCCGCGGTGGCTGCGGTGATTCTGCATCACGACAGCGTGCTGCTGGTGCAGCGTGGCCGTGAGCCAGCCCGCGGGTTGTGGGGCTTGCCCGGCGGTGCCGTGGAACTGGGCGAAACTGTACAGGCTGCCTTGCGCCGTGAAGTGCGTGAAGAATGCGGCCTGGAGATCGAAATCGGTCCGCTGCTGGCTGTGTTCGAGCCGATGCAGCAGGATGCTGACGGTCGCCTGCGCTTTCACTACGTGGTACTGGACTATCTGGCCAGTCCCCGCGGTGGTGAGCTGCGTGCCGGCGATGACGCTGCTCAGGTGCGTTGGTTGCCGCTGACTGAACTTGATGCCTGGCCCGTACCAGAGGAAACAAAACGGGTGATCAGGCAGGGCGTTTCTGTCGGGACGGGCTAGCTCTGTTTGGCTGTTCGCTGCATATTGGCTTGTGGCGAATTTGACCGATTTGCCATGCTGTAGTATGATTACCCCGTTAGCACTCGGAAGTTGAGAGTGCTAACGGTTTGTTTTTTATAGGCAACAACGAGACACCTGCTGTCTCACAAACTATCTTACAGGAGCAAGACCATGAAACTTAAGCCGTTAGGCGACCGCTTGCTGGTAAAGCCGGTTGAACAGGAAGAAAAGACCGCCTCCGGTATTATTCTGCCGGAAACCGCCAAAGAAAAGCCCCAGGAGGGTGAAGTGTTGGCCGCCGGTCCTGGCAGCCGCAAAGAAGACGGCAGCCGCATTGCCATGGATGTAGCCGTGGGTGACCGCGTGCTTTATGCCAAGTATGCCGGCACCGAGATCAAAATGGACGGCGTGAAGTACCTGATCCTGCGCGAAAGCGATGTGCTGGCAGTTGTCGGCTAATCGCACGCCAGCGCTTGATTTTAATACCAGACATCTTAAGGAGTTTTAGATAATGGCAAAGCAATTGATTTTCGCCGAGGAAGCGCGCCGTAACCTGAAGATTGGTGTAGACGCCCTCGCCAATGCCGTGAAGACCACCCTCGGCCCCAAGGGCCGCAACGTTGCCCTGGACAAGAAATGGGGCGCGCCTACCATCACCCATGACGGCGTCACCGTGGCCAAGGAAATCGAACTGGAAGATCCCTATCAGAACATGGGCGCCCAGTTGCTGAAGGAAGCTGCCACCAAGACCAATGACATCGCTGGCGACGGCACCACCACCGCCACTGTGCTGGCTCAGACCATCGTCAACGAGGGTTTGAAGAACGTAGCCGCAGGCGCTAACCCCATGCTGCTGAAGCGCGGCATCGAGCGCGGCGTGGCTGTGCTGGCCGAGGCCATTCGCGAGCAGGCCATCGAGATCAGCACCAAAGACGAGATCGCGGCCGTGGCCGCCATCTCTGCTCAGGATGCCGAGATTGGCAGCCTGCTGGCCGATGTGATGGAAAAGGTTGGCAAAGACGGCGTGATCACGGTCGAGGAAAGCAAGACCGGTCTGGCCTTTGAAACCGAGTATGTCGAGGGTATGCAGTTTGACCGCGGCTACATCTCGCCCTATTTCGTCACCAACCCCGAGCGCATGGAAGCCGAACAGGAAGATCCCTACATCCTCCTGACCGACAAGAAAATCTCCGCCGCGGCCGATATCGTGCCCGTGCTGGAGAAGCTGATCCAGGTAGGCAAGCGCGATCTGGTGATCATCGCCGAGGATATTGACAGCGAAGCGCTGGCGACCCTGGTGCTGAACAAGCTGCGCGGCGTCTTCAACGTGCTGGCGATCAAGGCCCCTGGCTTTGGCGACCGCCGCAAGGCGATGCTGCAGGATATGGCGATTCTCACCGGTGCGCAGGTGATCACCGAAGAGATGGGCCGCAAGCTGGAAACCACTCAGCTCAGCGATCTGGGCCGCGCCGATAAGATTGTTGCCACCAAAGACGACACCACCATTGTGGGCGGCGCCGGTGACGACAAGCAGATCCGCGCCCGTATCGAGCAGATCAAGGTGGAAATTGACAACAGCACCAGCGACTACGACAAAGAGAAGCTGCAAGAGCGCCTGGCCAAGCTGGCCGGTGGTGTGGCCATCATTCGCGTGGGTGCTGCCACCGAGGTGGAGCTGAAAGAAAAGAAGCACCGCGTGGAAGACGCCTTGAGCGCCACCCGCGCCGCAGTGGAAGAAGGCATTGTGCCGGGCGGCGGCGTGGCTTTGGTCAACGCAGTGGCTTCCCTGGAGAAGGCCGAGAAGGGTGCTGAGGGTGATATTCTCACTGGCGTGCGCATTCTGCGCCGCGCCCTGGAAGAGCCGATGCGCCAGATCGCTGCTAACGCCGGGAAAGACGGCGCGGTGACCGTGGAAACAGTGCGCCGCCTGCAGAAAGAGCAGGGCAACAGCCGCTTGGGCTACGATGTGATCACCGAGCAGTACATGGACCTGGTGAATGCCGGTATCATTGATCCGGCCAAGGTGACCCGCGGCGGTTTGGAGAACGCGGCCAGCATTGCGGCTATGATCCTCACCACCGAGGCCCTGATCACTGACATTCCTGAGAAGGACAAGGCCCCTGCCATGCCTCCGGGCGGCGGCGGCATGGACTTCTAAATACTCTTCAGAAATGACATGGCAGGCAGGCTCGGCAAGGAGATTGGCAACAATCTCTTAGCCGGGCCAGAACGCCAACCTGTTTCTGGATAGAGAATAAGTACACAGGAAATTAAGTATTTGACATATCTTCTTTTGTGAGGGATACTCAC
>CALESQ010000045.1 GCA_937907455.1 uncultured Caldilineales bacterium
AGCCACGTAGTGCGTATACCGGAAGTATCCCTCATCGTACCCGGTCGCCGTAATAGTGCCCGTCGCAGGGCTTGCGGCGCCGCTGGAGATGCTGAACGTGAAGGCGTTGGCGGATATGGCCCGGATCTGTTTCAGGCCGTTGTACTCGCTCGGCGTCGCCCCTGCGATCGTGACCGCAGCGCCGTCTGCGTATCCATGCGCCGTGCATGCCGCTGTTGCCACCCCGCCAGACTGCGTGAGCGTGCATGATTTCGGGGCCTGCGCCGTCAGGCTTGACCACTGCGCCCACGTGCCAGACGTTGCGTCATACGCCAGCGTCACGTTAATGTCGCGCAAGCCTAGGATGTAGAACGAGTGCCCGGATAGTTTGACGCCATAGGAATAGACGCTCGATAGGTCTGACGTAGCCAGAATGCGGTCAATGTCTGGCGTGCTTACAAGCTGCTGTTGTAGGCCGACCATTTTATGCACCGCGCGCCCCTTCTGCCGCGCCTTCGATATCCAATAGACCGTTTCGTCAAGCTCGGCGACCGACTCTCCAGACGCGCACCCAGTTAAAGTGAAAGCTGACAATACGGGCGATAACGGGCTGCCGGTAGGGTTGCCGACGTCGTAGAAGAACTCCGTTGACCATTCTTTGAACGCTATCAGGTAGTTCTGAGACTTCGCCAGTGCAACCCCTCCTCCCGGCTCGATCGCCGCCGTAATGAAGTCCAGAGCGCCCCATGCGGTCGGATCGTTCAGCCCGCTGTTGTAGATAACAGCGTTTGCGTCCATAACGAAAAAGTAGCCATCAAGATATTCGACGCCAGGAACTGTCACCCGCCCTCCTGTCGCCGTAATCGTTCCTGTTGCCGGGGTTGTTGGCGCGCCCGTTACCTCGTAGTCAAAATGCGTTGAGTCAGTAACCGCGATAACAAACGCGCCGTTGTATTCCGTCTGCGCAGCACCGGAAATAGTCACTGTCGAGCCTGATTGCCAGTTGACCGGAGACGGAACCGTAACGGTAGCAGTCGATCCTGATCTCGTGATGCTTGTCGGAGTGACCGTGCTCCATCCTGGGTAGTCTGCGTCTGTGATTTTTGTCAGCACGTTATTCTCGAAGTTGAATGCATCATACGCCGACTTGAAGAACAGACCGAATATTGACTGCTCGGCGACGTATCCGAGCATGTCGAACGGTTGGCCCGCGACGGTCACGGAAAGCGTTGTCATCTTCTGGCCTTAGAAGTATTTGACCGTGACAGAACCTGTCGCGGGGCTTGCGGCCGGCGTTCCTGGCATGTCGTAGTAAAGCGCGCCAGTAGCCGAGCTGGCCAAAGGGTTTGAGTTCAGATAAACGTCAAAAACCCCGTTGTACTCAGGCTCGTTTGCGCCAGACACTTCAATTCGTCGGCTTATCGCTGCTGGGCTAAGAACTCCAACGCCAATGGTTGCAACGGCCCCGGATGACGTAATGGTCGCCGACGACTTTGTTTTCCTCGTCAGGATAACGGCCGGCCCTGAGAAAATGTCATACCCGAGAAGCGAACCAACAGCGGGAACTGCCGCGGGATTATATCCAGATGTCCAGTTGACAGTTGCCGTCGCAGTGCGACTGTCAGTCGCCATCACCACCGACCCAGACTCATACATTCCGACAGGCAAATATCTGGCCGTCGGGCCGCTTCCGTTTGGCGGAATTCCTCCTGATGACGCCCAACAAATCACGCCGCCATATCCTGTGATAGTTTCGTCAAAACTTTTAACAGTCGCTGCCGTACTGGCGGCTACTGCTCCGCGCAACTCCCCAGACCATGGCCCAGAAGCCCCTGGCGGAAGGTGCATATTCGCCCCCCCGTAAATGTCTCCCATTCCATATCCAGGTTTGAATGTTGCCACGTATCGCGATGACCCAGGGGGAGATGCGCTCCAATACGCATCCCCAGGCCCAGGCAACGTGGGAGGGTTGTCAATCATTGCGTAGTATCCGCCGACAAGATCGCCTATCAGGGTTTCTGATGGAGGATTGTCGACATCAACAATCGAAAACTCGTCGCCATAGATCAAGTACAGCAACGACCCACCAAAAAGCCCCTGTATCGGAGTCGTGAAATCCCACCCGGTAGCCACAGCCCCAGGGCGCTTCTTGACGCGCTGCACTCCGCCGCGCATTTCCGTATGCGCATTGATCAGGCGCGCGTCTTTCGTCGTGTCGTTGATCGATGTTTTCAGGTCTGTGGCGAGTGGCAGTCTCACGGCGTCAGAATCCACGCTTCGCGGCCGGTCTTGATCATCAGCGATCGCGCGTTGCTTGCCTGGCCCGCCTCGCGCGCGGACACTTGCAGTCCGGCAAATATCGGCGACAGGTCGTCGTCTGCATCCTCGATTATCGGATCACCAACGGTCAGCGTGAAGGCGTGATCGCCAACGACCGCAACGGCCTTCCCGGCTAGTCCTGTGAAGCACTGCGCAGTGCCAGCCGTTACCGACCCGCGCGAAATGACTCCAGCCCGCTTGAATACTGTCGTTTCTGACTCGCCCTCAATCTGCGCCGCTGCATTGACGAGCAACGCCCCTGCCGACATCGTGCCGTCGCGGCTTTCGATGTCGGCAGCGAGTGGGATTCTCATTGGTCAGATTCCAGCCATGAAGCGCGCTAACGACCCGCTTCCTTGGCCGATTCCCAATCCGCCGGACAGCGCAATGTCGAACCTCGCAGGATGGTTCTGTGTGTTGTTCGCCCGCTTGATGTCCGCCAGCGCCTCGTCTGCCGCGTCGATCACAGCTTTGCTCAACGTCACGGCCTGGTATTCCGGCGCAATATCGACAGCCAGCGCGTAGATCAACGCGCGCTCGTATCCTGGCGGCAGGGATATCGCGTCTCCGATGGCTGCAATTGCAGAAAGCTGCATGTCGATAGCGAGTGTAACTGGCAGCGCCTCAAGAGGAGTGCGCCAGAATCGCAGCGTTCCGAGCGGAAATGTCGGCTCGTAATAGACGGCTTCCGGGAGCTGTGATTGCATCGATTTCTGCAGAACCCCGTTCCATTCGTCTTGAGTCATTATATACAATGGGTAGTCAATGCCTCCGCGCGTCACAAAAGCCCCATGCAGCGTAACCGGGCGCGCGCCGTCGAAGTTCGCGCCGCTGCCGATGGTATAGGCCTGCTGGCTCGGAACGAGCGTATATACCGCATTCTCTCTCCGGTATAGCGCGAGCCCTTTTAAGCTCCAGCTCGCGATAATCTGGTTCAGCGATGCGAGCGCGTCCGATTGCTCGTCAGCGTCTGGGGTTTCTCCTGCCGCGACCGCTCCGAGTTTGCGCAAGGATGCGGTTACAAGCTGTAGCGCAGTTGTCATGTTTTATCGCCATATGGGGGGGGGGTGATGTCGTCAGGATACGGGTTCTGCGCAGAGCACCAATCGCCATCGCGCGCCCTCAAATACGCCACTTTCCGACCGTCATGCGCTGTTTCTGCGTACGAGTCAGGCTTGCACAAATCAAGCTCTCGGCCGTCCGGGCGCAGCGACTCAAGGCCGCGCGTGCATAGCTTCAGGCTGTAATGGCCGAATCCTTGCTCGATCAGGCGCGAGAGGTGTTCGGCGGCGTAGGTAACTGTGGTCATTTATGGGTGCGCTACAGTCCAAGCATCGTATAGGCTGCCGCTGCCGCTTCGTCAGCAGTCTTGCAGGCTGTTGCATAAGCTAGCACTGCTGCCATGCGTGGATCGTCTGGCTGAATAAACCCGATTCCAACACAAATCCCGGCAAGCTGTAAGGCTTTTTGATCTTCTTGATCGTATCCTGCATCAATTACAGCCTGCTTCCTGCGCTCTTTTACTAGCCAGCAGTGGGGAGACGCGGCTTTAATCTGCGCCCTAAGCTCTGTAGTAACTACCGTTGCCTTGATGCTGCTTTGAATCTCTGCTGCTTGGCCGGTTGGCAGTGCGGTTCCAGGAATTACGAAGTAAGTCGTATCGCCGATAGTGCATAGCTCTGTTCCTTCGACCTCTCGTAATTCGTAGGTATTCTGCTGCGTGATGACTTTTTTGTATTCGATAATCGATGGCATGAGTGTCTCCTATTAGGTTGTTGGATAGATTGCGCAGCGGAACCCCACGCTATCGCCCGAGGTGCTCCGCGCACCGCCGAGATGCGACGCCCAGACCCCGGCATACGAGCTGCTGTACCAGTGCCCGCCGGAGATCGTGCACATGTCGTTCGGGCGGTAGTCATAAAACCCATCATTACCAAAAGCGTTTGTGCCCAAGACACCGCCAAAAAGGGGAATTCCAAGACCTGTTGCAGTCCAACCAGTACCGCTTGCTAGTTCGCTAAACACTTGCGCTGCATTGCCAAAGCTCTTAGTCGTGGACGATGCTGCGGCGGCGCCGACGGTCGCTCCTAGATTGTCGTAATTTGCGGCTAGACCACTGGCACCCCAGGCGTCTGTTGATAGAGTATTTCCACTGGTTAGACTACTCATAGCAACGGATGTCTTTACTGCGTAATAGGCAGTTCCGTCGGAAGTCATTCCGAGATTGATTTCCCACATGAGTCCATTTAGGTCGGCCACGCCGCACGCCTGCCCGTTGTGGGTGGTTTTCTCGAAAGGAACAGCGCTGCCCGTCTGGGCGCAGTAGGAATACCCATCTGAGACATAGAGGACGGACGCATCCTGGCTATCGCGCAGGGCATTATTATTGCAGCCCTTTGGAAAGTTGTTCGTAGCGTCGTACCAAGCGCAGTACGTTGTGTTCGGGCTTTGCTGTCCGTGCGCATAGGACAATCTCGCCAAGGCCGCGAATATGAATCGACTAGAGCAGAAGAATTTCGACCCGCGTGTTTTGGCAGCATCCAGCGCGCCGTAATAGGCATTTGCCGGCGATCCATTGAGGCTAGCAAACGGGTTATGCGCACTATTGGACGATAGCGGGTTGCCATTTTTTATCGAAGCTGCTATCCCACCATTATTCGAGCACAGGTATTTATCTGCAAATACGCCAGACTTGATAGCCCCGCCATCCCAGAACGCCCTTTCAACAGCGTATCCGCTGGCAATGAGGAAGTCTTGCAATCTTGGATCGTGCTGCACAATCGAGCACTGATTGACAGCGAGGCCGTTTGATCCGGTGCCCCACTTGTACCAGTAGCGAGGGATAAAGCACATGATAGAGCCGGACGCAGGATGAATATAGTTGCCAAAATTGGCATTCATTTTGTCGGTGTAGCCGGAAAGCCCAACAAGGCCGTCGGGCACATAGGCTGGATTACATACGCCCATTCCTGCGCCTGGGCCGCCCATTGGCGCAGATGTGGATTCACTATATCCGCTATAGATGCCAATCGCCGCAAGCTCTGCGGCGAGGTTTGGACGCCTGATATCAACGCTGCTAGCGTCAAATACAGACGAATCGGTAACAGAAACATATCCGGCTAGCCACAGATCGCGCGCCAAGCCCCACTGAAGCGTATAGGACAATCCGCTAACCAGCGGCCGCCCAAACAGATCAAACCGGCCATCTTTTATGCATGTTACAAAAACGTCGTTCATTCGCGTATCTCCAAACACGCCGAGGCGAACCCCGGCGCTTGTGGTTAATGATCGATGTTAGACCGTGTAATACTTGACGGCCAGCTCTGGATACGTCGCCGCCCAGCCGAACAGCACGTCGAGACGAGTAATTACGTTGTCGTTCGTGCCGTCGTAGAAGTCCGTAACCTTGATCGTGTATCCATTGTGCGAGATTTGCTCAACGCGCGCGCCAGTGCCGCTTGGTGGCGTTGCCATCGGCACCATTGCGAGGGTAAAGGCGTCCTCGTGGAAGCCGACGTTGCAGCCGTAGGAGGTAGAAGCCGCGCCCTTGATGACGTAGGGCTGGCCGGTCGTCGGCGATGCCGTGACGTTCTGATATGGCCCGCTGGTGACAATTGCCGGACTGATCGGGATAGAAGTTCCCGTCGCCACAACGTCTGCTGTAACCACGAAGTTGGCGAGAACCCCCGTCGATACTCGCGACTGCGGATTGACGGCGAAAACGCCAGGAAGTGTAATCACAGTTCCCGCTGTAAGCGTTTGCGCAGCCGCAACCGGCTGGATAGTAACTGCAGACCCGGTTTGCCCGGATCCGTTGATGTTGGTCGCAACAGCGTTGCCGTTGGTATGCACCGCGACATTCTGGTCCATCGCATACGACAGGCCCAGGCTATCGACCATCAGCCCCGAGTCGAACTGCCGCCCGAGCTTTGCCTGGCCGTTGAACAGCCCGGCGAAACCACCAACCGTCGCCGCGTTCATGGCCGGGTTCATGATCAGGCCGCGCATGTTGTCGCGAGGCGCGCCCATTTCGTCGAGGCGCTGATTGATGCCGGTGATGGCCGCCAGCGACAGCGCTTGCGTCGTCGGCAGCGCGCCGGTCGGGTTCAGGCAGTTGTAGACCGCCGTCTTGGCGAGCAGCAGGCCAACTCGGTCGATCTCGTTGACGATGGTCGCCGCGGCGGCGTTGATCTTCTTCTGGATGCGCCGATCGGTGATCTGCAGCGAGCGCTCGAACAGGTTGAAGTTCAAATCCGCGCCGCCCTGCGAAAGCGTCAGCGGAACAGAGTTGTCGACGGATGCCTGCGGCACAGAGACGCGCCCGGACCGATACGTATAGCGCGACGGCTTGCGGATGTTGATCGTCGCTCCAGGCTCGTAGCCGTCCCGCATCGACGCGCTATGTACGGTTTCGTAGTCGCGATTGACCATGCCGCCGAACGCACAGTTATTTTCAATGACGGCCAGGGTCTCCTTGGCCAGAATGCTGCTGGTCAGCAGTGTATTACTCATGTTTTATTGCTCCGTGATGATGTGGATTACCGCCGCCTGAATGTCGCGCCTTGTTTGCGACGTGCGGCGATGTACTGGTCCATGTTTGCAGAGGCCAGATCGACTGCCGCAGGCGCGGACGATCGGACTGGCGTAATCGGCGCAGGCGCTTTGCTGGCCGGCTTTTCTCGTGGCGCGGCAGGAGTCGATAGCGAGGCCTCGATCCGTCCGATTTCCCTTGCCGCTGCCAGCGGCGAGAGTTCGTTTATACGCCTTACCGTTTCCGGGTGTTTGGCGAGGTGGTAGACGACATGAGGCCCGAAATCGCTGTCCCCGATCGTTTCGACGA
>CALESQ010000046.1 GCA_937907455.1 uncultured Caldilineales bacterium
CTCATCCTTTTCCCTCCTGTTCTGTCAGCCAGCGCCCCAAACTTGGGATACACCCTGTGCAGGCACACAGAGGGAGACGTATTGCCTTGAAGCAGGATTCGTGTACAATAGACCCGTGCAAGCGACAACAGGTTTTTTTGAAGCTATCAGTTCATGGCAACAGCCCACAACTGGCTGGAGTTAAGCCTGCCGCTTCGTTGTGCAGCAGATAACCACTGTGTGCTGCCGGAAGCACATCCGTTGACCATTTTCACCACACTGCGCCCGCGGCAGCACGTACTTATCCCTGCCACACTGCGGGCGCAGGTTCCGCGGTCTGCCGGCAATCCAGCTAATGATCTCAGTTTCTTCACAACCGCTTCGCCGCGCGGTGGTTATTACTCCCACCTTCGACGAAAAAGAAAACATCGCTGACCTGATCGCGGCTGTTCTCACTGAACAGCCGCGCTGCCCTGAATTCGATCTGCATGTGCTGGTGGCTGATAGCCACTCGCAAGACGGCACGCTCGATATTGTCAACGCGCTGGCCGCACAGAACGATCACGTCCACCTGCTAGATGTGCAGGTGCGCGGCATTGGCAACGGCCTATTTCGCGGTTTTTCCCATGCCATTGATCATCTGCACGCCGATGTGCTGATCGAAATGGATGCCGATTTTCAACACAACCCGCACGACATTCCCCACTTTCTGGCAAAAATCATTGAAGGGTACGATGTAGTGGTTGGCTCACGCTTTGTGGATGGCAGCATCAACCGCATGCCGCCTCACCGCAAGGTGCTGAGTGTTGGGGCCAACCAGGTGGTGCGCCGTGCCCTGGGGCTGCACGGCATCACCGAAATCACAACCTCGTACCGTGCCTTCACCAAAGAGATCTTCCAACGGATAGACCCCGCTTCTGTTCCCTGGCAGGAAAAATCGTTTATTTTCGTGCCGGTGTTCCTGGTGCGAATGCTGGAAGCGGGAGCGCGTGCCGCTGAAATCCCCATGACCATGCACCCGCGCACGCAGGGCTATTCCAAAATGGTCTATTGGCGCTATATCCGCGATATTCTGCTGTTTTCACTGCGTGCCCGGCTGCACCCGGCAAGCAAAGCGGGGCGCGACCCGGCGCACTAGCAAAACGTCAGCACAACACGGGGAACAAACGGCCCATCACTGGCTATCAGACAGAGACAGCAGCACCCAGCCATCGGCATCGCTTTCGGCTGCGGGCAGCGCCGCGCCATTGCCCACATCAATCAAGCGCAGTGCCAGCGCGACGGCGGGCGCATCAGCGGGCAGCGCAGGCAAAGTGATCCACGACAGCAGAGCGCCGTCCGTGGCCCATTCCGTGGGGCGATAAGCCAGCTCCACGCTGTTTTGCGCCAGTTGAGCGCCACCGGCTAACGGCTGCCAACCTGCTTGCAGTTGCAGGCCGCGGAACCAGCCGGGGTGTGGCCCATCCACCTGCCAAAGGAAATACCAGGCCGTGCTGCCATCGGCCAGCGCCACGGGGGCATAGCCCTGCAGGGTCAAGCCTGATGAAAAGGCAAGGCGGGCAGGGCGCAGGGCCTCGCGGCGCAGGGCAGTGCTATCCAGTCGCCGCACCGTCAGGCCGGGCTGGGTGGTGTCGGGGGTGCTGAAACCGCGCCAGCCGGGGGCACTCTGCAACAGCATGTCCGGGCCAGCATTGGCAGTGAACAGATAGGTCGCCTCATCTCCTGCCGCGGGCAGCGGCAGGGCAAAGCGTCCATCAAAGAAATGCACTGCGGGGTTGCTGTAATCGAATACGGTACTCAACGGCACCTGCTCATGCAAAAACAACCAGGTGGGATGACGGTAGATATCAGCGGCCAGGTACACCGTCTCATCGGGATGTGCTGCGGCCCACTGTGCCGCAGCGGCTATATCTCCCTCGAAGGCGTCGAAGGTGGCCGCATCAGCAGCCCAGCGGCTGAAGTAATCGCGCCAGGTCAGGCCGCCATGCACCAGCAGCGCAGCCACAATCAACGTTGCGGCTGCAGCACGCGCGGCCATTCCACGCCGCTGCACCTGCTGCCAAAGCTCAGCCAACGCCAGTGCCGGGAAGAAATACACCGCGGGGATCACGCCCATCACCCGCGGCAACGCCGGGAAGCGATCAGCCGCCAGCAGGCCGGGCACCAGCATCACCCAAAACGCCAGGAAAAGGAAAAGCAGCCGCGCCCCCTGCCGGGTTGCGGTGGCATCAGCCCGACGGCGCAGGCCGTGCAGCAGCCAAACGATGCCCAGCAACATGCCCGCGCCGGCCAGCAGTGCGCTCAGGGGGTCGAACACGGCGCGGCCGGGCAGGTTGAAGAACCAGGCCTTGTCGCCTGCGCCGGGCAGCACAAACTGCGCCAGGTTGGCCGCGCCTGCCTGCATCATCAACCCCAACGGATTGCCGTTGTTCAACGCGGGATTAAACACCGACACCACATCGGCGCGCTGGCTGAAGCGTTCCGGGTTGCGCAGAAAGTACAGCCCCAACGGGGCAAACACCAACAATGCTGCGGCAAACAGCGCGGCCAGCGGTGCGAAATAGCGACGCAACAAGGGCTGTTCAGCCATTGCATTGGATCGCGCCCCTGCCAGGTACGTGTAAACCAGCTCCGCTATCAGATAAGTCCCCAGAAAAACCGGCAGCAGCCGGGCAATGCTATAGAAATGCAGGCTTGTCCCCAAAAAGACACCGGCTAACAGGAACCAGCGCCAACGACCCGCCCGCGTCGGCTGATTGACCGCCTGCCAGAAGGCAGCAAAGGCCAGCGTTGCCATCAACGGGGTGAAGATCAGGCGCTCGGCATAGCGGCTGGTGTAGACATGCCAAAAGCTGGTGGCTAGAAACAGCGCGGCCAGCGCCGGAGCCAGCAGGCCCTGGTAGCGGGTGTAACGCAGCAAGGCTTGTCCCAGCCAAAAGGTGGCCCAGGCAGTGAGAATTCCTGCCAGCACCGACGGCAGACGCAGCACCGGCGCGGTGACCCCACCCAGACGAATCGCCGCGGCGAAAAACTGCATAGCCAGCCCTTCGCGGCCATAGTTGGCGGTGAAAAACACGCGGCTGCGACCCGCCAACACATCCAGCGCATCCAGGCCGTTGGCAGCTTCATCGCCAAACAGCCCCGGCGGTACTGAGGCCAGCCGCCACAGGCGAAACAAGGCCGCTATAGCCACAATCAGCAAAGCCAGTAACAGAGCGCGGCGGCGCAGCAAAGAGGTCAGAACGTTCACGCCCGCCAGTATACTGCACATTCTGTCTCGCACCAAGACTTTGGCTACACCGCGCACGGCACGTTTGCCCGCTGCGATGGGGGTTCCTCTGACCGAGCCGCACGACCGCAGCGCGCTGGTTCTCAATCTTAGCTCCGGCCGGTCTCAGCGAAAACCCAGGCCGCGTTCCTTCATGCTGACAAACCGTTGTCGCCCGATGACCAGATGATCCAGCACCTCGATGCTCAACAAGCTGCCGGCCTCTGACAGGCGGCGGGTGATCTGCACATCCTCGGGGCTGGGACTGGGGTCGCCGCTGGGATGGTTGTGTACCACGATCATGGCTGCGCTGTTGGTGCGAATGGCCTCGCGAAACACCTCGCCCACACGCACCGAAGTTGAATTGAGCGACCCGATGTAAACCGTGGGGATGCTGATGACGCGGTTGCGCGTGTCCAACAGCACCGTGCGCAGATGCTCCTGTGTCAGCAGCGACATTTCAGCCATCAGCAAATTGGCGGCATCGCCGGGCGCGCGCACCTGGGGACGCTCGTGCGGCGCTGCCACCAGCAAACGACGTCCCAGTTCCAGCGCAGCCTTCACCTGCGCGGCTTTAGCCTCGCCCATACCGCGCTCGGCACACATCTCCTGCACGGTGGCCTGAGCCAGACCGGGCAGCCCTTCGTGACGTGCCAATAGCTTTTCGGCTACGCGCACCACATTTTCGCCGCTGGAGCCGACACGCAGGATGATAGCCAGCAATTCGGCACTGCTGAGGGCGCCCGCGCCGTAATGCAACAGCCGTTCACGCGGGCGCTCGCTGCTGGGCAGGTCGCGGATCATCGGACGGTATTCGACCACTGAGTTTTCAGACATGAGAGGCCCCTCTCGCGTGGTTATGGATAAGCCCGAAAGCTGCGCAGCGCGCCGTTATCGCGAGCCGCGCAGGATCAAAGGGAACAAAGTGCGATGTTTGACCGGTTGTGCCAGCATGGTCACGCCGTACAGCGGGCCTTTCATTTTCCAGCGCCGGGCGGTCATGTTGTCCACCTCGGCGATCAGCCCGCGCCGAGCCAGGCGGGTAAAATCATTGGCGGCGGCATAGTCAACCACCAAAAAAGGCCCTTCCACCTCGCCACCGGGAAGTTGCAACCAAACCTTGCGTCCCAGATCGCCGGGGCGCAGGGTGGCAATATACCCCACGCAGGCGGGACGGTCACAATAGGGAACCTGGGCACGCTCCAGCCGGATGTGGTAGACACTCTCCATCACCCCGGGCGCATAGAAAGTGACCTCACCGGTGACAGGCAGGCGCGCAGCCTGCTGCCAGGGCGGTGTGATCGCCTGAGCGGGTACATTAAGAAGGATATTCAGAACCAACAACAAAACTGACAAGGGCACAACAGCCTTCCTGCTAAAGCTATCTATTGGACGCCAGCGCCCCAGACAACGTTCCCGCCCCGACAAATGCGGCGTGCTGTCGCTGTCACCCTGGTTGCTTTATTTACCCCGTGGCTTTTTGGGCAACATGCCCGCCAGCAAAAAAAGCAGCCCCAGCAGCAGTAGTGGTGCAGCAATCACCAGACTCCAATCAAGCCGCCGAGTCCAGAGGATGTAAAGCAGCGCCAGAACGAAGAACAACAAGCCACCTGGCTTTTCCCAGCGCCAGGCAATGGCCAGCACAATCAACACCGCATAGACCGGCGTCAGATGGATCAGCAAAGCGCGCAGGGTATCCCATGCACTGTAACCCTGGCCGAACACATCAAGCGCGAACAGGCTGAGGAAAAGCGCAAAGAGCAGGCCCAGCAAGCGAGGCGTCCAAAACAAAATTCGTTGCATAGTTTGCCTCTGAGTCGGTGGAGTCATCAGGCATTATCGGCAATCCACGGTTTCTGTCAAGGCCACCGGCTTCTTTCGTTGCATGCCGTGTGAGACATAAGGTATAATGCCGCCCATGCACACACAAAATATTGTTCTTGCCGGCTTTATGGGCAGCGGCAAAAGCGTAGTTGGCCGTGTGGTGGCCGAGCGGCTGGGCCGTTGGTTTGTAGATACCGACGCGGTGATCGAGCAACAAGCGGGCCGCTCAGTCACTGCCATCTTTGCCGAGCAGGGCGAGACAGCCTTTCGCCTGCTGGAGGCCGAAGTATGCCGTTCGCTGGGTGTAGAACGCAACCTGGTGATTGCTGCTGGCGGCGGCGCCTTGCTGACCGAGGCCAACCGCAGTGCCCTGGCAGCCAACGGCGTGCTGATCTGCCTGCATGCCTCCGTAGACACGCTGTTGCAGCGATTGGCTGCGACGCAGGATCGCCCTCTTCTCGCCGGGGCTGATCGCCGCGCCCGCGTGGAAAGCCTGTTGGCTCAACGCGCTACAGCCTACGCTGTCTTGCCGCATCACATTGACACCGACGGATTGAGCGTGGACCAGGTAGCCGATGCGGTGATCCGGGTAGCACGGCAAGCCGGGCCGGGGCCTGTGCGCCTTGAGGTCACCCATCCGCAGGGCATGTACCCGCTGCTGATCGGCGAAGGGCTGCTGGCTGCTGCCGGCACAACGCTGGCCCAAACCGGGCTGCGCCCGGCGCGCTGCGCCGTGGTCAGCCAACCGGCGATTGCTGCGGCCCACGGCGAAAGACTGATGAGCAGCTTGCGCGCCGGCGGCTTCGATCCCGTGCTGCTGCCCATCCCCGCGGGCGAGGCGCACAAAACGCTGGAAACGGTGGCCACGCTGTACGATGCCTTCCTGGCCGCTGAGTTGGATCGTCACAGCCCTGTTGTGGCGCTGGGCGGCGGTGTGGTGGGGGATGTGGCGGGCTTTGCTGCGGCCAGCTATCTGCGCGGCGTACCCTTTGTGCAGATTCCCACCAGCCTGCTTGCTATGGTAGATGCCAGCGTGGGCGGCAAAACCGGCGTAGATTTGCCGCAGGGTAAAAATCTGGTGGGGGCGTTCAAACAACCGGCCCTGGTGCTGCTGGATGTGGAAACGCTGCAAACCCTGCCATCGGCTGAGTTCCGCAGCGGCCTGGCCGAGATTGTCAAGCACGGCATAATCGGTGACCCCGGTCTGTTCGAGGTGGTGGAGGGCAGCGCGCGACTGACGCTTGAAGAGCTGGTGACGCGTGCCGTGCAAGTGAAGATTGCCGTGGTGCAACAGGACCCCTTTGAACAGGGCCGCCGCGCGGTGCTCAACCTGGGGCATACCTTCGGCCATGCTCTGGAAACGTTGTCGCACTACACCCTGCGTCACGGCGAGGCGGTAAGCATCGGCCTGGTGATGGCTGCATATCTGGCGGCGCGGCTAGAGCTGTGCGCAGCCGAGTTGCCCGCACGGGTAGAAAGCGCGTTGGCTCGGCTGGGGCTGCCGGTGCGCGCGCCTGGCTTTGCTCCGCAGGCCGTGCTGGCTGCCATGCAAACTGACAAGAAACGAGCCCACGGGCGACTGCGTTTTGTGTTGCCGCGCGCCATTGGCGATGTGGCGCTGTTCGGGCAGGTGACAGCCGAAGACGTGCTGGCTGTGCTGGCAGCATTGCAGCATCCTGCATAGGACATGAGCAAAATTGCACTTATTCACGGTTTGTGCTAAAATTTACTAGTATTGCATTTGACCTAAACACATAACCGGACAGCAGGGCTGTCCTTTTCATCACTCTTTTCAAAGGAAGGCTGGTCATGAAGATTCAACATCCGGGTAATCTCAAACATACGGCGTTGCGTACATGGGTCGAAGAAATGGCAGCCGTCTGCCAGCCAGACCAGGTGCGTTGGTGCGATGGCTCGCAGGCCGAATACGACGAGTTGTGCGAGTTAATGGTCAAAACAGGCACTTTTATCAAACTCAACCAGGAAAAGCGGCCCAATTCCTATCTGGCTTTTTCCGATCCCAGTGATGTGGCGCGCGTGGAAGACCGCACCTATATTTGCAGCGCTACCAAGCAGGATGCCGGCCCCACCAACAACTGGATGGACCCCCAGGAGATGCACGCTATTCTGGACAAGCTGTTCGATGGCTGCATGAAGGGGCGCACGCTGTATGTGATTCCGTTCAGCATGGGGCCACTCGGCTCGTCCATCGCTCAGATTGGTGTTGAAATCACCGATTCGCCTTATGTAGTTGCCAACATGCGCATCATGACCCGCATGGGCAGCGCGGTGCTGGACGTGCTGGGCGAAAACGGCGAGTTTGTGCCTTCAATGCACACGGTAGGCGCGCCGTTAGAACCCGGCCAGCAAGATGTGTCCTGGCCGTGCAATCCCACGGTGAAATATATTGTGCACTTCCCGGAGGAGCGAGCCATCTGGTCGTATGGGAGTGGTTATGGCGGCAACGCGCTGTTGGGCAAGAAATGTCTGGCGCTGCGCATCGCCTCGGTGATGGCACACGATGAAGGCTGGCTGGCCGAACACATGCTGATTTTGGGCGTGGAAAGCCCTGACGGTGAGAAGAGCTATGTGGCAGCAGCCTTCCCCAGCGCCTGTGGCAAAACCAACTTTGCCATGCTGATTCCCCCGGCGGCTTTCGCCGGTTGGAAAGTCACTACCGTAGGTGATGACATTGCCTGGATCAAACCTGCACCCGACGGCACACTGCGTGCCATCAACCCAGAAGCAGGCTATTTTGGCGTGGCGCCGGGCACCTCTACCAAAACCAACCCCAACGCCATGATTGCGTGCAGTCGCGACACCATTTTCACCAACGTGGCGCTAACGCCCGACGGCGATGTGTGGTGGGAAGGCATGACCAAGACTCCGCCTGCGGAGGCAATTGACTGGCAGGGTAAAAAGTGGACGCCGGACAGCGGGCGCAAGGCCGCGCATCCCAACGCCCGCTTCACTGCTCCCGCGGCCAACAACCCGGCGATTGATCCGGCCTGGGAGGATCCCGCGGGCGTGCCGCTGGCTGCCTTTATCTTCGGCGGTCGTCGCAGCACCACCGTGCCGCTGATCATGCAGGCGACAAGCTGGACGCACGGCGTGTACATAGCGGCCACGATGGGATCAGAAACCACAGCCGCGGCCTTTGGCCAAATGGGTGTGGTGCGCCGCGACCCCTTCGCCATGCTGCCTTTTGCCGGTTACCACATGGCCGACTACTTCGATCATTGGTTGAGCTTTGGGCGCAACATTCCGCAACCGCTGCCCATCTTCAGCGTGAACTGGTTCCGCACCGATAAGGACGGCAATTTCGCCTGGCCCGGTTTTGGTGACAACATGCGCGTGTTGCAGTGGATTGTGGACCGTGCTCATGGCCGCGCCGGTGCAGTGGAAACCCCCATTGGCCTGATGCCGCGCTACGACGAGCTGAACTGGGAAGGGCTGGATTTCAGCCGCGAACAGTTCAATGCGATTATGAACGTGGATCGCGAGTTGTGGAAACAGGAGCTGCTCAGCCACGAAGAGCTGTTCATCAAGCTGTATGATCGCCTGCCGCGCGAGATGATCTTTACCAAGGAACTGCTGCTGGGCAGCCTCACCCGCTCGCCTGCTGCGTGGCAGATGAGCTAACGCCCACTGCTGCGGCCGGTCCCTGCGGGATGGTTCCCAATCTCTGACCGAGTCCGCGATCCGATAAACGAAAAGGCCGTTCCCTGAACTTACTCAGAGAACGGCCTTTTGTTATCGCTGATGTTGTGCCAGCTCTTCAATGTCGCTGAGGCGCATATTGAGCGCATCCACCGACACCTGGATCTCGCGCAGCGACAGCGCCAGCGAGATCATCATCAGCAGCAGGGCCACGCCGAACACCAACGCGCCTGGCGTGTTCCAGCCGACAAAGAGCAAGCCCATCGAAATCACGCAGAGCAACAGGCTACCCACGCCAAAGCCCTGCATATGCTTGATGAGCTGGACGCGATAGCGCAGGCTGCGCAACTGCCAAAGCAGGATTTGGTCGGGGTTTGCCCGATACCGTGCATGCAGATCGCGGATCAGGTTAGCCAGTGTGAGAAAGCGGTTGGTGTAAGCCAGCAGAATCAGCGAAATGGCGGGAAACAACAAGGCAGGTGTAGTAAGACTGAGTTCCATCCGTAGCTCCTACTGGGCGCAGCCGGTTGTCCATACGGCGCCGTCATGCGCCAACATTTCATCCGCCTCGGCCGGCCCCCAACTGCCCGGCTCGTAGACGGCCAGCGGCGCAAGGCCAGCCTGCCAGCCATCCAGCACAGGATCTACCACACGCCATGACAGCTCGATTTCGTCACTGCGGGCAAAGAGCGAAGCATCCCCTTGCAGAGTGTCCAGCAGCAGGCGTTCGTACGCTTCGGGCAGATTGCTGCCAAAGTCGGTGTCGTAGAGAAAGTCCATGTCTACCGTCTGCGTGCGCATGCCTGCACCCGGTAGTTTGGTATTGAAGGTGAGGTGAATGCCTTCATCAGGTTGAATGCAGATATTCAGGCTGTTGGGAGGGCGGATACCTTCGTAGTCTTTGGCAAAGAGCAGATGCGGCACCCGCTTGAAGCGCACGCTGATTTCAGTGGTTTTGGTCTTGAGCATCTTGCCGGAACGAATGTAGAAGGGCACACCCTGCCAGCGCCAGTTATCAATCAGCAACTTCAAAGCCGCGTAGGTAGCCGTCTGCGACTGCGGGTCTACATCCTCCTCTTGACGATAACCGGAGCCATCCTGGCCGCGGTATTGAGCGCGCACGCTGACCGTGGGGGTATCAGCAGGCATGATGGGGCGAATAGCTTCCAGCACTTTCACCTTTTCGTTGCGCAATGCGGTGGCGTTGAGCGCCGCCGGCGGCTCCATGGCGGTGAGCGTCAGCAATTGCAAAGCATGGTTCTGCACCATGTCACGCATCACACCCGCCTGATCGTAATAGCCGCCACGCTTGCCCACCCCAACACTTTCGGCCACAGTAATTTCTAGAGTTTAGACTACGAAACAGGCGGTCTGCGATTTGCACAGACCGCCCATT